>NZ_JBGLQV010000002.1:0-668225 GCF_041402525.1 Aeromonas sp. S18(2024) | reverse complement strand
CTTAACCATACAACACCCAAGAAGTGTTTCTGGCCTTGTAGCGAATGAACGAACTACGAATTCAGTGATAGCGACTAGCCATGAGCAACATCGTTATTCACGTCAGCTTTCTGGATTAAGAATTTGCCTGGCGGCCATAGCGCCGTGGAACCACCTGATCCCATGCCGAACTCAGAAGTGAAACGCGGTAGCGCCGATGGTAGTGTGGCATTCGCCATGCGAGAGTAGGACACTGCCAGGCACCCAACACGAAAACCCCGCTCACTGAGCGGGGTTTTTTATTGCGTGAAATTCAACGTTTTGTTTGTATTTTGGCCAGCTCTAACCTCTGTTATTCCCTTCTTCCCCCCTCTCCACCTGAACCTTGCCATGTTGTTCATACAGCCCTATCTGGAGCGTACAATAGGGTTTTATCCAAATGGAGACGTTCCATGTTTTGCCCCCGATGCGGTAAAGAGAGCCTGCTTGCCAAGAGCAACAAGGAGTTCCGTTGTGACTGTGGCTTCCACTTCTTTCAGAATGTGGCTGCGGCCGTGATGGTCGCCCTGTGTTGGCAAGATGAAGTGCTGGTTGCAGTGAGGGCTCGCAACCCTGGCAAGGGGCTGCTGGATCTGCCGGGCGGATTTGTCGATCCCGGCGAGTCGCTGGAAGCTGCCCTCGTTCGCGAGTTGCAGGAGGAGCTGGGCCTGGATGTTTCAGCTTGCCCCGTTCGTTATCTGGGCTCGTTTGCCAATACCTATCCCTATGACGGCATCACCTATCACACCTGCGATACCGCATTTGCCATCAATCTAACCGAGAAGCCCGATCTTAGTGCTGCGGACGACGTGGCCGATTGTCAGTGGGTGAAACTCGGCGCTCTTACCCCTTCCTGTTTTGCATTCGCGTCAACTCGCATCGCCATTACCCTGCTGACACAGCAATTATCTTCATAATTCAGAATTGCTTGTGTCGGGTGCGACTATCCCTGTCTCCTGATTTGGCTGTTTTGGGAGACTGTCCCCATCTGCGGGGTTTCGGGTGATATAGTCTCACTCAAGATCCGTATTCAAGGAGTTTGTCGTGAAGAAGATCATCTACATCCTGTTGGGGTTGGTGCTGGCCGCAGTGATCGCGATTACTGCGCTGATCAGCCTGATCGATCCCAACCAGTTCAAACCCCAGCTGACGGAGCAGGTAAGAAAGGTCACTGGTCGTGAGTTGGTGATGGCGGGGAATATCGACTGGCGCTTCTGGCCGAGTCTTGGCCTGTCACTCGAAAAAGTGGCTCTGCGCAATCCGGCAGGCTTTGCCGAGCCTGATCTGATCCGCTTCGAGCAGGGGAGTGCATCAGTTGCCCTGTTGCCGCTGCTTTCCCATCGGTTGGAGATAGGCGAGGTGACGCTGGCTGGTGCCCATCTGTTTATCCAGACGAAAGCGGATGGCAGTTCCAACCTGAGCGGCCTGCTCTCGGACAAGTCATCTGCCGAGCCTGCAACGGCGGAAGATGCCAAGGCGCCGGCCCGTGAACCTCAGGGGGCGCCAGCAGAGAGCAAGCCCTGGCAGATCAAGCTGAAAGGGGTGGTACTTGAACAGGCCAGTGCCCTGGTGCAGGACGATCGCAACGGTATTGTTTCTCGCCTCGACAGGCTCGATCTCGATCTCGGCCAGCTGGCCATGGGTCAGTGGGTGCCGGTCACCTTCGCCGCCAAAGGGGCTCAAGGCCAGCTGGCCTTTGATCTGAAGGGACAGGGGGAGGTCAAGCTGGCACAAAATGCGTTGGCCAGCGAATTGAAAGGGGTGGTTGTGGGCGGATCGCTCAAGCAGCCCTCCCGGCAGCTGGATAACTTCACCCTGAAGGCCGATCGCCTGGCGCTGGGGGAGTGGAGCAGCCTTGCTCTGAGCCTGCAAGGTGCCCAGGGAGAAGGCGAGCAACCGGCGCTGGCCGGTTCGCTCGAGGGAACGCTCAAGGCCAGGGTTGACCAGGATCTTAAACTGGCTGAGGTCTCCGATGTGGTGCTCAGTGCCACATTGAATGGCAATACGCTGCCGCACCCACAGATGAACCTCAAGCTGGCCGGGTTTGCCCGTGCCGAACTGGAGGCTAAGAAAGTCACCCTGAGCAAGCTGGTGATGAGTGCCGATGATACCCTGCTGACTGGCGAAGGTGCGGTGCAGCTTGGGGCTGTGCCCAAAGTGGAATTCGATCTCAAGGGGGAGAAGCTGGATCTCGACAGCTGGCTTGGCACATCGGCAAGCGCTGCGGCGCCGGCTCCTACCACACCGGCGAGTGCCGGCAACAAGGCGGCAGAACCAACCAAGGTGACTCGCGCTCTTTCGGCAGTTGAACCTAATCTGGATGTCCTCAAGGCAATCGATGCCATTGGACGGTTGCAGCTGGGCAGCTTGCGGGTGAGAGGGCTGGATCTGAGCCAGCTCGATATGCAGTTGGCGCTGGCGAACGGTCAGCTTACCCTCAAGCAGTTCAGCGCCGGCGTAGCTGGCGGCAAGGTGACGGCGAGTGGCGTGCTCGATGCGCGTCAGCAGCCAGCCCGTTACCAGGTGAGCAAACGGGTGCAGGGAGTAAATGTGCACTCGCTATTGCAGACCCTGGCGCAGAATGACTTGCTGGAAGGGCGGGGCGATCTCGATGTGCAGGTGCAGGGACAAGGCCTGTCAGAGCAGGCACTACGCAGTCGGATGCAGGGCAAGATAACCCTGGCGTTGCACGATGGGGCCCTGCATGGCATCAACCTGGCAGAGATGATCCGCGAGGCGCGGGCTACCTTGACCGGCAAGGGGACGGATCAGGTCAAAGAGGGACGCAAGACCGACTTCAGTGCCCTGACAGCCAGCTTCCAACTGGCAAACGGGGTGGCGCGCAGCGACGATATCCAGCTATTTGCCCCCGCACTGCGGGTTCATGGCCAGGGGCAAACGGCACTGGTGCCCGAGACACTCGACTTCCTGTTCCTGACCTCCATCGTCGAGAGCAGCAAGGGGCAGGGCGGCAAGGGAGTCGATGAGCTGAAGGACATCACCATACCGGTGCGCATCGGTGGCCAGTGGCAGGCACCGACCTATCGGCTGGACGTGAAGGCGCTGCTCAGCAACAACAAGATCCTCGAGGAGAAGGCACGCAAGGAAGCCGAGCGCGGCCTCAAGAAGCTGCTGGGTGACAAGGCCGACAACGAAGGGGTTAAGGGAGTGGCCGATCAACTGCTCAAAGGGTTGTTCAAATAACCCGTCGCTTCTCGTCCCTCTAATACAAAGAGCCCGCATTGTGCGGGCTCTTTTACTATATGCAAGTTGGGAAGAGTCGTGGGCTAGCCTCGAGACCGATGATCCTTTCTTATTCTTTTTCACTGAGCAGCTGTTGCCAGACTGCCAGCACATGGCTGCGTTCACTCTGCAGACGATCGTCGCCCACCTTGCGGGAGACCTCGGAGAGGTTGAGGCGATGGCCGAGGTTGCGGATCTCCAGATAGGCGTGCTTGAGCCCTTCCGCCTGCTCCAGGGTCAGCACCCCCGCCAGCACGCACTCGTCGAAGATGCGCACGTTATCGGACCAGCGGGTGAGCGCCTCGGGCTCGCCACAGGCGTGGGCCAGCACCAGATACTGGGCGATAAACTCGATGTCCACCATGCCGCCGGGGGATTGCTTGAGATCGAACTCGCCAGCACCGGCCTTGAGCAGGTGGTCCCGCATCTTCTGGCGCATCTCGCGCACCTCGCGGGCCAGGGTCGGCAGCTCCCGCTCTTTGGCCAGCACGGCGCGGCGGATGCGGGCAAACTCGGCGATCACCGCCTCATCGCCATAGATGGGACGGGCCCGCACCAGCGCCTGATGCTCCCAGGTCCAGGCCTCGTTTTGCTGGTATTGCTCATAGGCGGAGAGTGACGAAACCAGCAGCCCGGAGTCGCCGGAGGGGCGCAGCCGCATGTCGATCTCATACAGGATGCCGGACGGGGTGCGGGTGCTGAACAGGTGCAGGATCCGCTGGGCCAGACGCAGGTAGAACTGGCGGCTGTCGATGGGCTTGCGCCCGTCGGTGTAGCCGTTGGGGTCACCGCCGTGCAGGAACACCAGATCGAGATCCGAACCGTAGCCGAGTTCGATACCGCCCAGCTTGCCGTAGGCCACCACGGCAAAGCCGCGCTGGCCGCTCACCGCCACCTCGGGTGGCACCCCGTAGCGCTCGCTCATCTGGGCCCAGGCCTGATTGACCACCTCCTCGGTGATCGCCTCCGCCAGCCAGGTGAGGTGGTCACTCACCTTCATCAGCGGCAGGGCGCCGGCGATGTCGGCCGCCACGATACGCAGCAGCTGCACCTGCTTGAACTGGCGCAGCGCCTCCATCTGCTGCTCCACGTCCTCTTCGGGGATACGCAGCAGGAACTGGCGCAACTGGGGCTTGTACTGATCGAGCGGGGTGGGGTGATAGAGGTGCTGGGGATCCAGCAGCTCGTCCAGCAAAATCGGGTAGCGGGCCAGCTGCTCGCTCACCAGATGGCTGGCGTCGCACAGCCGCACCAGCTGGCGCAGGGCGCCCGGATTTTCCGCCAGCAGTTGCAGATAGGCGCTGCGGGTGAAGATGCGGGTCAACAGCTCGCACACCCGCTCGAACAGGCGGGCGGGTTGCTCACTGGCCACCACCAGCCGCAGCAGCTCCGGCATCAGCCAGTCCAGCGCGATGCGCCCCTGCGGCCCCACCTGCCGGCGCTTGTACTCCTCCTTGAAGCGCAGCAGGGCGGTGCAGAGGGGGGCGGGCTCGGCCACGCCCTGTGCGGTCAGCAGTTTCTCCAGCTCGGCTGCGTCGAGCTCGGTGCGCCACAGATCGAGCCAGAGCTGCTCCAGATGGGCGGGTGCCTCTTTCTCTTCCCCCACCACGGCGGCAAACTGCTGATGGACGGCGGCCATCTCCTCGTCCAGATGAGCCATGAAGGCGCCCCAGTCGGTAAAGTCGAGAGCGGCGACGAGCCGCTGGCGATCCCGCTCTTCGGTGGGCAGGGTCTGGGTCTGCTGATCGCCGATCTCCTGCAATATGTTCTCGACCCGGCGCAGGAAACGATAGGCCTCCAGCAGGCGGTCGCAGTGGTCGGCTTCGAGGGCGCCGCACCGGGCAATGGCGGCCAGCGCTTCCGGCAGATGGCGCACCCGCAGCGCAGGTTCACGACCGCCGCGAATAAGCTGCAGCGCCTGGGCGATAAACTCCACTTCGCGAATGCCGCCGGCCCCCAGCTTGATGTTGCCCTCGAGCCCCTTGCGGCGGACCTCGGCGGCGATCATCGCCTTCATCTGACGCAGGCCGTCTATGACGCCAAAGTCGATATAGCGGCGAAACACGAAGGGGCGCAGCATCTCGGCGAGATCGACCGCATGTTCGCACTGGGGTCCCAGTACCCGCGCCTTGACCATGGCGTAGCGCTCCCAGTTGCGGCCGTGGTGCTGGTAGTAATCCTCCATGGCGGCAAAGGAGATGGCGAGCGGCCCGGCGTCGCCAAAGGGGCGCAGCCGCATGTCGACCCGGAACACCTGGCCATCCTGGGTCGGTTGATGCAGGGCGTTGATGATGCGCTGGCCCAGCTTGATAAAGAACTGCTGGTTGGCGAGCTCCCGCCGCCCGCCGACCGTGTAGCCGTTCTCGGGGAAAGTGAAGATAAGGTCAATGTCGGAGCTGAAGTTGAGCTCGCCGCCCCCCAGTTTGCCCATGCCGAGGATCAGCAGCGGCTGCGGGTTGCCATCCCCGTCCATCGGGGTGCCCAGCTCGCTGCACTGCTTGGCGTAGAGCCAGTCACGGGCTGCGCAGATCAGGGCGTCGGCCAGTTTGGTGAGGTGGATAAAGCTCTCTTCAACCTCGGCATGCCCCAGCAGTTCGCGCCAGGCGATGACCAGCATGCGACTGCGGCGGAACTGACGCAGGGTGCGCTTGAGCGCCTCCTCGTCAACGACTTCAGCCAGCAGAGCAGTCAGATCGCGCTGGTAGGCCGGCCAGCGCTCGGTCTGCTCCAGCTCTCCCGAGGCGAGGATCTGCGCCAGCAGCTCGGGTTGTTTGATCAGTGAGTCGGCGACAAAATCGGAGAGACCGAGCAGGGTGAGCAGGACCTGCCGGGTTGCCTCGGGCAGGTCGCCGTAGTCTGGCGCCAGTTCGAGCAGTCGCTGCCATTGGCGCTGGGCCTGCGCTTGTAGCAAGGGGGAAAGAGCGGAGAAAGAGGGAGAGTGCTGGGCCACGGTTGCCATCCTTGTGGTTGACGAAGCTGCTGGGTGAAAACGCTGGCTGCCAATCTAGCACTGTCGCGCCCCCACGTCACAGCGCAGGGGCGAGAAGCATGATCCGGCGAAAATAATCAGCCGCCAGCAGAGGGAGCCCGAGATTCAGGTACGCAGGTAGATCTCGGGGTCGTAGATCTCCATCAGGCTGGCTGGTGCACTGGCGGGCACGAAGCCAAAACTGCCATAGAGGCCGTGGGCATCCCGGGTCGACAGGCTCAGACGCCGCAGCCCCTGCAGCTCGGGGTGGGCGAGGACGGCCGCTACCAGCGCCTTGCTGTAGCCCTGACCGCGATGCTCGGGCAGCACGAACACATCGGAGAGATAGCCGAAGGTGGCCTTGTCGGTGATGACCCGGGCGAAGGCCACCTGCTGGCCGCCGAGGTAGCCACCAAAACAGAGGGAGTGATTGATGGCGCGCAGCACAGTGGTCAGCGGAATGCCGGGGCTCCAGTAAGCCTCTTCTGACAAAAAACGGTGGATCAAGGGGACGTCGAGGCGTCCCTTGTCGTCGCTGACTTCGAAGGTGGATCGGGGGGATGAGTGATGCATCCTGGCTCCTTGCTGGATGGTGAACATGTTCCGTATGGAGCAACCATGTTAACAACTTTGCGCCGACGGCACAGCGTCTCCATGAGTGGCTGTGCGGTGGTAATAAAAATGGGCTCCCTGTCGGGAGCCCATTTGGTTAACCGGTTCGGTCGTTATCAGTGGCTGTCGACCCAGACGAACTTGAGCACAAACAGCAGGGCGACCACCAGCACGCAGGGGTTGATCTCGCGCCAGCGGCCGGTGCCCGCCTTCATCACGCAGTAGGAGATAAAGCCCACGGCGATCCCTTCGGTGATGGAGAAACTGAACGGCATCATGACGGCGGTCATGAAGGCCGGGACCGCTTCGGTCAAGTCTTCCCACTTCACCCGGGTCAGCTCGGAGCACATCAGCACGCCCACATAGATAAGGGCACCGGCGGCGGCATAAGCCGGCACCATGGCGGCGATGGGGGAGAAGAAGATAGCCAGCAGGAACAGGATGCCGGCTACGATGGCGGTCAGGCCGGTACGGCCACCGACCGCGACGCCGGAGCTGCTCTCGATATACGCCGTTACGGAGGAGGTGCCCATAAAGGCGCCGCCGACCGAGCTCACGCTATCGACCATCAGAGCCTGCTTCATACGCGGGAAGTGACCCTTGTCATCGGCCAGCTTGGCGCGGTTGGTGACGCCAATCAGGGTGCCGGAGGAGTCAAACAGGTTGACCAGCATGAAAGAGAAGATGACGCCGGCCAGACCGATATCCAGTGAGCCCATCAGATCGAGCTGGCCGAACACGGGATCAATGCTGGGGGGCATGGCGATGAAACCCTTGAAGGTCACGTCGCCAAACAGCCAGCCCAGGGTGGTGGTGACCACGATGGCGATCAGCACGGCGGAGTGCACGCCGCGGGCGGAGAAGATGCAGATGAGGAAGAAACCCAGCAGCCCCAGCAGGCAGGGCAGGGAGGTGAGGTTGCCCACAGTCACCATGGTAGCGGGGCTGGCGACCACGATCCCTGCGTTGTGCAGGCCGAGCAGGGCGATCAGAAGGCCGATACCGGCAGTGATGCCGACCCGCAGGGTGAGCGGAATGTTGGCGATGAGCCAGTAGCGCACCCGCAGCAGGGTGAGGATCAATAGACCCATGGCGCCCCAGAAGATGGTACCCATACCGACCTGCCAGGAGTAACCCATGCCGGCTACTACCACGAAGGCGAAGAAGGCGTTGAGTCCCATGGCGGGAGCCAGAGCGATGGGCAGGTTGGCCAGCAGGCCCATCAGGATGCTGCCGATACCGGCGATAAGGCAGGTGGTAACGAACACCGCCTGGGTGTCCATGCCGGCCGCGGAGAGGATCTGCGGGTTGACGAACACGATATAGACCATGGTCAGGAAGGTGGTGATCCCGGCGATGACCTCGGTGCGGGCTGTGGTGCCATGGCCTTGCAGGGCAAACAGGCGCTCAAGCAATCCTTGCCCGGCGATCTGATTGGTCGCCTGCCCTGTGGCGTTGTGTGGTTGGTTCATGTGAATTCCAATAGGTGACGTGAAATAAGCAGCAAGGGAGCCGGTGGACCCATTCATGCGGGGTAAATGCCCCCAGCAGATGGTGGCTAAATGACCAGACTCGACTTGATACCGTGACGGCGCGCACATTTTTACACAGGCGGGGGCGTTTACAAACCCCGGATCTGCGAGGCGGATCAATGAATAGAGTAAAAATTCAAACGTTTGCTATTTGAGCAATAAAAAAGGTCCTCGATAGAGAACCTTTCTTTGTCAAAACCGAGGTTCAGAGAGTCTTGAAGTAGCGTTCCACCAGTTGGGCAAGCACGGAGTCGAGCCGCTCCTGCACTTCCCCCAGCTCCCGATCGAAACGGCGCAGAAACAGGCTGGCCTGCTCCTCGCTCAGCTTGCGACCGGCGATGAAGAACTCCTGTTCTGGCAACTGCTTGTCATAACGGGGAAGCAGTACCCAGCTCACCAGTTCGGGCTCTACGGCCTCGAAGATCTTGGCGGCGGCGGCACAGAAGGTTTCGATGTGCGCCTTGCCATCCGGCCCGAGGCAGCCGGGTTCGACCCGGATCTGAATGGTGAGCTTCTTCTCTGTGGTGGGCTGGGTCGTCATTTCGCAAAATCCATGCAAGGTCGTTCGTTCTGGATTGTAAGCCATAAGGCACAAGAAAGGGGAGCCGAGGCTCCCCTTGTCGCATTTGCCGGTTTACTTGGCGATACGCTTGTATTTCGCACGGTGCGGCTGGATGGCCTCGGCGCCGTAGGTCTTCTTCTTCCACTCTTCGTATTCGGTGAAGTTGCCCTCGAAGAATTCGATCTTGCCCTCGTCCTGGTAGTCCAGGATGTGGGTGGCGATCCGGTCGAGGAACCAGCGGTCGTGGGAGATGACCATGGCACAACCCGGGAACTCCAGCAGGGCGTTCTCCAGGGCACGCAAGGTTTCGATATCCAGATCGTTGGTCGGTTCGTCGAGCAGCAGCACGTTGCCGCCGGTCTGCAGCAGCTTGGCCAGATGCAGACGACCGCGTTCACCACCGGAGAGCTCGCCGACCCGCTTCTGCTGATCGGAGCCCTTGAAGTTGAAGCGGCCGATGTAGGCGCGGCTCGGGAACTCATAGCTACCGATGCGCAGGATGTCCTGACCGTCGGCGACCTCTTCGAACACCGTCTTCTTGTCATCCATGCTGTCACGGAACTGATCGACCGAGGCCAGTACCACGGTATCGCCCAGGGTGATGGAGCCGGAATCCGGCTGCTCCTGGCCCGACATCATGCGGAACAGGGTCGACTTACCGGCACCGTTCGGGCCGATGATGCCGACGATGGCCCCCTTGGGAATGGCAAACGACAGATCGTCGATCAGTACGCGATCCCCGTAGGATTTGCGCAGGTTGGCCACTTCCACCACCTTGTCGCCGAGGCGCGGTCCGGGCGGAATGAACAGCTCGTTGGTCTCGTTGCGCTTCTGGTAGTCGTTGGTGTTGAGCTCCTCGAAGCGAGCCATACGGGCCTTGGATTTGGCCTGACGACCTTTCGGGTTCTGGCGAACCCACTCCAGTTCCTTCTCGATGGACTTGCGACGGGCCGCTTCGGCACTCGCTTCCTGGGCCAGACGGGCATCTTTCTGCTCCAGCCAGGAGGAGTAGTTGCCTTCCCACGGAATACCCTCGCCACGGTCCAGCTCCAGGATCCAGCCAGCCACGTTGTCGAGGAAGTAACGGTCGTGGGTGATGGCCACGACGGTACCCTCGTAGTCGTGCAGGAAGCGCTCCAGCCAGGCCACGGATTCGGCGTCCAGGTGGTTGGTCGGTTCGTCCAGCAGCAGCATGTCCGGTTTTTCCAGCAGCAGGCGGCACAGGGCCACGCGGCGACGCTCACCACCGGAGAGGTGCTTGATCTGGGCATCCCATGCCGGCAGACGCAGGGCATCGGCCGCGCGCTCCAGCTGGTTTTCCAGGTTGTGGCCGCCCTGGGCCTGGATGATGGCTTCCAGTTCGCCCTGCTCGCGGGCCAGCTTGTCAAAATCCGCATCCGGATCGGCGTAGGCCGCATAGACCTCGTCGAGGCGGGCCATGGCGCGTTTCACTTCGCCGACGGCCTCTTCCACCGCTTCGCGCACGGTCTGCTCCGGCTCCAGCTTCGGTTCCTGGGGCAGGTAGCCGATCTTGATGCCGGGCTGCGGGCGGGCTTCCCCTTCGATCTCGGTATCCAGCCCGGCCATGATGCGCAGCAGGGTGGATTTACCGGCGCCATTCAGACCCAAAACGCCGATCTTGGCGCCCGGGAAGAAACTCAGGGAGATGTTCTTGAGGATATGACGCTTGGGCGGCACTACCTTGCCGACCCGGTTCATGGTGTAAATAAATTGAGCCATTGGCTAATTCTCTTCTTTTTCAGCGAGTTAATGTTTTTGCATCAACAGGCTGAGGTCGTGGTGGGGCCAGGTCGGCACAGGCCAACCGGGTTCCAAAAAACCCGTCGATTGTAAACCAACGAACAAGGGGGGGCAAAGCGGGCGACCGGTTGCTCATCCTCCGTCAAGAAGGGGTGGGCGAGATGAGATAGAGGGGAGGGGCGAATGGGGCTGTGACCGGCAAAATCCCCGGAAAAATCGTCTTAATTTTTCCTTAAGTTAGTGACGATAGGGTGGGACCGGGCTGGTTTTTTGATGTGTTGCCGACCCCTTGTCAGCGTAGGGATGGCTTGGTTTCTGCCGTTTGCTGGTGCCCTGAATAGTAGAGCACCCGCTGCACGTAATCCTGGGTCTCCTGATAGGGGGGGATGCCGCCGTAGCGGGCCACCGCCTTCTCGCCGGCATTGTAGGCGGCACTGATCCTGATCCAGTCCGGGCCGAACTGTTTCTCCAGCCATTTCAGGTACACCATGGCGCCGCGGATGTTTTGTTCCGCATCGAACGGGCGGGTGACACCGAAACGCTGCTGGGTCGCGGGGATGAGTTGCATGACCCCTTGCGCCTGTTTGGGAGAGACGGCAAAGCGGTCGAGGTTGGATTCGGCGATGGCGATGGCCAGGGCCAGCTTGGGATCGACCTGATGGCGCTCGGCGGCCTGCCGGACCATGTTGGCCAGTTTCTGCTTGCTCGCAGATTGTCGGGCCAGATATTTGTCCTGATCGAAGGGGGTAGCGGGCTGTACCCAGGGAACACCGGCAGGGCTGCTGCCCACACCGCAGTTGCCCAGAGGGGCATTGCCTACACGAGTGTTGTAATAGCGAGCGGCTTGCTGGTTGCCAAGACGCATGGCCATGGCGAGATAGGCGTTGGCCTGCCTTGCACTGCGGATACCTTGTGGCCCGCGGGCCAGCAGGCGGCCGATGCGAAAATAGGCCTCCGGATTGCCCAGTCTGGCGGCATTGCAATAGTAGGCAATGGCTTGTCTCGGGTTGCTGCGCTCGATGGCTGCGCCCTGGCGGATGGCACTCATCGCCTTGGGCGCCTGGCGAAATGATTCGGCCTGGGCCGATGCCGTGATCAGCAAGAGCAGGAGACTCCACCCCCAGGTGCCGAATCTCTGCATGACGAGTTCCTCATATTCTTCGTATTCGGAAGATATAGGTTCTACAAAGGAAGGTTGCCAGCCAGATGATGGAACATGTGGTTATGTGTTCGCCCGTTAGAGATGAAAACGGTATGGAACTTTATGTCAGGAAGCCAACCCCCTTCCTGCCGACATGAGCAGACACAGAGAGTTTATCCCCGGGGTATGACGGATGGTTTTGTCTACGTTAGTTGATGCATAAATCAATTCCAGGATGATAGACTGGCTTCACATTAACGTAACATCCTGTATTTATTTGGGATAATTACCATCCCCATTTTTTCATGATGCGATCAAGTGGACTGATTGCGTCTCTCTATAGTCGGGAAGCTCATATGGGTTATTCAATCGATGTATCAGTCGTCGTGCCAGCCAAAGATGAACGGGACAATCTGGCTCCCCTTATCGGCGAAATCGATGCCGCGCTTGGCGGGAAGTACGATTACGAATTGGTCTACGTGGATGACGGGAGCGAAGACGACAGCTACGCCATCCTGTGCGAGCTGAAGACGCGTTTTCCCAGGTTGCGGGTGGTGCGTCACGAGCGGGCCGTCGGCCAGAGCATGGCGGTGCTCAGTGGCGTGCGTCATGGCCGTGGCGAGTGGCTGGTGGTGCTCGATGGGGATGGCCAGAATGATCCCGCCGACATTCCCGCCATGCTGGAAGAGGCCAAGCGCCGTTTTGCAGCAGACCGGAAGGAGGTGGGGCTCATCGGCCATCGCGTCAATCGCCGCGATGACTGGGTGAAGCGACTCTCTTCCAAACTGGCCAACGGTTTTCGCGACCTCTTGCTGCGCGACGGCATCCCGGATACCGGCTGTGGACTCAAGGTGGTGCGGCGCGACTGGTATCTGCGTCTGCCCGGCTTCAACCATATGCACCGCTATATTCCGGCTCTGATCCAGGCACAGGGCGGTCGCATGTCCCCCTGGCCGGTCAATCACAGGCCCAGACAGGCGGGGGTATCCAAATACGGAGTCTGGAATCGCCTCTGGGTCGGGCTGGTGGACGTGGTCGGCGTCTGGTGGCTGCAGCGGCGATCCAAGGTCGTCGAGGTAAGGGAGATGCTCGATTGATGGACGCCCTGCTCTCGCTCCCCCTGCACTGGCTCGACTGGACCGGCCTGCATGTGACCGGCTGGAAGCTCATCGGCTACACGGGGGCGCTCATGTTCGGGGGGCGCTGGCTGGTGCAATTCATTGCCTCCAGGCGGGCCGGTCGGCCTGTGATCCCCCGCCTGTTCTGGTACATGAGTGTGCTCGGCAGCCTGATGACGCTGAGCTACTTCCTCTTCTCCCCCAAGCAGGACTCCGTCGGCGTACTGCAAAATCTCTTCCCCACCTTTACTGCCCTCTACAGCCTCTATCTGGATATTCAGCATCGCGGCTGGAAGCGGGACAAACTCATCCATGACAGCGAGATCCGCCATGGTAAATGATCGTACCCTGCTCAATCAGAGCTCCCTTGGCTGGCTGCTGCTGATAGCCCTGGTCGTGCTTGGCACAGGACTCGGGCTGCGCGATCCCTGGCCGGCCGACGAACCCCGCTTCGCCCTGGTGGCCAAGGAGATGGTGGAGAGCGGCCAGTGGCTGTTCCCGATGCGCGGCGGCGAGATTTATCCGGACAAGCCTCCCATGTTCATGTGGGGGATCGCCATCGCCTATCTGCTGACCGGTTCCATCAAGGTGGCCTTTCTGCTGCCCTCATTGCTGGCGGGTCTGCTGACCCTGGTGCTGGTATGGGATCTGGGCCGCCGGCTGTGGACGCCCCAGGTCGGTTTTCTGGCCGGTTTGCTGCTGCTCTTTACCGTCCAGTTCACCCTGCAGGCCAAGACGGCCCAGATCGATGCGCTGGTCACCTTCTTCATCACCCTGGGCCTTTACAGTTTTATACGCTTCCTGTTGTGTGGCGGGGGCTGGCGCTGGTACTGGCTCGGCTGGTTTGCCGCCGGCCTTGGCATCATCACCAAGGGGGTGGGCCTGTTGGCACTGCTGGTGCTGATCCCGGCGATCTGGACCCATTGGGATAAAATTCGCACGGCATCCCGCAGTGACTGGTTCAAGGGACTGGCGGGGCCGCTGTGCATGCTGCTGGCCATTGGCCTGTGGTTGGTGCCCATGCTGATTGC
This sequence comes from Aeromonas sp. S18(2024), assembly GCF_041402525.1. Lineage (NCBI taxonomy): Bacteria > Pseudomonadati > Pseudomonadota > Gammaproteobacteria > Aeromonadales > Aeromonadaceae > Aeromonas > Aeromonas sp. S18(2024). Next base: position 654,239 of record NZ_JBGLQV010000002.1, on the reverse strand, counting down.
CGTGGCCCAGAGCGGCGACCCCATACTGCAGGCGTATCGGGACAACATACTGCTGCGCCAGACGGTGACCCGTTATGCCAACTCCTGGCATCACGTCAAACCCTTCTGGTACTACCTCACCTCGGTGATCCCGCCGTTCTGGCTGCCGCTCACCCTGCTGCTGCCCTGGCTGGTGGTGGAGTGGCGCAGAGCCATTGGGGGGCGGGACAAACGCATCATATTGCTGCTCGGTTACCTGGTGCTGGTGGTGATCTTCTTCTCGGTTTCACCCGGCAAGCGCGGCGTCTATGTGACGCCTGGCACGCCGGCTTTGGCACTGTTGAGCGCCCCCTTCATCGCAGCCCTGCTGGCCAGGCGCTGGCCAGGCCGCCTGCTGTCAGGGCTTGGCTGGTTGCTGGGCATCGTCTGCCTCGGTGGGGCGGTTGCGCTGGAGTTCAGTGCCAAGCTGGCCAGCCGGGTGAGCGAACTGGGGCCGGCCCCCTGGCTCCCCCTGCTGGTGATGGGGGGCGTGTTGTTGCTCGTCAACGCCTTGCTGCGCCGAGCACCGCTCACCGCCATTCTGGCCACCCTTGCCTGTGGCTGGCTCATCTACTCCACCTGGATCTGTACGCGCCTCAACGACATGCGCACGCCGCAAACCGTGATGGCGCTGGCAGCGGAGCGGGTACCGGCGGGCAACGAGTTGCTGTTGACCGGTTTCAAGGAGCAGCACCTGCTGTTTACCCGGCAGCCGCTGCGACACTACAGCTACCAGATGCCGGATGATGCGCAGGCCCGCGAGGCGGCGGCCTGGGTGGCTGCCGCGCCCGGACGCTGGGTGCTGGGTGCGGCCGATCTGCTGGAGCGCTGTTTTGACCCCGCACGCATGGAGAATCTCGGCAATCGTCACCGCACCAACTGGTTGCTGACCAATGCCGAGGCCATCAAGCCTGCCTGTCAGGGGCTCAGACCCGAGATAGAACCATTTAGCTATGTGCCAGGCCCCAAGGAGGGGAACCTGAACTAGACAAGAGGGGCTGCCATTTGGCAGCCCCTCTTTCGTTGTCAGGCCAGATAGCGGCTCGCTCAGACCCCGTAGTACCCCTTGTACCACCCGACGAAACGGGTGACCCCTTGCGTCAGCCCCACTTTGGGCCGGTAGCCGGTTGCCTCGAACAGCGCCTCGGTATCGGCCCAGGTGGCGAGTACATCGCCAGGCTGCATGGGGCAGAGGTTGCGAATGGCCTGCTTGCCGAGGGCTGTTTCGATGGCCTCCACGAAGTCGACCAGACGCACCGGGCTGCCGTTGCCGATGTTGAACAGCCGATAGGGGGCCGAGCTTGACTCGGTCTGCCCGTGCCAGGCGGGGTTCGCCACCGGGGGGCGATCCGCGATCCGTATCACCCCCTCGACGATGTCGTCGATATAGGTGAAGTCCCGGCTGAGCTGGCCCTGGTTGTAGATGTCGATGGGTTCATCGTTCAGGATGGCCCGCACGAACTTGAACAGGGCCATGTCGGGGCGCCCCCAGGGGCCGTAAACGGTGAAGAAACGCAGCCCTGTGGTCGGTAAACCGTAGAGGTGGGAGTAGGAGTGGGCCATCAGCTCATTGGCCTTCTTGCTCGCCGCATAGAGGGAGACGGGATGATCCACCCCGTCCGAGGTCTTGAACGGCATCTGCTCGTTGAGGCCGTAAACCGAGCTGGAGGAGGCATAGACCAGGTGCCCGACCCCATGATGGCGGCACCCCTCGAGGATGGTGAGGGTCCCGTTGAGATTGCTGTCGGCATAGGCGAAGGGGTTGTCCAGCGAGTAGCGTACCCCGGCCTGGGCGCCAAGATGGATCACCCGATCGAACTGCTCCCGGACACTCTCGCGGGCAAAGAACGCCGCCATGGCTTGCCTGTCCGCGAGATCGCCGCGCTCGAAGCGAAAACCGGGCAGCGGCAGGAGCTGCGCCAGCCGCGCCTCTTTCAGGCTCACCTCGTAGTAGTCATTGAGATTGTCGAGGCCGACGACCTGATGCCCTTCGTGACAGAGCCTTTGCGCCACATGAAAACCGATAAAGCCGGCGGCGCCGGTGACCAGGTACTTCATTGTGCTTTCTCCAGCGCGTGCGCTTTTTCCAGGCTGTCGCCACGGCCGATGGCGTAATAGGTGAAGCCACGCTGGTGCAGGCGGGCCGGATCATAGAGGTTGCGGCCATCGAGGATGACGGGTTGTTTCAGTGTGCGCTTGATAAGCTCGAAGTCGGGGGCACGGAACTGTTGCCACTCGGTGCAGATGAGCAGGGCATCGGCGCCCTTGAGAGCCGCCTCCTGGGTGCCGCACAGGGTCAGATCGTCGCGCAGGCCGTAGAGGTGCTGGGCCTCTTTCATCGCCTCGGGGTCAAACGCCTGCACCTTGCCGCCGGCGGCCCAGATGGCCTCCATCAACACCCGGCTCGGCGCTTCGCGCATGTCATCGGTATTGGGTTTAAAAGCCAGCCCCCACAGGGCGAAGGTGTGCCCCGTCAGGTCGTTGCCAAAGTGCTTAAGCAGGCGCTCGATGAGTTTGTGTTTCTGCCTGTCGTTGACCTTCTCCACCGAGCGCAGCAGGGGCACGTCGCAGCCACTTTCGCTGGCGGTATGGATCAGCGCTTTCACATCCTTGGGGAAGCAGGATCCGCCGTAGCCGCAACCCGGGTAGATGAAGTGGTAGCCGATGCGCGGGTCGGCGCCGATCCCCTTGCGCACCTCCTCGATGTCGGCACCGAGGCGCTCCGCCAGCCCGGCCATCTCGTTCATGAAGGAGATCTTGGTGGCCAGCATGGCGTTGGCGGCGTACTTGGTGAGCTCGGCGCTGCGGGCATCCATCTGGATGATGCGATCATGGTTGCGGTTGAAGGGGGCGTAGAGCTCCTCCAGCAGGGACATGGCGTGATCCGAGTCGGTGCCGATGATGATGCGATCCGGGCGCAGGCAGTCGGCCACCGCCGCCCCCTCCTTGAGAAACTCGGGGTTGGAGACCACCTCGATGGGCAGAGCAACACCCCGCTCCTTGAGGATGCCGTCGATATGCTGGCGCACCCTGGCGGCCGTGCCGACCGGCACCGTGCTCTTGTTGATCACCACCTTGCCCGCCTGCATCAGACGGCCTATGGTGCCGGCCACCGCCAGCACGTGCTGAAGATCGGCAGAACCGTCTTCGTCAGGCGGGGTGCCGACCGCGATGAAGATGAGCTCGGCAAAGGCCACCCCTTCGGCCACGTCCGTGGTGAAGTGCAGGCGGCCAGCCTGATGGTTGGCCTGCACCATGGGCGCCAGTCCGGGTTCGAAGATGGGGATGATCCCCTCCTTGAGGCGTGCGACCTTGCTGTCGTCCACATCCACACAGGTGACCTGATGGCCCATCTCGGCGAGCACGGCGGCCTGAACCAGTCCCACATAACCAATCCCGAATACGACGACTCTCATCTGCGCTTTGCTCCTCGATGCAGGCAGTGACAAGCCATCCATTCTAGAGGGATCCGTTTTTTTGGGCAGTGAGTTTAGTCGTTTTTTTCAGGCTCGATTCAGTTTGGACTTACCACTGCTTTGTCTTGTTTTGGTGCAAGGATTGTAACGTTGTGCTGACGAACACCATTTTGGTGCGTTCAGGCCGCGTCTTGTGATCCGGGTCACTGAAGCCGGACACTGTCGCCCATAACGAAGCCTTGCCAACAAGGCTCGCAGCCGGTCAGCCGGCGACAGACACTCTTTACATTACTTCGCTTGGATACACAGGTTATGGACAACACCTTGATTCGCAACGCGCATCCCGTCTATGAGGATGTGCTGGCCCTGCTGACCGCGGCGGGCTTCGTCTCCCTCGGCATCTTTCTGTTCCATCAGGTTGGTCTGCTCACCGGCGGTACCGCCGGGCTGGCGCTGCTGCTGCAACAGGTGACCGGCGTCAGCTTCGGCCTGCTGTTCTTCTGCATCAACCTCCCTTTCTACGTCCTGGCCTGGCTGCGTATGGGGCCGCGTTTTACTCTCAACACCTTCGCCTCGGTGGCGGCGGTCTCCTTCATGACCGATCACCTCAACGGCGTGCTGCAGATCGGCAAGATAGAGCCCCTCTATGCGGCGCTCATCGGTGGTACCCTGATCGGCATGGGGCTGCTCATCATGTTTCGCCACAAGTCGAGCCTGGGTGGCTTCAACATACTGGCGCTGTTTGTTCAGGATCGCTTCGGTATCCGGGCCGGCAAGCTACAGATGGGGCTGGATTGCTCCATCGTCGTGACCTCCTTCTTCGTGGTGCAACCCTGGATCCTGGCGCTCTCCATCGTCGCGGCCGTTATCTGTAATCTTGTGTTGACACTCAACCACAAGCCGGGGCGCTACCAGATCGCCTGATTGGGAATGACATCAGCCATGAAACGAGGCGGCCACAGGGCCGCCTCGTTCGCTTCTGCCTTGCCTGCGTCAGCTGGCCTGATCCAGCGAGGGATCGCCGCTGGCGGAGAGCGGCGTGTGGCAGGCCACCTGGTGGGCACCGTCACCGCACAGTGCCAGTTTCGGCGCCGTGCTTCTGCACAGCTCGCTGGCATAAGGGCAGCGCTGGTGGAAGTGGCAGCCGCTCGGGGGCGAGATGGGCGAGGGCACGTCGCCGGTCAGCAGGATGCGCTGGCTGCGCCGACGGGGATCCGGCACCGGAATGGCCGAGATGAGCGCCCTGGTATAGGGGTGGCGCGGCGCCAGATAGAGTGACTGCGCCTCTGCCAGTTCGACGATCCTGCCCAGATACATGACGGCGACCCGATCCGAGATGTGTTTCACCACCGACAGGTCGTGGGCGATGAAGATGATGGCGAGGTTCATCTCCTGCTGCAAAGTGAGCAGCAGGTTGACGATCTGCGACTGCACCGAGACATCGAGGGCCGACACTGCCTCGTCACACACCAGCAGCTTGGGTTTGAGGGCGATGGCCCGGGCAATCCCGATGCGCTGGCGCTGGCCGCCGGAAAATTCGTGGGGGTAGCGATCCATTGCGCTGCCTGGCAAACCGACTTTCTCAAGCAGCTCCAGCACCCACTCGCGGCGCTGGGTAGTGTTGCCCTTGCCGTGGATGATGAAGGGCTCTTCCAGGATCTGGCCCACAGTGTGGCGGCTGTTGAGGGATTCTGCAGGATCCTGAAACACTATCTGCATCTCCTGGCGCAGGGATCGCATCTCCCTGGGGGAGAGGTGGGTGATATCCCGCCCCTCGAAGGTGATGGTGCCGGCGCTCGGCTCGAACAGCTTGAGCAGGGTGCGTCCCAGGGTGGACTTGCCACAGCCGGATTCGCCCACCAGTCCCAGCGTCTCCCCCTGTTTCAGGTCGAAGCTGATGCCATCCACCGCGTGGACCGTATATTGCTTGCGCAAAAATCCTCCCCCCAGCCGAAAGTGCTGTTTCAGATCCCGCACCGATAAAAGCGTGCTCATACGGTCAACTCCTTCCAGTAATGGCAGGCCACCCTGTGGTGGGGATTGAGCTGCTCGACCGCCGGAATGGCGCTGACGCAAAGATCGGTGGCGTGGGGGCAGCGATTGGAGAAACGACAGCCGGCTGGCATCTCGTCAAGGGCGGGCACCTGGCCCCTGATGGTTTTGAGCAGGCTCTTGGGGGCATCTTCGAGACGGGGGAGCGAGGCCATCAGGCCATGGGTATAGGGGTGGCGTGGCTGGTCAAACAGCTCGAACACGTCTGCCTGCTCCACCGCACGGCCGGCGTACATCACCACCACTTCATCGCACAGCTCCGCCACCACCCCGAGATCGTGGGTGATGAAGATGATGGCCATGCCGGTCTGGGCCTGCAACTCCTTCATCAGCTCCAGGATCTGGGCCTGGATGGTGACATCGAGCGCCGTGGTCGGCTCATCGCAGATAAGCAGGGAAGGCTCGCAGGCCAGCGCCATGGCGATCATCACCCGCTGGCGCATGCCGCCGGAGAGGTTGTGGGGATAAACGGCAAAGCGCTGGGCCGGTTCCGGGATCCCCACCTTCTGCAGCATGGCGATGGCCGCCTCCCTGCGCTGGGCCTTGTTGTAGTCGGGGCGGTGGAGACGAAACACCTCCATCAGCTGATCCCCGACCGTCTGCACTGGGTTGAGCGCCGTCATCGGCTCCTGAAAGATCATCGAGATGCGGTTGCCACGCACCCTGTACATCTGATCCGGCGCCAGAGTGAGCAGCTCCTCCCCCTGAAAGCGGATGGAGCCCGCCACCACCTGGCCGTGGGGCTTGGGCAGCAGTCCCATGATGGCGAGCGAGGTGACGCTCTTGCCGCAGCCGGACTCGCCGACGATCCCCAGGGTCTGGCCCGGAGCAACCTGGAAGCTGACCCCGTCGAGCACCTTGATCTTGCCGTCGTCGACGGCGAACTCCACCTCGAGATCGCGCACCTCAAGAATCGGGGTCTTGTTCTGGCCGTTCTCAACGGCACCCTCCACCACCTTATCCCGAACGTCAAGAATGGAGGCCTGTGTGTTGGGCATGACTGCTGCTCCCTTCTCTGCGGCATCAATGACGAGCATAGGTCTTGTCGGTCTGCGTAATGGGGGTCAGCGCCTCCCCTGCCTCCCTGGCTTTCTGGGTCTCTTCCTTCACCTTGGGATCGAGCCAGAGCAGGCCGCCACTGCTGTGGGGATAGCCATCCATGGGCCAGTAGAGCAGATCAGGTGTGTTTCGGGTGGCCGGCACCTCGGGCAGCATCACATAACGCCAGCTGCTGGCCCGCACATAGTTGAGCTGGACCCCGGGCACGAAGATGGCGAGATCATAGATGCGCTGCTGGATCTGGCGGGAGATCTCCGCACGCTTGCCCATGTCGAATTCGACGTTATAGGCGTCGATAAGGTTATCCAGCTCCTTGTCGGCCACGTTGAACAGGTTGTTGGTCTGCGGCTTGTTGGCGTTGGCCGAGTGGAACGACTCCCAATATTGCGGATAGAGACCCCCGCCAGCCCAGCCCATCCAGGCCGCCTCGTGTTTCTTCTCCAGCATCACCTTGAAGCCGGTGGCACCATCCACCAGGTTGAGCTCCAGATCCAGCCCCGCCTTCTTGGCCTCTTCCTTCAGCACGGTCAGCCGCTTGGAGTGCTCCTGACTGGTGTAGGTGACGGCCAGGGTCAGCCGCTCCCCCTTGTCGTTTTGCAGGATGCCGTCCGGCCCCGGCTTGCTATAGCCCCCCTTGGCGAAGTAGTCGCGTGCCTTGGCGATGTCATAGGTCCGCTCCGGCAGCGTCATGTTGGTAAATTCGCCAAAGCCCGAGCCGAAGGTGGTGGCCCGGTTGTAGTCGCCCCGCAGCACGGTTTCGATCATCTTGTCGATGTTGAAGGCGTGCTGGATGCCGAGCCGCACATTGATGTCCGCCAGCTTGGGCGTGCTGATGTTGAGGTGAACTCCCTGCCCGCCCTGCTTGGTGTCGGTCATGGCCATCACCTTTTGCACGTACCCCTTCTTGTACTCGGGGGTGACGGCCTTCTCGTGCCACCAGTTCGGCAGGATCATCTCGAAGGTGTCTATCTCCCCTTTCAGGAAGTGGCGAAAGGCGATATTGCGATCCCGGATCACCTGCACCTTGATGGTGTCGAGGTTGAATCTGTGCTGGTTGTAGCGATCGTCCTTTGCCCACCACTCCTTCTGCTTGCTGAAGGTGATGGATTTACCCTTCTTCACGTCGGTCATCACGTAAGGGCCCGTGGTGGGCACCACGGCCCAGTTGTACTGCTTCACCCAATTGGGGCCGAGCTTGTAGTAGTGCTTGGGCTGGGGCCACAGCTCTGTGGTGTTGAGGAGATCCAGCCTGGCCTTGCGGCTGCCCGCCTTCACCAGGATGGTGTGGTCGTCGATCTTCTCCACCGCCACCACCTCGGTGGTGTAGTAGTTGTTGAACCAGGGGCCCTTGATGTCCTTGGAACGCATCATCTCGTAGCCGAAGGTGTAGTCATCGGCGGTGACGGGCTTGCCGTCCGACCATTTGGCGCGCGGATCCAGCTTGAAGTAGACGGTCTGGCTGTCCGGCGCGATGGCCCAGGCGCTCGCGAGGGACGGGATGGGGTTGCCGGTATTGGGGTGGAAGCTGATGAGCCTCAGCTGGTTGTCCAAGATGAAGGAGCGAAACGCGCCGTTGGAGTCGGGCCCGACGGTGCGAAACGTCAGCGGAAAGCTATCGACAAACATGGTGATGCTGCCGCCTGGCAGCGCCTTGGGGGAGGCGAACACGGGATCCGTGTCGTTGGTCTCCCACTTGAGATCCGCAGGCAGGCTGGCCGCCCAGCCCCAGGATCCGTTCCCCAGCAGAAAAAGTGCACCTATCCATTTGATTTTATTGTTCATGTTTGACTTCCTGGTCATTCCCCACTGCGGGGGCTTGATTGATAACGAGTTAATCCATGTGACCCGTGGCCGCCCGCTGTGGCGGCTCGTCCTGTCACTGATAACGGGTAAATTTGCGCGGATCGAACGCCTCGCGAATGGCCTCGCCGATAAAGGAGACCATGATCAGCACCAGGCTCACCGCCGCCACCACCGAGCTCACGATCCAGATAGCGTCCAGGTTGTTGATGCCCTGGGAGAGCAGCTCCCCCCAGCTCGGGGTCGGTGGTGCCAGGCCAAAGCCCAGATAGTCCAGCGCCGTCAGGGTGGAGATATTGCCCACTACGGCAAAGGGCGCCAGGGTGACGATCATCATCAGGGTATTGGGCAGGATGTGGTGGAAGATGATCCGCCCCGTGCTCGCCCCCTGGGCCCGCGCCGCCATCACATAGTCCCGCGCCCGCTCCTTGTAGGTGAGGGTGCGCATGTACCAGGTGATGCCCATCCAGCCGAACAGCACGTTGATGGCGACAAACAGGCCGAAGTTCGGTTTGGCCAGCGACACCAGGATCATGATGACGTAGAGGAAGGGCACCTGGGACCAGATCTCGATAAAGCGCTGCAGCACCAGGTCAAAGCGTCCGCCGAGGAAACCCATCATGCAGCCGATGGTGACCCCGATGGCGTAGCTGGCCACCAGGGCGATGAAGGCAAAGCCGATGGCGATGCGAAAGCCGTAGACCAGCCGTGCCAGCACGTCGCGGCCGCTGGTGTCGGTGCCGAGGAAGTGACGATCGGCCGTGCTCGGGGCATAGGGCGGGTAGGCATCCTCCTTGAAGTCCTGTTCGTAAGGATTCCAGGGCACCAGCGGTAGCAGCACCCAGTCCCCTTTTCCTTCCTGCACGAACTTGGTCTGCAACTGGCGGTAGTTGGTCTCGTACTCGTAATCGAGCCCGAAGTGCTGACCCGGGATCACGTCGCCATAGGTGGGGAAGTAAAGCTGGCCCTGATAGCTCACCATCAGCGCCCGGCTGTTGACCAGCAGCTCCGCCAGCAGGGAGAGCACCACCAGGGTGGTGAAGATGATAAAGGAGTAGTAGCCGCGTTTTATCGATTTGAAACGCTTAAGTTTTTTCAAGGTGACAGGGTTCATGCTCACTCTCCAAACCGCACGCGGGGATCGACCAGGGCGACACAGATGTCGGAGACGATATGGGCTGACATCAGCATCGGCATGGCAACAGAGTTCTGGCTCATGATTACTCTCCAAACCGCACGCGGGGATCGACCAGAGCGACACAAATGTCGGAGACGATATTGCCCACCAGCATCAGCATGGAGGTGATGGCCAGTATGCCCATCACTGTGGGGTAATCCCGCTCGACGATCGCCTCGTAACCGAGCAGGCCGATGCCGTCGATGTTGAAGATGGTCTCGATGAGGAAGGAGCCCCCGAAAAAGACGGTGAGCACTGACCCCAGGTGACTGGCGATGGGGATCAGGCTGTTGCGCATGGCGTGATCGGTGACCGCCTTGCGAAATGGCAGTCCTTTGGCCACGGCGGTGCGCACGTAATCCGCCGACAGGTTCTCCATCAGGCTGTTCTTCATGGTCATGGTGAGGATGGCGAAATCCCCGATGGCGTAGGCGATGAGCGGCAGCAGGGCGTGGGCGAAGACGGTGCGGATCTGATCCCAGCTGCTCTCCATGTATTCAAAATCGTCCCCCGGGAAGCCCCCCATGGGCAGCCACTCAAGATGGAAGGCGAAGACGGTGATGAGAAAGATCCCCACCACGTAGGCAGGTAATGCATAAGCCATGTAGATGAGCATGGAACTTAACGAATCGAAGCGGCTGTTGTGCCTGAGCGCCTTGGCCACCCCGAGCGGGATGGAGACGGCGTAGCTCAGCAAGAAGGTCGCCAGTCCGAAGAAGGCGGTGACCGGTAGCCGCTCCTTGATGAGATCCCACACCGGCTCGTAGTAACGGGTCGACTCCCCCAGATCCAGCACCACCAGCTTCTGCAGCCACTCCCAATAGGCAACCAGCATGGGCTTGTCGAGTCCGTAGAACGCCTTGAGTTCCTCGATCTGTTCGTCAGAGAGCGCCTGGGCCCCCTTGCTGCCACTGGAGCGACCGCTTTCGTTCTGCGACACCTGTGCCTGCAGCAACATGCGTTCGACCGGGCCGCCCGGCACGAAACGGGTGATGGTGAAGACGAGCAGGGTGATACCGAGGAACGTCGGGATGATCAAAAGCATCCGGCGTAGAAAGTACGACAGCATGATGGAACCTCGTCCTTGTTGTTCTTTTTTGTGGCTAGTCACATCCGGTGGCCAGCCTGTCCTTCCTGGCATTACGCGCTGGATCGCCTGACAAATAGCAGACAATCCGCTCGGCCACTGTAAAAGCTCTGAAACAAAAATCAAGTACAAGGAAATGCAAAACCGGGACAAATGAGATGCAGAGACAAAAACGGGCGGGAAACGGCACTTTTTATCTGGAAATATAAAATCGACATAAAACGCTGCGTCTCAATATTTTTTGAAATTTTATAAACAGTCGTTTCAATACATGTAGTTTGATTTTATCTTTTTGATTTTTAATGTTTTTATATTTTGATGCGTTACTTTGTAAACGATACCAGCAATATTGTTATATCTCTGATACCAGCCAGGACGGCCGTTTGGCAACCTGTCTTGTGATGGAGTTTAATCCTGATTAATTCGATAGTTTCAAAACAAAATATATAGCGACAGCATGTTGTTCAATAAGTTCATGAAACTTCAATTTAACGCCAAATACGCATTTTAACAAAATATTTACATTGTTTTTTTAACTAATACCAGAATGATTCACTAAAAAAATCCCGTTTAAATAAGATACCTGTCTTATTGCTGGGTTTTCTTTCGTGTCTCCCACCTCCATTGACGTCACCTGTCAAAGATTGATAAGCCTTACGCACTGCTCCAAAGAGGGCGGTATCAGGAAGCAAACAATAAACAACCAGGAAGGATATAAGCGATGCTTAGGAAGAGCAGGATCTCTGCTGCGATTGCGTTCGCCTTGGCGAGCCTTGCAGCGGCCCCGTCCGTATCTGCCGAAGAGGGGCAGAACGTTGAAAAACTGCAGAAAATCAAAGTCACTGGCTCCCGTATTTCCCGTGTCGATGTCGAAGGTGCCACCCCGGTTGTCTCCGTCAGCAAGGCCCAGATAGAACAGTCCGGTCAGCAGACCGTGGCGGATTATCTGAAGCAGGCCTCCTACAACTCCTTTGGTGGATACTCTCCCTCGTCTGGTGACTCCTATCAGTCCCAGGGCACTGTCGGTCTGCGTGGCCTGGGCTCTACCCGTACTCTGGTGTTGCTCAATGGCAAGCGGATCGCCGGTTCACCGACCATGGGCGGTACTTCCATCAACCTCAACACCATTCCCATGGCGGCCGTCGAGCGGGTTGAAGTGAACCTGGACGGCGGCTCGGCGCTCTATGGCTCCGATGCCATCGGTGGCGTCATCAACGTGATCCTCAAAGAGGGTTTCGACGGCCTGATGTTCCAGGGGCGTTTCGGCTCACCGACCGAAGAGGGTGGTGATGAGCAGAGCGGCTCCATCGTCAGCGGCATCACGGGGGAGAAAGGCTCCCTGATGATGGTCTACGAGCACGATGTGAAGGACGTGATCTACTACCGTGATCGTGACTATCTGGCATTGCAGGGCGCCTCGGCCCCCAGCCTCTATGGCCGCAATATCAAGGGCGTAGATGCAGCGACCGGCAAGACGGTCACCCGTACCCTGGACGGGATCGATTGTGAAAGCACTGGTGCCGGTTTTGTGACCAAGGGCACGGCCTGTCGCTTCGACTTTGCCCAGGTTGCCGCCAAGACGGCGTCCCGTACCCGTGACACCGTCTATGTGAACGGTCGTTACCATATCAACGACAACGTGGACTTCGTTCCCCAGATGATTGGCTCCCGTGTCACCAGCTTTGGTCGTTTTGCGCCGGCTGCGGGCGTCTTCTCGGTCAACGGCGGCACTACTGGCGGCGATGCCGTGCTGGCAGACAATGGTTTCAACACCGGTGTGGGTGAAAAAGCCACCGTTTACTACCGCTTCAACAACGTGGGTCCCCGTGACAATGACGTGACCGACCTGACCGGCTCCATGAACCTGGGCTTCGAGGGCGTACTGCCGACCGAAGCGGTAGGGGATGTGGAGTGGAACGCCGGTTACATGTACTCCAAGACCGACAACAAGAGCTCGGGTAGCGGTTACGTGCTGGAGCCTGCGGTCCAGACCCAGGTCAACAGCGGCAATTTCGTCAATGGCAGCTTCTCTGACAGCGCGACCAACGATCTCTCCTACGACACCAGCCGCACCTCCAAGATGGATTTCTTCCAGTGGTACGGTGGTCTGGGCTGGGAGATGGGCGAACTGCCCGCCGGTCCCGTGAGCTGGTATCTGGGGGCCGAGTATAACGACTGGGTCTACTCCGATACCTATGACAGCCAGTCCGAGGCGGGCAACGTCCTGGGCTCCTCCGGCAACTCGGGTTCCGGGGTGCGCGATGTGTTTGCCACCTATATCGAAACCCTGATCCCCATCACCGAGCAGATCGAGCTGAACCTGGCCGGTCGCTATGACAAGTACAGCGACTTTGGCAGCGCCTTCTCGCCCAAGGCCAGCCTGCGCTATCAGCCGCTCGACAACCTGATGTTCAGAACCTCCTGGTCCCAGTCTTTCCGGGCACCCGGACTGGATGATCTGTATGCGGCAGACTCTTTCTCTGCTGACTTTGCCAAGGATTATGTGGGTTGCCAGGCCAATAATGTCGCCAACTGCCCCGAGTCGCAGTACGACACCACCCGCCAGGCCAACAAGCAGCTGAAAGAAGAGACGGCCGACACCTTTACCATTGGTGCCGCCTACAGCCCGCTGGACAACCTGAACCTCTCGCTGGATTACTACTACATCAAGATTGATGACGTGATCCAGCTGGCCACCACTCAGACCCAGTTCTATCAGGAGCTCAACACCGGCAGCAACCCGAACGTCGTTCGCGATGCCAATGGCGATGTCGAGATGGTCTATGCCGGCATGGTCAACCTGGGTCAGCTCAAGACCAGCGGTCTCGACTTCAAGGCGGATTACAAGTACGACTTCAACGTCTTCACCATGCGTTATGACTTCGGCGGGACTTACATCCTGAAGTACGAAGAGGGTCTGTTCGCCGGTGGCCCCATGATCGACAAGAAGGGTTGGAACGAGCGGCCCGAGCTGCGCTTCAACTCCGGGATCGGTGCCACCTTCCCGCAGTGGTGGAATCTTGATGCCTACCTGAGCGCCAACTACATCGACTCCCAGAGTCAGGATTATGTCGACGGTCAGGAAGAGGGTCACATCGCTTCCAACACTGTCTGGAACCTGAACGTGGCGGTCGATACCAGCTGGAACGCCAAGATCCAGGCCGGTGTGAAGAACATGTTCAACCGCGAACCTTCCCTGTCGAGCGACGGCTTCACCTACACCGAAGACCTCTACAGCATCGATGGTCGCATCTACTACATCGACTACACCCAGAAGTTCTAATCAACCCCGTTGATACAACATCTCAGCCGGCCCGGTCGGGCCGGCTGTGCCCAACGTCCAAGGAAGTTACGGAGATAGGGTAATCCTATGAAGACAAGGACCATTACAATGAAGAAAGCGCTCCTTGGCAGCCTGGTATCGGCCGCCTTGTTGACCAGCTTCAATCTGGGTGCCGCCACCGCCGGACAGGCCGTGGACGCTCAAGCCGCCACCGACAACGCATCCAAAGTTTCCCAGCAGAAGATCGACAACTACGCCGAGTCCGCCGAGTCCGCACTGGCTCAATACAAGGCGGCCCTGCGCCAGGTCGACAGCCTGCGCACCTACAACGAGCAGGTCGCCAAGATGGTCGAGTCCCAGAGCAGCGAGCTGGCCTCGATGCAAAAGCAGATCGCCCAGATCGACCAGACCAGCACCGAAGTGGTGCCCCTGATGCTCAAGATGATCGACTCCCTCGAACAGTTCGTCTCCCTGGATCTGCCGTTCCAGAAGGTCGAGCGTGAAGACAGGGTCGCCGCCCTGACCGACCTGATGAACCGGGCCGACGTCACCATCTCAGAGAAGTACCGCAAGATCCTGGAGGCCTACCAGATCGAGGAGAGCTTCAGCCGCACCATCGAGGCCTACAAGGCGAGCCTGGACAAGGATGGTAGCGAGAAGACCTACGAGTTCCTGCGCGTCGGTCGCATCGCCCTCCTTTATCAGTCTCCGGATGGCCAGGAAACCGGCATGTGGAACAAGCAGACCCGTCAATGGGAAGAGTTGCCCCAAGAGTATCGCAGTGCGGTTGAACATGGCTTGCGTATTGCCAAGAAGCAGGCGCCTCCTGCGCTTATCAAGCTGCCGGTTCACACTGCGGAGAAAGCATCATGAAAGGAATCAAACTTGCCATCGCCTCCCTGATTGCGGGAGCCACCCTGATCACATTGCCGGTGACTGCCGTCGAAAAGCCGGTGGATCTCAATGCGCTGCTGAACCAGGTGAAAGCCTCCAGCTTAAGCGAATCCCAGCTCAACAAGGAGCGGGAAGCCCGCTTCCTGGCTGACAAGAACGAGCAGGCCGCCCTGCTGGCCAAGGCCAAGGCGGAGCTGGCAGCCGAGACAGCCAAGGGCGAACAGCTCAAGGCGACCTTTGATGCCAACGACAAGCAGCTGACCGAACTGACCGAGACCCTGCGCCAGCGCTCCGGCAACATGGGCGAGATGTTCGGCGTACTGCGCCAGTTCGCCGGCGAGTTCAAGGGGATCTTCAACGCCTCCGCCCGCCGGGTGGAACATCCGGAGCAGGCGGTACTGCTGACCCGTCTGGCCGAGAGCAAGGAGCTTCCCTCCAGCGATGATCTGGAAGCCTTCTGGACCACCACTCTCGGCCGCATGGTCGATGGCGGCAAGGTGAGCCAGATCCCGGCGACCGTGGTTTACGGCGAGGGCAATCAGGCCGAGAAGACGGTCACCCAGATCGGCGAGTTCAACACTGTCTCCGAAGGCAACTACCTGACCTTCGTGCCGGAAACCGGCAAGTTCGAGCAACTCTCCCGCCAACCGGAGAAGAGCGTGCTGGCACCGCTCGCCGAGTTTGAAGCGGGTGGTGAAGGGGTCAAGCCTGTCTTTATCGACCCGTCCCGTGGCGTGATCCTCTCCCTGCTGGTGCAGTCGCCGACCCTGAAGGAGCGTATCGATCAGGGTGGCACTGTGGGTTATGTGATCCTCGCACTCGGGGTCATCGGTACCTTGCTGGCCATCTTCTGTGGCATCCGCCTTTCGCTGATCGGCTCTTCCATGCGCAAGCAGCTGAAATCCGATCAGGTGATCAAGGGCAACCCCATCGGTGACATGCTGGGGGCCTATCAGGCGCACCGTGGTGACAACATCGAGGATCTGGAGTCCAAGCTCGACGAGATCATCCTGCGCAACGTACCCAAGTTCGAGAAGGGCATCAGCATCATCAAGCTGATCGCCTCGGTCGCTCCGCTGCTGGGTCTGCTGGGTACCGTAGTCGGGATGATCGCCACCTTCCAGGCCATCACCTTGTTCGGTACCGGCGATCCCAAGCTGATGGCCGGCGGTATTTCCGAAGCCCTGGTGACCACCATGCAGGGTCTGGTCGTGGCCGTGCCCATGCTGTTCCTCTACACCCTGGTGCAGACCCAGAGCCGTCGCCTGATCCAGGTACTGGAAGAGCAGAGTGCCGGTTTCGTCGCCCGTTATCAGGAGCGTCTGCACTCTGCCAAGGCAGCAGCCTAAGGAGTCATCCATGTGGTTCTGGTTGATTGAAGAAGTCGAGTCGGTCCGCCGGTTTCTGGGATTGGGGGGCGACGTGCTGGTCGCCCTGTTCTTCCTGACCCTGATGATGTGGGCCCTGTTGCTGGAGCGCTGGTTCTACTTCATCGCCGTCTACCCCAAGCAGGTGAAGCAGACCAAGGCGACCTGGCTGGCCCGCAGCGATCACCTCTCCTGGTCTGCCAGGCAGATCCGGCGCGAGCTGGTCTCAAGGGTGGCCATGGCGGTGGACAAGGGGATGCCGATCATCAAGGTGCTGATCGCCCTCTGTCCGCTGATGGGGCTGCTCGGCACCGTGGTCGGCATGGTCCAGGTGTTCGACACCCTGGCCGTGACCGGTACCGGTTCGCCGCGCGCCATGGCCTCGGGGATCTCCAAGGCTACGGTGCCGACCATGGCGGGCATGGTTGCCGCCCTTTCCGGTCTGTTTTTTGTAAACCAGCTCGATCACAAGGCCAAGCTGGCGGTCGAGAAGCTGGAAGACAACCTGAAACACGGTTGATGCAGGATGCACGCCTCCGGTCAGGCCGGACCTGTCGGAGGCTCAGAACAAGCAAGGAGTTTTTGCCATGAGAAAACGTCACAGCGACAGCGGTGCTGACGAGGCGGCCATCGATCTGACCCCCATGCTGGACATAGTGTTCATCATGCTGATCTTCTTCATCGTGACCACCTCGTTCGTCAAGGAGTCCGGTGTCGAGATCAACCGTCCCAGTGCCAACACGGCCGAGACGGTGAAGAAGGGCAACATCATGGTTGCGGTACGGGAAAATGGCCAGGTCTGGGTCGACAAGCGAGTGGTGGAAGTTGGTGCTGTGCGCGCAAACATCGAGCGGCTGCGGGCGGAGAACCCGGAGAGCGCCGTGGTGATCCAGGCCGACAGCGAATCCCGTTCCGGTCTGGTGGTGCAGGTCATGGATCAGATCCGCATGGCCGGTGTCCAGAACATCTCCATCGCTGCCGACAAGAGCAGCTGATGCCGGAGAGAGACCTATGAGATACCTGATATCGTTGGCGGTCTCCTGTGTGGTGGTGTTCTTTCTGTTTTTGGGAATGAACAAGCTGATCACACCGGATCACCGGGAGTTGACGGAGAAGGATGACGTCACCATGACCGACTTCATCCGCATCAAGCCCGATGAGACCCTGCAAGAGAAACAGAGGGAGCTGCCCAAACCGCCGCCCCCGAAGCGTCCGCCCCCCCCGCCTGAAATGGAGGTGGCAAGCACGGACAGACCGAAGATGGAGAGCGCGCCCATGGACATGCCCAAGCTCGACATCCCGGTCAACATCGGCGGCGGCAATGCCCTCGGTGCCTACAGCACGGGCGGCGGTGGTGGCGGGATCGGTGGCAACAACGGTGCCATTCCCCTGGCAACGTTCGAACCCATGATGCCCCGCAAGGCGGCGCTGGCCGGGCTCGCTTCCGGCAAGGTGCTGGTGGAGTTCACCGTGACCGAGCGCGGCACCGTCAGCAACGTGCGGATCGTGAAGGAAGAGCCGCGCAGCTATGACCTTGGCAAGGAGGCGCGCAAGACCATCGCCAAGTGGACGTTCAAACCGGCCATGGTGGATGGCAAGCCGCAGGCTTCCCGGATGCAGCAAGAAATCGAGTTCGCGGTCAACTAAGGAAGGTGGCGATGAACAAGTTACACAAGATGATCCTCGCCCCGGTCGCCATGGCGGTGCTGCTCAGCACCGCCAGTTGGGCCGCCGAGCAGCCGACCCTGTCGGATCGAGCCTATCGTGCGGTCAACAAGGCGCAGGAGCTGATCACCGAGAAACGCTATGGCGATGCCAATGCCAAGTTGCAGGAGGCCTTGTCCGGTACCGGTGAGCGGGTCTACGACAAGGGGGTTATTCTGCAAACCCTCGGCTTCGTGGCCGCGCAGCAGGAGAAGTATGGTCAGGCGACCAAATACTTCGCCGATGCCATCGCCACCGGCGGCCTGCCGCCCGTGGTGGCCCAGCAGGTGCGCTACAACCTGGCCCAGCTTTATATGGCTGAGGGCAACTTTCAGGGTTCGGTAAAGACCATGAAGGAGTGGTTTGCCAACCAGGGCAAGGATGACAAGCCAAACGCCCACGCCTACATCACCCTGGCCAACGCCCATGTGCAGCTCAAGCAGTACCGGGAGGCGATCCCTGCGGTGGATCAGGCGATCAGGCTGTCGGCGGGCAAGGCACCGGAGTCCTGGTACCTGCTCAAGATGGGGGCCCACTACGAGCTCAAGCAGTACAAGCCAGCCACCGAGGTGCTGACTACCCTGGTCAACATGTTCCCGGAGAAGAAGAAGTACTGGACCCAGCTGTCGGCCATGCACATGCAGGCGGGCAATGATGGCAAGGCGCTGGCGGCGCTGGAGTCGGCCTACAACCTCGGCATGCTGACCGAGGCAACCGAGCTGCAGCGGCTGGCCAATTACCTGGCCTTTGTCGGCATTCCCCATCGCGCCGCCCGGGTGATGGAGAAGGGGATGAAGGAGGGGGCGATTGAGGCGAGCGCCGGCAACTACAAGACGCTGGCCAACTACTGGCATCAGGCCAAGGAGCTGGATCCGGCCATCGATACGCTGGCCAAGAGCTACCGGTTGGCCCCCAGCGCCGAGCTGCAGTTGAAAATGGCGCGCATGATGATCCAGAGCAAGCGCTATCAGGACTTGGTAGCACTGGCTGCCAAACCTGCGGCGAATGCCAGTGGCGAGCAGCGCGCCGATCTGAAGTTCCTGAGCGGGATTGCCTATTTCGAGCAGCAAAAACCGAAAGAGGCGCTCAATGCCTTCACCCAGGCAGCCCAGAATGGCAATGTCAGCGGCCGCGCCTCTCCCTGGATTACTTTCCTCAAGGAGCAGACCGGTGCCACGGACGCCACGGTGCAGTAGTGAGCGTGACACAGCAATACCAATGACAACACAACCCGTAGTCCCTTTTATGGTTGCCTGGTGGCTCCATTGACCGCTCCTCGGAGCGGTTTTTTTATGGTCGCTGGTTGCTGGCCCGAGACTGGCTGGCCATATGGCGTGCAGCCCGTTAGCCGATGAGGATGGATTGCGGCAACGGGAGCGTACAACACTGGGAGGGGCAATTCAGGCTGTTCATCTTTTGCTCATGGTGGCGTGGGCACTCTGGCAGGGGAGAGGATCTCCCCCGATGGCGGTCTGTCGGCTGATTTTGATGGTAAAAGCGTTACGTCGAAGTTGAAATTTTGGCCGACACAGGAAAGAATGCGCGCTCGGTTATTGGCCTGTGGTGCAGGTTGACCCGCCACCGGCAGACCGAGGATGACAGGGCCGTCGGCCCATTGGTACAGGAAACCATACAGGAATTTTATGAATCCCCTTCGCACTGCCGCTTCGGCCCTTTTATGCACACTCGCACTGGTCAGCCAACAGGCCGCCGCCGTCGAGTACCGTCTGCCTGCGGCCAACAGCCGTCTGATCGGCGAGAACCAGGAATATGTGGTGCCCGCGGACAACCGTCCGCTGGAGCAGATCGCCTCTGACTTCCAGTTGGGTCTGACCAACATCATGGAAGCCAACCCCGGGGTCGATCCCTACCTGCCCAAGGCAGGCAGCACCCTGATCATTCCCCATCAGCTGATCCTGCCCAATGCACCCCGCGAAGGGATCGTCATCAACGTGGCCGAGATGCGCCTCTATTACTACCCGAAAGGCAAGAACGTGGTGCAGGTGCTGCCCATCGGCATCGGCCAGCTGGGGGTTAACACCCCGGAGAACTGGATCACCAAGGTGGAGCGCAAGCGCGCCAACCCGACCTGGACCCCGACCGAGAACATCCGTCGCCGCTACGCCGCCCAGGGCAAGACCCTGCCTGCGGTCTGGCCGGCCGGTCCTGACAACCCCATGGGTCTGCACGCCCTCTATATCGGCAACCTCTACGCCATCCACGGCACCAATGCCACCTTCGGCATCGGTCTGCGGGTGAGCAGCGGCTGCGTCCGTCTGCGCGCCGACGATATCAAATACCTGTTCGACCACGTGCCGGTCGGCACCCGCGTCCAGTTCGTCAACCAGCCGGTCAAGACCACGGTCGAGCCGGATGGCGGTCGCTACATGGAAGTGCACGAGCCGCTGTCGCGCACCGAGGAGGAGTTCAACTCCACCGCCGCCGTGCCGCTGCCCATGACCCCGGCCACTACCCGCTTCATCGCCCACGCCGACTCTGACTCCAATGTGGTCAAGCAGGTGCTGGAGCAGCGCAGCGGCATGCCGACCCGCCTCAATCCCTGATGAGTTCTGTGCCTTTCAAGAAGGCCCAGGCAGGCTAACGAAAACGGCGACCAGATGGTCGCCGTTTTTTATGGCTGGCGTCTGAGCGCCATCAATTGGGGTTACTGCACGCAGACCGGGCAGAAGGCGTAGGTGCCCTGCGGATCGTTGAAGCGGGTGAGGGGATCCAGGTTACGCTTCACCTCCACCATGGCCTTGCCAAATCCGGCTGGCAGCCAGCTTTGCAGGTACGGTGCCAGCGCCTGGGCGCTGCTGTCGAACAGCTGGCGCAGGAACTTGTCCCTGGCTGACTCTTCCTGCTCGATGGGGCTTACCTGCCACTCCTTGAGATTGGCGAGGTCGGCGGCGGCCTTGAGGGCATCGTCGAGGTTGCCGAACTCGTCCACCAGACCCAGTGCCTTGGCATCCTCACCGGTCCAGACTCGCCCTTCGGCGGCTTTTTCTGCCTCTTCCGGGCTCAGACCGCGCCCCTTGCCCACCAGATCGACGAAGCGCTGGTAGGTATCCTCCACACTCAGCTGGATGGCCTGGCTGACGTGCTCGGGCAGGGCTCGGGTCAGACCGACGCCGACGTAATCCGTGGTGCCGACGCCATCGGTATGCACCCCGTACTGGGAGAGTGCCTTGTCGATGGTGGCAAACATGCCGAACACCCCGATGGAGCCGGTGAGGGTGGTGGGGGAGGCGAAGATCTTGTCCGCATCGGCGGAGATCCAGTAGCCACCGGAGGCGGCGTAGCTGCCCATGGAGATCACTACCGGCTTGCCAGCCTGTTTCAGGGCCAGCAATTCGGCGCGGATCTGCTCGGCGGCGAAGGCGCTGCCGCCGGGGCTGTCGACCCGCAATACCACGGCCTTCACTTTGTCATCGCGGCGGGCATCGGCCAGCAACTCGGAGAGGCTGTCCCCACCTATGGTGCCGGCGGGTTGCATGCCGTCCATGATGGCGCCGCTGGCGACGATGAGGCCTACTTCGTCCTTGCCGCTCTGGGGATATTGCTCGGGAATGGCGGCCAGATACTCCTTGAGGCCGACCCCTTTCCAGCCGTGATCCTCGTCTTCTCCCACCTCCTTGATCACCGCCTGGGTCATCTCGTCACGGGTGGCGAGCTGATCCACCAGGCCGTTGTCGAGGGCGTAGTTGGCGGCGTTGCCACCGGCCTTGCGCAGCAGTTCGAGGAAGCGCTCTTTGCCCGGAGCCACGATCTCCGAGTCTATCTCCCGCTGGTTGGCCACGTCGGCAACATAGGATTGCCACAGCTGATCCAGCCAGCGCTGGTTCGCCTCCTTGCTCTCGGGGGACATGTCATCCCGGGTGTAGGGTTCGACGAAGGATTTGTAGGTACCGACCTTGAACACATGGGGGGTGATGTTGAGTTTCTCCAGCGCCGACTTGAAGTAGGTCTGGTAGACGCCCAGGCCCTCGATCACCACGGCGCCACTCTGGTTGAGCAGCACGTGGTCGGCGTGAGCCGCCAGCAGGTATTGCCCCTGGGTATAGAAGTCGGCCATGGCGATGACCGGCTTGCCGCTCTCCTTGAAGGCATCGATGGCGCTTGCCACCTCCTGCAATTTGGAGAAGCTGGCGCCCTGCAGTCCCTGTGGCTTGATCACCAGCGCCTTGATGCGATCGTCATCCTTGGCGTTGTGAATGGCCCACAGCAGATCGGAGAGCACGATCTCGCTCGGCTGCTCGTCGCTGCTGTCCATCTGGCGCAGCAGCTGCACAGTGGGGTCTGTCTGGGAACGCTGCTCGACCAGCACGCCGTTGAGGTTGAGAGTGAGCGCCCCTTCGATGGGGGCCACCGGAGCCTCTTTCTGGCCGAAGCTGACGACGATGACCAGCACGACCAGCAGAAACAGCAGATTGACCAGCATCAGGCGGGTGAAGTTGAGCAGACGCCACAGGCTGCGGAACAACCAGCCCAGGCCTTTGAAAATAGACATAGTCGCGTTATCGCCCTGTTAATGGGGGAGGAGGGGCCATTATTAACCAGTTGGGGGCGAAATTGCCATTTCCGGCTGGTGGATCCGGCGCCCGGGATTCAGGACACGGCTGTGCGCTGAAAAATTGTCCAAACATTTGTTTGAAAAAGAATTTTCGATTCTTTACTCTAGCTCCACATTGATAACAAAAAATTAACTGGAGGCCCTGTGAGTCGTTATCCAACCCTGCTGACCCCGCTCGATCTCGGCTTTACCCAATTGCGCAACAGGGTATTGATGGGTTCGATGCACACCGGCCTCGAAGAGGAGAAAGGGGGCTTTGACAAGCTGGCCGCCTTCTATGGCGAACGCGCCCGTGGCGGGGTCGGCCTCATCGTGACCGGCGGTATCGCCCCCAACCTGCGTGGGCGCCTGGTGCCTCACGGTTCCCAGCTGAGCTTTCCCTGGCAGGTTGCCAAACACAAGAAGGTGACCCGGGCGGTCCATCAGGAGGGGGGCAAGATAGCGCTGCAGATCCTCCATGCCGGCCGTTACGCCTATCACCCCTTCAGCCTGGCACCGAGTGCCCTCAAGGCTCCCATCTCCCCGTTCAAGCCGCGCGCCATGAGCGAGCGGCAGATCCGCGGCACCATCCGCGACTTCGCCGCCACCGCCGCGCTCGCCAGGGCGGCAGGTTATGACGGGGTCGAGGTGATGGGATCGGAAGGCTATCTCATCAACCAGTTCATTTGCGAGCGCACCAACAAGCGTACCGATGGCTGGGGTGGCAGCAGCGAAAACCGGATGCGTTTCCCGGTGGAGATAGTGCGTGCCATCCGCGAGCGGGTCGGCCCGGATTTCATCATTATCTTCCGCCTCTCCATGCTGGATCTGGTGGAGCAGGGCTCGACCCTGGAAGAGGTTATAGCCCTCGGTCAGGCGCTGGAGCAGGTGGGGGTGACCCTGATCAACACCGGCATCGGCTGGCACGAGGCGCGGGTGCCCACCATCGCCACCAGCGTGCCGCGCGGCGCCTTCAGCTGGGTGACGGCGGAGCTCAAGAAACATCTGAGAGTGCCGCTTATCACCACCAACCGCATCAACACCCCGGAGGTGGCCGAACGCATCCTTGCGCAGGGGGACGCGGATATGGTCTCCATGGCGCGCCCCTTCCTGGCCGATCCCGAGTTCGTCATCAAGGCCGCCGAAGACAGAGCAGACGAGATCAACACCTGCATCGCCTGCAACCAGGCCTGCCTCGACCACATCTTCAAGCAGAAGCGCGCCTCCTGCCTGGTCAATCCGCGCGCTTGTTTCGAGACCGAGCTCACTTTCGGCCGGGTGCCCCAGCCCAAGAAGCTGGCGGTGGTGGGAGCCGGCCCAGCGGGCCTGGCGTTTGCCTGTTACGCCGCCGAGCGCGGCCATCAGGTGAGCCTGTTCGATCAGGCGAGCGAGATAGGCGGCCAGTTCAACTTCGCCAAGCAGATCCCGGGCAAGGAGGAGTTTCACGAGACCCTGCGTTATTTTGCCAAACGGCTGGAGAAGTGCGGCGTCGAGCTTTATCTCGGCCAGCGCCAGAGCGCCGAGAGCCTCTTGGGCGGCGGCTTTGACGAGGTGATCCTCGCCACCGGCATTCGTCCGCGCACCCCCAATATTCCGGGCATCGAGCATCCCAAGGTGCTGAGCTACCTGGACGTGCTGCGCGATCACAAGCCGGTGGGTGAGAAGGTGGCGGTGATCGGTGCCGGCGGCATCGGTTTCGATGTGGCCGAATACCTGGTGGAGAAAAGGGAAGTGCAGAAATCCGACGGGGACGGGGATCTTCGTCGTGACCACTGGCTCAAGGAGTGGGGCATCGACAAGCAGCTTGCCGAGCGCGGTGGCTTGACGACCCCGGAAGTCGACGCCCCCGAGCGCCAGATCTGGCTGCTCCAGCGCAAGGAGAGCAAGGTGGGTGACGGCCTTGGCAAGACCACCGGCTGGATCCACCGCACCGTCTTGAAGAACCGCAAGGTGCAGATGCTCTCCGGGGTGCAGTACCTGCGTATCGACGACGAGGGTCTCCATATTCAGGTGGGTGACAAGCAGCAGTGTCTGCCGGTGGATCAGGTGATCATCTGTGCCGGACAGGAGCCGCTCAAGGAGCTGCAAGTCGGCCTGCAGGCCGCCGGCAAACCGGTACACATCATAGGCGGCGCCGATGTGGCGGCGGAGCTCGATGCCAAGCGGGCGATCCGTCAGGGGGCGGAGCTGGCTGCCGTCATCTAGGTAGCAGGCACTTTGGTCACGTCATAAACCCCTGAGCATCAGGGGTTTTCTTCATTCGGCGCTGTGCTAAGGTAGCGCCATCATAGCCCCAGACAAGGAACTGCCCATGGATGCCCTTACCCTGTTGCTCAATCGCCACTCCTGTGGCCGTCTGGCCGAGCCGGCTCCCGCCGGCGAGGTGCTCGACAATATTCTCAAGGCCGGGCTGCGGGCGCCGGATCACGGTACCCTAACCCCCTGGCAGTTCATCCTGTTTGAAGGGGAAGGGCGCGAGCGGCTCGGTACCCTGCTGGGAGAGGCTGCCCGCCGCCGGGGTGAAGATGAAGAGAGCATCAGGAAGTGTCAGGAGGCGCCGCTGAGGGCCCCGCTGGTGGTTGCCGTCGCGACCCGTTATCAGGAACACCCCAAGGTGCCGAAACTGGAGCAGGAGCTCTCCGCCGGTTGCGCCCTGATGGCGATGCAGATGGCGGCTCAGGCGCAGGGATTCAACGGCATCTGGCGCTCCGGCTGGTTCATCTTCGATGAGCAGATCAACCAGGGATTGGGGCTGGGGGCAGAGGATCAGCTGGTGGGCTTCCTCTATCTCGGCACTCCCATGCTGGAGGCGCGCAAGCTGCGTGAATTACCCCTCGGCGAGTATGTCCGCCGTTTCTGAGTCGCTGACTCTGCTTCGATAGTCTCGGACAAAGCCCTGATCCATCAGGGCTTTTTTTGGCAAACTCCGGATAGTAACCAGAGTGGCCACTGAAAATAAATGGGGGCAGATCGGGATGACGGGCCGTAGCAGGGAATTTTTTAAATAGTGAGATACGCCTCTCAATCCTGGTGTATTTAGCTATGTAAAACGTTTGCGCATCCATTAATATCCCCCTGCCAGTTTAGAAGGGCATCCCTTCTAATTTTTCTGCGATGAGAGTCGCAATTCCGTAGCACCTTTTTAAACAGCCCAACGTCCTCGTGACATTGGGCTTTATTTTTATGGTGTTTTCAGCCGTGTTCTGGCAATTCTCATGGCCTGATATCCGCCTCTCTCCACGCCATCTGCGCGATGAAGTTTTTCCCTGGTCCTGGTGTGTGAAGCAGCATTGCGAGTGGATAAACGGGGCGAGCAGGCGAGCAAATAGAACAAGGGCACCCGAAGGTGCCCTTGTCGTCGTCATGCTGCCTTTTCGCTATCAGCCGTGTTTGCGGCCGGATAGGCGGCACCACTCCTCTTTCACCGCTGTCGGGTCCATCTTGAACCACTGGCCGTAGATGGTTTCCAGCTCGGAGGCCTGGCTCTCCAGCACGCCGGAGAGGGCCATCAGGCTGTCCGGTTTGCCCAGACCCGCGATCAACGGGGCCAGCTCACGCAGCGGGCCGGCCAGGATGTTGGCGACCACCACGTCGGCCAGCAGCCCTTCCGGCTGCTCGGCGGGCAGGTAGAGCTCGATCTGGCCTGCTACGCCGTTGCGCTCGGCGTTGTCACGGCTGGCCTGGATCGCCTGCGGATCGATGTCGATGCCGATCACCCGGGCGGCGCCGAGTTTCAGGGCGGCGATGCCGAGAATGCCGGAACCGCAGCCAAAATCCACCACGGTTTTGCTGGCCAGATCCAGCCCGTCCAGCCACTGCAGGCAGAGGGCCGTGGTGGGGTGGGTACCGGTACCGAACGCCAGACCCGGATCCAGCATGACGTTGACCGCCTCGGGGTCCGGCACATCGCGCCAGCTCGGGCAGATCCACAGCCGCTCGCCAAACTGCATAGGGTGGAAGTGATCCATCCACTCGCGTACCCAGTCTTTGTCTTCCAGCTGCTCGACCTTGTAGCCGACGTTCTCGCCGAAGATCTGCTGGAAGAAGGCGATGGTGGGGGCCGGATCGGTT
Organism: Aeromonas sp. S18(2024); assembly: GCF_041402525.1. NCBI lineage: Bacteria > Pseudomonadati > Pseudomonadota > Gammaproteobacteria > Aeromonadales > Aeromonadaceae > Aeromonas > Aeromonas sp. S18(2024). Next base: position 627,759 of record NZ_JBGLQV010000002.1, on the reverse strand, counting down.
TCGGCGTCGAACAGACCCATCACCTCGGTCTCGCCCCACAGCGGGGTTTCGCCGGGCATGGGTTCATAGACAGGCACATCCTTGGCATCCATAAAGGTCACCGCCTGGGCACCACGCCCCAGCAGCATGTTGCTCACCTTGTCTGCGGTCTTGGCAGTGGCGTTGATTCGAATTTGTATCCAGGGCATGGCGTCGACTCTTCATAAATGTGAAACCGCGGGATTCTACCATCATGGGGCTTTGCTGTCGTGGTTTGCCCATGGGGTGTGGTGGAGCATGGCAACTTTGCCGAGTTGGCATGGTTAATGTATTCCCCAATGGGTGACGGGAAGCAACCTGTTCCCGCTGAATGCTTTGCTCTAGGAAAGTTCCGTCATTGCTTGGCCACCTTCGGGTGGCTTTTTTTTTGTTTCAAACCGATGGCGTGAGAGTGGCATGGGGCTTTGAATAGTCGGAGAGAGGGAAAAGTCTGCAATAAACGGCGTTTTGGCACACAAGCTGCAAAAGCCAATCTGTCCTGCAAAGGATGTGTGTGTGATTGTTACCCCAATGTTCAGGTATTTAGGGCCATTCCGACGGAATGGCCCCTTTTTTATGTCATCTCTTCAATCATGTCGCGCCTGATTGCCGGGCAACCGACCGGCCCTGTGCCTTGATGGGGCTTGCCGTTGGTGAAAATACCCCAGCTTGGTGCATTTTTTACCTCCAAGGGATTAGAAGCCGCTCATATCGATCACCAGCTTGCCCATCATGCGGCCGGCTTCCAGCTCGGCATGGGCCCGGGCCAGGGTGGCCGGTGTCAGTTCGGGCAGCGTGCGGGTCAGAGTGCTCTTCAGCACGCCCTGATCCACCAGGGTAGCAACCTGTTGCAGCAGCCTGTGCTGCTCGATCATGTCCGGGGTCTGGAACAGGGAACGGGTAAACATGAACTCCTGACTGAAGGTGACGCTCTTGCTCTTGAGCAGGGAGAGATCCCAGGGATCTTTCGATTCGGCAATGGTACAGATGTGACCGAACGGGCGAATGAGCGTTGCCATGGCCTGCCAGTGCTGCTCGGTGGCATTGGTACAGAAGATGGCGTCTACCTGATCGATGCCAAGGTCGGCCAGATCCGATGACAGGCTATGATGACTCACCACCTGATGGGCCCCCATCTGCTGGCACCAGTCGCGAGTCTCGGGGCGGGAGGCGGTAGTGATCACTTCCATGCCGGTGAGCTGGCGGGCCAGCTGAATGGCGATGGAACCCACCCCGCCAGCGCCGCCGATGATGAGCAGCCGGCCTGTGCTCTCGCGAGTGAGGCCAAGGCGCTCGAACAGGGCCTCCCAGGCGGTGATGGCGGTCAGCGGCAGGGCGGCGGCCTCCACGTCGCTCAGAGTTGTGGGGGCGAGGGCAGCGATGCGTTCATCCACCAGTTGCAGAGCGCTATTGCTGCCGGGGCGGCTGATGTCACCGGCGTACCAGACTCTGTCGCCCGCCTTGAACAGGGTTACCTCGCTGCCGACGGCGACAACCTCGCCCACGGCATCCCAACCCAGCACGCGGGGGCTGCTCTCTACTTTCTCCTTGGGGGCGCGCACCTTGGTGTCGACCGGGTTGACGGAGGTGGCGTTGACTCGCACCAGCAGGTCGCGTGGGCCCGGCGTCGGGGCGGGCAGATTGGCCTCGATGAAGCAGTGGGGGTGATCGCTTGGCAGGTAGTGAGTCAGGGCGATGGCTTTCATGGCAGTTCCTTTCAAATCGGTTGGAGGGGGATTGCCAGCCACTCTAGTCTGTCTGATTATTCGGATTAAGATGGGTAATTTGTAAAGACTGTTTGAATATATGAACAATGTCGAACTGGAATTGATGGGGCTGTTTGCCACCGTGGTGGAACAGGGCAGCTTTACCCGGGCGGCCGAGCTGCTCGGCATGCCAAAGTCCTCGGTGAGCCAGAAGATCTCGCGGCTTGAGTCACAGCTTGGGGTGCGGTTGCTTCAGCGCACCACCCGCAGGCTCAGCCTGACCCCTCAGGGTGAGATCTATGTAGAACACTGCCGCGGATTGCTGACCCTGGCCCGCAGCGCCAATCTGGCGATGGCGCGGCTTCGCAGCGCTCCCGCCGGCCGGGTGCGGATCACTGCGCCCGAGGCGACCGGCACCTTGCTGCTTGGCCCTATCCTGGCCGAGTTTCGCGCCCTCTATCCCGAGGTGGTGCTGGAGCTGACCCTGAGTGACGATCAGCTGGATCTGGTGGGGGAGGGGTACGATCTGGCGCTGCGGGCGGCGCCGCTCAAGGATTCCAGCCTCATCTGCCGGCGCATCGGCGAGGTGGCACGTTATCTGGTGGCCTCTCCCGGTTATCTGGCGCAGCACGGCATGCCGCAGCGGCTGGCCGAGCTGGCGCACCATGTCTGTCTGGTTCACACCGCTCTTCCGGTGTGGCCGTTGCAGGAGGGGGGCTGGCGACCGCAGGGAGCTTGTGTCAGCAACAGCCTGCTGGCGCTGCGGGAGCTGGCGCTTCATGACGGGGGAATCGCCCTGTTGCCGCAGCATGTCTGCGAGAGCGGGCTGGCCAGCGGGAAATTGCAGAAGATCCTGCCCATGATCCCCATCCCGACCAATCCGTTTTACCTCATCTACCCGAGCCGGGAACACCTGGCGCCCGCCCTGCGCAGCCTGATGGATTTCGTGGCCGAGCGTCTGCCGTTCGCCTGAGTTACCAGCCGCTCTGGCTGGCTGACTCCTGATTGGGCTTGAGGCCGATGGGCACGGACTGGCGTTCGGCCATCATGCGGATCTGCCCCTCTATCAGGTTGGCGCTGGGGCCCAGCACCAGCACCAGTTGATGATCGTTGAGCTGGATCCAGGAGAGGCAACCGAGCTCGAGAAAGCGGGATTGATCCACCAGCTCGATGTCGCGCACCCGCAGGCTGAGGCGGGTCAGGCAGACGCTCATGGCCTGCAGGTTGTCCATGCCTCCCAGCACCTTGAGATACTGGATCGCCAACATCTGGGGATCGGAGGGGGCCACGCTCGCGAGGCGCGAATGCTCCCTGGCGATGGGCTTGCTCGGCATGCTGAGGGGCGAGCGTTCCAGTAACTGGTAAAACAGCAGGGTGTAGGCGACGAAGAACAGGATGCCGACCGGGATCAGCCAGAAGCTGTGTTCGCCCGTCTGATAGCTCAGCACCAGATCCAGCAGGCCGGCGGAGAAGTAACTGCCCACCTTGATGCCGAGGCTGCTGCACACTGCCAGCGACAGCCCGGTCATCAGGGCGTGGGCCAGAAACAGCCAGGGGGCGGTGAAGGCAAACAGAAACTCGATGGGCTCGGTGATCCCCACCAGCGCCGAGGTGAGCGCCAGGGTGAGCAGCAGGCCACCCTGCGGCAGCCGCCGCATCCGCTGGCGATGGAGCCAGATGGCGAAACAGGCACCCGGCAGACCGAACATGATGATGGGATAGAGCCCCGCCACATACCCTTCGTGCAGCGGCTGGGCACTGGCCAGTGCTTGCAGGTTGCTCTCGCCAAGGCCGATCACGCTGCCCAGCACCTGATGCAGGCCGAGCGGGATCAGCAGCCGGTTGAGGGTGCCGTAACAGAAGGCCCCGAGTGGCGTGGTGAGCAGCTCGGAGGTGAGCAGGGTGAGGCCACGTTCCAGCGGTGGCCACAAGAGTGATAGCGGCAGGGCGATAAGCAGGCAGGCCAGCGCCGAGCAGAGCAGGCTGGGGAATTCACCCCGGGCGAAGCGTAGCCAGCCAGGCCGTGTTTGTTGCTGACGGACCCAGGGATAGATGATGGCGGTGGTCAGCCCCGCCAGCAGGCCGCAGATCATGTCCGCATGAAGATTCGGGGCCAGGGTGTTGAAGGCGGTACTGAGCAGCAGGAAGTTGACCGCCCCGGCCAGCGCCTGGGTGCCTTCCCCCTGCCGGCTCAGGCCAAAGGCGATGGCCACTGCGTAAATGAGTGGCATCTGGCTGAAGATCGCCTGACCGGTGAGGGAGAGCACAGCCATGTCCAGCGCATCGGGTTGCCCGAGTCGATAGACCAGGGCCGCCACCGGCAAGATGGAGACGGGCAGCAGCAGGGCATAGCCAAGCCGCTGCAGGGCTTGGGTAACGACTTGTCGGGTGTCTTTTACGGGCATACGACGCCATTATTCTGTGACTCGGCGCACAGTTTACCCGTAAAACACCCATTTGGGGATAGTTTCTGAACCCCTAATTCATTTTTTACTCAATTTTTACTCGAACAACTCCCGCACTTCCCGCGAGGGCGGAGCACTGAGCAGGCTCACCACCACGAAGGCGAAAAAACCGAGAGTCAGGCTGGGCACGATGGCGTGCAGACCAGCCAGCTTGATCCCCCACTGGCTCAGGATGCAGTAGCACAGAATGCCGCAGATCATGCTGGCCAGGGCGCCGCGACCGTTGGCCCGCGGCCAGTAGAGGCCGAGCACTAGCGGCCAGAGGAATACCGCCTGCAGGCCGCCGAAGGCGAGCAGGTTGAGCCAGATGATCATCTCGGGGGGCTGCAGCGCCGCCAGCAGTACCAGAGTGCCGAGGATCAGGGTGCAGAGCAGGGAGAGGCGAGGAATGCGTACCTCCAGCTTCTCCTGCTTCGGATTGAGGTAGTTGAGGTAGAGATCTTTCACCAGGGTGGCCGAAGCCTGGATCAGCTGGGAGTCGATGGTCGACATGATGGCCGCCATGGGCGCCGCCAGGAAGACCCCGGCCAGCCAGGGGGGCAGCACCTCCATCATGAGAGAGGGCATGATCTTGTCCGGACTGTCCATGCCGGGCAGGATGGCGCGGCCGAGGGCCCCGGCCAGGTGCATGCCGAACATCAAGAGGGCGCTCACCACTGTGCCGATCAGGATGCCGCGATGAAGCGCCTTGCTGTCGCGATAACCAAAGCAGCGCAAGGCCGAGTGGGGCAGCCCCACCACCCCGATGCAGACCAGGATCCAGAAGCTCAACATGAAGGGCTGGGTCAGCATGTCGCCGGCCCCCTGCGGGCTTACCAGCTTGGGATCTATCTCTTTGAGCTGGTGGATGAGGTTGGGCAAGCCATCCCCCACGATCAGGATCCCCGCCAGCAGGGCACCGGTGCCGATCAGCATGATGATCCCCTGCAGGGCATCGGTCATCACCACGGCGCGAAAGCCGCCGATGATGGTGTAGAGCAGCACGCAGCCGGCAAACAGGAACAGCCCCTGCTGGTAGGAGAGGCCGGTGGCGGTCTCCAGCAGGCGGGCCCCGCCGATGAACTGCACTACCATGGTGGCGATAAAGGCGAGGATGATGGTCACCGAGCCCAGGATCACCACGGCCCGGCTCTGGTAGCGAGCCCACAGCATGTCGTTGATGGTCACCGCATTGACCCGGCGGGCGATGATGGCGAACTTCTTGCCAAGTACCCCCAGGGTGAGCCAGACGGTGGGCAGCTGGATCATCGCCAGCAAGACCCAGCCAAGACCAATCTTGTAGGCAGCGCCGGGGCCGCCGATAAAGGACGAGGCCGACGTATAGGTGGCTACCAGCGTCATGGCCAGTACCAGGCCGCCCATGCTGCGGTTGCCGATGAAGTACTCGCTGACGAAGTTGCCGGCGGCGCGATGGCGGCTGGCCCAGAAGCCAACCCCCAGCACCAGCACCAGATAGATGAAGAGCGGCAGCATCAACTCAAGATTCATGGGAGGGCTCCTTGGGCTGAAGCGGCTCGGGATCGAGGGGGATCTCCACGAACAAGCGGTTCACCATCAGGGCGCAGAGCAGGATGAACAGTAGTGGCATCACCATGCAGCTGAGCAGGAACCAGAGCGGCAGCCCCCACAGCTCCAACTGCGGCGGAATAAAGTAGGCGGTGCCATACCAGGCAAAGAAGTAGAGCAGGGTCAGCAGCAGGCAGAAGACTGCTTCCCGGCGGGCGAGAGCGAAACGGTTCACCTTGGCCTCCGACAATTTCGAGGGGCGCAAGGATAACAAAAAAGGGCCATGTCGCCATGGCCCTTTTTCAGCAGAGGATCTGCGGACGTGAGTCTTACAGACCCAGCTTCTTGTGCAGGTAGTGGATGTTGGTTCCACCGTGCTGGAAGTTTTCGTCCTTCATGATCTCTTTTTGCAGCGGCACGTTGGTCTTGATCCCCTCGACCACCAGCTCGTCCAGCGCGTGGCGCATGCGGGCGATGGCGATGTCACGATTCTCGCCGTAGCAGATCAGCTTGCCGATCATCGAATCGTAGTGGGGCGGTACCTTGTAGCCCGCATAGATGTGGGAATCCCAGCGCACGCCCAGACCGCCCGGTGCGTGGAAACGCTGCACCAGACCCGGCGAGGGCATGAAGGTGGCCGGATCCTCGGCATTGATCCGGCACTCAATGGCATGGCCACGGATGCGGATGTCCTGCTGGGTGATCGACAGGGGCTGGCCGGCGGCGATGCGCAGCTGCTCCTTGATGAGATCCACGCCGGTGACCATTTCAGTAACCGGGTGCTCAACCTGGATACGGGTGTTCATCTCGATGAAATAGAACTCGCCGTTTTCGTACAGGAACTCGAAAGTACCCGCACCGCGGTAGCCGATCTCGATACAGGCGCGCACGCAGCGCTCGCCGATGAACTTGCGCATTTCGGCGGTGATGCCCGGTGCCGGTGCCTCTTCCACCACTTTCTGGTGGCGACGTTGCATGGAGCAGTCACGCTCGCCCAGATAGATGGCGTTGCCCTGGCCGTCAGCCAGTACCTGGATCTCGATGTGACGCGGGTTCTCCAGGTACTTCTCCATGTAGACCATGTCGTTCTTGAAGAACTGGCCCGCTTCGGATTTGGTCAGCGCGATGGCGGAAGCCAGTTCGGCTTCGCTGCGCACCACGCGCATGCCGCGACCACCACCGCCACCGGCGGCCTTGATGATCACCGGATAGCCGATGCGCTTGGCGATGGCGGCGTTGTGCTTGGCGTCGTTGTCGACCGGACCGTCGGAGCCCGGTACGCAGGGGACGCCCGCCTTCTTCATCGCCTCGATGGCGGAGACCTTGTCACCCATCAGGCGGATGGTCTCGGCGCGCGGGCCGATGAAGATGAAGCCGGACTTTTCGACCACTTCGGCAAAATCGGCGTTCTCGGAGAGGAAGCCGTAACCCGGGTGGATGGCCACGGCACCGGTTACCTCGGCGGCGGCGATGATGGCCGGTACGTTGAGGTAGGAGTCGGTACTGGCCGGCTTGCCGATACAGATGGATTCGTCGGCCAGCAGCACATGCTTGAGCTCCCGGTCGGCGGTGGAGTGAACGGCCACTGTCTTGATCCCGAGCTCTTTGCAAGCGCGCAGGATCCGCAGGGCAATTTCACCGCGGTTGGCGATGACTACTTTGTCCAACATGGGTGGCGATTTCCCTTATTCGATGATGAACAGCGGCTCGTCGAATTCGACGGCCTGACCATTTTCAACCAGGATCGCTTTGATCACACCGGCTTTGTCAGATTCGATTTGGTTCATCATTTTCATGGCTTCGACGATGCACAGGGTATCGCCGACATTGACGTGCTGGCCCACTTCCACGAACGGCTTGGCTTCCGGGCTGGAGGAGCGGTAGAAGGAGCCGACCATGGGGGAGCGCATCAGGTGACCGCTCGGGGCGGCATCGGCGGCGGCCGGCGCAGCAGCCGGTGCGGCGGCAGCAACAGGCGCTGCAACCGGAGCAGCTTGCGGCATGATCATCTGCGGGGCGGCAGTCACCTGACCGGAGAAGTTGCGGCTGATGCGAACGGACTCTTCACCCTCGGAGATCTCCAGTTCGGCGATGCCGGACTCTTCAACCAGTTCAATCAGCTTCTTGATTTTGCGGATATCCATTAGCATTCTCTTTCTTCTTTATCAGATAAGTGATTATCAAGCCGCGCGCAGGTGGTGCACGGCCGCGGTTAAAGCGAATTGATAGCCATCGGCTCCCAGCCCGCAGATGACGCCCTTGGCGACATCGGAGAGGTAGGAGTGATGACGGAAGGGCTCCCTGGCATGAACATTTGACAGGTGCACTTCGATAAAGGGGATGGCCACACCCAGCAGGGCATCGCGGATGGCGACACTGGTGTGGGTGAAGGCGGCCGGGTTGATGATGATAAAATCCACCTGGCCCATGGCCTGATGAATGCGGCCGACCAGCTCGTGTTCGGCGTTGGATTGCAGGTGTTCCAGGCTGACGCCGAGTTCACTGGCGCTGTGCGCCAGATCGGCGACGATCTCATCGAGCGTCTTGCTGCCGTAGATACCCGGCTCCCGTTTGCCCAGCAGATTCAGGTTTGGTCCGTTAAGCAGAAGGATTCGGTGATTTTGCGACATATTGAGTACATCCTCGATGATATTGCTGCTATCTGTCAGCTATCTTGCGGACTACCAGAAATCTAGCCATTTTCTGCGCAAATGGGTGTGCCCTGGCACACAGATTTCGCAATTATATTGATTTCGTGAAAATTAACAGCATTTTACTGGTCTAATCTCTACATCTGCCTATTTTTTGCTCACTTATGTGCCCCGTCCACCATCTGCGCAGGGGGCCGATTCCGGCTCCGCAGAAACAACAAAGCCGACCCAGGGTCGGCTTTGTTCATCGATAAAACGGGGCTCGATCAGGCGGCTTCCGACTTCTCGCGGATCAGCTTGTCTACCACACCCGGATCCGCCAAGGTGGAGATGTCTCCGAGGCTGTCGGTTTTGCCGGTGGCGATCTTGCGCTGCATTGTGGAACGCATGATCATGCCGCTTCCGACTTCTCGCGGATCAACTTGTCCACTACCCCCGGATCCGCCAGGGTGGAGATGTCTCCCAGGCTGTCAGTCTCGCCGGTGGCAATCTTGCGAAGGATGCGGCGCATGATCTTGCCGGAGCGGGTCTTCGGTAGCCCCTCGGCCCAGTGGATGACGTCCGGAGTGGCGATGGCGCCGATCTCTTTACGTACCCACTCCTTGACCTCTTTGTGCAGCTCGCGGCTCGGCTCTTCCCCGGCGATCAGGGTGACGTAGGCATAGATACCCTGACCCTTGATCTCGTGGGGCACGCCGACCACGGCCGCCTCGGCAATCTTGGGATGGGCCACCAGGGCCGATTCGATCTCGGCGGTACCCATGCGGTGGCCGGAGACGTTCAGTACATCATCCACCCGACCTGTGATCCAGTAGTAGCCGTCGGCGTCGCGACGAGCTCCGTCGCCGGTGAAGTAGCGACCCGGGAAGGTGGAGAAGTAGGTCTGCTCGAAGCGCTCGTGATCGCCAAACACGGTGCGCATCTGACCCGGCCAGGAGTCGGTGATCACCAGGTTGCCCTCGGTGGCCCCCTCCAGCGGTTCGCCCATGTTATCGACCAGTGCCGGTTGTACCCCGAAGAAGGGACGGGTTGCGGAGCCGGGTTTCAGGTCGGTGACGCCGGGAAGCGGAGTGATCAGGATGCCGCCGGTCTCGGTCTGCCACCAGGTATCGACGATGGGGCAGCGCTCGTCGCCTATGGTGCGGTAGTACCACTCCCAGGCTTCCGGGTTGATGGGTTCACCCACGGATCCCATGATGCGCAGGCTCGAACGGGAAGTACCCTCGACTGCCTCGTTGCCCTTGGCCATCAGGGCGCGGATGGCGGTGGGGGCTGTGTAGAGGATGGTGACCTGGTGCTTGTCCACCACTTGGCTCATGCGGTTGCTGGCCGGGTAGTTGGGCACCCCTTCGAACATGATGGTGGTGGCACCGTTGGCAAGCGGGCCATAGACCAGATAGGAGTGACCGGTGACCCAGCCCACGTCGGCGGTACACCAGTAGATGTCTTCTTCGTGGTAGTCGAACACGTACTTGAAGGTGAGGGTGGCATAGACCAGGTAGCCGCCAGTGGTGTGCAGCACCCCTTTGGGCTTGCCGGTTGAACCTGAGGTATAGAGGATGAACAGCGGATCTTCGGCGTTCATCGCTTCGGGCGGGCAGTCGCTGCTGACGGTGGCGGTTGCTTCGTGCCACCACACATCGCGATGGCTGTGCCAGGCGACATCGCCGCCGGTACGCTTGAGCACGATCACCTTGTTGACCTGGGTTTCCGGGTTGGTGAGCGCTTCGTCCACATTCTTCTTGAGCGGCACGGCACGCCCGCCACGCAGCCCCTCGTCGGCGGTGATGACGATGTGCGAACCCGAATCTATGATGCGACCGGCCAGCGCTTCCGGCGAGAAACCACCGAAGACGATGCTGTGTACGGCCCCGATGCGGGTACAGGCCAGCATGGCGATGGCCGCTTCCGGCACCATGGGCATGTAGAGGCAGACCACGTCACCCCTACGCACCCCTTGTGCCTTGAGCACGTTGGCAAATTTGCACACTTCGCCGTGCAGCTCGCGATAGGTGAGCTTGCGATCCTCGGTCGGGTTGTCCCCTTCCCAGATGATGGCGACCTTGTCACCACGCTCGCGTAGGTGGCGGTCCAGGCAGTTGGCCGAGACGTTGAGCTGGCCATCCTCGAACCACTTGATGGAGACGTGGCCCGGGTCGTAGGAGGTGTTCTTGACCTTGGTGTAGGGCTTTATCCAGTCGAGGATTTTGCCCTGCTCGCCCCAGAAGGCGTCCGGGTTTTCAACGGAGGCCTGGTACATGGCCTCATAGCCTGCCTTGTCCAGCAGGGCGCCGTTGCTGATATGGGATTTGACCGGGTAGACCTTGCTCTCGCTCATCTGTCACTCCTGTGAAAACATCCTTTTAATAATTGAGTAACAACTTATACCTTTGGCATGAGGGGGCAATTAGACTTTTGGATAGGCGGTGCTCCGCACCCGTACACAGGGGATGACAGAGGGGAAAGTCTTTGCAACGAAACGCCCATGGAGGGCTTTTTTTATCCGGTTGTCAGTTAGGGGGTAGGAAAATTGGCCCCCGGCATTTGCTGCACCGAGGGCCTGTTTCAATAGTGTGACCTAGGATTGGGGGGGCGGAGCCAGCCGGTGGCTCATATGCTCCACCTGTAGCGGCTTGCTGAACAGATAGCCCTGACCTTCACCGCAGTTGAGCGACTGCAAGAAGGCATACTGGGCCTGGGTCTCGATCCCTTCTGCCGTGACCTCCATATCCAGGCTGTCCGCCAGATTGATGATGGTGCGGCACAGCTCGCGGCTGTTCTTGTCATCGGGTAGCGCCTGGACGAAGGCGCGATCTATCTTGATGCGATCGATGGGCAGGCTTTTTAGCAGGCTTAGGGATGAGAAGCCGGTGCCAAAGTCGTCGATGGCGATCTGCACCCCGAGATTTTTCAGGCGGGTGAAGAGTTCAAGACTCTGATCGACCCGCTGAATGATGCTCTCGGTGACTTCGATTTCCAGCCGCTCTGGCGGGAATCCGGTCTCCTTCAGGATGGCGGCGACCCGCTCCACATAACCGGGGGAGCGCATCTCCCGCACCGATACATTGACCGAGAGGCGGGGCACGTCAAGACCTGCCGCCAGCCAGCGCTGCCCTTGGCGGCAGGCGCTGCGCATCACCCACTCCCCGATTTTTTCGATCAGTCCGCACTCTTCCGCCACCGGGATAAAGCGGGTCGGAGCGATCATCCCTTCATGGGGGTGTTGCCAGCGTATCAGGGCCTCCAGTCCACTTAAGTAGCCAGTAGTGAGGTCGGTCATGGGTTGGTAGAAGATACAGAGCTGATTTTGCTCCAGCGCCTTGAGCAGCCCTTGCTCCATCTGCATTCTTTCCCGGGCACGGGCGGCCATGCAGGGGGTATAGAACTGGTAGCCGTTGCGCCCCTGGCTCTTGGCTTCGTACATGGCGCTGTCTGCTGCGCTGATCAGGCTCTCGGGCGTATCGGCATGGTCCGGGTAAAGGGCGATCCCGATACTGGCGGAGATGGCGACCTGCTCATGGGCCAGTGCTACAGGCTCACGCAGCACATCCAGCAGGGTACTGGCCAGCATCTCCAGCTCTTCGGGTTGATCCAGATAGGGGATTAACACCAGAAATTCGTCGCCACCGAGCCGGGTGGCGAGATCGTGTGCTTGCAGGCAGCCGTGGATCCGCTCGGCCAGGCGCTTGAGCAACTGATCGCCGACCCCGTGGCCCAGGCTATCGTTGATGAGCTTGAAGCCGTCCAGGTCGATAAACAACAGCCCCAGTCGCTTTCGGTTGAGTTTGGCCGTCTTCAGCTCAAGGGTCAGCCGCTCCTGCAACAGATGGCGGTTGCCAAGCTCCGTCAGGGGATCGTGGTAGGCCAAATGGTTGAGCTCGGCCTCGACCTTGCGGATGGCGCTGATGTCGGAGAGGGCTATCACGAAGTGAGTGGTGTTGTTGAAACTGTCGTAGACGGCGCTGATTTGCTGCCAGGAGGAGAAGTAGCTGCCATCCTTGCGCAGGCACAGTCGCTCGCCATGCCAGGTATTGTTGCCCGGTTGCAACTGGTACCAGGGATAGTCGCGCGCACCGTGAGTTTGCGGATGCATGACCATATCCATAGTGTGCCCCATCACCTCGTCAGAGTCGTACTGGGTCAGCATGGTGAATGCCGGGTTGACCGAGATGATGTGGTGGTCGTGATCGAGAATGATGATCCCTTCGGCCGTGGTATCGAACACCACGTTGGCCTGGTGCAGCCGCTCCTCCTGGCGGCGGCGGGCGGTGGCATTGTGGATCACCCCCATCACACGGCGCCCGACGGATTCGGTGGCAGGGACGTGATCGGCATGGATGTCGACCCAGTGACGCTCATCGAGGTGGTTGATGTAACTCAAGGTGAGGTGGATTGGCTGATCCCCCAGCAGGGCGGTCTTGAGCTGGTTGCCGGATTCGGGCTCGAAACAGTCGACGAACGACTGCAGCCCCCCGAGGAAGCGGTTGTTTCGAGGGCCCAGCAGGGAGCCAATCTGCCCCTCAAACAGCAGACGGTCTTCTGTAACATGCCATTCCCAGACCCCGATCTGGGCCGCGCGCATCGCCAGTTGCAGCCGCTGCTCGGTTTCGTACTGCTCCGTGATGTCCCGCACGATGGCGAGGATCCCGTTAAGCTCCCCCCTTTCATTGCGCATCGGGCTGTAGGTGGCTTGCCAGCGTCGGTAGCTGCAGCCGTGAGCGGCGGTTTGACCCGAGATGGCGATATCCACATAGGGCACACCGCTGCGCATGATCTGCTGAAACATGGGCTCCAGGGTAGGGGCCAGCTGGGGCACCACCTCCCGCAATAACTTGCCATGGTGCTCCGCGATGCTCTTGCCGTTGATGTCGGCCAGTACCTGGTTGACCTTGCGATAACGAAATTCGCGATCGAATACGCCTATGCCCAGCGGCGCCGTATCCATCAGCTGTTCCAGAACGGTGTGATCAGACAGCTGGGTCAGGAGTGCCTCGGCATCGGCATTGAAAAGCTTCCCGTCCATGAAGACCTCGGCATTGACTGATTTGTTATTTAAGTGGATTTCAGTATGGCACGAACTCTCGGGTAGGGAGTCAGCTGGGGTTAGGTGATCGTTTTCAGAGGGCGGCAAAAACCTCGTTCAGACCAGGCAGCAAGGGCATCTACGGAGAGATCTGCCCTCTGATAAAGGAATTAATAGCGACCTTGCTCTTTCCTCGAGCATAAGATGCGGCAAAAATATGGAAAACAAGGCGTATGAGAGACGATAAAGAGGAGTTTGTTTGATGATTGGATTGATGTTGCTGGCCGCAGCCTGGCAGTTTGAGGCCCCCGCGTTCGAATCGGATTTTGCCGGCCAGGGCTATGTGGAACAGGGGGCTGGACTGGCGCCATCGGTGCGTGAACAGGTAGCCGATTCATTGAACCAGTCGCTGGTCGATGAGCCGTTCCCGCTCCAGTTCAAGAAAACGCCCCGCTATCAGGGCGACTCTCCGCTGACCCGCTATCTCAACGAACGGGATGACAGCTGGCAGCTGGAAATCGGCGGCCAGTAGGCCGTCACCCCTTCTCGCGGCCGAAGGCCTGAATGCCCCGCACGAAGACCAGCCAGCCGATCAGGTGGAAAGGCAGCGCCATGGCGTAGAGCAGCAACCAGTGGGCCTCGGTGCCGCTGCTATTGATGAAATCGATCCAGGAGGCCAGCAGGGCCAGCATGCCCGCTATCTGGAAGCGGCGGCGCAGCACCACCTCGACGCCCAGATTGGCAAGATAGAGCGTCAGCAGTATGCCGGCAAAGCCGGTGAGCTGGGCGGTGCCGTAGAGTTCTCTGTCCGGGTTGAACAGCAGCACGGCGAGGGGAGTAATGCCCTGATCCAGCGGGATCAGGGCCAGCAGCCAGCATGCGATCAGGAGCAGGGCTGTCTTCATCGGCTTAGCCGGCGCTTTGGGCCGGTTTGATCAGGCTCAGGTAGTTGGCATCCATCTTGAGGAATACCCCCAGCAGCCGGGCACTCGCTCCGTAGAAGCCGAATTCGTCGGCAGCGCGACAGGCGCTCTCGAACTGCTCGAACCACCCCAGCAGGTGATGGTGCAGCAGCGCTTCCTGCTCCTTGAGCCACTCCTCGCGCTGGGCGGCCGTGGTCGCCTCGGCGGCGCGGATGATGAGGTTGCCCATCAGGTCCAGCTCGATGGCCAGGTGATCGGCGGGCTCCTTGTACTTCTCGCTGATGTTGATGCCGAGGCGATCGAGGCGCGCCTGCATCTCGGCCATGGGGGCCTGCATTAGCAGCTTGCCATCACCGCGGTAGAGCGACTCATAGGGCAGGGCACCCTGCTTGGGATCGACCAGAAACAGGCCGGCGAAGTCGGCAGCGAGCTCCAGCTGGCGATCGGGGCGCACCAGCAGGCGGGCGATGGCATCGTTCAGTTCGGCCACGGCCTCGCGCATGGGGTCGAGGGTAGAGAGGCTCTTCAAGAAGCTGCGTACGTCGTAGGTGTCGTATTCAGCGATCTGTGCATCACTGAGTTCGGCAGCGAACAGGGTGGAGAACCACCAGTAAAGCTCGGCCCGGCGTTCGCTGGTAGCCATAAATTCCTGCATTTTTCCTCCGTGGATGACAATCGGGAGCCATAGAGGCTCCCGATTCTAACGACTTTAAAAATAAAGGAAACTCAAGGGGGGACTTTCGTCCCCCTGGTTCACAGTGCCGGGAACATGGGATCTATGCCCTTGGCGGATTCCGGTGCCCCGAAGGCAGTGACGGCTGGCGCCTGCCCTTGGAACTTCTCGATCTCCACCAGCGCGGTGTGGGCCGTGGTGGCTTGCGCCAGGCTGGAGGAGCCGATGTCCGCGGTCAGCACGTTGGGATCGCCATAGGTACAGAGAGTCCCCACCTTACCGCCTTCCTGCGGGCCGTACCAGGCACCTTCCTGGATGCGCACCACGCCGGGGGCGTAGTCTTCGCTCACCACCAGACCGGCCAGAACCTGACCGCGGCCGTTGAAGACCCGCACCAGATCCCCGTCCTTGAGCCCGCGTGCCTTGGCGTCCTGCGGGTTCATGTAGACCGGCTCGCGACCCTGCACCGTGTAGGTGGCACGGTAGTTGTCGGAGGAGCAGAGCTGGCTGTGCAGGCGCTTGTCCGGGTGACAGGATTGCAGGTGCAGCGGGAACTGCTTGCTGCCATGGCCGCCGTGGGAGCGCTCGTAAGGCTCGATCCAGACCGGGTGGCCCGGGCAATCCGCGTAACCGTAGTCGGCGATGGTCTTGGAGTAGATCTCGATAAGACCGGACGGGGTGCCCAGCGGCTCCAAATCCGGTTCCTGACGGAACGACTCGTGACGCACCCAGGGCTTGCCCGCCGGGAAGGTGACGAAACCTTCACCATGCCAGAACTGGCTGAAGCGGGGCAGGCGGATGCCGATGCCGCGGCCCTGCAGGCGGGCATCGTCATAGATGCTCTGGATCCACTCCAGCTTGGTCTTGCCACCGGTGAACTCGGCCTCGCGGTCGAAGCGACGGCACAGATCGGCGAAGATGTCGTAGTCGTCGCGCGCCTCGAACAGCGGTTCGACCACCTTGTGCATGGCCAGGATGCCGGCGTTGGAGTGGGAACCCCACTGCTCGATGTCATCCCGCTCATAGGTGGTGGTGGCCGGCAGCACGATATCGGCGAAGCGGCAGCTGGCGGTCCACTGGTGATCCACGCTCACCACGGTTTCCAGCTTGCGCCAGGCGGCGATCATCTTGTTGCGATCCTGCTGGTGGTGGAACGGGTTGTTGCCGCAAAACACCGCCATTTTCATCTCCGGGTAGGTGATGGTCTGACCGTTGAAGGCGATGGTCTTGCCCGGGTTCAGGATGCAGTCGACGAAACGGGCCACCGGGATGAACTTGGAGTAGCCCTTCCAGTCGCCGTTGTGCAGCGGCTTGACCCCGGGAATGACGGAGCTGAAGCCGGACATGATGGGACCGGTAGAAGTGATGGTACCGGCGCCGTTGTAGTGCCAGCCAAAACCGTAGCCGCCCCCCGGCAGGCCAATTTGGCCCAGCATGGAGGCCAGTACCACCAGCATCCAGGCGTACTGTTCGCCGTGGTGCATACGCTGCACACACCAGCCGCCGATGAGCTGGGTGCGGCCGCTGGCCATGGTGCGCGCCAGCTCGCGAATGGTCTCGGCAGGCACGCCACAGATGGCGGAGGCCCACTCGGCATCTTTCACCTGACCATCCTTGGTGCCCAGCAGATAGGGCAGGAACTTGTCAAAGCCGGTGGTGTAGTTTTTGAGGAAGGCCTCGTCGTGACGCTTTTCGCTGTAGAGGGTATGGGCGATACCCAGCATCAGGGGCACGTCGGTCTGCGGGTTCAGGGTAACCTGATCGCAATTGAGGTACTTCTGGGTCTTGGACTTGACCGGGTCGACGCTGATGACCTTGATCTCGCCCTTGGCCACTTTCTCTTTCAGCTGTGCCCAGTATTCGTAGACGCTGTGATCCGGCACCAACCAGCCCACCTGCAGGTTCTTGATGGGATCAGAACCCCAGATGACGATGGTCTTGCTGTGCTCCAGCACCAAGGGCCAGGAAGTCTGCTGCTCGTACACCTCCATGGCGCCCGCCACGTGGGGCAGGATCACCTGGGCGGCGCCGGTGGAGTAGTCACCGGCCTTGGCCAGATAGGTACCGTGCAGGTTCATGGCGCGGCCCAGCATGGCGCCGGCGGAGTGCAGCTTGCCGACCGACTGCCAGCCTGAGTGACCGGCGTAGAGGGCGCTCGGGCCATAGGTCTTCTGCACCCGCTCCAGCTCGTGATAGAAGAAGTCCAGCGCCTGGGACCAGGTTACCCGCACGAAGCGGTTCTGGCCGCGCTCGCTGGTGTCGGACTGGTGGCCCTTGCGCAGCCAGTCCAGACGCACCATGGGGTAGCGGATGCGGGAGGGGTTGTAGACCACTTCACTCAGGGCCTTGAGCATCTCGGTCGGATGCTTGTCATGCTCGAACGGCAGGGTCTCGACCCAGCGGTCGTTGACCACACGGGCGCGGAAGGCGCCCCAGTGGGAGCCGGACTGCACCAGTTTTTCGCCGGACTCGGCGGCCATCACGGCGCGACCGAGCAGGGAGGGGCCGATCAGGGCACTGGCACCGCTGGCCAGCAAGCCACCCAGAAAACCACGACGGGAAATATTGATCATCTTGTTATTCCTCTTTCGAATCCGGAATTAGTGGCTGCCCTGACCACCGGTATCGGCGGCATGGTTTTGCAGGTACTTGAGCAGGGTGCGCTCCTCTTCCTTGCTCAGGCGATAGTAGGCAGACATGGCCTTGAGACCCGAGATCCAGCCGTTGGCGGTGAAGTGAGCCGGATCCGGCGCCGCGTGGCAGGAGTTGCAGGTGGACTTGTACATCTCGCCGGCATAATCCCAGATCGGTTTGAGGGAGGATTCGAGGCCCTTGCCATCGACCCAGGCCTGAACCTGCACCTGTTCCCACTTGATATGGGTGGCGCTGTCAGTTTCCTGTTTCAGGATCTTCTCGTTTGCCTTGAGCTCGTCACGGATGGTGGCCACGAAGACTCGCTTGCCCATGTACTCGCTCAGCACGCGGCCCTTGCCTTCGGTTTCGCGCCAGCCTTCGATGGTCACCTTGAGGCGATCGCCGCTGCGGGCCACGACTTCGATGCGGGAGGCGGGCAGCAGCTTGCCGACCGGATCGGTGCTCTCTTCGCTTTCGTAGAGATCCTTCTCACCCAGGGTGTAGAGGGTCTCGGCGGCCGGTGCCTGCTGGGCTTCGCTTGCCAGGGTGGCGTAGGTGGCACGGAAGCCGCCCGCCATGTTCGGCAGTTCATGAGCGATGCCCTTGTGGCACTCGATGCAGTTCATGTTCTTCGCGGCGGCCTCGGTCATCGCCTTGGCGGCGGCAGGAGACTGCTTGGCGTGGTCCATGTTGTCGTAACTGTGGCAGGACTTGCAGGTCTTGGAGTTCTGGCTGCTCATGCGCGCCCAGACCTTCTCGGCCAGGTGCAGACGCCGGTCTTCAAACTTCTCCTGGGTGTCGATGCTGTGACCGATGTACTGCTGATAGAGGTCGTTGGCCGCCTCCATCTTGCGGGCTACCTTGCCGATGAAGTCCTTCGGCTGGTGGCAGTCGGTACAGACGGCCTGGACGCCGGAGGCGTTCTTGAAGTGAATGGACTCCTTGTACTCGGGGTACACGGTGTCCTTCATGGTATGGCAGGAGATACAGAACTCGAGGGTACTGGTCTTCTCGAAGCCGTAGTGCAAGCCAACGGTACCGGCCAGGGTGACCCCGACGCCGGCCAGAACCAGCGCCAGCACCGACCAGCGACGGCTGGGTGTGCGCAGGAAATGCCACAGTTTTTTCATAATGGTCTCTCACATCACTTTTTTGATGGAGGCCATGATAGGGAGGCGTTGTGAACAGGGCTGCCGTCGGAAATTAATGAAATAGGGGTATTTATGACAAAATATGAATAGAATAACCCTCCCTTGTTGAACGCCGCGGACCTTGCCCATGAGCCACCACATTCTGGTTGTTGAAGATGATGCCGTCACCCGCGAGAAGCTGACCGGCTATTTCGAACGGGAAGGCTATCGGGTGACCGCGGTCGAAAACGGCCAGGAGATGCGGGCCGTGCTGGCAGAGCAGGAGGTGGCGCTGGTGATGCTGGACATCAACCTGCCGGGGGAGGATGGCTTGCTGCTGACCCGTGAACTGCGCGCCCGCAGCACTGTGGGGATCATCCTGGTCACCGGTCGCAGCGATGCGGTGGACAGGATCGTTGGCCTCGAGATGGGAGCCGACGACTATGTCACCAAACCATTCGAGCTCAGGGAATTGCTGGTGCGGGTCAAAAACCTGCTATGGCGCATCTCCCTGGCCGCGGCAACGCCGTGCGAGCCGGCCCCGGCCGACGATGCGGTGCGCTTTGGTCCCTGGCGCTTCGATATTCCCCGTCGCCAGCTCAGCAAGGACGGGGTGCCGGTGCGCCTGACCAAGGCGGAGTACGAAGTGCTGGTGGCCTTCATCGCCAATGCCGGGCGGGTGCTTAGCCGGGAGCGGATCTTGGCCCTCACCAGCCACCGCGGCGATGGCCCGAGCGATCGCACCATAGATGTGCTGATCCGCCGGCTGCGGGGCAAGATGGAGCAGGATCCCCGGGATCCCCAGCTGTTTGTCACCGTACACGGGGAAGGCTACCTGTTCGCAGGCGAGATAGCTTCTTAAAACCAGGGGCGCCATATCAGGGCCTGGTGCTTTTCCCCGCGCAGGCCGTCATATCAAGAGGGACTCAGGCCGGTGGCCGGGTGTCGAACTGCGGGCAGTCGTCCCCGATCTGGTGCCAGGGTGCCTTGGAGCCGACGAAGATGTGAAAGGCGGGGCGCTGGCTCGGCGTTTCGTCCAGCACGCCCAATCTCAAATTGATCTTGCCGCTGCTGCGTTTCTGACTGAACAGGCTGGAGCCGCAGTGGCGGCAGAAGGCGAGGGTCGTCTCCGCCGATTTCTCATAGCGGGTGATGGCATCAATGCCCTTCACCACATTGACCTTGTCACCATCCAGCCCGCCGACGGAGGCGTAATCCGCCCCTGAAAACTTGCGGCACTCGCTGCAATGGCAGTTGCCCATGTAGTCGAATTGATCCGGCAGGGTCAGGGCGACGGCGCCGCACAGGCAGCTCGCATGCAATGTTCTCAACTCTTCTTCCTTGAGTTTGGTGGCGTTACTTGCCGCTGGCGTCGGTACCGACCCGGTAGACGGGGCGAAAAGCGCCATCAGACAAAGAGTTGCCCGGGTCGGCCAGAGGGGCCTCCAGGGTCAGGATGGGGGGGCCCATCACTCGCGGGCACTGGCGTTCGCCAGCATCGGGCTTTTGCAGCAGACAGACCGCCTGGGCCACCGCAAGGCGTCCCTGCAGGCGCATCTGATCGCTGTTGGCGGCCAGGATCTTGTCCCGGCGCAGGCCGCGCTGGACCCCGTGGCTGAAGTAGGTGCTCAGCACTTTGGGACGATCGAGCTGGCGCTGCGCCAGCTCGTTGACCGCCACTTCGGCGGCGATGGCGCCCCCCACCAGATAGTCGAGGTCAGGATGGCGAGCCAGGGTCTGCTGCACCAGGGTACGCTGGATCTCGCGGCTGTTGTCGCCGCGCGCCGTACTCACCAGTCTGATGGCGCTTCCCTTGATGCCGTCGGCAAAACCCGGCTCGACGAAGTTGTTGCCGCCGCTCGCCTGCGGGCCGGGGAAGAGGGCCACCGAGACCGGTGGGCTTCCGGCAGGGTGGCGCTGTGCCAGCCAATGGCCAATCTGCCAGCCCATCTGGTACCAGGAGACCCCCACCTTGGCCCGCACCAGCCCGGCGGGCAGATCATTGACCAGGCCGAATACCGGCAGCGGGCTGGCCTTGATCGCCTCGTTCAGGCCGTCGTAGCTCACCGCGCCGAGCAGGATGGCGTCGCTCCCCTCGCTCACGCACTGCTGCAACTGCTGGCGCTGTTCGGCAATGGCGCCGTAACCGCCCGCCTCATGAATGCGCAGTTTCACGCCAAGCCGCTTGGCCTCTTCCACCATGCCCTGATTGACCGACAGCCAGTAGGCGTCGCGCAGATGGGGATAGAGGGCGCACAGGGTCAGGGGGCGCGCAAGGGGGGCTGGCGCTGGCCAGTCGAGGCTGACCGGTTGGCCGCTGAAGGTGCCGTCGGGCCAGTGATCCACCTCAAAGGCAAGAACGGAGGCCGGGAGCAAGATGAACAACAGGGAGAGATAGACGCTTCGCATGGCCAGGGGTTTTGTTAAAGTGTGGAGCCATATTATCCGGTCAAAGTCGACCACAACCAAGGTACTTCCCGTGAGAATCTTTTCCGGCCTGGGCGGCAAGTTGTTGCTGGCCTTCTCCCTGATGGCGCTGTTGACCCTGAGCGCCTCCCTGCTGGGGTGGATCGGGCTCACTCATCTGCGTCAGCTGGAGCAGGGGGTACAGCAAACCCTGGCGGATCAGGAGTTGGCCCGCACCCTGGCACGCCTGAGCGGCGAGATCCAGAGCTCCTCCCATCTGCTGGCCTCCGCGACCAGCGAAGGGGAGCGGGAGCATCAGGGGCGGCTGCTCACCCTGCAGGGGCAGCAGATGCAGCGCGTGCTGGAGCAACTGGGCCATGGGGGTGGCAAGCAGACGCCCGATGAGTTGCACCAGCTCAGCCAGACCATCATCGGCAACCTGGGCCAGCAGGGCTGGCTGGTAGGGGAGCGGCTCACGTTAATGGCTGAAGGTAGTGCCCTGCGCTCCCGCCTGGTGGAAGCCGCCGGTCAGGTGGCGGAGCTGGCCCGCAGCCAGATGGAGAACGCTGAAACCGTGATGGTGGCGGGGCTTGGCTCTCTCTATTCACTGCAAGGACGGTCTGCAGATCGGGCTATCGATCGGCTACTGGAGCAGGATCTCGACTGGCTGGAGCAGATGACGGAGCTGCGCCATCGCACCCTGATGCAACAGCAGCGCATCGAGGAGATCTGGCGCAGCGAGCAGCAGGAAGGGCTGCAAACCCTGCTGCAGGACGTGCGCCGTGAGTTGGCTATCCTGCGGTTGCGATCCGGGGCTGTGACTGACCCCGCGCGCCGCCAGGCGGTGGAGCAGGCGCTGACTGTGCTGGAGCAGAGCGATCGGCTGGTGCAACTGCGCAGCGACTGGCTCGGCAAAGGGGAGGCGCTGCGCGTGCTGGCCGCCGCCAACGAGGCCCTGATGGAGAGCCTCAACCGTCAGGTCGGTAGCCTGGTGAACAAGGCCCGGGACTCCCTGGGGGAGAGCCAGCAAGCCCTGAGTGCCCGGTTGCAACTGCTGGAACAGGCCCTGATGGTGATCGGCCTGTTCACCCTGGTGCTGCTCATCCTGCTGATGTGGCGCATGGTTTATGGCCGCATCGTCTGGCCGCTGCAGCATGCAGTGGAGGGAATGAGTCGCCTGGCCAAGGGGGATCTGACGCCGTTGACGCCGGTCGGGGAAGCGGGGCGTGACGAGCTGGCGGAGCTTGCGCGCGCCCTGCAAGTGTTTCGTGACAACGCCATCGAGCTTGGCCGCTACCAGCGGGAGCTGGAGTCGCGGGTCGAGGAGCGCACGGAACAGCTCAGCCATGCCAATGCGCGCCTCAACGAAGAGGTGGAGAAGCAGCGGCTGGCCCGCGCCGAGGCAGAGCAGGCCAACCGGGCCAAGTCGGTGTTCCTCGCTACCATGAGCCACGAAATTCGTACCCCCATGAACGGCATCCTCGGCGGCCTCACCCTGCTGGAGGACACCCATCTCAGCGAGACCCAGCAGCGCTACTTGGCCGCCATCGAACACAGCGGCGAATCCCTGCTGGAGATCCTCAACGACATCCTCGACTACTCCAAGATAGAGGCGGGCCATGTGGAGGCGCGCCGCGAGCCTTTCCCCCTCCATCAGCTCGCCGATGAGCTTATTGCCCTGTTCAGACCGAAGGCCGAGGGAAAAGGGGTGGCGCTGGCGCTGGAGTATGCCCCTTCGCTCCCCCCCGTGGTGGAGGGGGATGTGGGCAAGCTACGCCAGGTGTTGGCGAACCTGTTGGGCAATGCGGTCAAGTTTACCGGCGAGGGGCACATCACCCTGGTGGTGGCCCCTCTGGCTTGTGCGGGGCCCTGTGCCGAGCCTTGCATCCGCTTCGTGGTGAAAGACACGGGCCCCGGCATCCCGGCGGGGGAGCAGGAGGCGGTGTTCGAGGCCTTCCGCCAGCGCAAGCGGGACATGGGCCATCAGGGGGGCACGGGGCTGGGGCTTGCCATCAGCCGCCGGCTGGTGGCGGCCATGGGCGGAGAGCTCAATCTCTCCAGCGAACCGGGTCAAGGGTGTGAATTCAGCTTCAGCCTGCCGCTGCAGCGCTCGGCTGCCCGGTTGCCGACGAGCTCCCAGCCGGTGCGCCTCGGCCAGCCGCGGGAGATCCTGCTGGTGGAGGACAACGAGATCAACCGGCTGGTAGCCCAGGGCATGCTGGCACGCCTCGGCCACCGGGTTACTCTGGCCGAAGACGGGCGCACCGCGCTGGCGCGGGTGACCGAGCGCCCCTTCGAGCTGGCCCTGCTCGATATCAATCTGCCGGACATGGATGGCATGACGTTGCGCGAGGATCTGGTGGCCATCAGCGAGGAGGAGCATGGCCGCGGCCTGCCTGCCATCGCCATCTCTGCCCAGATGTACCCGGAGGATATCCGCCACTGTCTCGCCGCCGGGTTTGCCGATTTCGTCGGCAAGCCGGTGCGACTGGCGGCCCTGGCCAGCGCCATCGAACGCCAGTTTCAGGAAGAGGGCGAGCCTGCCGCACCACTGCTTGTCGATCAGGGTTTGCCGCCCGTCCCGGCTGAGCCGACGCGGATCGCCAACCCGGTGCTGGAAGCTGACCTGCACCTGCTGGGCGGGCCGCGCATCCGCCAGCTGGCCGAGTTGTTCGCTAGCCAGGGGGGCGAGCTGGTCGCCAGACTGGAGCAAAGCGATGATGAAGAGCAGAGGCGATCTCTGGCCCACAAGCTCAAGGGGAGCGCCCTGGCCCTGGGGCTCGGAGAATTTGCCGATTACTGCGCCGTGCTGGAGGCTGGAGAGGGGGATCCTGGCACATTGAGGGGGCGTTTCGAGGCGGCGCAGCAAGCGTTGGAAGCGTGGTTTTCACACAATGTTCCCCCGGCATCCTGATCGAGGAGGGGGGCCTTCAGATCTGAAGACGTGATCGCACTCGTTTTTTACAACATAAATTCAACATTTTTTTGGGTGGTTGGACTGTCTCTTTGATCCAGCTCACGTTACAATGCGCTGCCCCACTTCACCTAACGCGCAAACGATTTTCAGGAGAGAAACGGATGTTGAAACGTGACATGACCATCGCCAATTATGATCCGCAATTGTGGCAGGCCATCACAGACGAGACCCGTCGTCAGGAAGAGCATATCGAGCTGATTGCGTCTGAGAACTACACCAGCCCCCGCGTCATGGAAGCCCAGGGCTCCCAGCTGACCAACAAGTACGCCGAAGGCTACCCGGCCAAGCGCTACTACGGTGGTTGCGAGTATGTGGATGTGGTCGAAACCCTGGCCATCGAGCGCGCCAAAGAGCTGTTCGGTGCCACCTACGCCAACGTGCAGCCGCACTCCGGCTCCCAGGCCAACAGCGCCGTCTACATGGCCCTGCTGCAGCCGGGCGATACAGTGCTGGGCATGAACCTGGCCCACGGCGGTCACCTGACCCACGGCTCCCCGGTCAACTTCTCCGGCAAGCTGTACAACATCATTCCCTACGGCATCGACGAGTCCGGCAAGATCGATTACGACGAGATGGAGCGTCTGGCCGTTGAGCACAAGCCGAAGATGATGATCGGTGGCTTCTCCGCCTACTCCGGCATCGTCGACTGGGCCCGCATGCGCGAGATCGCCGACAAGATCGGTGCCTACCTGTTCGTCGACATGGCTCACGTGGCTGGCCTCATCGCCGCTGGCGTCTACCCGAACCCGGTTCCCCATGCTCACGTGGTCACCTCCACCACCCACAAGACCCTGGCCGGTCCGCGCGGTGGTCTGATCCTCTCCGCCGCTGACGACGAAGATCTGTACAAGAAGCTCAACTCCGCCGTCTTCCCGGGTGGCCAGGGTGGCCCGCTGATGCACGTCATCGCTGGTAAGGCCGTAGCCTTCAAAGAGGCGCTGGAGCCCGAGTTCAAGACCTACCAGGCCCAGGTTGTCAAAAACGCCAAGGCGATGGCCGCCACCTTCATCGAGCGCGGTTACAAGATCGTCTCCGGCGGTACCGACAACCATCTGATGCTGGTTGACCTGATCGGCCGCGAGCTGACCGGTAAGGACGCTGACGCAGCGCTAGGCAAAGCCAACATCACCGTCAACAAGAACTCGGTGCCGAACGATCCGCGTTCCCCGTTCGTCACCTCCGGTGTGCGTATTGGTACCCCGGCCATCACCCGCCGCGGTTTCAAGGAAGCCGAGTCCATCCAGCTGACCCACTGGATCTGCGACGTGCTGGACAACCACGACAACGACGAAGTGCTGGCCAACACCCGCGAGAAGGTGCTGGACATCTGCCGCCGTTTCCCGGTTTATGCATAATCAGCCTGACCTTTTAGGTTGAAGAGCAATGCCACCCTCGGGTGGCATTGTTTTTTCTGGGCTTTTACCGGTTTTGGATGGCCGTGTTACACTGAGCGGCCTAGTGCCTGGCCCCGCGGGGCAGGAGCCCGTTTTTGTTAACGCCGGAGGTCCGATGCATTGCCCTTTCTGTAGTGCCGTTGATACCAAGGTGATCGATTCTCGCCTGGTGGCAGAAGGCCATCAGGTACGCCGCCGTCGTGAGTGTCTGCTCTGCCACGAGCGTTTCACCACCTTCGAGATGGCCGAGCTGGTGATGCCACGGGTCATCAAGAGCAACGGCTCGCGCGAGCCGTTCAACGAGGACAAGCTGCGTGCCGGCATTCTGCGGGCGCTGGAGAAGCGCCCGGTGAGCATGGAGGCCATCGAAAAGGCGGTCAACCATATCAAGTCCCGCCTGCGCGCCACCGGCGAGCGTGAAGTCGCCTCCGAGCTGGTAGGCAATCTGGTGATGGACGAACTCAAGGGGCTCGACAAGGTGGCCTATATCCGTTTCGCCTCCGTCTATCGCAGCTTTGAAGATATTCGCGAGTTTGGCGAAGAGATTGCCAAGCTGGAGAAGTAAGCCTGCGTCAGGCTTTGTATGAATGACCCTCTTTTCTCGCCTGTAACGGGAGCCCAGATGTTTAGTCAAGACGATTACCGATGGATGAGCCGGGCCCTCGAACTGGCCCGTCGTGGCCGCTACACCACGGCGCCCAACCCCTGTGTCGGCGCCGTGCTGGTGAAGGCCGGCGAAGTGGTGGGGGAGGGCTGGCACCAGCGTGCCGGTGAACCCCATGCCGAGGTCTATGCCCTGCATGCCGCGGGTGAAAAGGCACGCGGCGCCACCGCCTACGTGACTCTGGAACCCTGTTCCCACCATGGTCGTACCCCGCCCTGCGCCGAGGCGCTGATCAAGGCCGGCGTGAGCCGGGTGGTGGCCGCCATGGTAGATCCCAACCCCCAGGTGGCCGGTCGCGGCCTGCGGATGCTCTCCGAGGCGGGGATCAAGGCTGATTTCGGCCTGCTGGCTGGCGAGGCCGAGGCGCTCAACCCGGGCTTTTTCAAGCGGATGCGCACCGCGTTTCCGCTGGTGACGGTCAAGCTTGGCGCCAGTCTCGATGGCCGCACCGCCATGGCGAGCGGCGAAAGCCAGTGGATCACCTCCCCCGATGCACGCCGCGACGTGCAGCGGCTGCGGGCCCGCCACGATGCGGTGCTCTCCAGCGCCGAAACCGTGTTGGCTGATGGCGCCTCCCTGACCGTGCGCTGGGATGAGCTGCCCTCCTCGGTCAAGGCCGCCTATCCCAAGGAGACCCTGCGCCAGCCGCTGCGGGTCATCGTCGATTCGCAAAATCGCCTGACCCCCGACCTGCCCCTGTTCCAGAGCGAGAGTCCTGTGCTGCTGGCCCGCCACCAGGCCGGCGGAGAGTGGCCTGCGTGGGTGCAACAACTGGAGCTGCCGCTGCACGAGGGAAGGCTGGACCTTGTCAGCCTCTTCATGCAGTTGGCCAAGCAGAACGTCAATTCGGTACTGGTGGAAGCGGGGCCGCGGCTGTGCGGCGCCCTGCTGGACAAGGGGCTGGTGGATGAGCTGGTGCTCTATCAGGCACCGAAACTGATGGGTGATGAGGGGCGCGGCCTGTTCCATCTGCCCGGGCTCACCCGTCTGTTCCAGGCGCCTAAGCTCAATATCAAGGATGTACGGCTGGTGGGGCAGGATATTCGCATCACGGCCAGGATTGCCTGACGAGCCGGCTGCTTCCACGGTTGGTCGTGTGAGGGAGCGCAAGCCATTCGGACCATGGCTAAAGATAACCTGAACTTTTCATTTTCAGCGGGGCCGGCCGGCCCCGTCATCAGCAAGGTGATCTGCATGTTTACCGGAATTATCGAAGCGGTGGGAACCCTGGCCAGCCTGCGCCGCCAGGGCGAAGACATGGCCCTCACCGTACACGCGCCGACCCTGGATTTTGGCGATGTGAAACTGGGTGACTCCATCGCCACCAACGGCGTTTGCCTCACCGTGGTGGCGCTGGGTGACAAGAGCTATACCGCCGACGTGTCGCTGGAGACCCTGTCGCGCACCGGCTTTGCCGAGGCGAAGGTGGGCGATAGAGTCAACCTCGAGAAGGCCTTGATGCCCACTTCCCGCCTCGGCGGTCATCTGGTCTCCGGCCACGTGGACGGGGTGGGCGAGGTCAAGAGTGTCGCCAGCAGCGGCCGCGCCATCGAGTACTGGATCAAGGCGCCAGGGGCGCTCTCTCGCTACATCGCCGAGAAGGGATCCATCGCGGTGGATGGCATCAGCCTCACGGTCAACGCGGTGCAGGGGGATCTGTTTCGCCTGACTATCGTGCCCCACACCGCTCAGGAGACCACCATAGCCCAGTGGAAACCGGGCCGGCGGGTTAACCTCGAGGTGGATCAGATTGCCCGCTATCTGGAGCGGCTGATGATGGGCAAGAGCCAGGAGAGCACGGCCTCTAACCTGACGCTGGAGAAGCTGGCCAAGGCCGGTTTTCTCTGAGGCGAAGCAAAACGCCGTTCTGTGATCCCGCTCCGATTGAAATGGGCCAGGGAGCCCCAATCTAGAGCCACATAAACCCAGGTCGAGTTGAGCCCGCAGGCTCAATCCCCACGCACATTGATGGAGTAGCCCATGGCGCTGAGCACAACCCAGGAAATCATTGCCGATATCAAGGCTGGCAAGATAGTGATCCTGATGGACGACGAAGACAGGGAGAACGAAGGGGACCTCATCATGGCCGCCTCCTGTGTCCGCCCGGAAGACATCAACTTCATGGCCCGCTACGGCCGTGGCCTCATCTGCCTGACCCTGACCCGGGATCGCTGCAAGCAGCTGGCGCTGCCGCTGATGGTCGATCGCAACAACGCCCAGTTCTCCACCGCCTTCACCGTGACCATCGAAGCGGCTGAAGGGGTCACTACCGGCATCTCCGCCGCCGATCGCGCCGTGACCGTACAGGCTGCCGTGGCGCCGGACGCCAAGGCCTCCGATCTGGTGCAGCCAGGCCACATCTTCCCGCTGATGGCGCAGGATGGCGGCGTGCTGACCCGCGCCGGCCACACCGAGGCGGGTTGTGACCTGGCTCGTCTGGCCGGTTACGAGGCGGCCTCCGTCATCGTCGAGATCCTCAACGAGGATGGCACCATGGCGCGCCGCCCGGACCTCGAGATCTTCGCCGAGCAGCACGGCATCAAGCTTGGCACCATTGCGGATCTTATCGAGTACCGCAACCAGCACGAGACCACGGTCGAGAAGGTGGCCGAATGCAAGCTGCCCACCGAATATGGCGAGTTTGATCTCATCACCTTCCGCGACACCATCGACAACCAGGTTCATTTTGCCCTGAAAAAAGGCGAGGTGCAGGCGGATCAGCCGACCCTGGTGCGGGTCCATCTGCACGACGTGCTGAGCGATCTGCTGATGACCGACCGCCACGCGGCGCGCAGCTGGCCGCTGCCCAAATCCATGGCCCGTATCGCTGACGAGGGCGGGGTACTGGTGATCCTGGGGGCGGAAGCCCATGGCGCCGAGCTGCTGGCCCGGGTCAAGGGGTTCGAGGCCGCCGACAAGGGGCTGGCACCGGAAGGGGCCAAGTGGCAAGGCACCTCGCGCCGGGTCGGCGTCGGCTCCCAGATCCTCAAGGCGCTGGGGGTGGGCAAGATGCGCCTGCTGAGCTCGCCGAAGAAGTACCACGCCCTCGGCGGTTTTGGCCTGGAAGTGGTGGAATACGTCGGCGAATAAGCGCCTCGTTTCGCTTAAATCACTATCATGGCCGCCTGTTGCGGCCATGGTTTTTGTCGTGGGTCTGTTGTGCTAGAATGTGCGCACTTTTGACTCCGGCCCTTTTGATTGCACAGATACAGGATTTCCAATGAAGGTTATCGAAGGAAATATTGCCGCTCCAGCAGCGCGCGTTGCGATTGTCGTTGCCCGCTTCAACAGCTTCATCAACGACAGCCTGGTGAGTGGCGCAGTGGACGTACTGAAGCGTCAAGGCCAGGTACAGGACAGCAACCTGACCCTGGTGAAAGTGCCGGGTGCGGTTGAAATGCCACTGGTCATCAAGAAACTGGCCAAGAGTGGTCAATACGACGCCATCGTGGCGGTCGGCACCGTCATCCGTGGCGGCACCTACCACTTCGATCTGGTCGCCAACGAAAACAGCAAGGGCATGGCCCAGGTAATGATGGAATATGAAATTCCGGTTGCCTTCGGCGTACTGACCACTGAAAACATTGAACAAGCCATCGAGCGTGCAGGTACCAAGGCGGGTAACAAGGGTGCAGAGGCTGCACTGGCAGCGCTCGAAATGATCAACGTCCTGAAAGAACTGGACGTGTAACGAGGAGAAATGCATTGAAACCGTCCGAGCGCCGTAAAGCCCGCCATTGCGCCACCCAGGCCATCTACCAGTGGCAGATGACCAAGGCCAATGTGGGTGACATCGAAGAACAGTTCAAGATCGATCAGGACACCAAGGGTGTGGACCTGAACTATTTCCGCGATCTGCTGTTCGGGGTATCGCTCCACTGCAACGAGCTGGACAAGGTGTTTGCACCTTTCCTCTCCCGTCCGCTGGAAGAAGTGGACATGGTGGACAAGGCGATCCTGCGTCTGGCGACCTATGAGCTGACCCGTCGTGATGATGTACCGCCGCGCGTGGTGATCAACGAAGCGATCGAGCTGGCCAAAGCCTTTGCTGCCGATGACAGCCACAAGTTTGTCAACGGTGTACTGGACAAGGTGATCAAGTCGCTGGACAAGCGCTGATCCTGACGTTCATCAGCATTCAATGCTGATAGATGCTCTGTCGCGAGAAGTCGTCAGCAAGGTGAAGAGCAGCGCAGGGGCCGGAATGTATAGAAATACATGAGGAGCCCGAGCAGCAGATGAGCCTTGATCACGATTTCGCAGCAAGAGCAGCAACAGCATCTAATAGAGGAGCCAGCTTAACTGCTGGCTTTTTACTGTATGGGTGAATTTGAGCTGATTGATAAGTACTTCAAGGTTCCCCACGCCCGCAAGGACGTGGTGATGGGCCCCGGAGACGACTGCGCCCTGCTGACCCTGCCTCCCGATACCCAACTGGCGGTGAGCACGGATACCCTGGTGAGCGGCGTGCACTTCTTTCCCGACATGGATCCGGTGGATCTCGGCTACAAGGCGCTGGCGGTCAACCTGTCCGATCTCGCCGCCATGGGGGCCGAGCCGCGCTGGGTCTCCCTGGCCCTGACCCTGCCCGCCATCAACGAGTCCTGGGTGGCCGGCTTTGCCGAAGGTTTCCTCGAGCTTGCCGAGTACTACAACGTGGCCCTGGTCGGGGGCGACATGACCCGTGGCCCCCTCTCCATCACCATCTCGGTGAAAGGCTCAGTACCGGCCGGACGTGCCCTGATGCGCAGCGGCGCCCGGGCCGGCGATGGCATTTATGTCACCGGCACCCTGGGGGACGCCGCCCTGGCGCTCTCCCACCTGCTCGGCAAGCGTACTCTCAACGAGAACCAGCTGGCGGCCGTGCTGCCGAGGCTCGATCACCCCCATCCCCGCATCCTGGCCGGTCAGGCCCTGCGCGGGCTGGCGGGCAGTGCGCTGGATCTCTCCGACGGGCTGGCCTCGGATCTTGGCCACATCCTCAAGGCATCCGGCGTGCGGGCCCAGATCGATCTGGATCTGCTGCCCCTCTCGCCGGTGCTGCAGGATGCGGTGAGCGAGCAGGAGGCGTGGCAACTGGCCCTGGCCGGTGGCGACGACTACGAGCTCTGCTTCACCGTGCCGGAAGAACACCGCGGTGCCCTGGATACGGCGCTGGCTCACAGTGGCGTCAAGTTTACCCGCATTGGTCGCATCGTGGCCGGTGATCCCGGGATCGACTATCTGCGCGGCGAGCAGCCGGTCGAGCTGGCGCTGAAAGGATGGGATCACTTCGCATGAGTTTGTTCAGAATAAAGCCCGAGCTGAAACGGCTGAACCTGAAGAACCCGCTCCATTTTTTGGCGGTGGGCTTTGGCTCCGGTCTCTCCCCCAAGGCGCCGGGCACCATGGGAACCCTGGCCGCCATCCCGCTCTACCTGCTGGTGAGTGGTCTGGCTACCCCCTGGTTTATCGCCCTGTTGCTGGTGGGCTTTGTGGCGGGAATTCGCATCTGCCAGAGCGCCACCGATGCCATCGGCATGCCGGATCATGGCGCCATCGTTTGGGACGAGGTAATAGGCTTTGGTGTCACCATGATAGCGGCGCCGGCTGGTTGGGAATGGGTTGTGGCCGGCTTCGTGCTGTTTCGCCTGTTCGACGTGCTCAAACCCTGGCCCATTTCCTGGTTTGACCGTCGCATCCACGGCGGGCTTGGCATCATGCTCGACGATCTCATCGCCGGATTGTTCGCCCTGTTTTGTATGCAATTGCTGGCCTTCTGGCTCGGCTGAGCAACCCCTTCAGGGGAGGACGGCTCTGCTCCTCCCCGATTTATATCTGCTTAATTTTCATTCGTCGGCATATGCTGCCAGTAAAAATCCATTTCACATAAATATTCACTACTCAATCGAAGCTCGCTACTAATAATGCAATAGTGCTTATTGCCATCTGTTGCGCCATTGTTGAAATTAAAGTATTGATACAGTGTAATTGATGGGTTTATAGGCTGTATTTGTGATGAAAATCATAACTTTCATCTACTGTGTTGTTGGTTATCTGAGCAAAGTATTGCGAAATTGTATAACTCAATCATTTACACCCGTTGGCAAACCGTCTAAGTTACTCGCGGGTTATTCCAAAAAAATGCAAAAAACCCGCCCGGATCGCTGGTTTCACTGCCTCATGGATTGAGCAACTATTGCCCAAGGTAACAACCGGCATCTGCGGCTGATTTACGGACGAATTATTTGGGACGGATGTCCCCCGCAGAGGTAAACATGTCCTTGCTCGAAGTAAAGAACTTGCGGATCGAGTATCCCTCCCGCTATGGGGTGCTGGCCGCAGTCAAAGATCTCTCTTTCTCCATCGAAAAAGGGGAAATCGTCGGCGTCGTGGGTGAGTCAGGTGCCGGCAAGTCCACCATCGGCAATGCCGTCATCAATCTGTTGAGTCCTCCCGGTCGCATCGCCCGCGGCGATATCTATCTCAACGGTGAGCTTATCTCCGGCAAGAGCCAGAACGAGATGCGGGCCATTCGCGGCTCGCGCATCGGGTTCATCTTCCAGGATCCCATGACTTCCCTCAACCCGTTGTTCACCGTCGAACATCAGCTGGTTGAAACCATCCTCGCCAATACCGATCTGACCCGCCAGCAGGCCTTTGACAAGGCACTCGAGCTGATGGGGGCGGTGGGGATCCCGAATTCGGATCTGCGCATCAAGCAGTATCCGCACCAGTTCTCCGGCGGCATGCGCCAGCGGGTGGTCATCGCCATCGCCCTGTCGTGCGACCCCGAGCTCATCATCGCCGACGAGCCGACCACGGCGCTGGACGTCTCCATCCAGGATCAGATCCTCCAGCTCATCCGCACCCTGTGCAAGGAGCGTCAGGTGGGCTGCATGTTGGTGACCCACGACATGGGGGTGGTCTCCAACGTCACTGACAAGGTGGCTGTGATGTATCGCGGCGATCTGGTGGAATTCGGCACCACCGAGCAGGTGCTGGGGGCTCCCAACCATCCCTACACCCGCAGTCTTATCTCGGCGGTACCCCGCTCCGACGTCAAGCTGGTGCGCTTCCCGCTGGTCTCCTATATCGAGGATGCCGGCGCTCCGGATACCAGCATCGATCTCAAGACCCACTGGCTCGGCCAGAGCCAGGATGAGCGCTCATACGAAGGAGCCCTGCTGCGGGTGGAGAACGTGGATCTCAAGTTCGTCACCAAGGACTCCATCTTCCCGAGCCGCCGTCAGTATGTGCGGGCCTGCAACAACATCAGCTTCGAGATCTTCGAAGGGGAGACCTTCGGTCTGGTGGGAGAGTCGGGTTCCGGCAAATCCACCATCGCCCGTGCCATCACCGGTCTCTATCCGCCTGACACCGGCAAGATCGTGTTCGAGGGGATCGATCTGACTGCGCTCAAGAGCGAGAGCGAGCGTCGCCCATTGCGTCGCCAGATGCAGATGGTGTTTCAGAACCCCTATTCGTCGATGAATCCGCGCATGAAGGTGCGCGACATCATCGCCGAGCCGATCCGCTTCCACAAACTGGCGGACAGCGAGAGCCAGATCGAGGGGATTGTCGGCGATCTGCTGGATCACGTGGGGCTCGGCCGCGGTGCCGGGGTCAAGTATCCCCACGAGTTTTCCGGCGGTCAGCGCCAGCGCATCTCCATCGCCCGTGCCTTGGCAACCCGTCCGCGCTTCCTCATCTGCGACGAGCCCACCTCGGCGCTGGATGTGTCGGTGCAGGCCCAGATCCTCAACCTGCTCAAGGATCTGCAGAAGGAGCTCGGTCTCACCATGCTGTTCATCAGCCACGATCTGCCGGTCATCCGCCAGATGTGCGATCGCATCGGGGTGATGCAGCACGGCAACCTGGTGGAGGTGGCCGAGACCGAGAAACTGTTTACCAATGCCGAGCATGAGTACAGCCGCAAGCTGATCTCGCTGATGCCGGAGTTCAAGGGAATGTCCCGCGAGGGGCTGGAAATCGCAAGCTAGGAAAGCACCGGTTCGCCGGTTTGTCTGTCAATAAAAAAGCCAAAAGCATGGAGAAAACAATGAAGAAAGGATTGTCCAAAATTGCCATGGCGCTGTTTGCCGCCGGTTTCGCGTTCAGTGTCTCTGCCGCCGATATCAAGGTAGGCGTCGCCTCCGATGCCACCTCGCTGGATCCCCAGGAGCAGCTCTCCGGCCAGACTCTGGAAATGTCCCACCTGGTGTTCGATCCCCTGATGCGTTACACCCAGGACCTGCAGTTCGAGCCGCGCCTGGCCGAAAAATATGAGCGTATCGACGACAAGACCGTCCGCTTCCATCTGCGCAAGGGCGTCAAGTTCCACTCCGGCAATGACTTCACCGCCGATGACGTGGTGTGGACCGTCAACCGTCTGAAGGCTTCCCCTGACTTCAAGGCGATCTTCGACCCCATCGCCGAAGCCAAGAAGGTGGATGATTTCACCGTCGATCTGATCACCGCCAAGCCGTTCCCGTTGGTGCTGCAGACTGTCACCTACATCTTCCCGATGGACTCCAAGTTCTATACCGGCAAGACCGAAGCGGGCAAGGACAAGGCCGAGATCGTCAAGAACGGTGACTCCTTTGCCTCTACCAATGTCTCCGGTACCGGTCCGTTCAGCGTCAAGTTCCGCGAGCAGGGCGTGAAGCTGGAATACGTGCGCAATGCCAACTACTGGGACAAGGCTTCCAAGGGCAACGTCGAGAACCTGACCGTGGTACCCATCAAGGAAGACGCCACCCGTGTGGCCGCCCTGCTGGGTGGTGACGTGGACATGATCTACCCGGTTGCCCCGAACGATCTGGAGCGCGTCAAGAATGGCAAGGATTCCCAGCTGGTCACCCTGTCCGGTACCCGTGCCATCATCATCGAGCTGAACCAGAACACCAACCCGGCGCTGAAAGACAAGCGCGTGCGTCAGGCGATCAACTACGCCATCAACCAGGTGGGTATCGTCGACAAGATCAACAAGGGCTTCGGTACCCCGGCCGGCCAGCTGAGCCCGAAAGGCTATGCAGGCTATAACGAGGCGCTGGTGCCCCAGTATGATCTGGCCAAGGCCAAGGAGCTGATGAAGGAAGCCGGTTACGAGAAGGGCTTCAAGATGAGCTTCATCTCCCCGGCTGCCCGTTACGTCAACGACGTCAAGATCGCCCAGGCTGTCTCCGCCATGCTGGCCAAGATCAACATCAAGGTGGATCTGAAGACCATGCCGGTGGCCCAGTACTGGCCGGAGTTTGACAAGTGCGCCGCCGACATGCAGCTGATTGGCTGGCACTCCGACACCGAAGATACCGCGAACTTCTTCGAGTTCCTGACTTTCACCAAGGACGCCAAGACCGGCATGGGCCAGTACAACTGTGGTGGCTATGCCAACGCTGAAGCGGACAAGATGGTGATGGATGCGAACACCGAGACGGATCCGGCCAAGCGTGCCGCCATTCTGCAGAAGGTGGAAGCCATGCTGATTGAAGATGCCGCCTATGTGCCGCTGCACTGGGAAGATCTGGCTTATGGCGCCAAGAAGAACGTCGACATCAAGCCGGTGGTCAACGTAATGAACTTCCCTTACCTGGGTGACCTGGTGGTCAACAAGTAAGCGCAAGTCGCAAGGAAGGACGGGGTGGCGCGGCCGAGGTTGCGCCACCCACTAACAGAAGCCTGTGCCATGACACAGGCCACGTAGAAGGACAAGCATGTTTACATTCCTGCTGAAACGGTTCTATCAGGCCGTGATAGTGATGTTCGTCATCAGCCTGGTCGCCTTCTCCATCCAGGACAACCTGGGGGATCCGCTGCGCGAGCTGGTGGGACAATCCGTCTCCGAGTCCGTGCGCCAGGAGCTGCGCGACAAGATGGGCCTCAATGATCCCTTTTTGGTCAAATACAGCCGCTTTCTGAAGAATGCGGTGCATGGGGATCTGGGCACCTCCTATTTCTTCAAGCGACCGGCTCTCGAGGTGATCCTCGACAAGTTGGTGGCTACCCTTGAGCTGGTATTTGCCGCCGCGATCATCATCGTCGTGGTCTCCATTCCGCTCGGGGTCTACTCCGCGATCCGCCCGCGCAGTATTCCCACCAAGATCATCATGGCGGGAAGCAGTATCGGCATCTCGATCCCGGTCTTTTTAACCGCCATCATGCTGATGTATCTCTTCTCCATCCAGCTGGGCTGGCTGCCTGCCTATGGCCGTGGTGAGACTTACAACCTGCTGGGCTGGGAGTCCGGCTTCTTCACCTGGGATGGCATCAAGCACCTGATCCTGCCGGCGGTGTCGCTCTCCTCCATCATGCTGCCGCTGTTTATCCGGTTGGTACGTTCCGAGATGCTGGAGCAACTCTCCTCCGAGTACGTCAAGTTTGCTCGCGCCAAGGGGCTGGACAACAACAAGGTCTACTACCAGCACGCCTTGAAGAACACCATGCTGCCGGTCATCACGGTGGGCGGCGTGCAGATCGGTACCATGGTGGCCTACACCATACTGACCGAGAGCGTGTTCCAGTGGCCGGGTACCGGCTTTTTGTTCCTCGAGGCCATTCACCGGGTCGATACCCCGCTCATCACCGCCTACGTCATCTTCGTCGGCCTGATCTTCGTGGTGACCAACACCCTGGTCGACCTGCTCTACGGGTTGATCAACCCGACCGTCAACTTGACCGCTAAGGGGTAAGCACATGAGCAATGCAGTAACTGCGAGCCCGAGCCGCTGGGCGCGCTTCAAGAACTCCGACATCGTCTACTACTTCCTGCGGGACAAGGTAGCCATGTTCAGCTTTGCGGTCTTCGTGGTCTTCGTGCTGGCGGCGCTGCTGGCGCCCTGGATTGCACCGCACAACGTCTATGACCAGACCAGCTTCGATCTGATGGATGCCGAACTGCCGCCCTCCTGGCTGGAAGGGGGCGAAGAGCGCTTCTGGCTCGGCACCGACAACCAGGGCCGCGACATCTGGAGCACCATCCTCTATGGCGCTCGCATCTCGTTGACCATAGGTCTATTCGCGGTAGCGCTGCAGCTGGTGCTTGGCATCGTCATCGGCCTGCTGGCCGGTTACTTCGGTGGCCGTATCGACAACCTGCTGATGCGTTTTGCCGACGTCCAGCTGTCGTTTTCCACCATGATGGTGGCCATCATCATCTCCGCCATCTTCCAGGCGACCTTTGGTTCGGAGTTCTACTCCAAGTTCGCCATCCTGATGCTGGTGGTGATCATCGGCATCGCCGAATGGCCGCAATACGCCCGGACCGTGCGCGCCTCCGTGCTGGCGGAGAAGAAGAAGGAGTATGTGGAAGCGGCCAAGGTGATGGGCTTTCGCGCCCCGCGCATCATGTTCCGTCACATACTGCCGAACTGCCTGTCGCCCATTCTGGTGATCTCCACCGTGCAGGTGGCCAACGCCATCATGAGTGAGGCGGCGCTCTCCTTCCTCGGGCTCGGCATGCCGGTGGATCAGCCGTCCCTCGGTTCGCTCATCAGTGTGGGCTTCAACTACATCTTCTCCGGCTCCTGGTGGATCACCGCCTTCCCGGGCATCTGTCTGGTGGTGCTGGTGCTGGTCATCAACCTGCTGGGTGACTGGCTGCGGGATGTGTTCAACCCCAAAATCTACAAAGGTTGACGGTGCCCTGTTCACGGAGCGGTTGCGACGATTTGTGAACAGGTTCCAGACTATGGATGACAAGAAGGGCGCCATATTGGCGCCCTTCTTTATTGCTCGCGGGGAATTTCGTCAGGCTTGCAGCCAGCGCTCAATGCTGGCCTGGATGCCTGCATCATCCAGTCCCAGCAGGGCGTAGATCTCCTGCTGGGTGCCTTGTTCCACGAAGCGATCCGGCAGGCCCAGGTTGAGCACCGGCTTGCACTGTTTGCTGCGCATCAGCAATTCGTTCACCGCCGAGCCGGCACCGCCCATGATGGCGTTGTCCTCGAGGGTGACGAAGTGATCGTGAGTTGCGGCCAGGGAGAGCACCAGCGCCTCATCCATCGGCTTGACGAAACGCATGTCCACCAGGGTGGCGTCGAGCGCCTCGGCGGCGGCCCAGGCGTGCTGCAGCAGGGTACCAAATGCCAGGATGGCGGTGCCCTTGCCTTCCCGTAGCACGCGACCCTTGCCAAGCTCGAGTGCCTGCATCTCTTGCGAGACGGGGGCATCGCTCGGGCTGCTGCCACGGGGATAGCGTACTGCCGCCGGCCCCTGATGCAGGTAGCCTGTGTAGAGCATCTGGCGGCATTCGTTCTCGTCGGACGGAGTCATGATCACCATGTTGGGCACGGTGCGCAGGAAACTGATGTCAAACGCCCCCTGATGGGTCGGGCCATCGGCCCCCACCAGACCGGCCCGGTCGATGGCGAACAGCACCGGAAGATCCTGCAGGGCCACGTCGTGGATCACCTGATCGTAGGCGCGCTGCAGGAAGCTTGAATAGATGGCGACCACCGGCTTCTTGTCGGCGATGGCGAGGCCGGCGGCGAAGGTGACCGCATGCTGTTCGGCGATGGCCACGTCGAAGTAGCGATCCGGGTATTGCTGGCTGAATTTCACCAGTCCGGAGCCCTCGCGCATGGCGGGGGTGATGCCGACCAGCTTCTCGTCTTTCGCCGCCATGTCGCACAGCCACTGGCCGAAGATGGCGGAGAAGGTGGGCTTGCCGCCGCCGCTCTTGGGCAGGGTGCACTCGTCGGGATTGAATTTGGGGACGGCGTGATAACCGATGGGGTCTTTCTCCGCCGGCTCGTAGCCCTTGCCCTTTTTGGTCTTGATGTGGAGCAGCTGGGGCCCCTTGAGATTGCGCATGTTGCGCAGGGTCTCGACCAGGGCGTCGATATCGTGGCCGTCGATGGGGCCGATATAGTTGAAGCCGAACTCCTCGAACAGGGTGCCCGGCACCACCATCCCCTTGAGATGCTCCTCGGCCCGTTTGGCCAGCTCCTTGACCGGCGGCAGACCCGCCAGCACCTTCTTGCCGCCTTCGCGGATAGTGGTGTAGAGCTTGCCGGACATGACCCGGGCCAAGTGATTGTTCAGTGCCCCGACGTTCTCGGAGATGGACATCTCGTTGTCGTTGAGGATCACCAGCATGTCCTTGTGGACGTCACCGGCGTGATTGAGCGCCTCGAACGCCATCCCGGCCGTGATGGCACCATCGCCGATCACCGCTACCACCTTGCGCCCCAATCCTTCACTCTCGGCCGCGACCGCCATGCCGAGCGCCGCACCGATGGAAGTGCTGGAGTGGCCAACGCTGAGGACGTCGTATTCGCTTTCGCCCCGCCAGGGGAAGGGGTGCAGACCATCCTTCTGGCGAATGGTGTGGATCTGGTCGCGACGTCCGGTCAGGATCTTGTGGGGATAGGCCTGGTGGCCCACATCCCAGATCAGGCGATCGAACGGGGTGTTGTAGACGTAATGCAGGGCAACCGTCAGCTCGACCGTGCCCAGACCAGAGGCAAAGTGGCCGCTGGAGCGGCTCACCGAGCGCAGCAGATACTCGCGCAGCTCGTTGCACAGTGCAGGCAGCCGCTCCTTGGGCAGAGAACGCAGCTCTATCGGGGTATCCGCGAGGGCCAGGTTGGGGAAATTGCTAATATCAACGCTCATATTGTTACTGTTATCCAGCGTTTAGTGGGTTCGCTCGATGATGTAATCGGCAAACGCTTCCAGAATGTCGGTATTGTAGGGTAAAGATTGCAATGCTGTTAAGGCTTTACCATGGAGTTCGCGAGTCAGTTCACGGGCATTGTCGAGTCCGAGCAGCGCAGGATAAGTGCTTTTCTCCTGCGCCAGATCGGAGCCTTGCGGCTTGCCCAGGGTGGCGGTATCGCTGGTAATGTCGAGGATGTCATCCTGCACCTGGAAAGCGAGGCCAATGGCGGCGGCGTAGGTCTGCAGCGCGGCCAGGGTCGCTTCATCCACGTCGGCCTTGCACAGGGCCCCCAGCATGACGGCGCACTCGATGAGGGCGC
Source organism: Aeromonas sp. S18(2024) (assembly GCF_041402525.1). Lineage (NCBI taxonomy): Bacteria > Pseudomonadati > Pseudomonadota > Gammaproteobacteria > Aeromonadales > Aeromonadaceae > Aeromonas > Aeromonas sp. S18(2024). The sequence continues at coordinate 587,628 of NZ_JBGLQV010000002.1, read as the reverse complement.
CGGTCTTGTGGCGATGGATCTGCTCCAGTTCGGCCAGGTTGATTTGACGACCTTCGGCCTGCAGATCGAGGGCCTGGCCACCACACATCCCTAAATATCCCGAGGCGCGGGCGAGGGCGCTCAGCATCCGCACCCGGTTGGCCATCAATTCGCCGGGCAGGGGGTGATCGGCCAGGATGGAGAAGGCCAGGGTCTGCAGGGCGTCACCGGCCAGGATGGCGGTGCCTTCATCGAAAGCCTTGTGCACGGTCGGTTGGCCGCGACGCAGATCGTCATTGTCCATGGCGGGCAGGTCGTCGTGCAGGAGGGAGTAAGCATGGATGCACTCGACTGCGGCGGCCGGGCCGTCCAGCAGTTCGCTTTTTACTCCCAGCATTTCGCCAACTGCGTAGACCAGGAAGGGGCGTACCCGCTTGCCACCGAGCAGCAAGCCATACTTCATGGCATCGCGTAGGCGCGGGGCCATGGCGGGCAAGGATTCAAGTTGTGCTGACAAACAGTCGTCGATACGTTGACGATGCAGACGGGAAAATTGGTCCAGCGCCACTCACTCCTCTCCTTGTTCTGGCTGGAAGGGGGCGAGTTGTTCACTGCCATCGGCCTGGCTCAGCAGGATCTGGATCTTCTGTTCGGCCTGTTCCAGCTTCTGCTGACCGGCGCGAACCAGATGAATGCCCTGTTCGAACTGCTTGAGTGCCTCTTCCAGCGGTAAGGAACCTTGTTCCAGCTGATGAACGATGGTTTCCAGCTCTTCCAGAGTGGCATCAAAACTCAGACGGTCGATTTTTTTACTGGCCATGTCCATCCTCGGGGATTGAAAAAAACGGCTTATATTAACATCGACCGCCCCCATGGGGGAGGCAGAAAAACACCCATGGCTCAAACTCTCCGACAATTGGTCGATAATGAGACATCATTCCGAGCGGATGTGTGCTTGCCGCCTGGGGCGCAATAGCAGAAAATTCAACAAACTATAAATAGCAACAAGCACCGGTGACAGGAGTAGGGATTGTGGATCTAGGTAGTCTGATTGGGGTAGTGCTGGGATTCGGGGTGGTCGTATACGGCATGCTGCTGGGTGGTCCGGTCAGCATGTATGTGGATGTCCCCTCTGTCATGATCACCGTCTTGGGTTCCATCTTCATCGCCATGATGAAGTTCAACCTTGGCCAGTTCCTGATGGCTTTCAAGGTGGCGGGCAAAGCCTTCATGTACAAGGGCGACAAGCTGGAAGACCTGATTGCCAAGGCGGTTGAACTGGCCGATGCCGCCCGCAAGGGGGGCTTTCTGGCACTGGAGGCAGCCGAGATCCCCAGTCCCTTCATGAAGAAGGGGATCGACATGCTGGTGGATGGTCACGATGCCGATGTGGTGCGTTCGGTGCTGGAAAAAGACATCGATCTCACGGCGGAGCGCCACTCCAGTGCCATCAAGGTGTTTCGCACCCTGGGGGATCTCGGTCCGGCCATGGGCATGATCGGTACTCTGGTCGGTCTGGTGGCCATGCTGTCGAATATGAGCGACCCCAAATCCATCGGCCCGGCCATGGCGGTCGCCTTGCTGACCACCCTGTACGGGGCCATTGAAGCGAACATGATCGCCATTCCCATCGCTGACAAGCTGGAGCTGCGTAGCGGCGAGGAGAGCTTGAGCCGTGCCCTGATCCTCGACGCCATCATGGGGATCCAGGATGGCCAGAACCCGCGGGTGATCCAGTCCATGCTGCAGAACTACCTGAACCAGTCCAAACGCAATGATGGCACCGAGTAGGGGGCATAATGTCTAAATGCAAATGTCCGCCACCAGGGCTGCCCGGCTACATGGGGACTTTCGCTGACCTGATGTCGCTGTTGATGTGTTTCTTCGTGTTGTTGCTGTCGTTTGCCGAGATGGACGTGCTCAAGTTCAAGCAGATTGCAGGCTCGATGAAGAACGCATTCGGGGTGCAGAACATTCTGGAAGTGAAGGACATCCCCAAGGGGACTTCCGTCATCGCCCAGGAGTTCAGACCCGGTCGTCCCGAACCGACCCCGATCGATACCATCATGCAGCAGACCATCGACATGACCCAGACCGAACTGGAGTTCCTGCCGGGTGAGGCGGAACAGGCGGGTGGCCAGGATAAAAGCGATGGCAAGCAGACCGGGGGAGATACGCCCCAGACGTCGCAAACGGCACAGCAGGCCCAGCAGCAGTCCAACAACCTGGCCAAAGCACTGGCCGAGCAGCTCAAGGATCAGATCCAGGATGGCGCCATCGAAATTGAGGCTTTGGGGCAGCAGATCATCATCCGGATCCGCGAGAAGGCCTCCTTCCCTGCCGGCTCTGCATTCTTGCAACCCCAGTTCTGGCCGGTTATCCGCAAGGTCGCCGCTCTGCTGAAGGATGTTCCCGGGGAGATCACCATCTCGGGCCATACCGACAATGTGGCGACCGAGAACGAGTTGTTCAGCTCCAATTGGGATCTTTCCACCCAGCGTGCGGTGGCGGTAGCCCACCAGATGATCAAGGTGCCCGGTTTCGATCAGAGTCGTTTGGTGGTGCAGGGAATGGCCGATACCCAGCCGCTGGTGCCCAATACGACGGCCGAAAACCGTCGGATGAATCGACGGGTGGAGATCTCCATCATGCAGGGCAAACCGACGATTTCCGAGCCGATATCCGTGCCGAAAGCACAGTGATCACGGCCATAAACAAGTGTGCAAGTGGGATCTGTGTCGGGGCGCTGACATGGATTTTGTGCCGGCTTCATATTAAGATGCCCCATCCGAACCGATTGCTGCGACCGGCTGATGCTTGGTCGCAGTCTCTTTTTTCAAGCAACCCAGGTTTCGACTATGAATCATACTCCGATGACTGTTCGCGGCGCTGAAAAGCTGCGCGAAGAGCTCGAATATCTCAAGACCGAGCTTCGTCCCCAGATTATCGAAGCGATTGCCGATGCCCGTGAGCACGGCGATCTGAAGGAAAATGCCGAATACCATGCCGCCCGTGAGCAGCAGGGGTTCTGCGAAGGACGTATCCAGGAGATCGAAGGCAAGCTCTCCAATGCCCAGGTGATCGATGTCACCAAGATGACCAACAATGGTCGGGTGATTTTTGGCGCTACCGTTACCCTGCTCAAGAGCGAGACCGAGGAAGAAGTGGTCTACCGCATCGTGGGTGACGATGAGGCTGACATCAAGCAAAACCTCATCTCCGTCAATTCCCCCATTGCCAGAGCCCTGATTGGCAAGGAAGTGGATGATGTCGCCATCGTCAAGACGCCGGCTGGCGATGTGGAATACGAAATCCTGGAAGTCGCCTACATCTAACAGGATGGCAAGGTGCCGAAACAGGGGGGCATAGGCTCCCCTGTTTGTCTTTACCCGGTTCGATAGGCTTCGGTGAAGGCATCCTGGTGGCGCAGGAAAATCCAGTTGCGTAGACGCTCCAGATCAGGTTTGGCCATCTGGAAATGCAGCGCCCAACCCTGAAGGCCGTTTTGCTGGTGAATATGCCTGATCAGCTCGGCGCAAAGGGGGAGTGGGGCCAGTTCGTGAATATAGAGAGTACCGCTGAGAGTGGCGCCTTTATGCAGGTTTGCGGGCAAGCCTTCCACGACCAGACCGTCCAGTGACAGGCTGTGCACCTGATAGTCGGTTCCGGCCACCCTGAAACGGGCTTTCTCATCGAGACGCCAGGCTCGTTGGTGTGGGTAGCCGAGTTCCTTGATGACAGGAGCGGCAATGCGTGGCTCGATAAAGCCGTCATCCCCCTGGGTGAAGCGCAGGGGAAAGCGAAGCTGATGTCCTGCGAAGCGGGCTTCAAGTACGAGCCGATCGGCGCGTTGCAGCAGTCCAACCAGAGGAGTTGCGAGGTAACCGCTCAGAGATTGTCCGGCGGTGTTTTCCTGATCGTTTCCCAGGTCCCGCAACATGGCCAGTTCATCTTCGGTGAGAATCTGGTGGTGTTCCATAGCGGCTCTCTCCACGACTATTCATCGCAGGTTAAGGGCTTTGCGACTACCTTTGCAAGCGACTCGGGAAGGAAATGAAATAAGGAAAGAGCGATGCTCTTTCCTTTTACTTGCGGGGCAGCTGGATTTTGGGTTCGTTGGCCTGACGGTAGATGGTCAGCACATGACCCATGCTCTGCACCTTGATTGCACCGGTTTCACGGACGATAGCATCCATAACCAGTTGTTTCATCTCGCGATCTTCAGAGGCAACCTTAACCTTGATCAGCTCGTGATGGTTCAGTGCCAGATCGATCTCGGCCAGTACGCCTTCGGTCAGACCATGTTGACCCAGCAGGACGACAGGCTTGAGGCTGTGGGCAAGGCCCTTGAGGTACTGTTTCTGTTTATTGTTGAGAATCATCGCAATTTCTTCATAAGTCAGGGTTGAAAGGGGCGTATTCTACCCCCACTTAGCCCTTAATACTAATAACCCTTGTGGTTTTTTAAAGTCGATTATCATGACCCAGAAAAAACGTTCCGCCAGTTCAACTCGCTGGTTAAAAGAACATTTCGACGATCAATACGTCAAAAAAGCCCAGAAGATGGGGCTGCGTTCCCGTGCCGTTTTCAAGATTGACGAGATCCAGGGCAAAGACCGTTTGCTCAGGAACGGCATGACAGTGGTGGATTTGGGGGCGGCTCCGGGTGGCTGGTCCCAGTTCGCGGTTGAACAGGTGGGTGAGTCGGGTCGTGTCATCGCCTGTGACATTTTGCCTATGGATCCCATTGCCGGTGTCGATTTCCTGCAAGGGGACTTTCGGGAGGAAACTGTGCTCGGCGCTTTGCTGGGGCGAGTGGGTCCCGACAAGGTAGATGTCGTGATGTCTGATATGGCACCCAATATGAGCGGTACCCAGCAGGTGGATCAGGCCCGGGCCATGTATCTGGTCGAGTTGGCACTGGACATGTGCAACCAAGTATTGCGCAGCGATGGCAGTTTTGTGGTGAAGGTGTTCCAAGGGGAGGGTTTCGACGCCTATCTCAATGAAATACGTCAACTTTTCACAACTGTCAAAATTCGCAAACCAGACTCATCCCGAGCCAGATCACGGGAAGTCTACATTGTGGCTACCGGTTTTAAACTGTAGTACCCTAACCTTCATCGTTAACTGTCAGTCTGCGAGGTTACTGATTTGAGTGACATGGCGAAAAACTTAATCCTGTGGCTGGTCATCGCCGTCGTATTGATGTCGGTGTTCAATAGCTTCAGCCCCAGCGATACCACCAGTCGCCAGCTGGACTATTCCAGCTTCGTTAAAGAGGTGACCCAAGAGCAGATCCGTGAAGTTCGGATGGACGGCAAGGTCATTAACGGCGTCAAACGGACTGGTGAGCGTTTCACCACCATCATTCCTGCGCCGGATCCCCAGCTGCTCAATGACATGCTCAACCATAACGTAAAAGTCATGGGTGAGAAGCCGGAGGAGCCGTCTCTGCTGACCTCCATCTTCATCTCCTGGTTCCCGATGCTGCTGCTGATCGGTGTCTGGGTCTTCTTCATGCGTCAGATGCAGGGCGGCGGTGGCAAGGGTGCCATGTCGTTTGGCAAGAGCAAGGCTCGCCTGATGAGTGAAGATCAGATCAAGACGACCTTCGCCGACGTCGCCGGCTGCGATGAAGCCAAGGAAGAGGTCAAGGAGCTGGTTGACTATCTGCGCGACCCGAGCAAATTCCAGAAACTGGGGGGCAAGATCCCGACTGGCGTACTGCTGGTAGGTCCTCCCGGTACCGGTAAGACTTTGCTGGCCAAGGCCATTGCCGGTGAAGCCAAGGTGCCGTTTTTTACCATTTCCGGTTCCGATTTCGTCGAGATGTTCGTGGGTGTGGGCGCCTCCCGGGTGCGTGACATGTTCGAGCAGGCCAAGAAATCCTCTCCCTGCATCATCTTTATTGATGAGATCGATGCTGTCGGCCGCCAGCGTGGCGCCGGTCTGGGTGGTGGTCACGACGAACGTGAGCAGACTCTGAACCAAATGCTGGTCGAGATGGATGGTTTCGAAGGCAATGAAGGCATCATAGTCATCGCTGCCACCAACCGTCCTGACGTGCTGGATCCGGCCTTGTTGCGTCCTGGTCGTTTCGATCGCCAGGTGGTGGTCGGTCTGCCGGATGTCCGTGGTCGTGAACAGATCCTGAAAGTACACATGCGCAAGGTTCCGTTGGCCGATGACGTCAACGCAGCCCTCATTGCCCGTGGTACACCCGGTTTCTCCGGTGCCGATTTGGCCAACCTGGTCAACGAAGCGGCCCTGTTCTCCGCTCGCGAGAGCCGCCGTGTGGTTTCCATGGCCGAGTTCGAGAAGGCGAAGGACAAGATCATGATGGGGGCGGAACGTCGCTCCATGGTGATGAAAGAGTCCGAGAAGGAGATGACCGCCTATCACGAAGCGGGTCACGCCATCATCGGGCGTCTGGTCCCGGATCATGACCCTGTATACAAGGTCTCCATTATTCCCCGTGGTCGTGCGCTGGGTGTGACCATGTATCTGCCGGAGCAGGATCGCTGGAGCCACTCCAAGCAGCATCTGGAGTCCATGATCTCCAGTTTGTACGGTGGTCGTCTGGCAGAAGAGCTGATTTACGGTGCTGAGAAGGTATCGACTGGTGCCTCCAACGACATCGAGCGAGCCACCGATATCGCCCGCAAGATGGTGACCCAGTGGGGTATGTCCGAGCGTCTCGGTCCCATGCTCTATGCGGAAGAAGATGGTGAAGTATTCCTCGGTCGCAGCATGGCCAAGGCCAAGCATATGTCTGACGATACGGCCCGTATCATCGATGCCGAAGTAAAGCAGGTCATCGATCGCAACTACGACCGTGCCAAGCAGATCCTGCTGGACAACATGGACGTGTTGCACAGCATGAAAGATGCGCTGATGAAGTACGAAACTATCGACGCCAAGCAGATCGACGATCTGATGGCCCGTCGCGAAGTGCGTGCCCCCAGCAACTGGCATGATGAGCACGGTGATACACCGCAAGGTGGTTCCACCGTTGCTGCTGAACCCAAACCGGCTGCAACCGCGACGGAACCGGTGGCGGATGTCGATATCGACAAGGCCAACGATCTCCCGGCTAAATAATCGTGACTCTTCAAACCCCGGGCTTGCCCGGGGTTTTTCTTTATCTAGACGGAAATGAAGATGCAGTTAATCAGCAAGGGGCTCAGCCTCTCCCTCGATCGTCCTCATGTCATGGGGATCCTCAATGTGACGCCGGACTCCTTCTCCGATGGTGGCAATTTCACCCAGCTTGAGCGCGCGATGACCCACGCTCGCCAGATGGTGGCCGACGGTGCGACCCTGATCGATATCGGTGGTGAGTCGACCCGACCCGGCGCTCCTGATGTAAGCGAACAGGAAGAGCTGGATAGGGTTATCCCCATCGTCGAGCGATTGGTACGCGAGTGCAATGTGATGATCTCGCTTGATACTTCCAAGGCCACCGTGATGCGCGAAGGGTGCAAGGCTGGCGCCCATCTCATCAATGACGTTCGCGCGCTGCAAGAGCCGGGTGCGCTGCTTGCCGCCGCAGAAGCTGACGTACTTGTGTGCCTGATGCACATGCAGGGGCAACCGAGAACCATGCAGGTCGAGCCTCATTACGATGATCTGCTGGAGGAGGTGAAAGCCTTTTTCGACGAGCGGATCGCCGTCTGCGAGGCTGCCGGGATTGGGCGCGAGAAGCTGCTGCTGGATCCGGGTTACGGCTTTGGCAAGACGCTGGTGCACAACTACCAGCTACTGGCGGCGCAAAAGGAGCTGCTCTGCTATGGTTTGCCACTCTTGGTGGGCATGTCTCGAAAGTCTATGATAGGCAACCTGCTCGCCCGTCCAGTGGATGAGCGCCTTGCCGGAAGCCTTGCCTGCGCTTTGATCAGCATGCAGCAAGGCGCCAGGATCATTCGGGTGCACGATGTGCGGGAAACCATGGATGCATTGCGGGTTGGCTGGCAGGCAATGACGGGACAAGATTTTATTTCCAAATAAAAAAACGAGAACAGACAATGGCAAGAAAGTATTTCGGTACCGATGGGGTACGCGGCAAGGTGGGTGAGTACCCGATCACTCCGGATTTCGTAATGAAGCTGGGTTGGGCTGCGGGCAAGGTGCTCTCCAAGAAGGGTACCCGCAAGGTGCTGATCGGCAAGGATACCCGCATCTCAGGCTACATGCTGGAGTCGGCCCTGGAGGCAGGCCTCTCTGCCGCAGGCCTCAAGGCCATTCTGATGGGCCCCATGCCCACGCCGGCTGTGGCCTATTTGACCCGTACCTTCCGTGCTGAAGCCGGTATCGTCATCAGTGCCTCACACAATCCCTTCTATGACAATGGCATCAAGTTCTTCTCTGCCGATGGCACCAAGTTGCCCGACGAGGTCGAGATGGCCATCGAGGCCGAGCTGGATCATGAGCTCAAGTGCGTTGACTCTGCCGAGCTGGGCAAGGCTGTTCGCATCGATGATGCCGCTGGCCGTTATATCGAGTTTTGCAAGAGCACCTTCCCCTCTCATATGAACCTGGAAGGGCTGAAAATGGTGGTTGATTGCGGCCACGGTGCCACCTACCACATCGCCCCTTCCGTGTTCCGTGAACTGGGAGCAGAAGTGATCACCATGGGGTGTGCGCCGGATGGTCTCAATATTAACGACGGTGTCGGTTCTACCGCCCCTGAGGCGCTGGTCACCAAGGTGCTGGAGTGCAAGGCCGACCTCGGGGTGGCATTTGATGGGGATGGTGACCGTCTGATCATGGTTGACCATACCGGCTATCTCATCGACGGTGATGAAATTCTCTATATCATCGCGCGTGATGCACTGCGCAATGGTCGTCTCAAGGGCGGAGTTGTTGGAACCCTGATGGCCAACATGGGGCTGGAGCTGGCGTTGCAGACGCTTGGCATCCCGTTTGCCCGTGCCAAGGTGGGTGACCGTTACGTTCTCGAGATGATGGAAGAGAAGGGCTGGCGGATCGGTGGTGAAAATTCCGGTCACATTATCTGCCTGGATCAGACCACCACCGGGGATGGCATTGTCGCCGCCCTGCAGGTGCTGACCGCCATGCGCAGCGCCGAGATGCCGTTGGCCAAGTTGCGCTCAGGGATGAACAAGTTCCCGCAGGTGCTGGTGAATGTTCGCTTTGCCGAGGGCAAGGATCCGCTCTCTGCCGATGCGGTCAAGCAGGAGGTGGCAAAGGTGGAGCAGGAGCTGGCCGGTCGTGGCCGCGTACTGCTGCGCAAATCCGGTACCGAACCCCTGATCCGGGTGATGGTGGAAGGTGAGCATGAACAGCAGGTTCATGACATGGCACAGCGTATTGCCAAGCAAGTTGAATCGGCGCTTTAATGAGCATTCAGGGCGGCTTTTTAGTCGCCCTGGTTGTATCTTGTTCAATCGATTCAAAAAATTGAAAATAGCACTTGTCAGCTGACAATCCTCTGGATATTATCAGCCCCGCTTTCGCAAGGGAGTTGTCGATGGGACATCGCAAGCCGTTTGTAGCAGCCAACTGGAAGTTGCACGGTAGTAGGTCGCAGTTAGAGCAGTTTACGAGTCAATGCCTGAAGGGCGTTGGTGATGATGTAGATGTTGTTTTCTGTCCGTCCCATGTGCATCTCGACTTTGCCGCATCATTGCTCGGTGAGCAGATGGCGATAAAGTTGGGGGCTCAGAATGTGAGTCAGCACACAGCAGGCGCTTACACGGGAGAAGTTTCGTGTCAGATGCTGGTTGAGGCAGGATGTCGCTACGTACTGGTAGGGCACTCCGAGCGCAGGCGTCTCTTTGGAGAAACCAGTTTTATCGTCGCAGAGAAATTTGCGGCTGCCAGAGCGGCAGGGCTTGTTCCAATCCTCTGTTTGGGTGAGTCGGGTGCAGCAAGGCAAGCGAGAAGAACCTTTGAGGTCATCGCGGAAGAGCTGGACATCGTCATAGAGAAAAATGGCGCGATGGCTTTCGATAATGCTATCATCGCCTACGAGCCGATTTGGGCTGTAGGTACAGGTAAATGCGCCACACCCGAGCAGGCACAAGAGGTTCATTCCTTTATACGTGGTCGCTTGGCGGAGGATACTCCGGTAATAGGTGAGAAAGTTAGAATCATCTATGGTGGGAGCGTGACGCCAGCCAATGCGAGAGATTTGTTTGCCCAGCACGATGTAGACGGTGGTCTTATTGGTGGTGCAAGTCTCGATAGCGATGCGTTTTTAGGAATTGTTGAAGCGGCAAAGGGTGCAAGTTAAATGTACGAGATTCTTTTGGTCGTTTATCTGCTGGTGTCACTGGCTTTGATTGGTCTGGTGATGATTCAGCAAGGTAAAGGGGCTGACATGGGCGCCTCCTTCGGCGCAGGGGCATCAAACACAGTGTTTGGCTCCAGTGGTTCAGGAAACTTCCTGACCCGAACAACAGCGATTTTGGCTACTCTGTTCTTCGTAATTAGCTTGGTGCTTGGATCCATGTCCACTCACAAGGTAAAACAGGGTAGTGAATGGGAAAATCTGCAACAGACCCAACAGGTTGAGCAGAACAAAGCGCCAGTGAAGAAAGATACTGACGTTCCCGAGTAAGAGTTTTGCCGTGGTGGTGGAATTGGTAGACACGCTATCTTGAGGGGGTAGTGCTCTAGGGTGTGCGGGTTCGAGTCCCGCCCACGGCACCAATTAAGCAGTAAGCTCGGGTGACCGGGTGTGTTATAGCCAGTCAGTCTTGTTTCATCGGAGTGATATGGCTATAATCTCGCACGATTTCGGACGCGGGGTGGAGCAGCATGGTAGCTCGTCGGGCTCATAACCCGAAGGTCGTCGGTTCAAATCCGGCCCCCGCAACCAAATTTCACGCATTTCCTACGCTCAGGAAGGCGGTCGCTGCGAGGCGACAATCAGGGTAAAGCGCCAAGCCCCGATTTGATATCGGGGCTTTTTGTTATGTGCAATTTACTCTGAATGGATCTCTATCTGGGCTTTATGCCCTTTTTTTGTTTTTCGGAGGGTGACTTTGGCTACGTTGGAACAACGTTTGACCGATATGCTCGAGGCGCCGGTCGTTGCCTTGGGCTTTGAACTTTGGGGTATCGAGTTTATCCGTGCGGGTAAACACTCCACCTTGCGCGTCTACATTGATGGCGAGCAGGGCGTGACCGTCGAGAACTGTGCTGAGGTCAGCCATCAGGTTGGCGCCATCATGGATGTCGAAGATCCCATCACCGAGGAGTACTACCTCGAGGTATCTTCCCCGGGTCTGGATCGCCCGCTGTTCAAGGTTGCCCAGTTCGAAAAATACGTTGGCCAAGAGGCGGCGGTAACGCTTCGGATGGCAACAAACAACCGCCGCAAGTTCAAAGGCGTAATCAAAGCCGTACAGGGCGACATGATCACCTTGATGGTAGATGGTAAGGACGAAGTGTTGGCTTTCACCAATATCCAAAAAGCGAACATAGTGCCGAACTTTGGTTAACGAGGCTATCGGATATGAATAAAGAGATTTTGCTGGTCGTTGACGCAGTATCCAACGAGAAAGCGGTACCCCGCGAAAAGATCTTCCAGGCGTTGGAAACTGCCTTGGCGACTGCGACCAAGAAAAAATATGAAGGCGAGATTGAGGTTCGTGTCGAGATCGATCGCAAGACCGGCGATTACGATACCTTCCGCCGCTGGGTAGTCATCGCGGATCAGGCCGCCATGGAAAACCCCTACGCCGAAATCACTCTGGAAGCGGCGCAGATCGAGCAGCCGGACATCCAGATCGGTGAATATGTTGAAGATCAGATCGACTCCGTGACCTTCGACCGCATCACCACCCAGACTGCCAAGCAGGTCATCGTGCAGAAAGTGCGCGAAGCCGAGCGTTCACAAGTCGTTGACCAGTTCAAGGACAAAGAAGGCACCATCATCAGCGGCGTGGTCAAGAAGAGCAACCGCGACAACGTGATCCTGGATCTGGGCAGCAATGCAGAAGCCGTGATCTTCCGCGACGACATGCTGCCGCGCGAAACTTTCCGTCCTGGTGACCGCGTCCGTGGTCTGCTCTACGCAGTGCGTCCGGAAGCCCGTGGCTCCCAGCTGTTTGTCAGCCGCTCCAGCCCGGACTTCCTGAAAGAGCTGTTTCGCATCGAAGTGCCGGAGATCGGTGAAGAGATGATCGAAATCATGGGCGCCGCCCGTGATCCGGGTTCCCGCGCCAAGATCGCGGTAAAGACCAACGATCGTCGCATCGACCCGATCGGTGCCTGCATCGGGATGCGCGGTGCCCGCGTTCAGGCCGTCTCCGCCGAGCTGAGCGGTGAGCGCGCCGACATCGTGCTGTACGATGACAACCCGGCCCAGTACGTGATCAATGCCATGGCGCCCGCCGATGTGGCCTCCATCATCGTCGATGAAGACAACCACACCATGGATATCGCAGTGGAAGCGGCCAACCTGGCCCAGGCCATCGGCCGTAACGGTCAGAACGTGCGTCTGGCATCCCAGCTGACCGGTTGGGAGCTGAATGTGATGACCGTTGAGGACATGCGTGCCAAGCACCAGGCCGAGAACGATCGCATCATGAACCTGTTCACCAGCACCCTGGACATCGATGACGATTTCGCCAGCCTGCTGATGGAAGAGGGCTTCTCCACTCTGGAAGAGATCGCCTTCGTACCGGTCAACGAGCTGCTGGCCATCGACGGTCTGGATGAAGACATGGTCGAAGAGCTGCGCAAGCGCGCCAAGGATGCCCTGACCACCAAGGCCCTGGCCAAAGAAGAATCTTTTGATGGCGTTGAGCCGTCTGAAGAACTGCTCAATCTGAACGGTCTGAGCCGTGAAATGGCTTACGCACTGGCGGGCCGTGGCATCGGTACCCTGGAAGATTTGGCAGAGCAAGGCATCGATGACCTTGCCGATATCGAAGGGCTGACTGCCGAGAAGGCCGGTGAGCTCATTATGGCTGCTCGCAACATCTGTTGGTTCGGGGAAGAGCAGTCCGAGTAAGATCAAACGGAGGAAAATGAATGGCAGAAGTATCAGTCAAACAACTTGCCACTGACATCGACACACCGGTTGATCGTCTTCTCCAGCAGTTTGTCGATGCCGGTATCAGCAAGAGCAAGGCCGACGACATGGTTAGCGAGTCTGAGAAGCAGACCCTGCTGGCACACCTGAAGAAACAGCATGGAGGTGACGAGGTCACTGCTCCTGCCCGCATGACCTTGCAGCGCAAGACCAAGAGCACCATCAGTGTTCAGGGGACTGGCGGCAAGAACAAGGAAGTGCAGGTAGAAGTACGCAAGTCTCGCACCTATGTAAGACGCTCGGCGCTGGAAGATGAACAGCGTCAGGCGGAAGCCGAGGAAAAAGCGCGTTTGGAAGCAGAAGAAAAAGCTCGTCGCGAAGCCGAAGAGAAGGCTCGTCTCGACGCTGAAGAGAAGGCTCTCCGTGAGGCTGAGCAGGCTCGTCGTGAAGCTGAGGAAAAGGCGCGGATCGAGGCACAACAAAAGGCTCGACAGGCTCAACAGCCCGCCAAAGCAGCCAGTAGCACAGCTCAGCAAGAGGCAGAAAAGATGGCCAAGCGCGAAGCAGAAGAACTGAAGCGCCAACAGGAACAAACAGCTTTGCAAAAAGCTGAAGAACTCGCCGCGAAGAAAGCCGAAGAGGCTCGTCTCATGGCAGAACAGAATGCAGCCCGCTGGGCTGAAGAAGACGCCGCCCGCGCCAAAGAGAGCAGCGATTATCACGTGACCACCTCCAAGCATGCCCAGGCTGCAGAAGATGAGCTGGATCGCAAGGAAGAAACCAGCCGCCGTACCGCCGCTGCCGCCAAGGGGCCGAAGAAGGCCGGTCGCCGCGACGACGATCGCAATGACCGCAACTCCCGCGATCCGCGCGCTCGTAAAGGCAAGCGTGGCAAGGTTGCTACCCCGAATGCCATGAAGCACGGCTTCAACAAGCCGGCTGCCGCGGTTAACCGCGACGTGGTGATTGGCGAGACCATCACTGTGGCCGAGCTGGCCAACAAGATGGCGGTCAAGGGTGTCGAAGTCATCAAGGTGATGATGAAGATGGGCGCCATGGCTACCATCAACCAGGTTATCGACCAGGAGACCGCTCAGCTGGTCGCCGAGGAGATGGGCCACAAGGTGGTGCTGCGCCGCGAGAACGAGCTGGAAGAGGCAGTACTTAGCGATCGTGACGAGACCTCCGAAGCCAAGCCGCGCGCACCGGTCGTGACCATCATGGGTCACGTTGACCACGGCAAGACCTCGCTGCTGGACTACATCCGTAAGGCCAAGGTTGCCGCAGGCGAAGCCGGTGGCATTACCCAGCACATCGGTGCTTACCACGTTAAGACCGAAAGCGGCATGATCACCTTCCTGGATACTCCGGGTCACGCGGCGTTTACCTCCATGCGTGCTCGTGGTGCCAAGGCGACCGATATCGTGGTGCTGGTTGTTGCTGCCGATGACGGCGTGATGCCGCAAACTATCGAAGCTATTCAGCACGCCAAGGCGGCCGGTGTGCCGCTGGTTGTTGCGGTCAACAAGATTGACAAGCCGGAAGCGGATCCGGATCGCGTCAAGACCGAGCTGGCCCGTTACGACGTCATGTCCGAAGACTGGGGTGGCGATTGCCAGTTCGTACACGTCTCCGCCAAGTCCGGCGAAGGCATCGACGATCTGCTGGAAGCCATCCTGATCCAGGCCGAAGTACTGGAGCTGAAAGCCGTGGTTGACGGTATGGCCAACGGTGTAGTCATCGAATCCTTCCTCGACAAGGGTCGTGGTCCGGTTGCTACCGTACTGGTACAGGAAGGTACCCTGCGCCAGGGTGACATCGTGCTGTGCGGTCTCGAATACGGTCGTGTGCGCGCCATGCGTGACGAACTGGGTCGCGAGATCAAAGAGGCCGGTCCGTCCCTGCCAGTGGAAATCCTCGGTCTGTCCGGTGTTCCCTCTGCCGGTGATGAAGCGACCGTGGTGCGTGACGAGAAGAAGGCCCGTGAAGTGGCTCTCTACCGTCAGGGCAAGTTCCGCGAAGTCAAGCTGGCTCGCCAGCAGAAGGCCAAGCTGGAGAACATGTTCGCCAACATGACCGAGGGCGAAGTGTCCGAAGTGAACGTGGTGATCAAGGCCGACGTACAGGGTTCCGTGGAAGCGATCTGCGACGCTCTGGTCAAGCTCTCCACCGACGAAGTGAAGGTGAAGATCGTGGGTTCCGGTGTGGGTGGTATCACCGAGACCGATGCGACCCTGGCTGCCGCTTCCAGCGCCATCCTGGTGGGCTTCAACGTCCGTGCCGACGCCTCTGCGCGCAAGGTCATCGAGGCCGAGAGCCTGGATCTGCGCTACTACTCCGTCATCTATGACCTGATCGACGAAGTGAAGCAGGCCATGAGCGGCATGCTGGCGCCGGAGTACAAGCAGGAGATCATCGGTCTGGCCGAAGTGCGCAGCGTCTTCCGCTCACCGAAGTTTGGCGCCGTTGCCGGCTGTATGGTCACCGAAGGTGTGGTCAAGCGCTCCAACCGTATCCG
This sequence comes from Aeromonas sp. S18(2024), assembly GCF_041402525.1. NCBI lineage: Bacteria > Pseudomonadati > Pseudomonadota > Gammaproteobacteria > Aeromonadales > Aeromonadaceae > Aeromonas > Aeromonas sp. S18(2024). The sequence continues at coordinate 572,122 of NZ_JBGLQV010000002.1, read as the reverse complement.
TGTTCTGCGTGACAACGTGGTTATCTATGAAGGCGAGCTGGAATCCCTGCGTCGCTTCAAGGATGACGTCAACGAGGTTCGCAACGGTTACGAGTGTGGTATCGCGGTCAAGAACTACAACGACGTACGCGAAGGCGACCAGATCGAAGTTTACGAGACCGTTGAAATTCAGCGTACTCTGTAAGCCGAGAGTCAGACAAAATAGGGGGCCGCGGCCCCCTTTTATCGCAGGATAGATTATGGCCAGAGAATTCAGCCGGACCCGTCGGGTCGGGCAGCAGATCCAGCGTGAAATCGCGCTGATCCTGCAGCGTGAGGTGAAAGACCCGCGCATCGGCATGGTGACCGTTTCCGACGTGGAAGTGTCCCGTGACCTCAACTACGCCAAGGTTTATGTCACCTTCTTGCAGCTGGAGAATGACGCCGAGCGCATCAAGGAAGGGCTCAAGGCGCTGACTGAAGCGGCCGGTTACATCCGCAGCCTGCTGGGCAGCGCCATGCGCCTGCGTGTGGTGCCTGAGCTGCGTTTCTTCTACGACCAGACCCTGGTCGAGGGGATGCGTCTCTCCAACCTGGTGACCAATACCATCCGTGAAGACAAGCGTCGCATGGCCGAGTCAGGTCGTGAGGATGACGTGGCCGCTCCGGATGACACGACTGAGGATAAAGCCTGAGATGACCCGAAGACGTCGTTTCAAGGGCCGTGATGTGCACGGCATTCTGTTGCTGGACAAGCCGACCGGCCTGACCTCCAACGATGTGTTGCAGAAGGTAAAGCGGATCTACAACGCCGCCAAGGCCGGCCACACCGGCGCCCTGGATCCCCTGGCGACCGGCATGTTGCCGATTTGCCTGGGCGAGGCCACCAAGTTCTCCCAGTATCTGCTGGATGCGGACAAGCGCTACGAGGTGACTGCCAAGCTGGGCGAGCGCACCAACACCAGCGACTCCGATGGCGAGGTGGTTGCCACCCGTCCGGTGAACGTGGCCGTGGGTACCCTGATTGAGGCGCTGGACCAGTTCCGCGGCCCCATCATGCAGGTGCCGTCCATGTACTCCGCCCTCAAGCATAATGGCCGTCCGCTCTACGAGTATGCCCGCGAGGGGATCGAAATTGAGCGGGAAGCCCGCCCCATCACGATTTTCGAGCTCAAGCTCATCAGCTTCGAAGGGGACGAGGTCAAACTGGAAGTGCACTGCAGCAAAGGCACCTACATCCGCTCTCTGGTCGATGATCTGGGGGAAGTGCTGGGTTGTGGCGCTCATGTCACCCAGCTGCGCCGCACCCAGGTGGCCAGCTATCCGTACGATCGGATGCTGACCCTGGAGCAGCTTGAGTGCATCTTCGAGCAGGCCAAGGCCGAAAGCATTCCGCCGCGCGAGCAGCTGGATCCCCTGTTGCTGCCGATGGACACCGCCGTGGCGTCTCTGCCCGAGGTGAACATGTTGGCCGTAGTGGCGGCCTATGTGAACCAGGGTCAGGCAGTTCAGGTGCCAGGTGCCCCAACCAGCGGTCAGGTTCGCATGACGGTCGGCCCCGAGCGCGAGTTCATCGGTGTCGGCGAAATTGATGATGATGGTCGGGTTGCCCCCAAGCGCCTGGTCCGTTATCACGACGAGGAGTGATCCTCAGGCGGTATCCGTGCTCTTGCCCGTTGCGCGTCTTTATCATTGCGAAAAGGGGCGGGGGCGATTATGATACCGCCCTCATTTCACGGCTGAATTAGAGATTGGCTGTGAACCTTTAAACACTCTACTGGAGTAATACCATGTCTCTAAATGCTGAGATCAAAGCTCAAATCGTTGCCGAGCACGCTCGTGGCGCCAACGACACCGGTTCCCCCGAAGTGCAAGTTGCCCTGCTGACTGCCCAGATCAACCATCTGCAAGGTCACTTCAAGGAGCACTCCAAGGATCACCACGGTCGTCGCGGTCTGCTGCGCATGGTTTCCCAGCGTCGTAAGCTGCTGGACTACCTGAAGCGTAAAGACGTTCAGCGTTACGCTGCTCTGATCGCCAAGCTGGGTCTGCGTCGTTAATCGACCATCAGATTTCGCGAAAAAGGGGAACCGTCAGGTTCCCCTTTTTTTATTCCCTATCAGCGCGTTGCCTGCCTCACAGAATTTGTGTCACCGCTTACCTTTTGCATCGAATCAAGTATACTTGTGCGCGAATTTAAAGAGCCAAATTGTAAAAAGGAAATTCACGTGAATCCTATTGTAAAGTCATTCCAGTACGGTCAACACACCGTCACACTGGAAACCGGTGTGATGGCCCGTCAAGCCACTGCGGCCGTGATGGTCAGCATGGACGATACCTGCGTCTTCGTGACCGTTGTTGGCAAGAAAGAGGCCGATCACGGCCGTGATTTCTTCCCGCTGACCGTCAACTACCAGGAGCGTACCTATGCTGCTGGTCGCATCCCGGGTGGCTTCTTCCGTCGTGAAGGCCGTCCGAGCGAAGGCGAGACCCTGATCTCCCGTCTGATCGACCGTCCTATTCGTCCGCTGTTCCCGGAAGGCTTCCTCAATGAGGTTCAGGTGGTTGCCACCGTCATGTCCGTGAACCCGGCCGTCTCTCCCGACATCGTTGCCATGATCGGCGCCTCCGCGGCACTGGCCATCTCCGGCATCCCGTTTGGCGGCCCGATCGGTGCAGCCCGCGTGGGTTACATGAACGGCCAGTACGTGCTGAATCCGACCACCACCGAGCTGCCCCAGAGCGATCTGGACCTGGTAGTTGCCGGTACCGCCAACGCCGTGCTGATGGTGGAATCCGAAGCGGCCATCCTCTCCGAAGAGGTGATGCTGGGCGCCGTGGTATACGGTCACGAGCAGATGCAGGCCGTGATCAACGCCATCAACGAGTTTGCTGCCGACGTTGGCACCAAGCCGTGGGACTGGACTCCGCCTGCCGTCAACGAAGCGCTGAAAGCCAAGGTTGCCGAGCTGGCCACTGCCGAACTGGGTGAAGCCTACCGCATCACCGAGAAGGCCGTGCGTTACGAAACCATCGCTGCCATCAAGGGCCGTGTGGTTGAGCAGGTGATCGCCTCCGGCGTGGAAGAAGATGCCAAGAAGATTGGCGAAGAGTTCCACAGCCTGGAAAGCCGCATCGTTCGTGGTCGCGTAGTACGTGGCGAGCCGCGCATCGATGGTCGCGATCCCGAGATGATCCGCGCCCTGTCCGTCGCCACCGGCGTACTGCCGCGCGCTCACGGTTCTGCCCTGTTCACCCGTGGTGAAACCCAGGCCATGGTTGTTGCGACCCTGGGTACCGAGCGTGACGCCCAGAACATCGACGAGCTGACCGGCAACCGCGCCGATCGCTTCATGCTGCACTACAACTTCCCGCCGTACTGCGTCGGTGAGACCGGCATGATGGGCAGCCCCAAGCGTCGTGAAATCGGTCACGGCCGTCTGGCCAAGCGCGGTGTTGCTGCCGTGATGCCGAGTGCCGACGAGTTCCCGTACGTGGTGCGCGTGGTCTCTGAAATCACCGAATCCAACGGCTCTTCCTCCATGGCTTCTGTCTGTGGTTCCTCCCTGGCGCTGATGGACGCTGGTGTGCCGATCAAGGCCTCCGTCGCCGGTATCGCAATGGGTCTGGTGAAGGAAGAAGAAGGTTTCGTCGTGCTGTCCGACATCCTGGGTGACGAAGATCACCTGGGCGACATGGACTTCAAGGTTGCCGGTACCACCGAAGGTGTGACCGCCCTGCAGATGGACATCAAGATCGAAGGCATCACCAAAGAGATCATGGAGATTGCCCTGAAGCAAGCTCGTGGTGCTCGCCTGCACATCCTGAAAGTGATGGACGAAGCCATTCAGGCACCGCGTGCCGAGATCTCCGATTTCGCCCCGCGCATCCACACCATCAAGATCAACCCGGAGAAGATCAAGGACGTCATCGGCAAGGGTGGTTCCGTGATCCGCGCCCTGACCGAAGAGACCGGCACCAACATCGAGCTGGATGATGACGGTACCGTCCGTATCGCCGCCGTTGACGGTGACGCTGCCAAGGAAGCGATCCGCCGCATCGAGGCCATCACCGCCGAGATCGAAGTGAACCGCATCTACGAAGGCAAGGTCGTCCGTCTGGCCGACTTCGGCGCCTTCGTCAACATCCTGCCGGGCAAAGACGGTCTGGTACACATCTCCCAGATCACCGATGCTCGCGTGCAGAACGTGGCCGACTACCTGAAGATCGGTGACGTGGTGAAGGTGAAGGTACTGGAAGTGGACCGTCAGGGCCGCGTACGCCTCTCCATCAAGGAAGCGAACGCGCCGACCGAAGCCGCTGCTCCGGCTGCCGATGCCGCTCCGGTCGCTGCCGAAGCACCTGCTGCAGAATAAGACGTAGTGCTGACCGGGCTTGCTCGGTCTGGCTGACCAATCCGGCTCCCCCAGGGGAGCCGGATTTTTTTATGGCTGGCCAGCAGAGTGGCTATCTGCCGAGAATGGCGTGATGCATCTCGTCGAGCGGGAGTATGTGGCGTGCGGCACCGAGCTTGATCGCCTCCTTTGGCATGCCAAACACCACACAGGAGGCCTCATCCTGGGCATAGGTATTGGCACCGGCATCCAGCATCTCCCTGAGCCCTCTGGCGCCATCATCTCCCATGCCGGTCATGATGATGCCGGTCGCGTTTTTGCCTGCGTATTTGGCCACGGAGCGAAACAGCACATCCACCGAAGGGCGATGTCGGTTGATCAGGGGACCGTCGACCACCTCCACATGGTAGTAGGCACCGCTTCGCTTGAGCAGCATGTGCTTTCCGCCGGGGGCGATCAGCGCGAGTCCCGGGATGACCCTGTCATTGTTTTTCGCCTCCCGCACTTCGATTTGGCACAACCCGTTAAGGCGAGCGGCAAATGATGCCGTAAATTTCTCCGGCATATGCTGCACGATGACGATCCCCGGGCTGACTCGGGGAAGGGCCGTCAGCACAGCCTCCAGCGCCTGGGTACCGCCGGTGGAGGTACCGATGGCGATGAGTCGCTCCGTGGTTTGGGCCATGGCATCTCGCGTCGGTGCCAGTATCGCGTCAGCGTGGATTTTGGTGGCAACCTGCAAGGGGGCCGGTTTGCCGAGTCGCTTGAGGTTGGCTTGGGAGGCCGCTCGTACTGACATGGCCAGATCGTGGGCTGACTCCTGCAGAAAGCTCTTGATGCCCATGGTCGGTTTGGTGATGATGTCTGCAGCGCCGGCTGCCATGGCTTGCAAGGTGGTTTCGGCTCCCTTCTCGGTCAAAGATGAGCAGATGACCACCGGGGTGGGGTGCTCAGCCATTATTTTGGTGAGAAAAGTGATGCCATCCATCCGTGGCATCTCCACATCCAGCACGATGACATCCGGCCACTCCTTCTTCAGTTTCTCCAGTGCAAACAACGGATCGGAGGCGGTCGCAATCACCTTGATGTCGGGCTCCTGTTCCAGCACCCCTTGCAACACCTGTCTAACCACGGCGGAATCATCCACCAGCATGACTCTTATCTGTTTCATTCCCCCGTCCCTCGATGATGTGGCAGACGATGATGACGCACCCAAACATGGCCGTTGTTGAGCTCGAAGATGAGGCTTCGGTGGCCAGAGAGGCCCAGATGATGCGCTTTTATGGTGAGGCCCAGATGCCGGGTCAACTGCCATGCGGCCTGGATATTTTGGTCGGCCACATTGGGGTAGTCTCCGGCAGGGGTCGTTATGTCAAACATGTGTCCGCCACCAAAAAGCTTTACTTCATACTCCTGGATCGGAGACGGATATTGCCGGATAGCCTCGAGAAACAAGGTGATCGCTTCGTCGCCATAACGGCCATCCAGGGTAGTGGTTTTGACTCCCCGGGTCGGCAGCATGTAGTGACACATTCCTCCCGATTTATGTTGTGGGTGCCACATGGTGATGGCGACACAGGACCCCAGATGGGTTTTGATAACGGCGTCCTCCTGGCCGAAGAAAAACTCTCCGGGGTGCAGCATGATCTCGCGTTGCATCATCATCACCGCTTTTGATAGATGGAAGGAGAAACCAGATGCAGACCATGAGGCAATCCGTTGAGGCTTTCGGCATGGCTGACAAGCAGGTAACCCCCGGTCCTGAGTCTGGGTACCAGCCGCTGCACGACCTCGGCCTTGGTCTCCTTGTTGAAGTAAATCATTACGTTGCGGATGAATATGACATCGAACATGCCGATGTCGGGCAGCTCCTGGATGAGGTTGATGTGCAAAAACCTCACTCGCTCCTGCAGCTTGCGGTCGATGATAAAACTGCCTTCCTGTTGCCCTATGCCCTTCAGGCAGTATTTCATCAGGTATGACATGGGGATATTGTGCGCCCGTTCTATGGGGTAGCGTCCCAGCCTGGCCTGTTCCAGCATGCGTGACGAGATGTCCGAGGCTATGATTTCCCAGTTGAAGCCGCCGTGTTTTTCCGCCAGGGTCATCGCCAGACTGTAAGGTTCCTCCCCGGATGAACTGGCTGCACTCCATATCCGCAATGTCCGCTCCTTTGGCACGAGCGGCAGCACTGTATTGCAGAGAAAGTCGAAGTGTTTGGACTCCCTGAAGAAGTAGGTTTCATTGGTTGTCAGCAGATCCAGCGCCAGTTGCAACTCCTGATGATGGTCGCTCATGATCAGGCGAAAATAGTCACCATAACTGTCCAGCTCGTAATGGTGCAGGCGTTTGGAAAGCCGGCTGGCCACCAGTGCTTTCTTGGCCGGTGACAGGTCGATACCTGCGGCCTGATGTAACCAGCGCTGGAACTGGCCAAATTCGTCGTCATGAAGTTGAGTCTGGTACAAGGCTATGCTCCCGGCTCGGCAAAGCGGCCTGGTTGCCCAGGCCCCGGCACACTAGAAACGGACAAAGTCTCCCTCGTTGAATGGTCGTGGCGGAAGACCGGGCTGCTCACGGCCATTCCCCTCCAGAACAAAGCGCCCCTTGGTACTGTTCTGGGGTTGTGCGACGTTGTGACCATTGCTCCTGTGGCTCTGTTCGAGAGTGAAGAATTCCATGACAAGCTGCAGTTGCTCTGCCTGGCTGCTCATTTCTTCTGCTGTAGCGGCCAGCTCTTCGCTGCAGGAGGCATTTTGCTGGGTGACCTGGCTGAGCTGGCTCATTGCCTGGTTGATTTGGCTGACACCGGTTGATTGCTCGGCAGAGGCTGCACTAATCTCCTGCACCAGATCGGATGTCTTGTTGATGGAGGGAACCATCTGATCGAGTAGCCGGCCGGCCTTTTCTGCCATTTCCACGCTGCTGGAGGCCAGCTCACCTATCTCTTGTGCCGCTACCTGGCTGCGCTCCGCCAGTTTGCGCACCTCGGCTGCGACGACAGCAAACCCCTTGCCATGATCCCCCGCTCGCGCCGCTTCGATGGCCGCATTGAGGGCCAGCAGATTGGTCTGATAGGCTATGTCGTCGATAATGCCAATCCGTTTGGCGATCTGTTTCATGGCATCGACGGTCAGTTGGACGGCCTCACCGCCTTCGACAGCTTCCTTGGCTGCCTTGCTGGCCATGCCGTCTGTCACCTGGGCGTTATCGGTATTCTGGTTGATGCTGGCGCTCATCTGTTCGATGGATGCGCTGGTCTCTTCCATGCTGGAAGCCTGTTCACTGCTGGACTGGCTGATGGACTGGGCGGTGGCACTCACCTGCTCGGCTGCACTCGACAGATTGTCGGAGGCGCCGCGGACCTCGGTCACTATATTGGTTAGGGAATCGATGGTCTTGTTGAGGGCATCCTTGGTGGTACCAAAGACTCCCGGGTAGTCTGTCTCTATCTTCTGGGTCAGGTCTCCCTTGGCCAGACACTGCACGATCCGGATCACGTCATTGAGGCTGGTATCGATCACGTTGGCAATCTGGTTGATGCCTTCGCCCAGATTATGGAAGAAGCCGGATTTGCCGGCGAGATCCATGCGGCTGTGCAACTCGCCATTGATCACGGATTGTACTATTTCCGACATTTCGTGCTCGATGGCAACCTCTTTGGTGCGATCCGCCCACTCGACCACCGACCCCAGGCGTTCGCCACTGTCACTGAATACCGGGTTGGCGATCAGCGCAAAGGTACGTCCACCAAGCTGTATTTGGGTGCGGTAGGTACTGTTGAGCTTGGCCAGCATGGTCCGCTGGTGTCCCGGGTTCTTATGGAAGCTGTCAATATTGGCCCCCATCAGATTCGCAGTATTGAAGTTGTTGAGATCTTTCTTGATGTCCGGCTCGGCCAGCTTGAGCATCTCGGTGACGGAGTCGTTCATATAGATGATGTCGAGGTTGGTATCGGCGATCATGACGTTGGTGCTGGCACAATCGAGTGCTCTCTTGACCCTGAGGCTTTCATTAGCCGCGATTTTGGCGGCTTCATTGGCGGCCTTGACCTCATTTTCGATGGCGATCTCTTTGGTGCGATCAGCCCATTCCACGACTGACCCTAGCCGCTCGCCATTGTCACCAAATACGGGGTTGGCAATCAGCGAAAAGGTTCTGCCGCCAATAGTTATCTGGGTGCGATAGGTTGTATCGAGCTTTTGCAGCATGGCCCGCTGATGGCTCGGATTCTTGTGGAAGTTGTCGATGTTCTTGCCCATCAAGTTTTTAACGTCCAGATTGGGCAGTTCCTTGCGAATATCTTGCTCCGCCTGGCCGAGCATGGTGGTGACCGCCTCGTTCATATAGATGATGTTGAGGTCGGTGTCGGCAATCATCACGTTGGTCGATGCGCCGTCCAGCGCCTTGCGCACACGCAGATTCTCCCGGTACTGGGTCTGGTTGCTCTCGATAGTGTCCAATGCATTCCGCAAGCGGGTTTGCAGCAGGTTGAGGGTTTCATTGAACTCGTGGCAGAGGTCCCGTAGCGGGCCGGTGAGGGTAGGCAGATCTATCTGGCCAGCTGTTTGCTCGAGGGTGATGGCGTGATGGATGCGCCGAGTTTCCTCAGCAAGCCTGGTTAGCTGCTCTTGCTGCTGGTTGTAGCTGGAGCCATTGCTGAAGAGCTTTTCAAACAGTGATTGAGTCATGAGCCTTATCCTTGTGCGACATGCCAATGCGTATTGAGCGTGAGTAATCAGGATGCCTGTATGTATTCCGGTAATTTTTCCGGTTGCTGCGCCAGTTCACTGAGCTGTGCCATCTCCTCAAGTGACAGGACTTTTTCCGTATCAATGAGGATGACGAATTTGCCGTTGACCTTACCCATGCCGCTGATGAAGTCAGCCCTGATCCGGGCACCAAAGCTGGGGGGCGGTTCGATTTCACTGGGTGAAATGCTGAGGACTTCGGAGACGGAATCCACGACCACACCGATATCCTGGCTACCTTGTGTATCGTCATGATGGTGTAGACCTTCAATGATGACGATGCAGGTACGCCGGGTGATGTTGGAGGGCGCATTGCCAAAGCGGGCGTTGAGATCAACGACTGAAACCACGGCGCCGCGTAGATTGATCACACCGCGAATAAAGCTTGGCATCATGGGTATGGGGGTGATGTTCCCGTATTCGATGATCTCTTTGACTCCCAGGATATTGATGGCAAACATCTCTCCGTTGATGAGAAAAGTCAGGTACTGGGCGTCACTGTGGGATGTGGCGGGGGGGGCAACCACGGCCACTTCGGTCGATGGGGTCATATCAGCCTCCGGTTGAAAAAAGATGAGGAATGCTTCGGCGATGTGCTGCAAGTGGCATCTGACTGCACCCCCTGGCGTGGTTGGCTGGCTTGTGGCCAGGCCTCCTGTGCCAATATGTGCCGAAGGACATGGGCGATGACGCTATCAACCTGCATACAAGCCGTGTACTGAACGAGAGGAATAGTGAGGATATTGAAAGTGTGCTGCACAGTGTTTTCCTCAATTGATGCGCGGTTGATGTTGCAGCCGTGCCAGGGTCTGCCTGTTGATAAGGCCAGACTCCTGATGGATGGCGTGCTGGATCAACGAGGGAATATCAAGGATGAGGGCGACTTCGCCCCCTCCCAGAATGGTGGAGCCACTGATCCCTTGCAGACGCTGGAATAATTTGCCAAGGGGTTTGATAACGGTCTGGAATTCACCCAGCAGCTCGTCGACAACCAGTCCCGATTTTTTGCCGCCGTGGCTGACGACCACGATATTCTCACGGCGCCCCTTGCTGCCCCGGGTGTCGAAATAGTGTTGCAGACGGATAAAGGGGAGGACTTCTCCTCGCAAGTTGATGAAATTTCGCCCCTGGGTATCGGCCAAGGCACTGGCGGTCAGTTCTACGCACTCGATCACCATATCCAGCGGGATGACGTAATAGGTATCACACACCTTGACCAGAAAGCCGTCGATGATGGCGAGTGTGAGGGGCAGTCTTATCTGTACCCGGGTGCCCTGGTCCGGAATGCTGTCCAGATCCACGGTTCCGCGCAGGGCTGTGATGTTGCTCTTGACCACATCCATGCCGACGCCACGCCCGGAGAGGTTGGTAATGGCTTCTGCTGTGGAAAATCCAGGTTCAAAGATGAGGTTGTAGATCTCCTGATCGGTGAGCGTGGTACCTGCGCCAATCAAGCCTCGTTCCTGCGCTTTTTGCAGGATCCTGGTTTTGTTGAGGCCGGCTCCGTCATCCTTGATTTCAATCACTATGCTACTGGAGTCATGGTAGGCGTTGAGCGTCAGGGTTCCTTTTGCCGGTTTGCCGGCCAGCTGCCTTTGCTCTGCCGGTTCGATTCCATGATCCATCGAGTTTCTGACCAGATGCATCAGTGGGTCGCCAATTTTCTCCACCACCGACTTGTCCAGTTCGGTATCGGCACCCGAGATCACCAGGGCGATATCCTTGTTGAGCTCCTGGCTGACATCACGCACCACCCGCTGAAAGCGGTTGAAGGTATCGCCGATGGGCACCATTCGAAGGCGCAAGGCATTGTCCCTTATCTCTTCCACCAAGTTGGCAATGACGGACGTCGCTTCCTGTAGCTGGCTCTCTCTACTGCGCTGGGCCAGCATATTGGCGCCCGAGCTGGCTACCACCAGTTCACCCACCAGATTGATCAGGTCATCCAGCTTGTCAGCATGGACTCTGACATAGCGTCCTTCCTTGCTCTTGTTCTCCTTGGTCTGGCGCTGCTTTTTCAGGGCTGCATCGACCACGACTTCATCGATGGAACCCTGAGAGATGAGGATCTCTCCCAGTTTTGAGGCAGGGTGCTCTGTGGCCGAATGTTGTAGCTGGAGTCCGTGGCGCAGTTCTTCTGCGGTTAGCGCGCCGGTCTTGACCAGGAGTTGCCCCAGCATTTCGCTATCTTCCGGCAGGACATTGATAAGGTCTATGTATTCGCTGATCTTGCTGTGAGGCGGCAAGATGGCGATCTGGCAATCATCCCTGACGAATTCAAAGACATCGCTGATCGCAGCCTTGTCTGCCTGGGAATCCAAATCGACCTCGAAGCCGAGGTAGCAGCTTTCCGGATCGAACTCCTCCCAATCCGGTATGGCCTGATGGATGGTTTCCAGCGAGCGTATGGTACCCAATGTGCCGAGATAGCGCAGAAATGCGGCGGGATCCATGCCGTTACGCAGCACATCAGGCCCAAAACGCAGGGATATATGCCAAAGGGAACCGCTGGACAGTGGCACTTCCTCTTTTTCGATGGGAGGAGGCGAAGGCATTATCGTGTCGGGCAACTGGGCTTCCTGGGCATTCTGGTGCCGAATAAGGGCCAGGCGCAGCTTGTCATCCCGAGCGAGGGCGTCGGCGGTTAGGCTATCTCCCTGCTCAGCCACCACTTCTATCAGCAATTGAATGTGGTCGCAGCTCTCCAGAAGATCCTTGATAAGCGCCGAGGTCACCGATAATTGCTGGTTGCGGATCTGATCCAGCAGATCCTCGACAATATGGGTAAACCCCACGATAGGAAGCAGACCAAACAGGCCCGCGGAGCCCTTGATGGTGTGAGCCGCCCGGAATATGGCCCCGATGAGCTCGTTGTCGTCAGGATTTTCCTCCAGCAAGAGCAGAGAGGACTCCATTTCTTCAAGCAATTCGCGAGCCTCGGCAATATAGGTCTGCAGGGCCAGGTCAAGATTGATGCTCACGGGTGACTCCTCGGCATGGCGATTCAAGGGTGTTCAGCATGGGGAAACAGGGTGGGATCCCCAAAAAATCCCGACAATTGGCACAGTTCCAGCAGTTCGAGCACCGCATGGCTGTGCCAGACCAGGTGCAGCGGATAGCCATTGGCCAAGGCAGTCTTTTTGGCTGCCAGCAATAGCTGTAGCCCGGCACTGTCGATTTCAGTCACATTGGCCAGATTGAGTTCCAGCTCTTGTCCCTGGTGCAACAGGGGAGAGAGCGCCTCTTTCAGTTCGGCTACCGTGTAGATAGTGACGTCGTCAGGCAGGGTGAGCACAGTCTTGTCACCTTGCAGTTCGCGCTGCAATTCCATGGCTGACTCCAGGTTACGGCATGATGAGCTTGGCGACGGCCGCAAGCATCTGTTCCGGCTGGAAAGGTTTGACGACCCAGGCCTTGGCGCCGGCGGCCTGTCCCTCCTGCTTCTTGCTGTCCTGCGATTCGGTAGTCAGCATGATGACGGGGGTGAACTTGTAGCTGGAGAGTTTCTTGGCCTCTTTGACGAAACTGATGCCATCCATATTGGGCATGTTAACGTCGCTGATGATGAGATTGATCTTCTTGCCGTCGAGCTTGTTGAGGGCATCCTTGCCATCTTGCGCTTCCAGTACGTCGTAGCCTGCGGTTTTCAGCGTCATGCCAACCACCTGGCGAATGGTGGCCGAGTCGTCCACGATCAGGATCGTTTTACCCATGTCTCTCTCCTAGAAAAAAGTGATGTCTGCACTGCTGGCGGTGGGCTTGGTCGAACGACCATGATGAATGTCCCTCTGCTCATCCGTGGCATAGGTGAGTTCCATGTCGGCCAGCCAGCTATCGGCGTCGATCATGATCGGGCCGGAAGTGCGTACCTGTTGTTCCGGGTCGTTCAGATGGCTTGAAAGATGCTCCATGTTGTTGCGTACCTGGTTGAGGATCTGACTGACCCTGTCCTGAAACTGCAGTGAAATGATGACATTGGAAATTTCGTGATGAATATCGGTGCTTTCGCTTTGCAGCAGGGAAGCCGATTCGGCGAGGCTGTCGGTCGCCTGACGAAACCGGGTCAGCACCTGTTCGATAGCCTGCTCCGAGTTGGCGACCGAGACGTGATCCCGGGCGGCGGAGCTTTCGGCAATTTCTGAGACGCGACCAATCCCTGCGTTGATGGTATCGACCTTGTCACTCATCTTTTGGGCGGTTTCACTGGAGAGGCGGGAGAGGTTGCGTACCTCATCGGCGACTACGGCAAATCCTCGTCCTGCTTCACCTGCCCGCGCCGCTTCAATCGCAGCATTAAGAGCCAGCAGGTTGGTCTGGGAGGCAATCTTGGCGACATCCAGCGCCATGGTGTTGAGCTCCAGGGTATAGGCGGTCAGGCTCTTTATTTCTGCCAACATGGCATCACGGTTTTCCTGGGCTGAATGCATCAGGCTGAGTACCTCATTGAGCTGGAGCTGACTCTCGCTCAACACGGCGGCCATCCCTTTTGATTCGGTGCCACCCAGATCGCCGGCAGCCTGATGGGAGGCGCTGACCGCTTCTTCCAGCTTGTTGGCGAGCCCGCTGAAGCGCTGTGTCAGATCGATCATCGCCTCTTCAGTTTGCTGCCGGGAGCTCTCTATCTGTTGTGACCAGATGGGGACTGCCTTTTGACAGACCTCTTCCAGCCCGATGATCGCATTGGCGAAAGAGGCCGGAGTGGTGTCCTGCTCGTCGGTTGAGGCGTGAGTGTGGCGGGCCTGATTGACGCGATGGGAAGTCCAGAGTGCGGCTCCAATGGCCAAGGAGCCGTTCAACAACAGGTAAAGCAGAGAAGAAGATCCGGACAGAAGCTGCAGGCAACCTAGCAATCCCAGCCCGATGCAGCTCAGCCAGCAAACCGGATCCCATAGCGGGTTGATCACGCCACTTTTGTGTTGTGCCATACGCAACTTATCCCTGTGCTAGTCATTAGCTTGGCCGTCGGGTTGTGCCATCGAGATTGGCAACCCGGGGCCTGGTTATATTTACTATTGGCTCAGTAAGGGTAGCGTAAAAAAAATAGTTGGTTGCAAGTCAGTATTGCTTGCCGAAAAAGAGGTAGGGCCTTGATAAGGGGAGTGGATGCTGAGCGTTATTTCCGCCGATATCAGCAAGATAGCGAAATCTGGGGTAGCGAAGGAGAGAAAGACAAATAAGGAGCCTGCCATGGCAGGCTCCTTGAAACATGATCAGGCCTTGTTGGCGTGAGCCTGCTGGCAGCCTTCGACGGCATGGGCGATCAGCTCCAGCGCGCTCTGCTCACACGCAGGCAGCTCTTCATCGCACTGACTGATGGGGGTGATGCGATCGCCCCACTTGATGATGGCTGCACCCCAGGTGAGGCCTGCGCCAAAGGCAGCGGTCAGCAGATAGGAGTTCGGCTTGACGCGGCCTTGTTCCAGCGCTTCGCACAGGGCAATGGGCACGGTGGCGGCGGAGGTGTTGCCGTAGTTTTCGATGTTCACCATCACCTTTTCCATGGGCGCGTTCATGCGCTTGGCCAGGGTTTCGATGATACGGATATTGGCCTGGTGCGGCACGATGAGATCGATCTGCTCGGGAGCAATGCCGGCCTGTTCCAGTACAGTGCCGGTTGCCTCACCCATGCCGCGGACGGCTCGTTTGAAGATCTCGGGACCTTCAAAATTGAAGGTGAACAGGCCGTCAATGTCGGCAAAACGCACGCGATCTGTGCCGAAATTCGGTACATGCAGGATCTCCCGCGCTTCGCTGTCGCAGCCGAGCTTGTTGGCGATGAGGCCGCTTTCCTGCTCGTTCGCTTCGATGATCACGGCACCGGCGCCATCGCCAAACAGCACGGCGGTATCGCGGCGGGCCCAGTCCAGCAGATAGGTCAGACGCTCGGCACCGATCACCAGTACCTTCTTCATCATGCCGGTCTGCACCAGCGAGGTGGCGACGGAGAGGGCGTAGACGAAACCGGTACAGGCGGCGTTGAGGTCAAACACGGCGGCATTGGTGGCACCAAGCTTCTTCTGTACCGCGGAAGCAGCGCTCGGCAGCAGGTTGTCCGGAGTGGCGGTGGCCAGGATGATGCCATCGAGATCGCTGGCCTCGAGACCGGCGCAGGCGAGAGCGCGGCGACCAGCCAGGGTGGCGAGATCCGAGGTGCTGACGTGGGAGATCCGGCGGGCCTTGATGCCGGTACGCGGATAGATCCACTCATCCGACGTATCCATGATGGTGCTGAGGTCATCGTTGGTCAGCACTGAGGGAGGCAAGCATTTGCCCCAACCGGTGATATTGGCGTATTTCATCTTGTTACCGCTTCTCAATGTGGATCGCCCGCGGGCGGAAAATCGCGCAATTATGCCGCACGAGACAACTACTGTCATCTTGTGGTCATGGTTATCTGGCAGGGAAGATGTGGCAATGAGCCGCAAAACAAGGGAAATTTCGCTTAAAGGGAAGGACTTGCCTGCCCTAAGATAGGGTTTTCTCCCTAGACGAGGCGACACCTTGCTCAAAGCCAATCTCAATCTGTTGCCTACCCTCAAGGTGCTGCTGGAGACTCGCAACATCAGTCGGGCGGCGGAGCTGCTGCACCTGAGCCAGCCTTCTATCAGCAAGCAACTTGCCTTGCTGCGCAGCGAGTTTGGTGACGAGCTGTTGGTGCGGGAGGGACAACGCTGGCTGCTGACGCCGCGGGCCGAAAGCCTGGCCGTCCAGCTGGCGGACTCTCTCGGTGCGTTAGAGCGGCTCTATGAGCCGCCCGGATTCGAGCCCAGCCGCTGTGAACGAGTGTTCCGGCTCGCCTCGTCCGATTACGTGGCCCAACATATCCTGCCCGATATCTGTGCAGCGCTCGCCAAAGAGGCGCCATTGGCAGCGCTTGAGTACAGCTTGTGGGACAAACGCCAACTGCCGCAGTTGTGGCAATCACAGCTTGACCTGGTCTCCACCATCACGGAGCAGGTGCCGGATCAGATCCGCGGCCTGCATCAGGGGGAGGATCGGTTGGTGGTGTTGATGGGCCGTCGGCATCCGCTGGCAGACCGTCGCCTGACACTCGATGATTACCTCGCCTGGCCACACCTGCAGGTGAGCGGTGGCGGTGACAAGGATAGCCCGGTGGAGCAGGTGCTGGCGCCACAGGGCCTCTCCCGGCGATGGTTTGCCCGGGTGCCCTTCTTTCAGGCGGCGGTGGAGGTATTGCTGCGCACCGACTGCCTGATGACCACACCCGCTCATATCGCCTGGCAACTCTCCTGCAATAACGAGCTCGCTTTTGTGGATCTCCCCTTTTCGACCCGCACCCAGCACTATCATCTGCTGTGGCATCAGCGCCACCATCAGGACCCGGCCCATCGCTGGTTTCGCGAGCTGGCCTATCCCTTCCTGCGAGACCACTTGCAAGGCACAGTGGCCGAGAGTCGCAAGGTGCTGGCTCAGACCCGGAGCCGTTAGTGTCAGTCGGTTATGCCACAGCATAGCCAATGGTTATGGGATCTATTCATAACTTTCACTTCTGGCATAGCCATGCACCCCTTACCCTGAATCCAGTTACAACATATTCAGGGTGAGGGTAAACACAAAATGGAACTGACGAGTTGGCTGGCATTGGCCGCAATCTGCGTGATGGGGGCCATCAGCCCGGGGCCGAGTCTGGCGCTAATCATTCGCAATACGGTGCAGGGAGGGCAGGGCCACGGGGTGGCGACCGCGTTGGGTCACGGTCTCGGGGTGGGTATCTACGCGCTTATCACTGCGCTTGGTCTGTCGCTGCTGATCACCCAGACCCCCTTGTTGTTTGATCTCATCCGTTACGGTGGCGCCGCGTTTCTCGCCTGGCTCGGGGTCAAGGCACTGTTGGCCAAACCCGCCAGTGGCGAGTTGCGTGAAGAGGAGATGCACCAGCTGCGCGGTCGTCAGGGGGCGTTCGAGGGCTTTATGGTGGCCTTTCTGAACCCCCAGCTCGCTATCTTCTTTATCGCCCTGTTCAGCCAGTTTGTGCATGCCGATACCGGCTGGTATGAGGGGAGCATCATGATGCTCACCGCTGGCGGTATCGATGCGCTCTGGTATGTGCTGGTGGCGTTGGTACTCTCCCGTGGCCCTGTGTTGGCCTGGCTCAAAGCCAAATCCTTCGTCATCGACAAAGTCAGTGGTCTGGTGCTGCTGGGGTTGGCGCTCAAGGTGGTGATTTAGCATCAGTATCAGGTGATGCTCCCTGAGGGAAGGTTGATAAGCGCAGCCTGCCGTAAAGGAGGAGAGGGAATTTCCCTTGCCAAAGGAGAAGCTCTCTGCGCGGCAGCTCTAATCCTGTATTTCGCAGTGATCTTAAGCGGGATCAAGGCAATCAGGGTGGCAATGGCCTAGAGTGGCTGCCATTTGCTGTCCGCCCTGATCCCGAGACCATGCACCAGAACAAGCACTCCTTAAGTCACAACAACCGGTTGGAGCTACTGGCTCCGGCCAAGAACCTTGCCTATGGCATTGAAGCCATCAATCACGGTGCCGATGCCGTCTACATGGGCGGACCCGCCTTTGGCGCCCGCAGCGCGGCGGGCAACAGCATAGAGGATATCGAAGCGCTGGCGAGCCACGCCCACCGTTTCGGAGCCCAGGTCTTCGTTGCCTTCAATACCTTGCTGCATGACAGCGAGCTGGAGCAGGCCCGGCGCCTGACCCACCAGATTTATGAAGCGGGGGCCGATGCACTTATCGTGCAGGACATGGGGCTGCTGGCGCTCGATCTCCCGCCCATCGCGCTCCATGCCAGTACCCAGACAGACAACCGCACCCCGGACAAGGTGAAGTTCTTGCAGGATGTGGGCTTCTCCCAGGTGGTGCTGGCGCGTGAGCTGTCGCTTGCGCAGATCCGCGAGATCAGTGCGGCCACCAATGTGCAGCTGGAGTTTTTTATCCACGGGGCGCTCTGCGTTTCCTACAGCGGCCAGTGCAACATCAGCCACGCTCGCACCGGCCGCAGCGCCAACCGCGGCGAATGTGCCCAGCTCTGCCGGCTGCCCTGCTCGCTGCAAAAGCCGGATGGGGAAGTGCTGGTGGCCGACAGCCATCTCCTCTCCCTCAAGGACATGGACCAAACCGACAACCTGGAAGCGCTGATCGAAGCGGGGATCCGCTCTTTCAAAATTGAGGGCCGCCTCAAGGGACTGGACTACGTCAAGAACGTCACTGCTTGGTATCGCCAGAAGCTCGACGCCATTCTGGAACGCCGTAGCGATCTGGTGGCCTCCTCGGCCGGCCGTTGCAGCTACAGCTTCACACCGGATCCGAAAAAGAGCTTCAACCGCGGCAGCACCGACTATTTCCTCCATGGTCGCCAACAGGGGATCGACTCCACCCGAAGCCCGAAATACGTGGGTGAACCGCTGGGCCGCGTCACCAGAGTCACCCGAGATGGCATCGAGATCGACGGCAAGCCCGTGACCCTCAACAACGGCGACGGTCTCGGCTTCTTCAAGCCGAACAACGAGTTGGTGGGGATGCGCCTCAATAAGGTTGAAGAGAAGGCAGAGAGTAAGCTGTTACTCCTGTCAGAGCGCATGCCGGGGCTGAAGGTAGGCACCGAGATCTACCGAAACCACGATCAGGTGTTCAGCAAGATGCTGGAAAAGGTGAGCGCGGATCGCCGTATCCGGATCGATATGCAGCTATCCGAGTGCGATGAAGGGATCCGGCTTGAATTGACCGACGAGCAGGGCATCAGCGCCGCCGTCACGCTCCCCTGTGACAAGCAGCCAGCCGACAACCCGGAGCGGGCGTTGCAACAGGCGCGTGACCAGCTTGGTAAACTTGGTAACACCCTGTTTGTGGCGCGCAAGATTGAGTTGGCGTTTACTCACCCGCTATTCGTTGCCGCATCACAACTCAACGCTCTGCGCCGGGACGGTATCGCCGCGCTGGAAGCTGTGCGCCTGGCCAGTTACCAGCGTCCCGAGCGACGCATCGCCCTGCGCGATGTCAGCTATCCCCAGCCCCGGCTCTCCTACCTTGGCAACGTGCTGAACAGTGCGGCCGAGCAGTTCTTCCGCGAGCACGGGGTGGAGCGCATCGCACCGGCCTATGAGGCGAACAAGGAGGAAGGGGAAGTGGTGCTGATGATCACCAAGCACTGCATTCGCTACAGCCAGAACCTCTGCCCGAAAGAGGTGCCTGGCCTCAAGGCCGAACCACTGGCGCTAAAGATGGGCAAGGATACCTTCCGCCTGCGCTTTGACTGCCAGCGTTGCGAAATGCATGTAATGGGAAGTCTGAAGCGTTGAAGACGTCTCCCCTTTTCCTTAATGGAAAGGGGGGCTATCTTGGTAAATCCCTGCACTAGTTAACACAATTAAGTTATATATGAGGCAAGTTTTTATATTATTTACGAATTTAAATATCGTTAATGGTTAAAAACGATGTAGATGAGCTGCATTTAAAATGCTGACTGTGATTCTTAACTATTGAAATTTACTCAGAAACTCTTCCAATGCCTCTCCTGGGTTCTCTTTTTCAGAAGAGATCATGCTGATACCCCACTGTTCAAGCACAGCTTCTTGTACCGGGTTTGGTTTCGCTGAAAAAATATAAGATTTTGGTTGTGCATCGCCTGCTTGATTGGCTTTCCATAACTTGGATAGCTTATAAAATAAAAGTCGCAGGTTGATATCTGCCAAGCTATATCCAATAAAAAGCACAGATTTACCTAAAACATCTGAACGAAGCTTTATATCAAGCGGTGTTTCAAATTCAAGCCGTTCAAAGTAGCTCGTTTCATCAATAATAATCGACTTATCATCATCGAAATCACCATGAAACTTTACCACCTGTATATTGCCGCTTTTGATTCTTGTAAAGTCTGACACCGAGGCTATTTTGGTAAATGGCTTGCTATAATAGGCAAGGGCATTCTCAATCCATCTATCATAGTTGGTTGTGTATATTATGGGAAAATTGGCTTTGGCAATATACTCGTGCACTTTTGAGTCTGAAATGTCAATTTCAGGGGAATGCCAAATTCTATCCATCCAGCTTCTTAAAGGGCCAATACTTCCTTTCTTTAAACGATAGTACTCTGCCAATGCATAATGATCGCCAAAAGATCTATATAATTCTGGTTCATAATCCAGATACTTGGCTATTTTGTCGATCAGAGTGGACCATGATGGAAGACCAAGGTTCATAGACACGCCTGCACCAACAAAAAGAATCACATTTCCCTGTCTGTAGGCAGATAATAGTTGTTCCATATTTAATATCTCCTCAATAAATATGGTTCTACCACTATACCTATTTCAGGGACTTGCATGAAGTCGTAAATGTAAAGTGGATATCTATTTATGATAGACAGGGTCTATGGTTAGCTAGATATCACACTATTTAACCTTAATATTTTCCAGTTGCAGCAAGGCTTTCTTAATTTCCAATCCTCCTGCATAGCCGGTCAGGCTGCCATTCTGGCCGATCACCCGATGGCAGGGGACGATAATCGAGAGCGGATTGCGACCGTTGGCGGCGCCCACTGCCCGCATCGCATTTGGTTTGCCAATGGCGCGCGCGATATCGCCGTAGCTGCGGGTCTCGCCGTAGGGAATGTCGCACAACGCTTGCCATACAGCCTGCTGAAACTCGGTACCGCTGGCGGCGAGCGGCAGGGTAAAGCGCTGCAGGCGACCGGTAAAATAGGCCTCGAATTCGGCAAGATAGGGAGCGAGCGTCTCGCCATCTTGTTGCCAGCCGCTCATATCGGGCAGCGCTCGCAGGCCTGCCACAAAGTCCACATGCACCAGGCCGCGCTCGTTGATGGCGATCAACAGATCGCCGCAGTGGGTTGGCAGAATATCGTAGCGGATCATGGGGTTATCTCCTTGTGTTCGTTGTTTCCAGTGTTTTCGCCTGGGTGGGCTGGGTCAATCAGCTGCGTCGGCGCTTCACTCATGGCGTGCCACAGCCAGCTGGCGGCGTACGCTCGCCACGGTTGCCACGCCTCGCTTTGCGCCACGACCTCTTTCACCGACAGCTTGTCGCCGCCTCCCAGTGCCTTTTGCAGCACCAGATCGGAGGCGGGGAAGGCGTCTGTGTCCAGCCCGCAGCGCAGTCGCCAGTAGGCGACCGTCCAGGGGCCTATGCCAGGCAGCGCCAGCAGTTGCTCGTCGCTGGCACTGACGAGGGAGAGTTCGCCGCTCGCGATGGCGGTGGCCAGTCCCTGCAGCGTGCGAATGCGGCTGCCGGGCATGCCGATGCCATCGAGATCAAGCTCGCACAACTGGGCTGGCGTGGGCAGCCGAGCCACTCCGAATTGCGCCCCGGTACGCGCCACCAACCGTCCCAGTATGGTGATAGCGCTTTTGACCGATACCTGCTGGCCGACGATGGCGCGCAGCATCACCTCGTACTCATCCCAACCGCCGGGTAGCCTCACACCAGGCCAGCGCGCCTGCAGGCGCGCCATCAGCGGATCTTGTCCGAGTTGCTCGCCGATGCGCTGCATGTCGGCATCGAGATCCCACATCCGGCGCACGCGATACAGGAGATCAGGGAGTGCTGCGGGTGGCAGATCCTGCACGGTGAGCGTCAGGCTGTGCCCCTTGCCTTGTGTGATGCGCACCAGACCACTCTGATCGCCGACACTGTGGCGTCGCTCATACACCTCATCATCCACCCGCTCCAGTCCGGGGATCGCCCGCAGCCGGTAGAAAGCGAGCATGGCCGCCACATCAAACGGGGGCCGATACGGCAGCTGCAACGTCAGCGTTGCACCGCGATCATCCGGCAGTTTGTTGTTAGCCACCACCCCCTGGTCCTCTCGCTGGCGCAGGGTGCGTGGCGCCAGGCCATACGCCTGCAGCCAGGCGTCGTTGAAGCGGCGAATGCTCGAAAAGCCAGCGGCAAATGCGATGTCCGTGATGGATAGTTGCGTCTCTGTCAGCAGCCGTTTTGCGAGCAGCAGGCGACGTGTCTGCTCCACCTGTTTTGGCGACGCGCCGATGTGCTGCCTGAATTCGCGGCGCAGCGTGCGCTCACTGATGCCGGCTTGTTCGGCAAGTGCGGCGAGCGAGCCATCCGCCAGCTCACCGCGCTCGATCCGCGCCAACAAGCGGGCGAGCGCATGGGGCAGATCGCCGCGGGCTGCGGGGGCGAGCTCGGGGCGACAGCGCAGGCATGGGCGCAAGCCATATTGTTCGGCGGCAGCGGCACTTGGGAAGTAGCACACATTGTGTTCGTGCGGCGGCCTGGCCGGGCAAACGGGGCGGCAGTAGATGCCGGTGGAGATGACACCGGTAAAGAAGCGGCCATCGAAGCGTGCATCGCGGGCAAGTCGCGCGGCGTGGCACTGCTCGCGGCTGAGGCCGTGGAGCGTCTCTTCCTGCAGATGGTCGTGGCTGGGTGACTGGGTCATGACATGGCGGCTCGGTACGGGAGACATGATGAGAGAGTAAGGGGGCGAAGGGACAGTGACTAGCCAGAAACGGACAGGGATAGCAAAAAAGCACGCATGAGCCCTTCGATATGAGTGGCACGTACAATCGGATTCATTTGCGTAAAAATTAATAACCGATCACATATTCATCAAATAGTCATTGCCTGGCGGGACTCGATAATGTCCAATCTAAATAGTTTTTTCTCTTTGATTATTAAGTATTACCAATACACAGCTAACTTACTGATATAACACAATAACCACTTGCCAAGGACGATAAGTGAAATATCTTTCTGAAGGGGCCCGTGTCCGGGGCTTCAGCTTGACCGAACTGCTGATCACCATGACGGTAGTCAGCATCCTCGCCGCCATCGCGCTGCCCACCTATCGCAACTATCTGGAGAAAGGGCGGCGCTATGAAGCGCAGCAATTGATGATGGAGCAGGCGCTTGCACTCGAGCGCATCTTCACTGAGCAGGGCCGCTATCCCGTGCAATTCACGCTCCCTGCGAACTCCGATTTTTATCAGTTCAGCTACAGCCAGCTGGCGCAGTACACCTATCTGCTCAAGGCAACACCGACTCGTCTGCAAAAGGACAGTTGCGGCACCTTGACGCTGGATCACACCGGATATCGTGCCGCCGCGCGCAGCGATTGCTGGGGGTCATGAGATGAGGATACGGGGCTTTACCCTGATCGAATTGATGGTGGCAGTGGTGATCGCGGCCATCCTGCTGCTGGTCGGTATTCCCTCCCTGAGCGAACGACTCGCCGCCGAGCGGCTGGAGCGCTCCACCGGGGAGCTCGCATCCGCCTATCGTTTCGCGCGCAGTGAAGCGGTGAAGCTGACGCTGCCTGTGGTGCTGCAGGGCACACAGAACGGGGGCTGGGAGGTGACGGCAGACAGCAAGCTGCTCAGGCAGGCTGCCGCCCCCGGCGGTGGTGTGAGTATCTCGCCGTTTGCTCCCATCACCATAGCGCCGACTGGCAGCAGCGCTCAGGCCGAGATCACCCTGGCCAATCGCCTCGGCGAGCAGCGCGTGCTCTGCATCGCCCCAAGCGGTCAGCTGCTGCACGGGAGCTGTTCGTGATGAACTGGCAACCCGGTGCCATGGGGCGTCAGCAGGGGTTCAATCTGGTGGAGATCATGGTCTCCATGGTACTCGCGGTGATGGTATTTCTCGGGCTGGCCAAGGGACAGGTGGTGTCGCTCAAACAGGCGCACTACAGCCTGCAGACGACTCTGGCCACCATAGCGGCGAGCAACGGCGTGGAGCAGATTTGGGGCACTCTGTGTGAAGTACAGCGCACGCCCGAGCGTTTCTCCGATGCTGACTATCTCGCCCGTTTCGCCCTGCAGCCGGGGCAGCGCCTGCTGTTGCCTGCACGTTACAGCGACAACCTCGTGGTGACCATAGAGTGGAATGATGAACGGGTCTCCGGTGCCAGGCAGGTGGCGTTGAATGCCGGATTTCCACCCCTATGTTGAACACCATGCACAGACAGCGCGGGGTCAGCCTGGTGGAGCTGATGATCGCCATGGTACTCGGCCTGCTGCTGATGCTGGCGGTCTTTGCCGGCTATGCCCCCATCAAACGCACCGTGGTCCAGAGCAAGGCGCTGGAGCAGGCGAGCGAGGTGCTGCGCTTTGCCACCCTCACCTTCACCAGCAGTATCAAGCAGGCGGATCGACTGATCGCCGTCACCCCGGATCGGCTGACGCTGGGATTCAGAGTGGAAGGGGGGGCCGAGGTGCTCTCCTGCCTTGGCAATCGCAAGACCGCAGATTTTACCGAGCAGTACCGGTTCACGCCGCCCGTGCTCAGCTGTGACGACGGCGAAGGGGCACGTCTGCTGGTGACCGGGCTCAAGGAGCTGGAATTTGGCGAGCAAGGGTCGCTGGTCACTATCCGCATTCTGCCGGAAGGCTTGCCAGCCTATCTGGCCCCGGGGGTAACAGTACAGGTGGCGCGACGCAAGGCCATCTGGGATGCCGCACTGGCTGGTCAGGCCGCAGGAGGAGCGGGATGAACAAGGGATTGCAACGACAGCGGGGGGCCGTCTTGCTGGTAGTGCTGGTGCTCAGCCTGCTCTCGAGCCTGTTGGTGCTGACCAGCATCCAGGACAACCAGATACAGACTCGGCTCAGCGGCAATTTTCACAAGAAGATCAATGCCCAGCTCAGTGCCGAGCAGGGGATGAACGAGAGTTACCGAGCCTTGCGGACCACCCTGGAGGAGACGCCACGCAGCGAGTGGGCCGTGCTGATCCGGGCCATACCCGATCGGGGTAACGGGGTACAGGATGGCAGCCACTATCAAATCGACAAACCGGCGCAGGCGGTGGCTGACACCCTGGCGCTCTATAGCAGTGGCCATTTTCTGGAGGGGAGCGCCGGCCTCAATGCCCTGTTTTCCCTCAGGCGCCAGCCCGGCAACCTGATCTTCCAGGATTCGGTGGTCGCCTGCGAGGGGCTCAGCCTCTCCGGCAGTGGGCTTATCGACAGTTATGATTCGCGCAAGGGCAGCTATGGTGGCAGCAATGTCAACCAGAATGCCAGCGTGGCGACGGTCAGCGACCAGGCCAATGTGGTGCTCGATGGCCACTCACCCATCTGGGGCGATGTGCGGGCGACCGGCTCGGTTACCCTCAATGGCTCGTCCCCCGTCTCCGGCAGCCTGGCCGCGGGGGGCGATATCACCATCTCCCCGTCCTCCGACAAGATAGTGCGGGTGGATGGCAACCTGCAGGGGGGCGGCAACCTCACCCTGAAAGGAGGACGAATAACCGGCTCGGTGGCGATGAACGGCAACGTGGCCATGGGGTGGGGCACCAGCATCGACAGCGGCCAGCTCAACTATGGCGGGATGGGCACGTTCAACGACGCGGCGAACCAGAAGTATCTGGAGCCCCAATATCGCCAGCATCCCAAGCTGCCGCCAGTGGCGGGTCAGGTGTGTGATCCCCTCAACGTGACGGCGCTCGCCGGCTCTCCCCAGTTCGCCAACCTGCCCATCAATGGTGCCCTGACGCTGGGGTCGACCCAGCAGATGGTGCTGACCGAGAGTCCCGTCACCGGCTCTGTCTCCAGCACCAACCAGCACAAGCCGGCGTTACCCTTCCCGGGCAAGGGGGAGCTGTTTGGCAAGGAGCAGACCCTTTACCGGCTGGATAGCCTCAACATGGGGGCCGATGCGGCGCTGACCATCCAGGGAGACGTGGTACTGGTAATTGACCGGGATTTCACCATGAGCGGCAGCAACAAGTTGACGGTGGCCGAGGGTAGCAGCCTGACCCTGATCGTCGGCGGCAAGGTCGAGTTGGGGGCGGGGGCCGAGGTGAGCGCAGCCAAACAGGGGCTCACCGCAGAGGGCACTCCTGCCATCTCCCTCTATTCGGCCTACAGCGGTAAGGACGGGGTCAAACTGTCGGGCAACACGCCGCTCTATGCCGCTCTCTATGCTCCTCTGACCGAGATGAGCATCAGCGGCAGTGGCGGGCTGTATGGCGCGGTGCGCGCCAAATATCTGAACGAGAGCGGCGCAGGCGGTGTGCACTATGACGAGGCGCTCGGACTGGCGGATCTTGGCGCGGAACTTGGGCCTGCCCCCGTGCTGGCGCTGAAGCAGTGGCATTTTGTGCACTAGCAACAAGGCATCCGCACCGGCTTCAACGAAAAGGTCGAACCGGGCCGGCAACTGTGACAAGCTGGGATCCTGACACTCAAGGAGGATTGCCCATGCCTGGTCCTGCCCGTGCCGGCGCCCTGATCTATGCCAAAGATCCCGGTTTGCTGACTCACTTTTATCGCACCTTGTTGCAGATGGATCTTCTTAGCCAGGATAAGCAGCTGGTGGTGCTGGAGAACGGCGATTTCCAGCTGCTGCTCCACACTCTCCCCGAGCCCTATGCAGGCCAGGTCGTGGTCACCCAGCCCCCCGAGCTGAGAGAGCGTAGTGCCATCAAGCTGTTCTTTACCGTGCCGAGTCTCGCCTGGGCGGAGGCAAAAGCAGCCGATCTCGGCGGTGGCCTGTTGCCGCAGCAGTGGTCAGGCCCCGGCTTTGTGTTGCGTAATGCCTTTGATCCGGAAGGCAACATCCTGCAGTTGCGGGAGTTTCTCGGGGCCCCCGAGTCACACTGAATCCGCCAGGCGTGCGATAAAAAAACGGGGCAGCCAGGCTGCCCCGTTTTTTCATGTCACAGTGTCAGGCCATCACTTCAGATAGCGCTGTTCCAGATGCTGGCGCAGCCAGTGCGGGTTCAGCGCTTCACCGGTGGCGCTGCGCACCAGCTCGTCTGTGTCATGAAGGCTCCCCTGGGACCAGATGTGGCGGCCCAGCCAGGCGAAGATCTCCGGCAGGCGGCCCGCCTCAAGAAGGCTGCTCATACTGCCCAGCTCCTTCTCCAGTGCGAAACGCAATTGCGCCGCATACATGGCACCGAGCGTGTAGCTCGGGAAGTAGCCGAACGAGCCGTCGGTCCAGTGGATATCCTGCATGCAGCCGTTCTGGTAGTTGCCCTTGGTAGAGAGGCCCAGCCACTGCTGCATCTTGGCATCCCACAGCTCGGGGATGTCCGCCACCTCAATGCGTCCCTCGATGAGGTCGCGCTCCAGCTCGTAGCGCAGGATCACGTGAGCCGGATAGGTCACCTCGTCCGCATCGACCCGGATAAAGCCTGGTTCTACCCGGTTATAGAGCTTGGCCAGATTGGCCGGTGCAAAGGCCAGCTGTTCGCCAAAGTGGGTGCGAATGCATGGCGCCAGGAGCGCGAGGAAGGCGGGATCATGGCCCAGCTGCATCTCGCAAAACAGGCTCTGGCTCTCGTGAATGCCCATGGAGCGAGCCTCGGCCACCGGCTGGCCCAGCAAGTGGCGCGGCAGCCCCTGCTCGTAACGGGCGTGACCGGTCTCGTGCACTATGCCCATCAGGCTGGAGACAAACTCCTGCTCGTTGTAGCGGGTGGTGATGCGCACATCGGTCGGCACCCCGCCGCAAAATGGGTGGTTGCTCACATCGAGGCGGCCGTGGGCAAAATCAAATCCGAGCAGTCCCATTACCTCCTGGCCGAGCGCCTGCTGGCTGGCGATGGGGAAGGGGCCTTGCGGGATCAGGATGGTTTCGCTCTTTTGCTGCTCGCTCACCTGCTGGATGAGGGAGGGGAGCCAGCTGGCGAGATCGCCGAAGATCTCGTCGAGCCGGGCGCTGATCATGCCGGGCTCGTAGAGCGCCAGCATGGCGTCGTAAGGGCGCACCCCGAGGGCCTCTGCACGCAAGGAGGCGACCTCCCGCGACAGTTTCACGACTTCTGCGAGATTCGGCGCAAAACCGGCCCAGTTGTTATTTTTGCGCTGGCTGCGCCAGGCGTGCTCGCACTTGCTGCCGGCCAGCGACAGCGCCTCCACCAGCTCGCCGGGCAAGAGGCTGGCGTCCTGCCACTGGCGCTTGATCTCGCGCAAGTTGGCGCGCTGCACCTCATCCAGCGCTTCCGTCTCAGCCTTGGCAATCCAGTCGCCGAGCTCGGGAGCGGTACGCTTGTGGTGGATCAGCAGACCGAGCTCCGCCATGGCTTCGGCGCGGGCCTCGTTGCCCCCCTCCGGCATCATGGCAGCCTGATCCCAGCCGCAGATGGCCGAGAGGTGGGAGAAGCGGTGCAGCTGTTGCTGATGTTGTTCAATTTTTTGATATGACATGGGATTGTCCTTGTTATCGTCCCTGATGCTATGCACCCCGTACCTGGCATGATCGGGGTCGCTCGATGCTATCACTGCCATGACGCCCTGCGCCATGTTTGCCGGTTGGCCGGGTCAGCCGAGGCGCTTCTGGTGACGTTCGCGGTTTTCCGCCTTCTTGCGCTCGCTCTTTCGCAGCAGCACATAGAGGGCGCCGCTGCCGCCGTGACGACGTTCGGCGCTGTGGATGGCCATCACTGCCGGCAACTGCGGCAGCCAGGCGCTCACATAGCTTTTGAGCAGGGCGCGTGGCGTGCTGCGCTCCCCCTTGCCGTGCAGGATCAGCAGGCAACGGATGTCCCGCTGCTCGCAATCCTGAATGAATTGCACCAGAGTCTGGCGCGCCTCGTTGAGGGTCTTCTGGTGCAGATCCAGGCTCGCCTGCAACTCGTATTTGCCGAGCCGCAGTTTCTTGTAGACTCCCTCCTGTACCCCGTCGCGCTTGAAGCCGACGATCTCGTGGGGATCGCGCATCTCGATCGCCTCCATGGTGAGGTGATCGAGCTCGAGCAGCTGTGCAGTGGCGGCCTGGCGGCGGGCCAACTGGGCTTCGGTCGGGGTGGGTTTGCCCACTTGGGGATGGATATGATCGCTGCGAATGGGCCTGACATCGGCCACTTCATTCAGAAATAGCGAGAGTTCGTCGTTATGAGACACGGCAGGCTCCCCATCAGAAAAAGTGGGAGCCATTATAGCGGCGGGAAGCGAGACGGAAAACGGGACAGGCGGTCAGACGGGGCCGGCCGCCCTGGGTTGCTACGACTCGTTGTGATGGGGCTGCTGCTCTCCCTTGGGCGGCTGCGACTTCATCACCTTGTAGATGAAGTAGGCCGCATAAGAGCTGATCAGCAAGAAGGTACCGATCACCACCAGCATGGACATCAGCCCCACGCTGTTGCCAAACATCAGATCCAGCCAAAAATCCATTTTATTGCTCCTGTCACCCGATTGATGACAGGCATGATAAATACCTCTTTATCCGTAGGGAGATGATCCCGATCAACTCAATGGATGGTTATTAAACATCCACGCCGATTTGTGATCGTTCTCACTGGGCTCCTTGCGTCACGGTTGGCTGGGTCAGCGGTGTGATGCGCCACCCTTGTTGCTCCAGCTGGGCCAGCAGCCCCTGTTCGCCGTAAAGATGCAGGGCGCCTACCACGATGAAGCTTTCATTCGGCAGGCTCGGCCATTTTTTCAGCCAGTTGCGGTTGCGCTCCGCCAGCAGGGTCTGCTCCATCCAGCTCTGCAGGGCGGGGGGAGCCATCTCCTCCTTGAGCAGATTGATGAGGGTGGCTTCGTCCCCCTGTTGCCACGCCTTCATCACGGCGGTAAAGGCATTCTCGAGCATGGGCAGCTCGTCCAGGGTGCTGGCCAGCATCAGGGTCTGGTTGTCACCGACACTGGCGAGATAACCGAGCTGTTCCAGCAGGGTTTCGAAGCCGACGACGGGTTTGCCCTCTTTGGCGGCCAAACCGGCAAAGTGCTGATCGATGCCGAGTTGGCTGTCAAAGCCGGTCTTGGCCATGGCCGCCTGGGTGAGGGTAATGGCGGCAAACCAGGGGCGCAGTGGCGAGAGGGTCGCCTCATCCAGACCATAGCGGATCCCCGCCATCAGGGTGCGCTGGTAGAGCTCGGCAGGCAGGTACTCCTTGAGGCTCTTGCCATCGTTGAGCTGGGTGAGAGACGCCATCCCCTGCCACTGCTCCTGGCTGATGCTGTTCATGTCGACTTCCATCACCAGGGCGCGACTCTGCTGCCAGGCGCGCTCGACGGGCTCGGGCAACGGATAGAGCGTGGGCTTGCCCGCATGAATGGAGCCCATCAGCCAATGCTGCTCATCACCCTTGCTGACCCGGTAGAAAGCGGGATCGGCCAGGGCCGTCAGCGGCAGCAGCAGACAGAGCAGGAAGGAAAACAGTGTGCGGTGAAATTTCATGGGGCGCCTTATGTGTGTAGGGTGGCTTCTCTTCATGACTATAAACCCTATGATAAGACCTCCATTCAGATAACCAAGAGGTTTGCCATGCCCCATCTTCGTTTTCGCGCCATTTCCCTCGACACTCTGCAGCAGATCAGTGGTCCGCTGCTGGCCGAGCTCTGCACCCTGACCGGCGGCAAGCCGGAGTTTGTCACCATGGAGCTGATCGACAGCTGTCAGGTGCGCAATGGCACGGTGGAGACGGGCTCACCCTTCGTCGAGTTGCACTGGTTCGAGCGACCACAAGCGATGCAGGACGCGGCAGCCGGGCTCATCACCCGCCACCTGAAGGCAGCATTGGGGGAGCAGACCTATGTGGTGGTACAGGTGATCCCCATGGTGAAAAGCGCCTACTACAGCAACGGCGAGCACTACTGATCGAGGCGACGGTGCGCGTCGTGCCAGCGGTTTGCCCCGGCTAGGAGGCGTCGAGCAGGGCCTGGATGGCCTGCTTGCCCGGTTCAGGCCGATTTGGCGAGGATCCGGTCCAGCCAGCGGCTTGGCAACAGGCGGCGCAAGATCGCAAACAGCCGGGTTGGAAAGGTAACGGGGTAACGATGGCGCGGCCGCTTGCTGGTGAGGGCGTGCAGCAGCGGCGGGATGCAGGCTTCGCTTGGCAGGGTAAAGCCGCGGGCGCCGCCTTCACGCTCCAGCCGGCTCAGGGTCTGCTGGTAGGCAGCCTGATGGCGGCTTTGCGCCGGATCGATATGGCGCAGGAAGGCGGCGCGGGCATTGGCGCGAAAACGGGTGTCGATGGGCCCGGGCTCGATCAGGCTGATATGCACGCCGGTGCCGACCAGTTCAAGGCGCAGGGTATCGCTGTACCCCTCCAGCGCGAACTTGCTGGCGTTGTAGGCGCCGCGATACTTCATGGCCACCAGCCCCAGCACAGAGCTGTTTTGTATTATCCGCCCCTCTCTTGCCGCCTGCATGGCGGGTAAAACCTGACGGATCAGGTGGTGCCAGCCAAACAGGTTGGTCTCGAACTGCTCGCGCAGCGCCTCGGTCGGCAAGTCTTCCAGTGCGCCGGGCTGGCCGTAGGCACCGTTGTTAAAGAGACCATAGAGGCGTCCTCCGGCCAGTGCCAGCGCAGCGCCAGCCCCCTGTTCGATGGAGGCGGGATCCGCCAGATCAAGTTGCACTGCCAGCAATCCCGCCTGCTGCAACCGGGTCACATCCTCCGCCTTGCGGGCCGAGGCGATCACGGTGAAACCGTGCTCCCCCAACGCCTTGGCGGCGGCCAGCCCTATGCCGCTGGAGCAGCCGGTGATCAGCACAAAACGGGACATGAGAACCTTCCTTGTAGCCTGAGGGGAGTCGAGGCGCATGGTAGCCCGAGCGCCGGAAAAAAGAAAACCGGGCCGACTGGCCCGGTTTGCTGACAATCATTGCCTGCTTACATGATGGTAAACGGCATGATGACGTGGAACTTGACGTCATGCTCGGAGGCGAAGATGTTGGGGTAGTGAGTCCAACCGCCGCTCTGGGTGATGTCGTTGTTGTAGTCGGTGTAGTGCAGCTTGAACAGGGTGCCTTTCAGCTTGCCATCCTGCACGGTATAGCTGACATCGAAGTTGGCAGCCCATTCGGTGTCTTCACCGTTAGCGGCTTTCTTGCCCTGACCATCTTCGATATCCCAACCGTAGGCACCGGATACACCCACAGACCAGCCCGGAGCACCCACCAGATCATCCAGGGAGCGAGTCACGCCGAAGAACACGGCTTTCTCGTTGTTGGCGTTCCAGTCGGAGCGGGAGTCCCACCAAATTTCGTTGGCGCCCTGGGAGTTGGCGTAGCCGCGGGTCAGACGAGGCAGGTAGTTGCCTTCAGCACCTTCTGCCTTGGTCCACATACCTTCCAGGCGGAAACCGTACGGGCCTGCGCCCCATGCGGCGGTCAACGCTTGCTGCCAAGCCAGGCCGTCATAAGTCTCGATCTCGGAACCGCCCTTGGTGTAGGTGTCAGTTTCGGAGCCGTAGAACTGGTAGCTGGTGGAGAGGCCGCCCAGTACGTCAAACTTGTGAGCCAGTTTGAAGTGGTAGCTGTCCATGTAGTCTTCGGACTGACCGAAAGAGGCGGTGATGGCGGTACCATTTTCAAAGGTGTAGCGAGCCGCGACAGCGTGGATGTAGTCGATGACGTTTTCGTCAGCAAACGGATCCATCCATGCCTTGGCGCGGGAGAAGACCTGGGTCTCTTTGTACCAGGGAGCCTTGTACTCGTCGGCAATGGCGTAAGTCAGGTAGAGACCACCGAAGTTGCCTTCAACCTGGCCACCGCGATAGGTACCCGGCTGATAGGACCAGTTGACACCGATCTGACCCGGTACGTAGAGCTGGGTGTAACCACCCTTAGCGGTCAGGGCGCCTTCCAGGAACTTCAGTTTCAGAGCAGCGTTGGAGAGGCTGAAACCACCTTCAGGAGAGCCATCCTTGAAGTTGTTGCCCCAGCTGCGGCCAGCGAAGGAGAATTCGTTCTCCTGGTTGACGGCGTGGTCTTCGGTCACGGCCAGGTCATAGGCGCCAAAACCACCCAGATCCAGACCTACTGTGTCCCAGGCATAACCGGAGTTGAAGTTCAGGGCGGCTTGAACAGTGGAGTGGCTCAGGTTGGATTGGTACTGGCCTACATTGTTCTTGTCGTTGGGGTCACCGTCGATACGCTGACGATCACGCTGGAAGTAGAAGAGGCCGCCAGTGATTTTGGAGTCATTGACGAAGGCTTCATAGGATTTGCCGTATTCCGGGCTCATCATGTCCTGGGCTGCCAACGCCATACCGGGGGCGACCAGCGCGGCTACCACAGCGGCACTCAAAGCGGCGCGCTTGAAGATCACTTTTTCCATTTCTATTGCTCCTGATTTTATGGACTTAGCTTTTTTGTTCCGGCAGTTGGCAGCAGGCCTACCGCTCGGTATTGGCATTGCAATCAAAACCCCGAAGGGCAAAAAAATCGTTGTATCTGGTCTGCAGCCGCGACGTCTTGGCACATCTGCGGTGGGCAGCTCTGTTCATCACTAATTGTGTTTTTTGTGTTCCGATCCTTGGCTATCGGACAACTCAAGAGTACGTTCGCGGTGCGAAATATCAATTAAAAGTTCCCACCAAGTTTCAAAAATATGACCGAGTGCAAATAATCGTGACGGCCGCTCTCATACCGTTTCATCCCCCGTATGACGGCAATGATAACGTTTTCTTGCTTGCCGTCAGGGTGGTGGAACCTGCGTATCCTGCAGGGTTATGCCGGTGCGGGTATAACCCGTATGCAACATATAATTTTGCGATACAAAAAAACTCACTCCGCCATGGCGGAGTGAGTAGGGCGAATGGTGCGGCTCAGCCTTGCTGGCCGAGGATGCGGGGGATCTGCTGGGCCTGGTGATGGATATGGGATGAAACCTGGACCGACAGCTGGCTGACCTGGTGCGCATGTTGATGGATGCGGGCGATCAGGTCGGCAAAGCTGGCAAGCTTGTGTTCCTGACTTTTGGCGTTGTCCGCCCCCTGCAGGGCGATCACCGCCGTGTTGCGGGCTATTTCCCGCACCGCCAGGGTGGTCTGGCGCAACTGTTCGGCCTGGACCCGCTGGCTGCCGGATTCGCTGGTGATGCGGGTCAGCACGGTGGCAAGTTGCTCACCCGAGTGGGTCAGCCGTTTCAGTATGTCGGTGATCTGGTCAAGGGAACGTTGGGTATGGGCCGAGAGCGTGCGCACTTCATCCGCGACCACGGCAAATCCCCGCCCGGCTTCACCGGCCCGGGCTGCTTCAATGGCGGCATTGAGGGCCAGCAAGTTGGTCTGCTGGGCGATGTGGCCAATGACATCGACGATGGCGGAGACCTCGGTGACCGACCCCCTGAGCGCGCGCAGGGCCTCGTCGCTCTCGTCGATGGCGAGCCCGGTCTGATGGGTGGCGTGCAGCATATTGCCGACCAGCCCTTCGCTCTCGCTCATCGCCTGTTCGTTGTGATGGGCATGCCGGGCTATCTCGGCTGCGACCTGATGCACTTCGCTGGCCAGCTGGTTGAGCTCTCCCATCATCTGACCGCTCTCGTCGACCACCTGCTCCGTGGTGCGAGTGCTCTGGTGAATTTCATCGACCTGATTGACCATGCCCTGCAGGCTGGTGGAGACCGCCGACAGCTGGCCGGCCTTGTGTTTTTGTTCCTGCTGCAGGCGTCCGATCAGACGGTTGTAGCTGGCGACGATATCCGCCAGTTCGTTGCGCTCGCGCCCCGTCGGTAGGGGATCGGCCTGGCCGGTCTGATCCAGTAGCAGGAAGGCGCTGCGCAACCGCAGCAGTGGCCTGAGCAGCCAGCGGCGCTGCACCAGGGCAAACAGCAGCGCGACCAGCACCAGACACAACGCCAAGGAACCCAGTATGGTGGCAAGGTGGCGGGTCACCGCCAGACGCGCCTGGGCGAGCTGTTCTCCCATCAGCCCGGTTGCCTGCAGCATCTGCAAGATGTCCTCCTGTATCGCCTGACGGCCCGCCTGTTGCTGCCCCAGCGCCTTGCGGCTGTTGGCCAGCTCCTGTGGGTAACGTTTGATCAGCGACAGCAGTTCGCTACGAGGCTGCTCACCCAGCTCCTGGCGTTGTGGCTCACCCAGGGTGAATTCATCGGTCGGTGCCTCTTCATAGCGGCCGAGCAGAGGCAGGGCTTGCAACTGCTCCGCCTGTTTTTGCAGGGCGCCCAGTTCGAAGCGGATCCCCTCGAGCAACTTGTCGCGGCCCTGCGCCATGTAACGCTCGCGCAGATGGGCGAGTCCCGGTAGGCTGGCCAGCACGGTGGCGGCTCCCTCCCGGTATTGCCGGGCGACAGCTCCTTGCTCGTCGGAGTTGCCCGAACCGGCGTAACGCAACAGGGCAATGGCCTGGCTAGCGAGCTCGTTTTCGGCATGTTGCAGCAGTGACTGGCTGTTGCCGGAGAGCTTGCCGGCGGCAAGATAATCGTGCGCGATCCGCTGCTCCATCGCTGCCAGCTGCTGGCGCAGTGGCCCTGCCAGAGCATCGGGTTGTCCCGTCAGGCTTTCCAGCGCTTGCTGGCGCAGCGCCTGCGCTTCAGTGAGTCGTTGCGGATCGCCACTATCCAGATAGGCGCGCAGGGTATCTTGCAGGGAGACAGTGATCAGTTGCTGGCGAGCCTCATGCTGCTGTTGGGCGAGATTGCTCTGGCCCAGTTGCCGCCAGCCGTGGAGCAGGGCCAACGCCTGCCCTCCAGCAACCAGCAACAAGACGAGGGAGGAGAGGGTGGCGTAATGGGCGATTTTCACTGTGATCTTCCTGTATGCACAGACCATGGGGAGCATGGCGTGAGGCTAAACAGGATGCGTGGCATTTTTATGACAGGAGCCTTGCGCGCCTTGGTGGCAAGGGCGCCAGGCTCTCGACCGTCACTTCGGGTGTGCCGTTGCCAGTGCCGGGGTGGTTCGTTTGCCCTGCATGCCGAGCAGGGCTCCCCCCATGATGAGGGTGCCGGCCAGCAGGTGGCGGGGTGTGAGCTGCTCGCCGTTGAGCTGCACCAGTAGAAGAGTACTCAACAGTGGCGTGAGATAGGCAAGGGCACCGATCCGGCGTGGATCTCCGTCCCGCAGCGCAAGATACCAGGTGACGAAGGCGGCCCCCATGGGACCGATCGCCAATCCGATGATAAGCCACCAGTCACCGGTCGGGATCCGGGCAAGGGGCAGGGGCCCCTCCTGTAGCCAGGCCAGCAGCAAGGCTAGCAAGCCGGCGGGCAGGCAGGCTGCCGCCGTCACGACCGCCGGCGCCGGGGGAAGCCGGCGTGAGAGTACGGAATAGCCGCCCCAGATGATGGCGGCGCCGAGTGCCAGCAGATAGCCGGGCAGGTAGGCTTGTTGCAGTTGCAGCTCGCCATTGACCATCACCAGCACGGAGCCGGCCAGGCCGAGCGCTCCGGCCAACAGGTGGCGGGCCTGCAGCGGGTGACCCGGTAGCAGCAGGGGGGTGAACAGTATGATGCACAGGGGCCACAGGTAGTTGATGAGGTTTGCCTCCAGCACGGGAGCGTGGCGAAAGCTCATGAACAGCAACATGTGGTAGAACAAGAGGGCAGTCACAGTGACCAGCCAGGTGAGAGGGCTGGCTCGCCATTGGCGCCAGAATGGCAAGGCCCCTACGCCGCAAAACAGCAGTACCAAGCCCACCAATACCAGTGGCGATACGCTGGTGACTCTGGAGGTGAGGGCTGCCAGAGAGGCCCACAGCAGTATGGTCAGCAGGGCGAAACCGGTGGACCTGTCCCACCAGGAAGAAGCAGACATCCAACACTCCTTTGCAAGATGCACGACATGATAAAAAAGAGGGCCAGTCTAGCAGAGAGGTTTTGTTTTCGGTGACGGGGTTTTTATCCAAAAAGCGTAAAGGCCATAGAACTGGCCGTATTCCGGCCATCGGTGATCTGGCAGATGCCTGATCATGGCCAGAAATAACCCCAAATGCATGTGGAAAAGTGACCTGCTTTGGGTACCTTTTTCTGTCTTGATGGCGGTGGTCAAAAAACTGGATGACTGGTGATGTTATATTACGCTCCCGAAAAGGAGCTGTTTTGCATGGTTATTACCGCCGACGCGATCAAGGTTGTTATTGTCATTGCCCGCTGTGGCAGTTTTGCCGCCGCTTCCCAGGAGTTGCACAAGGTACCCAGTGCTCTCAGTTACACCCTGCATAAGCTGGAGGATGCCCTCGGCGTCATTCTGTTCGAGCGCCAAGGCAAGCAACTGGTGCTGACGGAGGCAGGTTACCACTTTATCAAGCGCGGGGAGCTGATCCTGGGTGAGCTTGGCAGCCTCGAAGATTCCACCCGCCTGATTGCCATGGGGGTTGAACCCGCGATCCGCCTCTCTTTTAACAACATCCTCTCGCTGGCGCCTCTCACCCCCTTGCTACGTGAATGTGAGACTCTTTTTCCCCAGACTGAGATCCAGCTCGCCATCGACGTGCACGACGGGGTGTGGGATGCCCTGCTGGCCAAGCGGGCCGATATCGCTGTAGGGGCGCCCAATCAGGTGATTGCCAATAGCGAGATCGGCGCAGAGCCGATGGGGATGGTGGAGTGGGTGTTTGCCGTGAGCCCGCGCCATCCGGTGGCACAATTGCCCCAACCCCTGACCGAGCGAACCCTGCGCCGTTATCCGGCGATTTGCATTCGAGATACTTCTGTACAGCTCAAGCCCAAGGAAGCTTGGTTGTTGCGTGGCCAGAAAGCGCTACAAGTACCCGATTTCCACAGCAAACTCTCGCTTCAGGCCGAAGGGGTCGGTATCGGTTTTGTGCCGCGTCACTTTGGCCAGCCACTGATTGATGACGGTCGTCTTCAGGTGATGACAGTAGAGTCGCCGAAACAGCCGACCCCACTGTTTTTGGCTTGGCAGCGCCAGCATACGCGTCCCTGCTTTAGCTGGTGGTTGCGGCAACTGCGTGATCCGGCCTTGCAACAGGGGTTGCAGGGGCCACTCTGCTAGCGCTGGTTCTGCTATGAAAAGGCCGCAGATGCGGCCTTTTTGGTATGTGAGGGAATCAGTGAGCCTGTTTATCGGCGAGCAGTGCCGGGCGGCGACTTAGCGCCAGATAACCGAGGCTTGCCACCAAAATGGAGTCCAGCGACGGGATCATGGTTAGAGTGATGACGCCGTTGGCGGTCAGGAAGCCGACCAGCGAGCCGAGGATCCAGACCACAAAGGTGCTCCATTTGATGGGTGGTTCCTGGGCCAGCAGTCGCTTGTCGTAGCCCTGGCTGCGATAGCGCAGGAAATCGGCGATGTAGATGCCGGCCACCGGCGGGGTGGCAATGCCCAAAAAGAGCAGGAAGGGGATAAACCAGCTCATGATGTCCATGCTGCCGATCAGGGTCGCCAGTATCCCCAGCGCTACGGTGATCTGCCACTTGGGAATGCGCTCAAGCAGGGTGGAGACCACCAATGTCCCCTGGAACATGTTGCCGGCGTTGCCGGTGACGCAGGCAAAGACCAGTAACAGTGCTGCCGGCAGTGCTGCACCGAGTGGCGCCATGGCACCCAGCAGGGAACCTTGACCCGTGATGTTGCTCGGGGTGGCACCAGCCCAGAACAGGAGCGGGTAGGCGATCATAAAGGTGAGCGCTGCGGCGATCAGGGCATGCTTGCGGTTATGCACGAAGCTGCCGAAATCGGGCAGGGTGGCCACCAGAACTATGATGGTGCCGACCACGCTTGAGACCGCAACACCGGTCTCCATACTGCTCAGGGCATCGCCAATGGGAGCGGGCGGGGTGTCGAGCACTACGCTCAGGATGTAGCAGAGCATCAGCGCAATCACGGGCACGGCCAGCTGGGCCACCTTGCCGAGCACGGCAAAGCCAAAGGCGGTCGATGCGGTGAAGATCACGCATCCCATAGCCACCAGCAGGGGCGCTGGTACCGACCAGCCCTGCTGGGCGAGCAGATCCTGCACCGTGTATCCGAACATGTTGGCGGTGACCGAGATCCAGCCAAACAGGCTGATGGCCATCAGGATGTTGATGGCAGTCGCCCCCTTGTTGCCAAAAGAGAACTTGACGATGCCATAGGTTGGCAGTCGGGCTTTTTCTCCCACGCTGATGGTGATGGCAGAGAGGATGGCCAGGATCAGCCCCCCCAGCGCCACGACGCTGACGAGTTGCCCCTCCTGCAACTGGTTACCCAGACTGGATGAGGAGAGAAGCACCGGGGTCATGGCGATGCCCAGCAGGATCATGGTGATGTGCAGGCCGGATGCCGTTCCCGGGCTCGTGTCGGTTTTGCGCATGATGAACTCCTTTGCTTAGTCGATGTGGTGGTGACCTGTGTAATTGCGCCAGCCGCCGGTTTCGGTGATCTCCCGCTGTCCCTCGACCAGCCAGGGCTCGGCCAGTACGCCCAGCACTTCCTGACCATCTTTCAGGGTGACCTTGCCAATGGAGAGGCCGGCGGGTTCTTTTTGCAGGATGTTGCCAAGTCCGGCGGGCGGCACAGCCCACAGCTCCAGAGCAATCTCGGCCCCTTCACCGGGGAAACGAACCATGCCGGGGTGGCGATCGCCGATGCTCCAGCAGCGGTAATCCGCTGTGGTGGCTGACTCGGCGACAAACTCGGCGCCGACGGCCAGCATGTTGGGATTCAGCTCCAGGCCGCGCATCAGGGTGCCGTTGACTGCGAGCAGAACCTTGTTATCAGACATGAGTACTCCTTAACGTGTGTGGTGATATGTGTCTCGTAGCGGGGCACCCGGCCCCGCCTGTCATCAGTGACCCAGAAAACGGGTGCCGGCCTGGCCAAGCACCGCCTTCCCCATGGAGGGCGGATTGGTGATAAGACCCACCCCGCTTGGACAACTTTTGAGGTAGCTCAGCATGGCCTCCACCTTGGGACCCATGCTGCCGGCACCGAAGTGACCGTCGGCCAGCAGCTGTGTTGCTTCGGCAAGGTTCAGGCTCTCGAGCCAGCGCTGCTCCGGCGTGCCGAAATGGATGGCGACCTGCTCGACACCGGTCGGGATCAGCAGCATGTCAGCCTGCAGCTCGATGGCGAGCAGGGCAGAGGCGCGATCCTTGTCGATGACCGCTTGTGCGGCTCGCAGAGAGCCGTCCTCTTCCCTCACCACCGGAATGCCGCCACCGCCGCAGGCAATGACCAGGGCATCCTGCTCGAGCAGGGCGCGGATGGTGGGGGACTCGACGATGCCAAGCGGTGCCGGGGAGGCAACCACCCGCCGCCAGCCACGGCCGGCATCTTCGGCAATCTGCCACCCTTGCTCGGCTGCCAGCTGCTCGGCGATCGTCTGGCTCATGTGCGCGCCTATGGGTTTGTCGGGATGCGCAAAGGCCGGGTCGCGACGATCGATCAGGGTCTGGGTGACCAACGCGATGACCTTGGTCTGTGCCAGTCCACGGCGTTGCAACTCGTTACCCAGGGCGTTCTGGAACATAAAGCCGATGGCGCCCAGGGTATCGCCGACGGCGTACTCGAGCGGCACGGTCGGCACTTCAGCGCTGGCCAGTTCGCTTCGGCGCAGGATAAAGCCCACCTGCGGCCCGTTGCCGTGGGTCAGCACCACCCGCCAGCCAGCGGCAATCAGGTCAGCCACATGGCGAGCGGTCTCGGAGACCGCGTCGTACTGTTGGTCAAGGGCCACTTCATCACGGCTTTTGATCAGGGCATTGCCGCCCACGGCGACGACGGCGAGTTTTTTCTTCTGCATGTTTATGACTCCAGTTCGTCGGCGATGGCCGAGAGGGCTGTAACGAAGCAGGCGAGCGGCGCTGTGGTGATCCCCGCACCAATCTGGCCGACACCGGCCTGCTTGTGGGCGATCCCTGTGTTGATGACCGGCAGTATGTTGCGATCCACGACCTTGCGGGCGTCGATGCAAGTGGCCGAGCCGGCAAAGTTGAGCGCAGGCAGGGTAAAGGCAGGGTGCTGGGCCAGGGTGATCTGCTGCATCGCCATGCTGTGGCCGATGGCATCGGCCGGGGTACCGCCGACGAACTTGACGATGGCAGGGGAGGCGGCCATGGCGAATCCGCCGATCCCTGCGGTTTCGGTAATGGCGGAATCCCCAAGATCGGCGGCCGCATCATCGACGCCGTACCCCGGGAAGAAGAGGCCGTTGACCGGATTGGCCGGAGCCTGGAACCAGCGATCGCCGGTGCCGGAGAGGCGGATGCCGAAGTTGACGCCATTACGGGCCATCACGGTCACCATGGTGCTGTGAGGCACGCCGTGCGCCGCATCAAGCATCACCTTGCAGGCAGCCATCGACAGGTTCAGGAAGAAGTGATCGTTGGCGGCGATGAACGCCAGCACCTCGGGCCCGCGGGCCAGACTGGCGAGAGTTGGTGCGAGGCGCTTGAACAGCAGACCACTGGCCGCAGCGTTGCGGTTATGGCACTCGTCTCCCATGTGCAGGGCCTGGGCGATCAGCGGCTTGAGCTCAATTTCACCGCACTGTTCGAGCGCGGCAGCCAGAGTCGGGGCCAGCACGTCGCCCATCCAGCGCAAGCGAGTCAGCACTTCGTCGCTGTTGGCGCCAAAGCGCAACACCTTGCCGAGCCCTTCGTTGAAGTTGCAAAACGCGCAGTTGCCGTGGGCGCGGTTCTCCACCACCCAGACCGGCATGGAGGGGCTGATG
Organism: Aeromonas sp. S18(2024); assembly: GCF_041402525.1. NCBI lineage: Bacteria > Pseudomonadati > Pseudomonadota > Gammaproteobacteria > Aeromonadales > Aeromonadaceae > Aeromonas > Aeromonas sp. S18(2024). The sequence continues at coordinate 530,772 of NZ_JBGLQV010000002.1, read as the reverse complement.
ATGCCGGACATGGGGCCGACCGCCTGATAGTGGTGGCAGGGCTCGAGCGCAACATCGCCCCGCGCGGCCATGGCCATAGCGCTGTCGACATCCGGGGCCCAGCCTTCGAACACGATGGCGCCGGCGATGGCGCCCTGCATCGGGCCGCACATTTCGCTCCAGTCGATGGGAGGGCCTGCGTGCAGAATGCGGCGCTTGCCGCGTAGCGCCGCGATTTCGCGGCTGGCAACGCTCACGCCGATCAGTGAGGGTTGGGCCTCGAGGTAGCGTTGCATCGCCTGCTCGTTGGCAGCCTGAATACGCGGATCTTCCAGCAGGGTAGCCAGCGTCCAGTTGGCGGCATCATCCCCCTCGGCGACCGGCTGCCAGGCCAGATGCAATACCTGGCCTCCGGCGTCGATCAGATTGTCGGAAAAGCCCTGCAGGCCCAGACCGAGCACCCGGAGCGGTTGTTGAAACAGGGGATTGGCGGATTGAATGCTCATCTTGATTCTCACTTCAGTTGCAGGGCCAGTCGGGCAGCGAGCTGGGCGGCTTGCATATTGCTTTGGGCGATCAGCACGCCAGCCTCACGTAGACGATCGATCTGCTGCTGGCGCGGCTGGGGATCGAGTTCTGTACCGCAAACGTGGGCGATGGCGATAAGCTGGCGTCCGGTCTGTTCGGCCTCGTGGCGGGCACGCGCCAGCGTGGCGAGCAGCTCACCGGTGGGATCGAGGCTGGCGCCATAGCCCAGCACCACATCAAACAGCAGGATGGCGGTGGCGGGATCGGCGGCTTCCTGCAACAGACGAGCGTTGCGCAGGGTCGGGTCGATCATGGGGTGGGGGCGACCCTGGGTAAATTCGTCATCCCCCATGTCCACCAGACTATGGCCGTAACCACGGGCGGGGTCTTGCAGCGAGCTTGCGCCTTTGACCGGCGCGTTGGATTCGCAGGCGAGACCGGCTGTGATGAGGGCTAGCTGGGCTTCGTAACAGAAGGTGCCCCCGGCAAAGATGCCGCGAATATCCCGCTGCCCTGGCGCCATGGCGCCGAGTGCGCTTTGCACCTGATCCAGTGCAGCGTCATCAAGGCTGATGGAGGAGGGCAGCGGTTCATCGCGCAGGATGGCGACGGCCACATCGGCTGCATGTTGCAGGCTGGTGGCAGGGATGACACCTTGCGCTGCCAGCGCGGCGCAGTCGGCGCCAAGGAAATGCACTACGACCGGTTTGCCGCACTCGCGGGCCAGGGCCAGTACCTGCTGGCTCACCGCTTCTGCGGGTGGCTTGGAGATGAGGGTGATCAGGCGGGTGTCGGGGTCTGCTGCCAGCATCCGGATCGCCTGCTGCATGCTCAGGCCGCCGATCTCCTCGTGCAGATCACGCCCGCCGGTGCCAAGCGCCTGGGAGACGCCTTCACCCAGATGATGAATGCGGCAGCTCACCTCTTGCAGACCGGTACCGGAAGCCGCCACCAGACCGATGGTGCCGCGGCGTACTACGTTGGCAAACCCCAGCGGCATACCGTTTACGATGGCGGTGCCGCAATCGGGCCCCATCACCAGCAGGTCTTGCCGGGCAGCAAACTCCTTGATGGCGAGCTCTTGTGCTTCGGGCACATTGTCGGAAAACAGCATGACGTTCATGCCAAGGTGCAACGCTTTGAGCGCCTCGGCGGCAGCGTAGCGACCGGGAACAGAGATGAGGGCGAGGTTGGCGTCGCTGTCGCGCTCCTTGCCCATGGCCAGGGAGGTAGCGGGACGCAGGCCCACGGCACCGGGGGCGTCGTCGACCGGTGCCGGACGCAGCAGTTCGTCGGCCAGTGCCAGTGCCTGCAGGCCAATGGCTTCATCGGCCAGCAAGGCGATCAGCAGATCGCTGGGTTTGGCCACCACGGAGAGCGCCATCCCCGCATCGCGCATCCGATCGAGGTTGGCCTCGGTTGCCATGGCGACCGAGGCCTGACGCACGCCCTCCAACCCGCTCAGGCGGGAGGAGATCTGCATCAGCGAGACGGAGTCCTTGTAGAGATTTGAATAGATTTTGTAATGCAACATGCCGGTGTTTCCGTAATTAACGGGTGTAGAAGGCCCGGACCCGGTCACGGACCCTCTGTCAGTCAGTAGAGAACGGGGCTGTGAGCCCCCGGGGTCAGCCCTTGAGGGCGGTGACCACGTGTGCGGAATCGCTGACCCAGCCGACGATGGCGCCCTGGGCCTGGATCATCTCGAGGGTGACCCGGTGAAATTCGGGGAAGTAGGAGGCGCAGCAATCGGCCGGGATCAGCAGCTCATAACCGCGGTCGTTGGCTTCACGGGCGGTGGTCTGCACACAGACCTCGGTGGTGACGCCGCAGATGATGAGCGAGCGGATGCCGCGCGCTTGCAAAATCAGGTGCAGGTCGGTGGAGTAGAATGCCCCCTTGCCCGGCTTGTCGATCACCGGTTCGCCCGCGATGGGATAGAGCTCCGGGATGATGTCGTGTCCCGCTTCCCCTTGCACCAGAATGCGGCCCATGGCGCCTTGCTCACCGATGAAACGCTTGCCGCCGCGAACCAGTTTGGCGGGCAGGCAGTCGGTCAGATCCGGGCGGTGGCCTTCGCGGGTGTGGATGACCAGCATGCCGTTGGCACGGGCTGCGTCGAGGACCTTGCGGCAGGGGTCGATGGCCCGTCGCACAAGGGAGACATCGTTCCCCAGGGCATGGCCAAATCCATTGGGCTCGACGAAATCACGCTGCATGTCGATCACGATGAGGGCGGTGGTGGCCGGGTCGAAAGTGAAATCGAAAGGCTGTGCACTGATACGCTTGTTCATGGTGTTCTCCTACGGGATGGATGATTCATGTGGCCAGTCTATGGAGGGCTAAGCGGGGCTGCGCAGAAAGAAATTGGCTCCAACCAACAAAAGATTTGAGGGATGGCATTTCACCACGGTGGCACAATGGCGCAAACCGCGATCACCACTGGTGTTGCGCCAGGGCAGGCCTCCATTCCTCCGGATGTGACTATCGATAAAGAGGATCCCGGAACTGTGATCTGCTTCGCCAATCTGTATTCAAGGAGCATCTTTTGTCGTTCTTTTCCCTTTCCGCTGTGCGGGGTTGTGAACGTGTTCGAGCCATTCCTGTTTCGAGTATTCTGACCGTGCACTCCCGCTTCGAGCGCAGTTGTAATCTGGTCTCATGCCAGGGGGAATGGCTCACGCTGCTGGTATGCGACATGCCGTTGCCTCCTGCAGGGGTGGTGCTTGCAACGAGGCAGCTGCCCGATGCATTGCAACCGGGTAGCCGTTGGCGCTGGTGCGGGAGTACGCTCCAGGGGTGTGACGGCGAGATCGCATTAGCCGATTGCCGATGGCACTCGACTTGCCTGACAGGAGAGCGAATCCTGGGCACAGCCCTATTGTCTGCACTGGATCACTTCTTGGTGCAAAATCCTCCTGCTGGCGGCTTCTGGGCGCAGTGGCATGGCAAGGATCGCGACTATCTGACCGCATCGCTGGTGATGCTGGAGAACGGGTTGGGGGGAGTGGAAGACGAGCTGACCCCGGCACTTATTTCCTTGCTCGGTTATGGCCATGGTTTGACCCCATCCGGCGATGATTTTCTGTTGGGAGTGTTATTTGCGCTGGAGAACCAGGCCCATCCACGTCGTGACGAGCTGATCGTTGCCCTGAGCCCACTGCTTGGTCGCACGACGGACATTAGCGCAGCCATGCTGAGATTGGGAGCTGCAGGCCATTATGGCGAGCGTTTGCTGCAACTGGCGGCAGCGCGAGGAGATGACATCTTCACGGCCATCGAACAGGTTGCCGATTATGGTCACTCATCGGGTCATGACATGCTGTGCGGTGTTCGATATGCGCTGAGCCTTGCCCGTGAACGGGCAAGATAGCTACGGCTTGTCGCAGATGGGTCGGATACGGAATATTGCTACATTTCCTGGAGTGGCTTGAGGGCCATCACGTCACGGCTGAATATTCACAGATTGTTCTGAGCCAAAATGACCAAGGGGTTGGCATCATGACGATGCCAACCCCTTGTTTTGTATGGCGCTCCCGACTGGAGTCGAACCAGTGGCCTGTCCCTTAGGAGCCAAGGTAGGTAGTGTTTCAGAAGGTTTTATAAAGTTGAATTTCTGATGGTAACCTATTGTTTTTAATATTTATTTTTCTTGTTGTGGGTTTCAGCTAGTTTCATGAAGTCTCACCCTATATCATGTTTGCTGTGGTACCCCAAGTGGTACCCCAAACAGGGGGGAGAGAATGCTATGGCAAGAAAACCGGTAACGCAGGATCGAGAGATCCCCTCATTGATTTTGCAAGGGGAGGCTTCGATTACCCGCTACGCGGTGAAATCTCCCCATGGCGGTGGATTAGCTATTGAGGTTAGGGCAGGGAAGAGCAAGCGGTTTGTCTATCGTTATCGGATTGCTGGTACTCAGGCGACAGTTGTTCTGGGTAATTACCCTGCGTTGTCGTTGGCGCGAGCCAGGCTTGAGCATGCAGAGCTGGCTGCCCTGGTAAAGAAAGGGATTGATCCACGCAAGCATGTTGCTAGTGAAAAGGCTAAAAATGAAACGGCCCTGACGATGGATGAGTTGCTTGGACGATGGCTTGATGCGCAGCGTGTTGCTGAGGTTGTCAAACCCAAAACCCTCCAATGTCATCAGGAGCGTTGGAATCGTCATCTCAAGAAAACTCTGGGCAATATTCGTTTAATCGATCTGACTCGTGCCCACTTGGCGCAAGCGTTAGAGATAACCCGACGTGCAACAAAAGACGAAACCCGTAAGGGGTTGGGAACGCTAAACCAGATGTTGGATTATGCGGTGGTTCACTGCCTGATTGAGGCCAACCCTGCGAGACTGTTGCGACCCAAGGATTTTGGTGCCAGTGCCGGTTCGCCAAGAGAGAGATGGTTGACAGTCCCAGAATTGCGCAGGCTATGGAAGGCGATTGATGAGGATCTTGGGAGTGGTGGTAGCTTGGCGGCTGGAGGGCGTGGCGTTTCTCGACATGCAACGATTTCTTTACCTGCCGCAAATGCGATTAAGTTATTGATACTAACCGGATGTCGTAGAGGTGAAGTCGCTAATATGCGTTTTTCACATATTAGAGATGATATCTGGACGATCCCTGATACTAAGAATGGAAAGCCACATTCGGTATTCTTATCTCGACAGGCGAAAGCGTTGATTGAGGAACAGGCACTATATGTAAACGGTGACTTTGTTTTTGAATCAGACAGACCCAAAAGTGACGTAATTGAGCCAATTTTAGTTGACTCGATAACCAGAGCTTTAAGGCGTTTCATTTCTCGTTCATTATCTGATATGGAGCCATTTACCGTACATGATTTACGGCGTAGTGCTGCAACAAATTGGGCTGAGAGATTAGATGCAGAAGAGAGAGTGATTGAATTATGTCTGAATCATCTCCCACTCAATAAATTGGTTATAACCTACCATCGGTCGCGACATGACGATAAGAAAAAAATGCTATGGCAACGCTGGGGCGAGTTGGTTGAACTTGAAGTAGCCAATGAGCCACAAAAAACTAACCCTCATGGAAATGTTATTGAGTTTATAAGAAAAGCAAAATAAAAAGGCGGACTAGTGTCCGCCTTTTTTTATTTTGTCATATTCTTCTCTAATCAGCCTTGTGACTACCTCATTTTTTCTTCTATCTGTGTTTTCACAAACAAAGTCTAGTTTTTTAATAATATCTTCGGATAGCACAATACTTACCGCCCTTTTACCATTATTTTTATCACGATATGCCTTTTGTGACCAAGCAGATTTCATATTCTTCTTTAATAAAGATCTCTTATCTTGGTACTCATTAAGTAAATCAAATGTTGTTATGATGCCGAGATATTTGTCTAGCCTGTGATTATCATTTATAAACCAATCTGGAGCCGCGTCCTTGTGTATATATGACCACGCCCAGTTAATTTTATCTGGATCATTTTTAGGTATCCAAGTCTCCAAATCATCAAAGTTTCTTATGTTAGTCCATTTATTTTCCAATGTTTTTATGTTTTTTTCTTTTTCATTTAGTGAAACATCCCACGTATCAAAAAAAGAAATCACATTACGTTTGATGATTTTGTTGTTGGTTGTATTTAGCTCAACAAATCTAAATGCATCTTGTTGCAAGCCAAAAGATATATAGGAGGTTTCTTTGATGATATTTTCTGGTGAGATATATAGTGTTTTTTCAAATCTTGTGCTGTTTGTGTTCATGTTATTCCCAAAAACAAAGTCAGCATCATTAACCAATTCAATTTTTTCTTTAGCACATTTAATATATGCCCATATGAAATTACATAGTCGATCATTATCAGTGTTTATCCACTCGAAATATGATTTATCTAAGCATTCTGCCTTAAGGATTTCATTGATGTATGCAATACCGGAAGAAGAAATACCATTTGCAATCATATTGTCGTGTAAAGCTCGTATGTTAACTCTATTTAGTGTTTTTTCGTTGTTTATTTGTAATTCATGAAGTAAGGCATCATGTCGTCGTTCAAGGGGTTTGAATTTTTTAATTTCAACCCTGTGAATGTTGCAAATGAAAGATAGCTCTCTTTCGGATAAAGACATTAAAGGAGCACCCACTACTTCAGCCATTAAAACCTCCGATTACTAAGTAATTTTTCGATTGATTTATTCTTGTTTGTGGTTTGTTTATATGTTGTTTTTGATGTTTTATCAATTGGTTTTAGTTGTTTTTTTTGAGAAGTATGGCCCATATAGCCTTACTTTTACTGGTTGCTAGCAGAACAGTACCGACGTAGAGATGGTTGAAGTAGAGCCTGCATGTAGCTGAGGTAGACTGTTACGAGGTGTGCAGACTCTTTGTTTTATCTAAGTCATGAGGGGGGAAGTGTTAGGTTTAATGTATTAACGAGATTTTCAGACAGATGAGAGGTACTGATTCAGTATTGAATTTTCAATATTCTTGGTATCGAAACGTTACTAGGTCATGATAATGTTTTAAGTTCGTTTATAGACATAAGCACAATGCTGTCAACCATATGTTCGTGGTTTATCTATTTTTTAGGTATGCGCTTTTATAGAGATGTGTATGCTACAGATATAATATATTGATGATGCGTATGATAAAAATGTAGTGCCTACACTCTTGGTGTTTTTATGATGGGGATTGTTTTTTACATGTGAGCCCACTCCTATGGACGACAAAAGGAGCTCATCATGAAACTAATTAAATTGAAAGATGTCATGGCAATGACATCGCTATCTAAGGCATCTGTTTACCGTCAGATGAATGACGGGAAATTTCCAGCATCAGTCAAGATCGGCCCAAGATCTGTTGCTTGGGTTAGCTCTGAAATAGAGTCGTGGATTGAAGATAAAGTAAATCTTCGCTAGGGCTAATTTCTGAATAATAATTTGAACAAATTAGCTTGTTGCTCAGGCTACAAGTCTTGTCCTATCTGGGATAAGAGTTTTTAGACTGGTTTGATATTCAATACATTTGTGTAGGTAATAGTAATATATGTTTTAAGTTGAATGAATGTGTATATTTAAATGCAATGATACCTTCATTGAAAATATATTGACAGCCTATGAACCTGCCTGCTTGAACCATGCTAAGCAATAGCCATCACTGATCATGGTAGTTTAATTGCTCTATTCCGTATTCAAAGAAAGTGTTAATCGCATCTATACACAAACTATCCTGGTGATTACACCAGTTAATAGACCTTGTTTAAAAACACTACCGCTCTATCCGAAAAACATACCCATCAGTATTTAAACCTTCAATGTCTATCAACAATCTATTGGGAGAGTTCAAATGTCTGTTTCTATAGAAGAGTATGTCCTGCTTGCTCAGCAGTTCTACGAAGGACAGAATTATCGCTTTAATGTGGATAATTTAGAGAAAATCCTCTCTGTATTGGAGAGCGCTCTTAAGCATTACCCAAGAGTGTTTGCTTTTCGAGTTGACTTTCATTTTGAACAACATACTGGCTTTGGAATGTATTTAGCCTTAAAGCCTGAGTCGGGCTCAAGGATAATTAAGGAGTTCTTTTCAAGGCTTAAATGGCTCATTGAGCGCGATGAGTCAGAACGACGTTATGAAGGCAAGAGGGTTCATTTGACTGAGATTAGATACGTTTGGGCTAAGGAGCAAACAGCCGGTGCTCCCTGTCCTCACTATCACATGATGATATTTTTGAATAGGGATGCTTACTACAAATTAGGGAATTATGAATCTGAAAGAATGAACCTTGCTAATAAAATAAGAGTGGCGTGGCACAGCGCTGTGTATGATGAAAATATCAATCTGCAAGATAGTAAAAAAATGGGATTGGTGCATTTCCCCAAGAATGCTGAGTATCTCATTGAGCGGAATGATACCGAGTCACTCAAGAAGATGCTTGTGCGGGCAGCCTATCTGGCTAAAAACGAGACAAAGCGGCGTGGACAAGGGTACCGCTGTTTCGGGGGGAGTAACATTTGAAGGCTTATTGGTGTTGATAAGAGACTTTTACTGCAGCTTTAGATGGCATCTGATCCGGGAGTTTCTCCTCCCGGATCTGTTAAGCTAATCCTCATTTGTTATCGCATCAGTTGGAGTAACCCATGGCAGCCTATTCCCCCCCCTTCACCCTGACCCATGCCATGTTGAGTCGAGTGGCGGAGATCGCCGAGTTGGTGGGGCAGTGGCGGTTTGCTCAGAGCTCCCAAGTGCCGATGCTGCGTCGGGAGAACCGGATCCGCACTATCCAAGCCTCCTTGGCTATAGAGCACAATACCCTGAGTGTCGAGCAGGTGACGGCAGTGATTGAGGGGAAGACGGTGCTTGGGCTTCCACGGGAAATCCAAGAGGTACGTAATGCGTTTGCGGCCTATGAAGCAATGCCTGATTGGGATCCGGCTTCCGCTGATGATCTACTCGGTGCTCACGGACTTCTGATGCGTGGACTCTGCGATGATGCGGGTCACTGGCGTAGCGGTGGCGTAGGTATATATCGAGGCGAGCAGTTAGTGCATATGGCTCCCCCTGCGAACCAGGTCCCTCGTCTGATGGGACAGCTATTGACTTGGCTGGCTGAGACCGAGGCGCATCCGCTGATCGCGTCCTGTGCCTTGCATTATGAGTTGGAGTTTATTCATCCCTTTGCGGATGGAAATGGTCGGATGGGACGTTTATGGCAGACGGTGATCTTGAACCGCTGGCAGCCTGTAATGGCCTTCTTACCCGTGGAGACGGTCATTAAGGCACGGCAAGATCACTACTATCAGCAGCTAAGTCAGGCTGATAGTCGCAGTGATTGTACCGATTTCATCCTCTTTTTGCTGGAAGCGCTGCGCGATGCGCTGACCCAAGCGATTGCGATTCAACCAACAGCAGTATCACCTCATCAGGAAAAAATGCGGGTAGAAATGAAGGTTGAAACGCAGGTAGAAAAACGGGTCAAAACCCCCCAGGCCATCTTGGCGGAACTGGCGGCTGAGCCAACCATAACGCTCAAGCAAGTTGCAGAGCGTATTGGCAAGTCGACCAGTACAGTGGAGAGAGCTGTTGCCATGCTGGTCAAAGAAGGGCGATTACGTTTTGTTGGGCCGCGTAAGAGCGGACGTTGGGAGGTACTGGATCCTGACGCGTAAACCATCCAGCCCCGCAACTAACCGACTCAGGACTACCTAGCCACCGGCAGGTCCTCCCAGCGGGTGGTGTAACAGGGGCTCAAGTGCTCTTGTCGCATCATCCACTCGGCTGACCCCATGCCTTGGCTGGCAAAGCCTACGCGCCCCAATCCCTTGGCTTTGATCTGGTCCATCACTGCCATCAGCGCATCCGATTGAGTGGAGGATGGGGCAAACAGATCGGCCTGTTGCTGCCCCTTGGGAGTGAACTCACTCAGCATGACCCCGCCTTTCTGATAGCGGTAACCGTCGCGCCAAATCTGCGGTAGCAGTACGTTCACTTGCTGCAGCAACAACCGGGTGTCATCACTAGGGCAGACCAGCCGAACGCCAGCCTGCTCACTGCAGTAAGGGGCTCGTTCATCAAAGGGGCTGGTTCGCACGAACAGGTGCACCCGCTGGCAACACATCCCCTCGGCCCGCAGCTTCTCGGCTGCGCGAGCCATAAAGCCTGACAACGCTTGGGCCATTTCTCCACGGTCAGTCACGCGCTCACCAAAGGAACGGCTCGAGAGGATCTGCAGCTTCGCCGCCGGTTCAACGGTCAGCTCTGCGCAAGGCAGGCCACGCAGCTCCTGTACGATCCGCTCGACCACCACGCCGTATTGGGCGCGCAGCCCTTTGGCATCACTGGCCACCAGGTCAGCCACGGTGTTGACGCCTTGAGCCACCAACTTGGCCCCCAAGCGCCGCCCTATGCCCCACACCTCATCCACCGGGGTGATGGCCATCAGCCGGGCGCGGCGCAGCTCGTCACGCAAGTCCACGACGCCGCCAGTGGCAGGCCACTTCTTGGCAGCATAGTTGGCCAGCTTGGCGAGGGTCTTGGTGGGGCCGATCCCGACCCCTACCGTTAGGCCGGTCCACTGCCACACTCGCTGCCGGATCTGTTGCCCATAGGCTGTCAGGTCCCCGGCAAACGACTCAGACAGTGACAGGAATGCTTCATCGATGGAGTAGACCTCCAGCTCGGGGGCCATGGTCTCCAACGCGCTCATCACCCGGGCAGACATATCGCCATAGAGCGCGTAGTTGGAGCTGAACGCCACACCGCCATGCGCCTCGAACTGCTCGCGGATCTTGAAGTAGGGCCCGGTCATCTTGATGCCCATCGCCTTGGCCTCGGGGCTGCGCGACACCACGCATCCATCGTTGTTGGAGAGCACCACGATCGGGCGGCCACGCAGCTCAGGGCGAAACAGCCGCTCACAGCTGGCGTAGAAGTTGTTTACATCAACGAGCGCTATGGCCATCACGCTGCCTCAGATTGCCAATCACATGGGTGACCACCCCGAATAGCTCCAGGGAGAGGCTCATGCAAGGGTCGATAGGCGCAAACGCCGGATTGGCTGGCAACAGCCGCAGCCTCGGCTTGAGCTGCAAGGTCTTGACCGTGAAGCCGCCATCGAGCAGTGCAATCACCACATCACCATGGCGCGGGGTCAGGCTCTTATCGACCACCAGCAAGTCACCGGGAAAGATGCCGACCCCGGTCATGCTCTCCCCCTCGGCACGCAGATAGAAGGTTGCTGCAGGATGCGGCACGCAGTGGGTGTTGAGGTCCAACTTCCCTTCCAGATAGTCGCTGGCTGGGCTGGGAAAGCCGCAAGAGGCACGGTGTAAGAACAGCGGGATGGTCACCTCGGCGGGTGATGGGTCTGGGGTTAACAGCTTCATGGTAACAATACCTGTATTTATATACAGGCATTATAGCGCACCACCTTTGAACCAGCGCAAGTCCCGCATGCCACTGATGGCGTACCATTGCGCCAATAGATAACAAAGAGGTCAGTATGAGTCACAATCTGTGTGCCCTACCGAAAGAGCAGCAAGAACGGGTCGAGGTCGAGAAGGCCGCCGCATATGCCGTATGGAAGGAGCGCAACGGTCACTTGGCCAGCGCAGAAAGCGAAGCAAGCCAGCATAAGGGTGAGCTGGGCAGCTATTTTCTTGAGCAAGTAAGTAGGTACAAAAGGGGCTAGCCTTCCTGTAGTCATGTTTTTATTCTGGGAACACCCTAAGTCCCTTAACTCTCGCGCAAATCCGGGCTTCGGAGCTTGAAGATGCAGCCCTTGGCTACCAACTCGTCCCGGTTTGCCAGCACCAGCGGGTAGAGCAGCGGATGCTGTTCGTGATCGCCGTTATAGCTCACCTGCATGCGCTCCAGCGCGTAATGCATCAAAGGGATGCGCTGGTTGAGCAGCAGCTTGCCATCTGGCATGGCATAGTCACTGGCAATGATGGCCTGTTGTCCTGCGCTGAGGGTTGGATTGGGTATGACCACCGCAGTGACCTGGGTGTTCCACTCAAGATCCTGATCCCGGCCGTGAGGGGAGGTATCCAGTAGCTCAGGTTCCCCACGAAACCGGCTCATCACAAAATCCAGATACACCCCTTTTTTCTCGCAGTAAGCGCGCACGTGCCAGCGGATCCCGTCATAGACCAGGGTATGGGGCACGATATTGCGGCCGCTTTGCTCCTCTGAGCTGAGGGATACGTAATCGACATCGACCCGCAACTGACCGCGAGCCGCTTGCACCAGACCCCGCACAATCTTGGGGTCGATATGGCGGTTGGGTACATCCAAGATCTCGATATGGCCGTAGCGCAAATCCATCAGCGGCAGGGTCAACAGCCCCGCTTCATGTTGGCGTTGGTGCTGTTTTTCACGATGTAACAGCATCAGGTACTCATCTACCTTTCCTTCACTAAATCGCGGCACGAATTGCTCGGTGGGCTTGTATCCCTTCAGGCTTCGGTCATAGATCAACCCTTCTGGTGAGTAGTAGGTCAGGTAGTGATTGATATCCCGTGATGCTTGCTGGCGGCCGATATTGAAGGCTGTCATTAGGTGATTGGTGGTCAGCCGACCTTCCCATTGCAACACGATCTCTAGCAGGCGAAAGCGTAGGGTCTGATCCCAAGTGAGCTCTCTGGGGGCCATATGTGCTCCAAAATGCGACATGTGTATGTAACCAGTATCGGCATGAGTATACAGGCGACATATACTGAGTTAATCACAGTGTGGTGAAAAAGATTGTGCTGTCTGTACCACGTTCTACCAGCATATTGCCGAAGTGCAGCTCAACTTCGGTTGCTCTCACAATCACAAGATCATGCCAGGCTTTGCCGCCAGGCCCTATACCTCAAGGCTTTCGGGGTGGTGTAGTACGATTAGGTGTATTTATTTAGTACAAGGGTACCAAGTAGATGAACGTAGTAGAGACTCAAAGGGGGTAGGTGAAGGGATAAGGCAGAGGACGTTGCCACTCTATTCTGCGGCTTACCAGAAATGAAGGTTGAGCTTATTCAGGTGACCGATTGATGGACTTTCAGAATAAAATACCCTTCGCAATTAAGAGCGAGACCGGTGCAATTGTCTCGGTCGATGATGTTGAAAGAGGACTTGCAGCCAGTTGTCATTGTCCCAGTTGTAAAGGATTGCTCGTTGCCAGAAAAGGTGAGCAAAACCGCCACTGCTTTGCTCATTACCGTGACAGCCAGGAAAAATGCTTCTACGCCTTTGAAACCAGTGTGCGGTTGATGCTGCTCTCTAAGCTGGAAAGTGTAGTGAAGCTCAATACACCTGCCCATTACACCTCGTTTGATGGGGCCAAGGAACTGGTTGCTAAGGCCCATGCTGATATAGGCGTTCAATTTGTTCCGCAAGCAGAGACCCATGGTGTTCCGGCAGGGCTATTTCAGTTGATGTCCCGACCAGACTTCCACCTTGCCTTACACTTTCCTGCCGCGCACGAGCCTGTAGGGTTGTACCCGCTGTGGCTTGGGCGATTCATTGCCAAACACCCTAAAACAGGCGTTTTGGCTGTTCGTTATAGCCAATTTGGCGACCGGATGTTCGATAAGTCTCGCTCGGCAGGGATGGACACGACGACTTTGATGCTGACGATTCTCAGCGAAAATCCCAACTGCCTGCATTGGCTCTATCACCCACGCGAGGAGATGGCGCTGATCGCCCTGGAGCAGCTTGCCGAACAGCGACGGCAAGAAGCAGAGGAGAAAGCCAGACAGCAGCAACTAAAACAAGAACAACTGGAGGAAGCGCGGCGTCAGTATGAGGCAAAGCAAAGGATGCAACGCGAGCACCAAGCGGCGATTACGGCTCAGATGAGATTGGCTGAACAGGATCGTGCCGCCCAGATAGCACGAGACTATGCCGCACGGGCTGCGCAAGACAGCGACAAGACCAGCAATGGGGGGCAGTATCCACGATCTACGCCGACCGCGTGTCGTAATTGCCAACTACAGCACCAACGTCTTGATGCTGACGGCTACTGTTATCGCGAAATTTGCATCAGTTCTCGTGCGAAACGAATAGCAAGAGCAGAAAAGGCAGAAGCGTCTACACGGTATTCCTACGCCAGCATGCGAGGTGGCGCAAATGTAAACCGCACTCCCCAGAAACAGACCAACCCGGTTGCCAGTCCGCAACCCGTGAGCGACACGCAACGCCAGTGGTACTCCTCTATCAAACCGGGTTCCTGCCCTCACTGTGGGGGAGATAGAGGCAACGGCCCTAATGGCTGGTGGTGTGAGAAATGTAAATAATTCTTTCAAATTCAAGATAATACCAATGTGTTGGTATCTTTGGGGTTCTTCAGTGGTACATGGGGAAAAGCTAGTTGACTGTCTGAGGTCATACACAAGCTAATCCCTGAATCGCCCCCTGGTTTTCTAGATTCTCTGCGATATCCGCATCCGCCTGAAAACACGACATGTGCAAAACCCCAGTATCGAAGCTGCGCGGCAGGCCCGGTATAGTCAGCCGAGACCACCTCAGAGAGGGCATGCGATGAGTAACCGAACCGGTTTTTGGTTAGCAGCACGCCAGTTGTCGCTGGCCGCTCTGCTGCTTGGGCTGCTGCAATCAACAGCATTGGCAGCCAACTGCACCTATAGGGAGGGTACGTTGGGCCATACCCACTACCGGTGTGACGATGGTAAGCAGGGCGTCCTGCGTGAGGATTCTCTCGGCAATATCAGGGATTCGGGCTCGGGCATCACCTGGCGCACTGATGTCTTGGGCAACCTCAAGGGCAGTGACGGTACAACCTACCGTGAAGATGCATTGGGTAATGTGCGTGGTAGCACCCCAAAAACTGGGGTGCGGGTGATCTGGCGTGAGGATAGCCTCGGCAATTTACGTGCTTCCGACGGTACCGTCTGTAGAACCAACGCTCTGGGGCAGTTGAAATGCCGTGGTGAAAGCCTGCCGCCAGTCTTGTTGGGGCAATGACCATCGAAAATGAGGGAGTTGTCGTCGTTCAGGCAGCCCCAGAGGGATAACTGTGCGCTTGGTTAAAGGCAATGTGGCTCGTTTCGCGTATGATAACCGTGTCTTAGAACCCATTGTCGAATAGAGAGTAGTTATGACGGCCAAAGCATATCTGGGCGACATCATCGGTGGCAGTATCATGTTGCGTGAGAGCAGAGTGGTTGCTGAACTACTGCTACAACATCCGGATGAAGTGAGCTGGAGTGATGCCATTGTTAACGAAAATGCATTACAAAAAACCTCTGTGCATAGTGCTAAGCGGATGGCATCAACTCTTCGCAAAAGACTTGAGCCGATGGGACGGGATTTCTGGACTGCACTGCTGCAGGTGTCTGATGACCTGGCAAAGCAGATGTTACTGCTGGCAACCATATGTCAGTCTCCCGTTCTAGGCGATTTTATGGCAACGGTTGTTTCCGATGCTAGGCGCATGTATCGAGAATCACTGCGTAGCGATGACTGGCAGGAATTTTTTTTGTCTCGGCAACGGGTTGTTGATGGCCTTGAACAATTTTCAGCGAGCTCAATTCAGAAAATGGGGAATAACGTTTTTAAGATCCTGGCAGATGTTGGGTATCTTGAGTCTGGTCGTTCGAGAAAATTGCAGAATCTTTACCTGTTACCCGAAGTGAGAGAGTGGTCGATGCGCTTGGGCTGTCCAAAAGCCTATGAGGCGATGGAGTCAGCACGATGAAGGTGCGGTGGGATAGCGAGCCGCAACTTAAGGCTCGCTTGGAGCAGATAGAAGCGCGGTTGCAAAGTGACAGTTTCTTGAACAACCGAGAATTGGGAGGGGAGATCGGATTTTATATCTTCGATTATCCGCCTCAATTTGAGTTGATCGTGCGCGAGTATCTCGAATCAAGCCTGCTCCAGGTGCGTAAGCAAGGGCTGCAATTTTTGCACCTCAACTTGTTTGAAGAACTACTCGACATGTTGCAGGGACGAAAGCTGTTAGATAAGGCCTTTGAACTGGAATTGAAAAAAGGGACGGATGAGTTGGCCAAAGCGTTGAAAGGCCCGCTCGAGCAAGGGCGTGTTGCCCAGCATTTGATGAGCAAAATTCATCCAGCCAATCCGCAGTTTGTGCTGTTGTCCGGCCTTGGCCAATGTTGGCCATTACTTCGTGGCCACAGCTTGCTCAATGCTCTTCATGCACATATGGGTGCGATCCCTCTGGTGCTCTTTTATCCAGGGCGATACAACGGTCTTGAGCTCTATCCCTTTGACCTGGATCGCGCCGAAGTGGCAACAGCCAATTACTATCGTGCGTTCCAGCTAGTGCCGCATGCTTCAAAATACCAAGGTGGATAGCCACCTTGGTTTTCAGAGATAGGCCAATGAGCTGTGACCTAAGTGGCATAGAGGGATTGTTTCTTTACAAAAACTTTCGAACCTCAGCTATTGGTAAGCCAATCGCGCGATAACGCAAATCACTAAACCGCTACAAGAACGGTAACCTGCAAACAAGAGACATGGGATCATCGATGCAAATCAAAGAGCTATTTACCAAACAACTGGATCGTCCAATCAATGGCGTGGTGAAAGCCGAACAGCTGGATGAGCAAATTATCTGGACTGAGTTGGATGAATATGTGGTGACCCGTGAACTTGATCGCCATCTCCGCCATTTCTTCGAGACCTATTTGCCTGGCGTCACCCATCCTGATGATCCCAGCGTGGCTGGTAAGATAGGTATCTGGGTCTCCGGTTACTTTGGCTCCGGTAAATCGCACTTTATCAAAATTCTCTCTTATCTGTTGGGCAACCAGAGAGCCGTTCACGGTGAGCAGAGCAAAGCTGCTATCGATTTTTTCAAAGATAAGATCAGTGACAACCTGCTCTACAGCGATATTCACGCCGCAGTGAATCGTCAAACCGAGGTGATTCTTTTTAACATCGACAGTCGTGCTGATACTGAAGATAAAGAAGATGCCATCCTGAAAGTGTTCCTGCGGGTGTTTAACGAGCGGCTCGGCTATTGCGCCGATCATCCTCATATTGCACACCTTGAGCGAGAGCTCGATGCTCGTAATCAATATCAAGCGTTCAAGAGCAAATTTGCTGAGTTGACTGGCTCCTCTTGGGAAGAGGAACGTGATGCTTATGGCTTCTGCCGCGATGAAATGGCGCAAGCCTGGGCTCACGCCACAGGCCAATCGGAAGCCTCCTCGGTGCAGAGCATGGAAAACTTGGAGTCCATGTTTACGCTTGATATCAGCAACTTCTGCAAGTGGGTGCGGGAGTATCTGGATCGCAGTGCCCAAGAGAGTGGGGGTGATGGCAAACGCATCATCTTCCTGGTCGATGAAGTCGGTCAGTTTATCGGCAATAACACCCAGATGATGCTCAAACTGCAGACCATCACTGAGAATCTGGGGACAGCATGTGGTGGACGTGCATGGGTTATCGTTACCTCACAAGAGGATATCGATGCCGTACTTGGCGATCTCAGCGCGAAAAAAGGGCAGGATTTCTCAAAAATCCAGGGACGTTTTCATACCCGGATCTCCCTCTCCTCGTCCAATACCAACGAAGTCATCCAAAAGCGTCTGCTCGAAAAAACAGAAGCGGCTAAAGATCAGCTTGCTGAGTTGTTTATTCAGAAAGGCGATATCTTGCGCAACCAGCTGGCGTTTGATGCGACTACGACTGCCGAGTTGGCGAACTATCGCGACAACGTCGAATTTGTAGATCACTACCCTTTCATTCCCTACCAGTACTTGCTGGTGCAGAAGGTGTTTGAAGCGATCCGCAAAGTGGGGGCAACAGGTAAACACCTTTCTCGTGGTGAACGTTCTTTGCTGGACGCGTTCCAAAATGCGGCGCGACAGCAGATGAATCAAGGTGTTGGGGTATTGGTGCCGTTCCATGCTTTCTATCCGGCTATCGAATCGTTTCTGGATACCAACGTCAAACGCATTTTCGAACAGGCGGCTGAGAAACAGAGCCTCGACCCTTATGATGTCAGCATCCTCAAGTCACTATTTTTGATCCGTTATGTCGATCTGGTGAAGTCCACGCTCGATAACTTGGTGACCCTCTCAATCGAAGAGATTGATACCGATAAAGTCGCGCTCAGAAAACGGATCGAGGCCAGCTTGCAGCGTCTGGAGAATCAACTGCTGATCGCCCGCAACGGTGATGAATATGTGTTCCTCACCAACGAAGAGAAAGAGGTCGAGCAGGAGATCAAACACACTCTGGTTGAGAGCACTGAAATCACACGTCTACTGTCGAAGGTCATTTTTGATGAGGTAATGGGAGGGCGCCGCCAGTATCGTTATCCTGTCAACAAACAAGACTATCCAGTGAGTCGCTTCTGTAATGGTCATCCTTTCGATGGCAGCTTGCAGACTGATCTTGTGCTCAAAGTCATCTCTCCGCTTGATGCCAATTTCGATGGTTACAACGATCAGGGCTGCAAGGCGCTCAGTCTGGAAGGTCAAGGTAGCATCGTGATCCGCTTGCCTGATGAAAAGCGGCTATGGGACGAATTTGATACCTGGCTTAAAACCGAGAAGTTCTTGGCTGGTAACCGTATCCAGCGGCCGGAACAAGAGAAGCTGTTGGCTGAAAAGGCGTTGGAGAATACTCAGCGCCGCAATCGTCTGAAGTCGCTGTTTGAGGAGTTGGTAAAGCAGGCTCAGTTTTTTGCTATTGGCAACGAGCTACAGACCAAGTCAGGCAGTGTCGCGAATATGCTTGATGAAGCCTTTAGCTACGTGATCGAGAATTCGTTCCAAAAGCTCAGTTTGCTCAAGAGCTGCGGTGCCAACCCGATGCAAGAGCTTAAAGCGGTGATCGTTGCTGATGATACGGCGCAGCTCAACATGCATCTGGGTGACCAGGATCCGAACAGCAGTGCCAAGCAAGAAATTGAGTTTTACTTGAATGTATCGGAAGAGGCCAACAAGCCGGTCTACCTCAAAGAGTTGCTCGAGCGTTTCAGTGCTCGCCCTTATGGCTGGAACCGTGATGAAGTGATGCTGCAAGTCGCCCATCTGGTGTTGCTGGGTAAGGCTGCCCTATCGACCCCTAACGGCGATCTGCCACTTAATCGCAGCTATGACCAGTTCACCTCGGTGCGCAGCCATACCAGTCTGCGTATTCGCCGGGTGCGCCAGCATAGCGAGCAGCAGATTGTGAAGGCTGCACGTCTTGCCAAAGATATCTTCCAAAAACCTTTCGATAGCAGTGAAAAAGAGCTGGCGAGCAAGCTGCAAGGCGAGCTAAGCCAGTGGCAGAAACTGCTTCAAGAGTTCGAGTTCAAGGCAAAGCAAGGCCATTGCCCTGGACAAAGCGTGCTGGAGAGTGGCAAACGACTGGTGGCAGGCCTGTTGGATCTGGGCAATAACAGCTATGCCCTGATCGAAGCGCTATGTGCCCAGGCCAATGATTTGCAGGATTTTGCTGAAGATTTTGAAGAGGTTGAAGAGTTCTATACCCGACAGTTTGACACCTGGCTGCAACTGCACCGAGCCTTGGGGGAGCAGTTCCGCGCTAACCGTCATGCACTTGAGCAAGACCCGGCTGCCGCAGCGCTATTTGCACAGCTGCAAGCCATTCACGATGACAAGCAGCCCTATGCCAAGTTGCGTAACGTCGGCACCTTGGTTGAGCAGATTAGCGCGATTAACCTTCGTTTGGTTGAGCAGCAGCGGGTAGTGAGCCTGCAAGCTATCGAACGAACCCAAATGGGAATCAAATCTTCCGTCAGTGACTTGCCAAGTGATCTACAAAATCAGGCCATGCGCCCCTTTGTATTGCTCAAAGAACGGGTCAGCAAGAGCGTCTCACTCCATGAGCTGGTTAGTCTGGTCAAGGAGGCTGATGACGAAGAAGACAAGGTGATCGAGCTTATCAACCGCTTCAGTGCGCAGCAGTTGCAGGCAGAAAAAGACCGTGCTGAAGCAGCCAGAAATGTTGGGGGATCAGCGCCGTCACAGGTCCAGGAGCCAGCCGCAGGGACGAGTAGCGGTAGTGCCCAGGCGACCGTTGAAAAGCCGGTTGTCAAACCTAAGCCCGCCCCTAAGCCGATCGAACTGGTCTCCCCCACCGAGCTGCTGGGCGATAACCACCTCTTTATTGAGACTGAGCAGGATATCGAAGCCTATCTGGGCAAGCTGCGTAGCCGCTTGCAGCAGGCCATTGATGGTGGCAAACGGGTGCGGATTAAATAACAGCCCAAGAGCCTCCCCTGTTGCTCATTAGAGCAACAGGGGAGGCTAATAAAGCGACAATAACAAGCATCTGTTCTGATTGTTTGATGATATACCGTCACGTCAAGGGTGATCGTTGACCTTCTTTAATTGGCTTAGCATCGAACTATTGGGCAGATAACAATAATGAAAATGGGATAAAAACATGTACCAAGCCGGTGGAACTATCAAGGATTTGCTGACCAAGGTTGAGCAGCATGATTATATTTTACCCGCAATTCAGCGCGAATTTGTCTGGAAGCCAGAGCAAATTTGCCAGTTATTCGACTCTTTGCTGCAGGGCTATCCCTTCGGAACCTTCCTCTTTTGGAAAATAAAGTCTACTCACCAGCGTGAGTATCAGTTCTACGACTTCATGCGTCACTATCACCAGCGTGATCGGGTGCATTGTGAAAAGCTTGATCTCATTGGTGAGCAGGATCGCGTTGCCGTACTCGATGGTCAGCAGCGCATGACAGCCCTCAACATTGGTCTTCGCGGATCCTACAGCTGGAAGACGCAGGGAAAGTGGTGGTCCAGCCCAGATGCATTTATCGAACGTCGCCTATATCTGAACTTGCTGGTGGCCGGTGAGGTTGAAGGGGGTGCTCGTTATGATTTTCGTTTCTTGAGTGAAGAGGAAGCTGCTCGTCAAGACCATGAGCACCACTGGTTTCTGGTCAGTCGGATCATGGCCATTGATATCGATGAATTAACCGATGAGCTAGATGATATTGATCTGGACAAAGAAAGCCGCAAAACCGCGCGAAATACCCTGCGTTTGCTGCATCGCACAATCCATCTGCAAGACAAAATCTCTTATTACGAAGAGTCAGAGCAAAGCCTGGAGAAGGTTCTCAATATCTTTATTCGGATGAATAGCGGGGGGACAGCGCTCTCCTATTCTGATCTGCTGCTATCTATCGCTGTGGCACAGTGGAGCAAGCTGGACGCCCGGGAAGAGATCCACAAATTGGTGGATGAGCTCAACCAAATTGGTGATGGCTTCTCATTTAGCAAGGATCTGGTGCTCAAAGCGGGTCTGATGCTGTGCGATATAGGCAGTGTCGGCTTCAAGGTTGAAAACTTCAGTAAAGAGAATATGGCCAAGCTGGAGGAGAACTGGGAACCAATCCGTAAGGCGTTGCAACTGGCCGTCAACCTGCTCGCCAGCTTTGGCTTTAATGGCTACAACCTAGGAGCCGATAGCGCACTATTGCCGATAGCTTACTACCTCTTTAGGCGTGAACTTGGCGACAGCTACCTGACTCGCAGTGAGTATGCAGCAGATAGACAAGATCTGAGGGGGTGGTTGATCCGTTCTGTCCTCAAACAATCCGGGATCTGGGGGAGTGGCCTCGATACGCTGCTGACAACCTTGCGTAGTAAAATCAAAGAGCATGGTCAGCATGGATTCCCGCTCACCGAGATTAATACGGCGATGACCGAGCGCGGCAAGAGCCTGCGTTTTGAAGAAGAAGAGCTGCAAACCTTGGCTGAACTCGACTACGGCAATCGCCGCACTTTTGCGCTGTTGTCATTGCTCTTTCCCGGCCATGACTTTAGTCGTCACTTCCATGTCGATCATATCTTTCCCAAAGGTTGCTTTACTCGCGCACAGTTGAAAAAGGCCGGGATCTCCGATGAAGGGCAGATTGATGAGTGGTGCCAAATGGCCAATTTTCTGCCTAATCTGCAGCTTCTCGAAGGAAGCCTGAACAATGAAAAGCGGGAAAAGCTGCCACATGAGTGGTACGCCATGATGTGGCCAGATCCGGCCGCGAGAGCGAACCATCTGCAGTTACAAGCCATCAACACCTTGCCTGAATCCCTGCTTGGATTTGCTGAGTTTTATCAAGAACGCCGTGAAACACTATTGGGTCGGCTGCGTCATGTCCTTCAAACACCACAGGTTTGAGCTACGTGCCTTTCTAACCAGTTATGTTAGCCGGGCCTCTGCGAAGGCCGGGTGTGAGACGAGAAAAAAATGAACACCAACAACCTGAAAAAAGTCGCCCCTCGGGCGCGTACCGCCTTTATTAAAGCCATTACAGCCCGAGCCGGTGAGTTTGGTATCACCGCCAAGGGCGTGAGTGCCCCAACAGTCAGTGGCGATGTACTGCAAGTGGCGGGTTTTACCCATCCTGCGCGCTTTGCCCCGGCCATTACCCGTCTGCAAGAGCGAGTGGCAAACGAGGGGTTTACTCAACTGATCGAGCAGATGGCCTACACCTGGTTCAACCGTTTCTGCGCGATCCGCTTTATGGAGCTTAAAAGCGAAGAGGGATATCTCGAGCACGGAGTACGCCTGCTTTCGCACCCGACCCAGCCTCAGGGCTTCGAGGTGCTCGACCGAGCGCCTGAGGTGATCGAATCCTTAATGGGCGAAGGCGTTTCCCTCGATAAGTCAGCGCTGCTCGAGTTGATGCTGGCGGGGAACGAGCAAGAGGCGTTATTCCGTGAACTGTTGCTCGGTCAGTGCCACCGCCTGCATCAGGCGATGCCTTTTCTGTTTGAAGCCATCGACGACGAAACCGAGTTGCTGCTGCCCACCGGCCTGACCCGTACCGATGCATTCTGGCGTGAACTGGTGGATGGGATACCGGAAGAGGACTGGACTCAGGTTGAGGTGATTGGCTGGCTCTATCAGTTCTATATCAGCGAGAAAAAAGAGCAGGTGATCGGCAAGGTGGTGAAATCGGAAGATATCCCGGCGGCCACCCAGCTCTTTACACCCAACTGGATCGTCCAATATCTGGTGCAAAATTCGGTAGGGCGCTATTGGCTGCAGACCTATCCTGATTCTCCATTACAGCAGGCCATGCCCTACTATGTCGCCTCTGGTGAGCAGCCAGATGAGGTGCTAGCTGAACTCGCTCAGATGACTCCGGCGAGTATCGAGCCTGAGTCCATCAAGGTGCTCGATCCCGCCTGTGGCTCTGGCCATATTCTGGTGGAAGCCTATAACCTGATCTATCGCATCTACGAAGAGCGCGGTTACCGCAGCCGCGAGATCCCGCAGCTTATTCTCATCCACAACCTGTTTGGCCTCGATATTGACGACCGCGCCGCCCAGCTGGCCGGTTTCGCCCTGCTGATGCGTGCCCGTCAGGATGATCGCCGCCTCTTCTCACGGGATATCGCGCTTAATATCCATGCGTTGCAACCATCCGGTCAGTTGAATATCGCCAAACTCTGGCAGGCGCTTAACCTCAATGCCGATTGGGACCGCGGTCAGGTGCAAGACTTGTTCGCCACCGCCCCAGCGACCTTAGCGGCCAATGACGCTCGACTGGTTTTGTTAAATGACCTGCATCTGCGCTTCCTATCGGCCAAGACCCTGGGGTCGCTTATCGAAGTACCCGCCGAGCAGGCGCCAGCCATCGCCGAGCTGGCTGCCACTCTGCACAGCTTAAGCATTAGCGGTGATGCCATGCAAAAACCGGCTGCCCAGGCACTGCTGCCACTGCTCAAGCAAGCCAGCGTATTGGTCAAACGCTATGATGCGGTCATTGCCAACCCGCCTTATATGGGCAGCAAGGGCATGAATGCGGAATTAAAAGAGTTTGCCAAAAAGCAGTTTCCGGATAGCAAATCAGACTTGTTTGCCATGTTTATGGAAAGCGGCTTCGATCTGCTAAAGCCCAACGCATTTCATGCCATGGTGACCATGCAAAGCTGGATGTTCCTTTCTTCTTACGAAAATCTGCGCATCAAGTTGCTCAATCATTCTGCCATCGAATGTATGGCGCATATGGCCAATATGGTGATGGGGATTGCCTTTGGTACGGCTGCGACGGTGTGCCGTAAAGGAGGTCATCGCCTGACTCGTGGTGGTTTCTGTTATGTGGAATATGAAGATATTGACGACAATGGCCGCCCGAAGCAGTTTCCGCCGCTGAACGAGCGCAACTTGAAAGCCGTCAAGCAGGGGAAAGCCGCCAGCGAGCAGGGAGAGTGACCATGCACATCCCAATCAAAAACAGCATCGGTGGCGAGGTGGTCTCCACTACCGCCTTTGTGCTTGCCCAGCCCCATCTGCCCACCTATCAGGGCGGTTATTTTCGACTGGTGGATGGCAACTCGGAAGCGGAAAAGGCCGCGATGTTTAAGGCGGCCAATGCTACCAACAAACAAGTATGACAAGGCGTTTGCTTCGGGCTGTATTGGCTAAGAGCATGAGATTTACTGCATTCAGCAGTGTGGCCAATATAAGCCACACGGCTCCTGATTTAAGAGAAGAGGTGGCCCAATGAGCCAGCAAGATAACAACCAGATGCAACAACACTTTTACCGCGCCTCGGCGGCGGATTTTGGCAAAATCCCGGGGAGCCCGGTAGCGTATTGGGTAGATGAGAAAGTAATGGACTTGTTCAAAGCTAATGAGTCTTTGGGCAAAACGACAAAACCGATGATCGGTATGAGAACGGGTAATAATGATAGATTTATGCGTTATTGGTTTGAGGTGCCAGTATCTAACGTAGAATTTAATGCTAAAAATGCTGAATTTGGGAGGGAATCAGGTAAGAAATGGTTCCCGTATCAAAAAGGGGGGGCTTTTAGACGATGGTATGGTAACGTCGAGTATATTGTTAATTGGTATGATGATGGTTATGAGATAAAATCATCTACATTAGAAAAATACCCCCAGTTATCATGGGATAATTTGGGTTGGAAAATTTCTAATGAAAAGCATTTCTTTAAACCTGCAATAACATGGACAGCGACTAGTTCATCTTATTTTGGTGTTAGATTTTCTCCGCAAGGTTGTTTGTTTGATGTTAAAGGTTCATTTTGTGTACCTAATGAGAGTGATTTACATATTGTTTTGGGTGTAATGGGGTCAGTATTTGCATCTAATATATTGAAGGTGTTAAACCCTACGATTGAGGTACAGCCCAGTGACATTAGCTTAATACCGCTTTTAATGGATAGATTAAAGCCTGTAAGAAGTTCTATTGAACAGCGTGTAAGAGAATTAATAGAGATTTCTAAACTTGACTGGGATTCTTCTGAGTGTTCTATGGACTTTGCTTCAATGCATCTCATTGGTAAGGCTTGTAATCTTATTAACTCAGTCAATATAGCAAATGTTTACCAAGAATTTATTGAAAGAAACGAACGGCTTATAAGTGCTTTTGCAACATCTGAAAAAATCCTTAATAGTGAAATTACTAATGCATACGGTATTGCGGATCTATATGACGTTAATACACCATTGAATATGTTGACTCTTAATGTAAATCCAATCTATCGATATGGGGGTAATTTATCTGATATTGAAAAAAATCAAAGGTATCAATCCGACACCATCTGCGAACTCATATCCTACGCCATTGGCTGCATGATGGGCCGCTATTCGCTCGACCGTGAAGGGCTAGTGTACGCTCATGCCGGTAATGAGGGCTTTAAAGCGCTGATGGAAGAAGGGGCCTACGCCACCTTTGCTGCCGATGAGGACGGCATCTTGCCACTGAGCGCTGATAGCTGGTTTGAGGATGATGTAGCCACCCGCCTCGAAGCATTTGTCTACACTGTCTGGGGCAAAGAGACCCTGGAAGAGAACCTGCAATTTATCGCCGATAGCCTCTGCCTTGCTGCTATCAAACCGGTGAAAAAGGGCGGTGAAACATCCCGTGAAACCCTGCGCCGTTATCTCTCGACTCAGTTCTTCAAAGACCATATGAAGACCTACAAGAAGCGCCCCATCTACTGGCTGTTTAGTTCAGGCAAAGAGAAGGCCTTTGAGTGTTTGGTCTATCTGCACCGCTATAACGAAGCGACCCTGCCGCGGATGC
Organism: Aeromonas sp. S18(2024); assembly: GCF_041402525.1. NCBI lineage: Bacteria > Pseudomonadati > Pseudomonadota > Gammaproteobacteria > Aeromonadales > Aeromonadaceae > Aeromonas > Aeromonas sp. S18(2024). The sequence goes on along the minus strand of NZ_JBGLQV010000002.1, from coordinate 504,807 downwards.
GCACCGAATACGTGACACCACTGCTCGGTCAGATGGCCGGGCGTATCGAACGCTTGCGCTTGCAGCAAACCGAGGCCAGTACCAGCGACGCCAAACGCATTGGCAAAGAGATCGACAGTCTCACCAAGCAGCTTAGTGAACTGCGCGCCTTTGATGACCAGCTTAAACACCATGCAGATATGCGCATCACCTTGGATCTCGATGACGGGGTCAAGGTCAACTACGGCAAGTTCGGTACCCTGCTCAGCGATGTCAAAGCCATCACCGGCGATAAGGGCGAGTAACCGACCCATCTCAAATCAAGGCGAGAGCTGCCGCTTGTGCGGCAGCTCTCATTTTGCTTATTGCCGTTCAAGATGGCGGGTTATCCCTTGGACTTGGCTGGTGAGAGCGTAGTATTTTATTGATATTTATCATTAATCGGTGGCGTGAATATGGATATTAATATTGCAAGCAGATATTACAAGTACAGAGAAGATGAAGATCTGGCATTTATTGCTCACTGCACCCATGAGCAACTCGCTCCACTGGTCAGTTATTTGACCATTGATCGTGATGGCAAGCCGAGATTGGCTGAAACCTTGACCAACAACCCCGAATTTAAAGCAAACAAGCATGATTTTTCACGGGCATGGCAAGCCATCTGCACTGAACTGCAAACATATGGCAACTCGACAGCATTAAATATCGTGACCAGAAAGGGGGCCGCGTATAAGGATATTGTGCAGTTCACTGCAAAATCCGTTGGCTGCGTGATAGACAAGCAGAGTGATGTGCAGACCCTCGAACAGGCGATAGTAGCCAAAGTGCTGGAGTTGCAGATGGATAAGATGACGCAGGCTGAACGGGAAGCGTTTATTAAAACCATGAAAAATGACTATCAAGTTAATAATATCGATCCTTTAAAGTGGACGGTCAGGGATTTTAGTGTGATATCTGGCGTACTGGCGGGGGCATTTGGTGGGGCTGCTGCAGCTGGGGCTATGCTGTTACCAAGAGCATTATTATTTTCTAGTCCACTTGGGCTCGTCGGTGGATTATTTAGTGCTGTGGTAGAGGGGCCTGCACTACGAGTCACCTTGCCGTGCGTTATCCATATCACCATGTTGCGTGAGTTCCATCGTCACGGTAACCCGTTTAACTGAATCTGATAACACAAGTCCTGACAACACAAGGATATTAAGATGCTTGAAGAAACGATCAAAGTGATTATGGTGCCAGATTGGGATAAGGTTGACCCTGAAATTATTGAATTGCTCAAAACTGGCCATATGCATCTTCGTGAAGGCGTCATTTATTGGGCCAAGGGTAAAAAACTATCAGAGGGGGCGGGGAGTATTGTCAAGCACCTTCCCTTTAAAGAGATGACAGTAGATGTCAGCCAGGGCGTTAATGTTGAGCAGTTGATGAAAGCCACCGCCGCCATGCAGAAAAGCATCGGACTTGCGGTCGGGTTATCAACCGGGATTATTCTCGCTGCGATAGTGATTCAAACCGCCTATCTCTCTCAAAAGCTCAATAAAATCCAGGCGTCGATAGACAAAATTGCTGTTGAAATTCAAACTCAAAATCAGCTCTTTTATCTTGAAAAACTTTCATCGTATATGGGTAGCATTATGGCGGCCCATGAGATGTTGGCTGTTTCTAAAGAGAGTGAGGCATACCCTGAGGTGATTACACCATTATTGGCAACACTTGCTCAGCAAAGAAACGAATTGTGTACATTCTTGATGAACCTGATTGGCTGGATCGACCACAGTAAAGCAATCGAGAATAAAATCACCGATGAACATGCTGCATTGATTGTTGATTTTGTGACAAGTGTATTGGATGTCATGCCAAAATCGATTTATGTGGAGTCTGCACTTTATACCATTCTTGGTAAATATCATCATGCAGATGCACTGGTTGAGTCGGCAGCAATAAAATACAAGTCTGTTTTGAACTCTTATCGGTTATGGGCAAAAGTTGGTTATGATCAGTGGTTAACCGGCAAGGCTAGTCGCAGTAGTCGTCTGCTGGTTAATAAATTTGAAGATATTAACAGCCTGTTACGTTCTATCGAAAACCAGCTGCTGCTGGGCAACAGTCAGCAATTATGCAAACAGCAACTTGAGTGTGTTGTGACAGCTTAACATAGTGCTGGGTTGTCAGAGGCTATCAAGAGGACAGGTAGGTGGCTGGCCTGTCTTCTCTTCTATACCACCTGGTTGAGTCCGCGAGTAGCGCTTGCCAAAGCGACTATTCGATGACTCCAGGCCCTACCCAATACGGATTGCTTCATGAACTCTAAGAGCATTTCGATTACCATATGGTTTTGTTGTAAATCGGAGCCTAATGGCTTGTCGTGACGGATTTTTATGGATATCACCCAGCTCCAAACCGGGCTAAATAAGAAATTCGAGCAGAGCCGGATCGTCTTTTGGCATGATCCCGAGCAGAGCTTTACAGCACAGCTGGCAGAGCTTGCCGCTCCCCAGGTCGGTTTGTCCCGCGAAGGCCAGCCCGTGGTGGTGCTCAACATGTCACAGCACTCCCAGTTACAGGTGAGAAGGCGCATAGAACTCGATGAGCCGACCACGCCATTTCTTCTCTACTGGCCAAGCCCTGAGCCTGCAGCAGCCAAAGATTGGCTGCTCGATATGCGTCGCTACAGCGCTACTTTTTATGCCGATGCGGCATCGATCCTGCTCAACGAGCTGGGTCTTGCCAATATGGCGTTGCGTGATTATATCGCGTCACGCAGCAGCTTTTTTGCCAACAAGGAGCGTACCTCAGCCCTCAAGCGTCGTTTGGATGGTCGTAGTGGGGTGGAAAACTCGCTGTCGCTCGATCTAAAGATGATCAGCGTGTTGTTGGGCTGTCTTGCTCAACCTGCTGATGTAGTCAGGGAACTAGGCGCTCGCCTGTTGGATACTCACTTTGAGCCCGCAGATGCTCTGGCCCCACTTGAGCAACATGGGTTGCTGTCGAGTCTTTGGCAATTGTTAGAACGGGATTATGGTTATCAGGTCGCCGAAGAAAATAAGGCGTCCTTGCGGGAGTTTATCCGCAAGCTTTTTGCCAGTGAGAGTTATGAGTTGCTGGAGGTGACCAAGCAGGAACAGCGCCCGGCTTGGTTGCAATCTCAGTTGCTGGTGACGCCTACCGGCCGAGCCAATGCCATGGCATTGCTGGCGGGTTGGCGCGATTCATTACAACACAGGGGGGCGTTTGCCCAGCTTTCACAAGAGGTGGCGACGCAGCTTGAGTTGTCAAACAGGTTGAATAGCCTGACGACTCAGGAGGTCTGGTGTTGGGCAGAGGTGACCAGTTTTGAGGCGGTTGAGCAGGCCTTGATCCGAGAGTTGGTTGCTGGATTGGTGGGGGGCGATCTCGGTTTGAGTCGCAGCGACTTTAGTCAGCTCATCTCGCGCCGTCGTCAGGGCTTTTGGCCCGGGTTCGACCCCAAGTATGCCTATCTCTATCAGGCGCTGCAGCATGCTGAAAATCTGTTGGAACTGCGCAGAAACTACCCGGATGGTTTTCATTTTTCATCGGCTCAGGCCATGTATCAGGCTTATGAAACTGAGTTGTTCCAGTTTGATGCTGCATATCGTCTCTTTAACGAGGCATTACTCCATTTGCAGGGGCAGGCAGTTGAGGTATTGGCCGCTTTAGCCGACAAGCTCGAAGAGCTCTATGTTAACTGGTACCTCTACCAGCTTGGCTTGGCATGGGATGGATTGCTGGCCAAGCAGCAACTGCTGGCACGCTGGGAGTTGGGTGTACCAGTACAAGCACGATTCTACGATACCGTTGTTAAGCCGCGTTTTGCCCAGGCTGGGGTAAAGCGGCAGTTTGTGATCATCAGTGATGCGCTGCGCTACGAGGTGGCTCATGAGTTGCAGGGGCAAATCAACGAGGCCAAGCGTTTTGCCGCCAAGATCACTAGTCAGCTGGGTGTGTTGCCCAGTTACACTCAGCTCGGGATGGCTGCCCTGTTACCCCATCAGCAGATTGATTATGCGCAAGGGAGTGCGACCGTATTGGTGGATGGTCAAAGTAGTGCTGGATTAGATAATCGCAGCGCAATTTTGGCCAAAGTGGGGGGCATTGCGATATCAGCGAAGTCGCTGCAAGGTTGGACCCGCGCTCAGGCCAATGAAGCGATTGGCGATGCTCGGGTGATCTATGTCTATCACGATGTCATTGATGCCATCGGTGACAAGCAAGCGACCGAGCAGCAAACATTTTCGGCAGTGCGTCAGGCCATCGATGAGCTCAATAATCTGGTCAGCAAGATCATCAATGGTTTTGGTGTTACCCGGGTCATCGTCACGGCAGATCATGGGTTCTTGTTCCAGCGTGAGGCGCCGGAAAGTGGGGTTAAAGCCCAACTACAGGCTGAGCCTTCTGGCACGCTTGAGGCCAAAAAACGCTATCTGATCGGACGGCAGTTGCCTGTTAATGACGATGTCTGGCAGGGCCAGATCAGCGACACGGTCGGCGGAGATTCCGATGTCGGATTCTGGCTGCCCAAGGGGGTAAGCCGTTTCCATTTTGTGGGCGGTGCCCGTTTTGTGCATGGCGGGGCTATGTTGCAGGAGATCTGTGTGCCGGTGGTGGAAGTGCAGGAGCTACGCGGCAAAAAGCAGGCGCTGCATGAGAAGAGCAAGGTGAATATCGTGCCTGCCTATCAGCCTATCAAGTTGGTCAATGCCATCGACAAAATCCGGTTCTTGCAGACCGATGCCGTTGATGAACGGCACAAGCCGCGCACGGTGCGTTTTGTGGTGATGGATGCGAATGGACAGCGGGTATCCGCTATCGAGAAGCTCAGCTTTGATGCGACTTCCGGCACCCTTGAGCAGCGCCAGCAGGATGTTCGCTTGAAGCTGACTGGGACCGATTTTGACCACAAGGCACAATATCTGTTGCTGCTGGAAGATGATGAGGATGGCATTGAGCTGGCCCGTTACCCTGTGACCATTGATCTGGCGATCCAGAACGACTTCGGTTTTTAATACCGGAAATTGTTGAGACGATTTGTCAGTGATGAGCTCGAATTTCTTGAACTTTTATTGATGAAATAAGGCATAGCTCAGGTTATGCCTTGGAGTGACCCGATGCCACATGATGAAATGAGTGCAACTGAAGGCGAGTATGTCGGTAAAGATCAACCGGACGAGCAGGCCACATCTGTTACCCATATCACTAACAATGTGCTGATCCAGCAGATGGATGTGTACCCTGGAAGTAAGCCAAGTGGTGATGAGAACATTCCTGAGCACGGTTTGATATCCGGTTATCCGTTCGCAGGGGCAGCAGATGAGTTGGCACAGTATGCCAGTATGGATCTCGATGCTCGCCTGAATCGCTATTTCAAAGGCAAAGTGGTGCGCAAGGATCTGACCAAACAGCTCAAGGAAGGGGCAAATGTCCCCGTCTATGTCCTGGAATATTTGCTCGGGATGTATTGCGCCTCTGATGATGATGAGGTAGTGCGCGAAGGGTTAGAAAACGTCAAGAAGATCCTGGCCGAGAACTATGTGCGTCCCGACGAGGCAGAGAAGGTCAAGTCACTGATCCGTGAGCGTGGCAGCTTCAAGGTGATTGACAAGGTGGGGGTCAAACTCAATCAGAAAAAGGATGTCTACGAGGCGCAGCTCTCCAATCTCGGCATCAAGGATGCGGTAATCCCGGCCAATATCGTCAAGCAAAACGAGAAACTGCTGACCGGCGGGATCTGGTGCATCATCACCCTCAATTACTTCTATGAGGAAGGGCAGAAGATCTCGCCCTTCTCAATTTTTACCCTGAAGCCGATCCAGATGCCCTCCATGGATATGGAGGAGCTGTTCGCTGCGCGTGCTTATTTCAATACCGATCAGTGGCTGGATGTGTTAATCCGCTCCATCGGCATGGAGCCGACCAACTTGCAGCAACGGGTCAAGTGGCATCTGCTGACCCGGATGATCCCCTTTGTTGAAAACAACTACAACGTATGTGAGCTGGGGCCGAGGGGGACGGGTAAAAGCCATGTCTATAAGGAGTGTTCACCCAACTCCTTGTTGGTCTCCGGTGGGCAGACAACGGTAGCTAACCTGTTTTACAACATGAGTTCGCGCCAGGTTGGTCTGGTGGGCATGTGGGATGTGGTGGCTTTTGATGAGGTGGCGGGGATCACCTTCAAGGATAAAGACGGCGTACAGATCATGAAGGATTACATGGCCTCTGGATCCTTCTCCCGTGGTCGTGATTCAATCGAGGCAAAAGCCTCCATGGTCTTTGTCGGCAACATCAACCAGAGTGTCGAGACCCTGGTCAAGACCAGCCATCTGCTTGCACCGTTCCCGGAGGCGATGATCGATACAGCCTTCTTCGATCGTTTTCATGCCTATATCCCCGGTTGGGATATTCCCAAGATGCGGCCAGAATTTTTCACCAACAACTATGGCCTGATCACCGATTATCTCGCCGAGTATATGCGCGAGATGCGTAAGCGCAGTTTCTCCGACGCCATCGATCGTTACTTCAAGCTGGGCAACAACTTGAATCAGCGTGATGTGATCGCCGTTAGGCGTACTGTGTCTGGGCTGTTGAAGTTGCTCCATCCACATGGTGTGTTTGATAAAGAAGATGTGCGCCGCTGTTTGACTTATGCGCTGGAACTGCGTCGACGCATCAAGGAGCAGCTCAAGAAACTTGGTGGTATGGAGTTTTTTGATGTGCATTTCAGCTACCTCGATAATCAGACCTTGGAAGAGTTCTTTGTCAATGTGCCGGAACAAGGTGGCAGCCAGTTGATCCCGGAAGGATTGGGTAAGCCCGGGGTGGTGCATATGGTCACCAAGGGCGGGGCAGGGCAATTGGGCCTTTATCGCTTTGAAACCCAAATGACACCTGGCAATGGCAAGCATTCAACCTCAGGCCTGGGTTCCAATACGCCAGCGAAGGAGGCGATCCGGGTCGGTTTCGATTACTTCAAAGGCAACCTGAATCGGGTCAGCGCAACGGCCAAGTTCTCCGAGCATGAGTACCATTTGCATGTGGTCGAGCTACATAACTCCGGCCCCAGCACCAAAACTAGTCTGGCCGCGCTGGTAGCGTTTTGTTCCATTCTGATGGGCAAGCCGGTGCAGGAGCAGATGGTAGTGCTGGGTGACATGACGCTAGGCGGTGTGGTCAATCCGGTTGAGGATTTGGCTGGCAGTCTGCAACTGGCAATGGACAGTGGCGGAAAACGGGTATTGTTGCCGATGGCGTCAGCCTCGGATATTCCAACCGTACCGGCGGAGATCTTCTCCAAGTTTCAAATCAGTTTTTATGCTGATCCGGTAGATGCCGTCTACAAGGCATTAGGGGTTCAGTAGTCAGCCAAAAAAAGAAGTATCAGGTAGGGTGAGCTACATGCTCACCCTCTGCCTCAGATTCATATTTTCGTGGCTTGAACATTACTGCATTCCTGCCGGTAGACATCCAGATAGAGATATCCGTAGCTGGCTTTGGGATTGGCCAGACACACCCATTCCCCTTGCTGCAACGTCACCAATTTATCTTGGTCACTCAGTAGTTCTCCTTGTTGAAAGAGCTTGCTAAGGCGCTCAATAAAACTCGGTATAACGGTATCAATGTCGGTGAGCCATTGCTCGTCAGCATCTCCATAGACGCCGCAGCGATCCCAAAGCAGGGAAACCCTGCTTCGTTCAACAATTGCACGTGCGCCAAAACGTGGTTGAACTTGGGTGTGTAATCCCCAACTCCCTATGGTTCCCATTTTCTGTGTACTCCTAATGATGGTAAGTCGTTGTAGAGCTCACTGCTGGCCATGCCTTCTTCCTCCATGGGCTCCCTGACCGGCGTGGCAGTTACAAATTCCCTCGTTCTGCCAGCGACACCACACCCTCAGTACCGACGACCAGATGATCCAAAATCCGGATATCCACCAGTGCCAGGGCATCCTGTAAGCGCAGGGTGATCTCGATATCTGCCCGGCTGGGTTCCGGGTATCCCGACGGGTGGTTATGCACCAGCATCAGGGCGGCAGCATTGTGGTGCAGTGCTCGCTTGACGACATCGCGGGGGTAGACGGTCGCAGCGGACAGGGTGCCAAGGAACAGCTCCTCGTAGGCCAGGATCCGGTGCTGGTTATCGAGGAACAGTGCTGCAAAAACTTCGCGGTCTCGTGTTTGCAGCAGCCCTTGCAGGGCCTTATGGGCCAAGTGTTTATCGGTAATAGCTTCTCCCTTGGCCAGTTTCTGCCGGGCAACGGCTTGGGAGATGGTGAGCAGGTCATCGTCGGTGACAAGGTCAGTCACCCGGTAGGTGCCGGGGGTCTCCCCGGCGATCAGTTTGTGATGCAACATGATTGTGCTCCATACGCCATCGCCCCACCGAGTGGGGTGCGGCAGGGTAGGCGAAGTAGTTGGTTAATGAGTTACTGAATGGGGTGTGACCGCAGGCTTGGTTGGCAGTTTTCAGGCTGCCAAGGTGTGCGGGGTGTAGTCGTGCAGCGGAATGTGGTAACTGGTGGCTAGTAGGGTGCCGAACTGGGTTAGCCAGCGGTGATCCGGGTGATCGCACAGCCATTGCGCCAGTCTGTCACCCCGTTCGTTTTCATAGCGTAGGTAGAGGGCGTTACCGGCCACCGGCTGGCCTTGGTCATGCACTGCTTCAATCTGACCATTGTGCTCAAGATAAGCCTCCAGCTCGATGGCGATCACGGTGTTAATCATCCTTATTCTCCTGTTGCTGAATAGGGTCACTCTCTACCCGATAGCCGCGATGAATGCAGATTCGCTGCAGGTCGCTCAGAAAGTTGGCCAGCACGCGGGGCTGCTCGCTGAGCGGCACCGGCCCTGCTTGGCAATGCCAGAAACAACTTCGCTTGGGGTCAATGCAGATCTCATCGACCGGCTGGCTCATGGTGTGCCAGTCCTCGGCATTGGTGAGGGAGAGCAGTTGCCACTGCATCCCGGACCAACGCACTTGCAGGGTGACGGTGCGGGCTAGTGGGCTCTCCGGGGTCAGGTGCAGCAGCCAGCGTTGACCACTGCGGATGGGGGTTAGCTTGGAGCTTGTGGCGACTCGTCCCAGCCACTGACGTGTATAGTGGGAGATCGCTAATTCTTGGCTCATCGTTACCTCCTAATCTCCTGCGACCGTGACGCTGAAGCATTCCAACCGGCAGTAGGCAATGAAGTTGCTTTGCCAGATGTTGTACAATTCCCGCGCTTCGGCCAGCCGCAGAGGCCCCCAGCCCAGCATGGTGTGTTCCCCATTGAGGAAGTTGAAATCGAGCTCCTTGCAGAGCTCGGCATCCTGGTCAAGCCCTTGGTAGCTAAAGTCGGTGACGTAATCGAACAGCCAGCCATCGAGCCCACGGATCAGGCGGATCTCGACTGGGTGCACGCCGCCTTGCTCGGCGCTGTAGTCGGGATTGCGAAAGTTGAAGGTCAGTTGGGTTAAGCGCTCGATATTGAGCTCGGTTTTAGCGACTTCCTGGTCGAGCAGAACCAGCAATGCTTGGGCAACGGGCAGGGCAAAGCCGTCCCGGAAAAAGGGAATGGTCATGGTGTTTCCTCATTGAGTTCAAGCAGGGGGGAGCCCCCTGCTTTTGCTTTGAAGTGATGGGTCAGTCGTTTAACCAATCCCACAGCTTGCTGACGCCATAGGCTGCGACGGCACCCACGGCAAGGGGTGCTAACAATGGGGCTGTGGCAATACCGGTCACCGATACTACCGTTGCAGTTGCGCCACTACCGCCAGCTGTTGTGGCTAGTGTGCTGGCAGCAAGTCCTGCCGTTGCACTGGTGGCCGCCTTATCTAACGTGTGACGAGCGACTTCGGCAGCCACCACCGTTGCTACAGCGGTCTGCAGCAACCTGGGGGGGCGCACAAGCCCTTCGATGCACCAGGTAACAAACTGCTCGCTATTGGTAAATGGTTGACCTTGTGCACCTTCGCTGAGCCGTGCGTAGGCCCGCGTCAGGCTTTCCTCTCGACTGAACAGGCGTTGAGCATGGGGTTTGACCTCAATAGCGCAGTGCTGACTGAATTGAGCCAACGAGGTCAGCGCCAGTAGGTCTGAGTGCTTTCCTGAAGCGGATGGTAGACAGTGAATGACCTGGTCATGGCCAACAAAGATGCCATGATGGTGGCCTTCAGACTGTGGTGTTACCAAGTGATCGCCGATAATGAAATGTCGTGTCATGGAGTGATGATCCTCATCAAGAGTTGGAAATGAAAAAGGGCGTCACCGTTACGGTGACGCCCTTTGGCTTTGTTTTTCCTGAGCGGGCTAATTGCCGCCAACGGTTATCTTCAGTGGTTGATGAAACTCGGGGGTGAAGGTGGAAACTGGTAGCCGAGTGACTTGGTTGTGAGCGAGCACCTCGGTTGCCTGAATGATGGCGATGGACTTGACCTGCTCTACCTGTCCGCAGTCAACTTCCGTAAAGCCACCGCCATAGCGTGTAGCGGAGCTCCCGCCGAACGGTTCAACTTCCAGCGTTGATTCGGCCAGCGCTTTGCCCTTCTTGTCATTAAATTGCAACGTGATATACAAATGACCAAACTCATCTGCGCCACCACTATCTAAAGAGAACTGGTACGAACAGATGCCTTGGTTAGCGTAAATAGTGTCGGTGTGCTGGATAGCGAGGTAACGCTGTTCCTGAGCATTGCAGACCCCAGCGGTGAATATCAGTGTTGAAGCCAATAAGTAGCGATTCATGTCTTTCATGACAAAACTCCACATTGTTATTTCTCCCATTGTATAACTACTCGCGCCCATACCTGAATATTTCCTTTCCATTATGAAAACCAACCAAGTCATCATCACCTTTATATTTTTTGTTTGGTTGGAATTTAACTATGGTGCCAGGTCGACACATGTCCTTCATTGAAATGTTGAATTTTTCATCTGGTGTAATTGTCAAGCCAAAGGATTTTTTCTGTAGATAGTTTGGAGATGTTATCCAGCCCCACATGCCAGCTTCACAACTATCAAGAGGTTGACTGCGAACAATTATCATGGAGAGATTACTGATTTCTGTTGCGATACATTTACCTTGTTGCCTATAATCCTCGTTACACCAAAATGACGTTCCTGTTTTTTCTATTACTTTCGCAGGCAGTACACCAGTGAATGGCGCTGATGCCCACAGCAATGGACTTCCTGACATAAGCATCATAAATAAAGGTAGTATTGATTTCTTCATGGCTCTTAAACCTGGATATTTTAAAGTGGTTCGGCTTAGCTATAGCCCATGCCAGTGAATCAAAGAAAGTGCATGATGCGGAAAATTAGCAATTCCCGTTTCGTCGACAAAGCTCTTTCAATGTTTGCTCGCCAACCCATTGCTTTAGTTTTTTATCTTCTGCAGCTTGTTTAGCTTTAATTGCGTTAAGTTGACTGTTGTTGACGCAATTCTCTGGCAAGGTTTTTAGCACAACAGCTTCAATAGGTGGGGGCAATACATCTGGGACTGGCCATGGATTGGTACGTTCAATCTCAAGTATTCTTCCAGAATCGACGATGGAAACATAGCAGCCTTTACCCTCATCAACACCCTGATAAGTAACCACGATATCTGAATAGTCGCCACTGCGCGCTTTGAATGAAAGATAGGTCAGCGTCTTTTCTTTTTTGTCAGCCAAGAAGTATGGACTTCCTGATACCTTTCGTAAAAATGCATATTTAGTCCATGGGTATTGATTTATTATTTCACCTTCCCATCGAAGTGCGCGACTCATTTTTTCATCATCAAAATTGTCAGCGGAACGCCAGCCATCAGCTTTCATATCCCCCCAGTCAGTGTATGTTGCTGTGATTTTGGCTGATTTCACTGAACTAGCTAAGTATGCTGCATTAACTGAAGTCGCCGTGAGCAGTAGGCTACTTGATAAAATAATAATCTTTAGTGTTTTATTCATTTCTACCCTCTATTAATACTGGTTGATTTAGCGCCTGGTTGCCTTGATTTTTGAGGATGCGCTGCACACTGGAAACACTTATTCCTGTGCGTTTGGCAATTTCAGTTCTGGGAAGTCCCTTGGCAATCAGAGCAAGAACTTCATTGCCTTTTGCCATAGCAGTCGGTTTGCGTCCTTTATAAACGCCTCGGCGCTTGGCTAATTCAATACCTTCAGCCTGCCGCTCCAACATCAACTCTCGCTCGAAGGTAGCGATAGCACCGATCATGGTGAGCATTAACTTGCCGGTAGGCGTTGAAGTGTCGACCCCCAGATTTAAAATGCGCAATGCAACCTGTTTGTGCTGTAGAAGTTCAGATATTTCCAATAGGTGACGAGTATTGCGAGCCAGACGATCCAGCTTGGTAACCATCACCACATCCCCCTCCTTCACATAATTCAACAGGAGAGCAAGTTGCGGCCTATCATCACTGGCACCGCTAACTTTCTCCTGGAAAAGTTTATTGCATTCGGCCAGCGCTTGAAGCTGAACTTCCAGGCTCTGACCTCCCGTACTAACACGTGCGTAACCTACCAGTGCCATGGTCTCCTCCCGGTCAATAGGGCAAGGTACACTGACCCCCATGGTCAAAAGTCTCGAAGAGACCTTCTTGACCTGAAAATGGAGGGAAATAGTTGAAATGAGTGCCGATTTCGTGAGTGTCACTAGGGCTTGATCTATTGACCCCAAACCAGCGATGGGGAGAAATAACGGGACGCTTTGTGATAAACGTCCCATCGTGATGGGTAGCAGAATATTGCGCTACTGATTGATTTGATTGGATGTAACAAGATGCCAACGTAAGTTATTGGCTTTGTGGCTCAGGCGTAAGCGGTGAAGGGGCCGCGTTTTTACCCAGTTTACTGGTCAGGGGCGAGGAACGAGGGTGGAGGCGTTTTGGTGCTGTTGTGGTTGCCAAAGGCTGTGAGGTGGAAGATGACGCTATCATTTCTTGCTCGGGATAGAACTCCTCCAGTAACACCGGCACCTCTTCATCGATATCTTCAAATTGGCCGTTACGCAGCAGCTCGCGAGCGGCTTGCTCCATCTGGTTGATGGCCAAGCCTGCCTCCTGGTCACGCTGGGCTGCCTCCAGAGCCTGTCTGACGGCCTCGGTCAGATTGGTCTCTTCCCGCAAGGTTAAATCCACGTAGTAGACCGGTGTGCGGTAGGACTGGGTGGTGCTCTTGGCTCGCAACCGCAAGGTGAGCGGCAGATAGCGGGTCAGGCCACCACTCACTGCCTCCAGATACTTCAGCCGCGCTGCTAAGGTACGCACCGAGTTGTAGCCGGTGGTGCGAAAGATAAAGCTGCCCAGTTCATCCACTTGCCCCTCCACAAACAGGTTCAGTCGCCCGTGCAGCTTGCAGCCCTGTTGCCCTGCAAAGGCGCAGCGCTCTGGTCCAGAGCAGCTGACTTCCTCCATGCCTTGCCCCCCCACGCGTCTCGCCACCTCCCCATTCCCGACACAGAGCGGCCTGCCGGTTTGCCGATCAAACGCGCTGTATTCCGCCCGCAAGTTCAAGTCGCTATCGTTGAACAGCACCCGTACTGGAATGGCGCGGATCTTGGCTTGCTCATGCCCCTGTGCAAACTGTTGATGGAGAGGGTGGAGCAACCAGCCCCCTTTCTGCTGTACCTGAGTGGTGAGGGTGAAGCTGTCGTCTTTCTCCGGTACCCACTTATCTTGTTTTTGCACCAGCTTGCCGATGCAGATCCGCCCGATCACGGGCGGGGTGATCGCCAGTCCTTTGATCATGGTGTTTGCCTCAAGGGTTGAATGGTGAAACGGCGCACGCCGGGTACCGGTTTAACGTAACGGGTGAGCAGGTCAGGATGATCCTGACCGAGCTTATCGAGATCCGGTGCTAGCCGGTCTTTACTGCGCTTCCAGGTGATCTTGCCATCGGCAAACAACCCGGCTGTCGCTTCACCCAAAGTGGCTTGCAGCCGCTGTTTGAGTTGTGACTCTTGTTGCTCGACAGCTTCCTTTTGCTGACGCAAGCGCAGTAGCTCCCTAAACAGCTGGTTAAACTCGGGAGAATCGGAGAGATCCACCGTCTGGCCATAGTCACGCGGAAACAGCCAGCTCAGGGCATTGGCGGCATCACTGGAGCCGTCAGGCTCAGGCTGCTGATCTTGTTGCACCATCTGCCAGAACTGCGCTTCCCGCTCGGTGAGATCTTGGATCTTCTCCTCATCACGCTCAATGCGATAAATCCGAAAATCCTGGCCGCCGATCAGCACTGCCACCTCAGCCCAGGCATGGCCGGTAACAGCCAGCTGATGCAGTACCTGACACTGGTAGGCCACCGGTACCCCTTCCTCCCACTGGAGTGCACTGTGATAGCTGGCGGTCTTGATCTCCAGAATGCCCGGCCCATCGGGATGGCCGACTACCTCCCGGTCGAGGTTGGCGAGCATGAAGGGTTGCTCGGGGTGTTGCAGTACCGCATTGACCCGGCGCACCTTATAGCCGGTGCGTTTGGCATAGACCTGCGCCATCACCGGTTCGAGCTCGATGCCCCACAGCACCGCTTCCTTGTGGGAGATATCTTCCGGCTCCTTGCGACCAGTCTTCTCCAGCCACAGGCTGAGCGGGCATTTGTAAGGGGAGAGGCCTACAGCCACGGCAGCATCGGAGGAGCCAATGCCGAGTTTGCGGATAGCGAGCCACTGGTCGCGGGTTAATTGGGTCGTAGAGGCCAGCCGCAGGGCTTGGCCATATTTGGCTTTTGCTTTCATGACGACTCCTTGTTGACGGCATAAATGGCTACGCCCGGATTGGCTTGTGCCAGTCCGGGTGCGTTCGTTATGCGGTTTGAATGGGGAAGAGGAATTACTGCAGCAGAGTGAGTGCCTGATTCAAGGCTTGGGATTTGAGTTGGGCACCCTGACCGAACCAGGCGGAATCGAGCCGGTGATCCTGGCTGCGGGCACGGCGGTGGTGATCCACGTATTCAGTGACCGCATTGACCAGCCCCCAGGCGGTATTGCGGGAGCTCGTAAGTTCTGAGCCCATGCCTGCGCCCTGATAGAGCTCATGCAGTCGTTGTACCGGCTTGGTGAGAATGATGTTCTCCTCATCGAGCGGTTGCGCCAACAGATCGCTGAAAAAGCGCAGCGCCTCTTCGGGGGCGACGGGCCGCTGTGCCAGCGCCTTGGTCTGTGCCTTGAACTCATCCCAATGGGAGAGCCCCAGCCCGAGCGACTCTTTGACGGTCGCCGCATCGAACTGAGTGGAGTGGGGTACCTTGATGGCTCCGGTAGCGCTGCGCAGTGCCATCTGCAGGGTGTTGTTGCAGACTACTCGCAGCGAGGTGAACTGCGCCGTGGTGCAGAGCGTGCCGTCGCAACTGGTCGCCAGCAGTAGATAGGACTTTACCAAGTCATTGCCTTTGAGTTTTAGATCCTGGCCGGTCTTAGCCAGTGCCCACAGCTTGCGGCCACCTTTGAGCGAGCCTGCTGTTTCCAGCTCAAAGCCACCGGCTTCCACTAGGTCTTGATAGAAGTGCAGTACCTCATGAGGCTGTACCACGTTGTAGCGACTTGAGACCACCGACAGGGGGGCAAGGGTATCGGAGCGATAAAGTACCTTGCTGTCGCTGTAGGGGCGGATATGTAGTGCATCGGAGGCGACGTTAAACATCACGTCGCTCTGCTCGATGGTCCAATCCATCCCGGCTGCCTGTAGCCAGATATCGAGAGATTGTTGCGGGGGTAAAACATTGCCAAGGCCATGCCAGGGCGTTTGACCGGTGTAGGCCATCGTATCGATCAGGTGAGCCATGAGAAATCTCCAATGAAAAAGGGACTGCACAGAGCAGTCCCTTGGGTAGGTTCATGGAGGTAATATATATCTGAAATCAATTCAAATGAGACTTATTTGCTTCTCTGATTTCTAGCTATGGAATGCGCGCTGTGGTACCCCGTGTGGTACCCCAGGCCAAAAATGACCAAGGGGTTAGCACCATGATGATGCTAACCCCTTGTTTTGTATGGCGCTCCCGACTGGAGTCGAACCAGTGGCCTGTCCCTTAGGAGGGGACCGCTCTATCCTACTGAGCTACGGGAGCCTTGTGGCGGGCATTATACAAGAAGCCGCTCCCTTTTAAACCCTTGATTCTTATTCCAATACTGCCAAGTCCCCGTTCTGGATGTTGAATGGCGAATATTTGTTCTGGCTGCTGATGATGGCGCCATCGTCGAACACCTGCACTACTTCGAACAATCCTGCGGCCGGGTTGCGCATCATGCGCGACTTGCCGTAAGGGTCGATGAAGTCGGCGTTGTGCTGGACGCGGAACTGATCCCCCAGCTTGACGCCGTTGCGCCTGCCCAAATTGATGTAGGGGCCCCGTTCATTCTGGCCGACGATCCGGGCGGTGACGGGGGCGCAGCTGAGCTGGCTGACCAGATCCTGCGCCGCCTGCTGCAGCTGGTAATTGACCTCCTGGCCGTAGCTCGATTGCCAGAACTGGCCACCGCTGCTGCCCACCTGTGCCCGCTTGTCAAAGGTCCAGGTGGCGCGGCCCTGATACTCCTTGCGGCTGAGCAGGGTGCCGTTGATACCGTCGAACAGATAGAGCTGCATGCGAAAATTGCGCACCGGATCTTCAAACCAGCTGGTCAGCTGGTTGCCCTGGGGTTCGATGGAGAGGTCGTCGATGCTGCCGAGCACCAGATACTGGCTGTCGGTGCGCAGGCTTAGCGCCTTGATCTCCTCAAGGGCGCTGCGGTCCCCCTGTTGCAGATGAAGCGGGTCGATGCGCAGGTTCTCGTCCAGCCACTGGCGCACGGCCACCCCTTGCGGGGCGTTGGCCAGGTTTTCGAACATGCGCCGCGACAGATTGGCGGGCATGTCGTCGAGGGCGCCATAGCTCGCCTGGTCCGGATTGCGCATGCGCAGTCTGACCAGCGTCAAATCCTTGGCATAATGCTGGGTCTGGCAGATTTGGCGTTCCGCCTGAATGTCGGCCACCAGGGTGATGTACATGCGGCCGTTGCGCACCTCTTCCCGCTTGAGCCGGTATTGACGGATATCGCCGCCGGAGCGGATCTGGATCTGCTCGGATCGCAGGCTGCCATTTTCCAGGCGCTGGATGCTGGAGACGGCGGCGCCACTCGCCAGCAGCGCCTGACGCAGGGCATCGCGGGTCGCCTGCTCGCGGGCATAGGCTTCATCCCCCAGAATGGCGGCGCTGCCCTGGGCTTCAATAAGCTCGGCATGGGCGCTCAGGCTGGCCAGCAGCAGGGTCAACAGCAGCGGTAATTTCATAACAGATACCTTGAAGAGGCGGGCAGAGGGCATTGTTTGATGCAATGGCGTCACTGGCCGACATAATTCACAACACGGGTTCGCCCTCTGCGCGGTGCAGGGACGATAATTAAAAAGCAAGATCCATGCCTCATTCCCGGCTCAAGCTTTGCGCCGGTTGTCCGATAACAAGTCAGGTGCAGATACAGGAACAGGTATCCATGAACAAACTCATCACGGCGTTGGCGCTCGCCCTGGCATTGACCGGGTGCGGCTCCGACCCCATCAATCGGGATCTGGGTGATCCCCGGCAGGCGGCAAAGGGGATGGAACTCAACTGGCTGGTGGCCCGCATGACCGATCAGCTGATGGAGCGCAAGTCTCTTACCACCCTGACCGAGCCCATCGCGGTGGCTTCTTTTGTCGATCTCGATACCCTGCAGGACACCAACTGGATGGGCCGGCAGATCGAGGAGAGCTTTATCTACGAGCTCAACCGTCGTGGGGAAGTGGTGGTGGACTTCAAGTTGACCGGCAGCATCAAGGTGACCCCCCAAGGGGATTTCGTGCTGAGCCGCAACTACAAAGAGCTCTCTTCCCGTCTGCCCATCTCCCGCATCCTGGTCGGTACCTTCAGCCGCAACAAGCAGGGGATCCTGGTCAACGCCCGCATCATCGACATGCGCACCAAGATGGTGGAAACCACGGCCCAGAGCCTGGTGCCGCAACAATATCTGGTCGGTGCCAACAATTCGTTTGGCCGGGCCTCCATCAACCGCGGTTATCTGATGCGGGGCAGCCAGGTCGGCCCCAGTGGGCATCTGGTCAACCTGACCCCGTAAGGAGCGAGTCATGAAGATCCTGTTTGGTTGCCTGCTGGCCCTGATGCTGGCCGGTTGCAGTGGCAATCGGGTGGTGGATTACACCCAGGGCGGCAAGCCCGATGATTTTCCCGTGCTCAAGGCGGTCGGCTATGCGGTGATCGATATCCAGCCCGGCCCTTCCCAGTCCGAGAAGATGTTGCAGGCCATCCGCGCCTCCAAGATGGATGCCTACCGCGAGCTGGCCGAGCAGCTCAACGGTCAGCAGGTACGGGCCCACAGCAGCTACAAGGACTTGACCCAGACTTCAAACGCACTGGATGTGTCGGTGGCCGGCATGGTGCGTGGTGCCCGGGTGGTGGCCACCTATCCGCGCGGCAACACCTATGCTACCGAGATGGAACTCGATACCCGCGCCCTCTACAACATCAACCAGCTGATGGCGGGCCAGTTCTGACTCCTCTTTGGGCAGACATAGGTTGAAGTGGCAAAACAAAAGGCGAACATGATGTTCACCTTTTGTTGTTTTGATGCTCTGTCAGGCCAATCAGCTGCCCAGCAGCACCGGCGGCACAGTGGTCGGTTTCACGTCTTCGCTCGGGTAGCAGCCCAGTACCTTGATATAGCGGGTGATCTTGGTCAGCTCCACCAGGGCTGCCTGCATGGCCGGGGTCTGCAGGTTGGCGGAGACATCCAGGTAGAACATCTCTTCCCACGGGTTACCCTGCACCGGACGGGACTCCAGCTTGGTCATGTTGATCTCGTGGCTGCGCAGTACCAGCAGCGCCTCTACCAGGGAGCCCGGTTTCTGGGAAGTGGACATGATGAGGGTGGTCTTGGCCGGGATCTGGGGCGCCACGTCGATGGGTTTGCGCGCCACTACGATGAAGCGGCTGTAGTTCTCCTTCTGGTTGGCCAGCTGTTCGGCCAGCACGTCGAGGCCATAGAGCTCACCGCCGGCAGCGCTGCCGATGGCCGCGGCCTCGGGGCTTGCCAGCTCCTTCACCTTCATCATGGCGCTGGAGGAGGAGTCGCAGATCTCGTGGCGCGCTCCTTCCAGCTTGCTGAGGTAGTGGGAGCACTGCTGGAACACCTGCGGGTGGGCATAGAAGGTCTTGATGCGTTCGATCTCGGTCGGCACGGCGGTGAGGATGCAGTGCTCGATGGGGTAGGTGAGTTCGCCGACGATGGAGAGGCTGGTGTGTTGCATCACGTCATAGACTTCGTTGATGGAGCCCGAGCTGGTGTTCTCGATGGGCAGCACGCCGAAGGCTGCGCGGCCCGATTCCACCGCATCCAGCACCTCGCGAAAGTTCTGGCAGTTCACCTCGATCACCTGATCCTTGTAGCGGGCCAGGTACTTGCGGGCGGCGAGGCTCGAATAAGAGCCGCGTGGTCCCAGGTAAGCGACACTGGTCATGGGCTCCTGCTGCTCCGGGTTGAGCAGGCTCTGCAGATAGGCCTGCTGGGAGAGCACGGAATCCTCGATGATGGTGTGGTAGATGCGAGTGATGTACTGGGCATCCAGGCCAAGCTGACGGCCCTGCTGGATCAGGGCGACCAGCAGATCCTGCTCGCGCTGGGGATCGCGAATGGGGCGCGGGTTGGCCTGCTTGGCCCGGGCAACCTCGATGCTGAGGGTCTTGCGTTTTGCCAGCAGGGCAAGCAGCTCCTGATCCAACCGGGTAATGTCTTGTCTGATCTCGTCGAGCGTTGCCATGATTGTTCCCTGTCCAAGTAATTATTTGATATATATGCAAAAAAAAGCCTCCACAGGGGAGGCTCGATTCGTCTTTGCTTTCTGTTCACGAGAGCTGTTTACAGGACGATTTAGCCTTCCCTCAAGCGGGCCGGATAAACGAGAAAGCAAAGAAGAATAGGGTTTGCATGGTCATAATCCTCATTGTAACGCCTTAACCATTAAGGGATTTGGCGGTTTGATGCAAGTAAAACTTGCCCGCGGAACGGGAAGGGGGCAGGGTATCCGGTGACGCGAATGGGCGTGTCCGAGAGTGGTTTGGCTCCCTCTGGTCCATTTCGCACGATGCGGGAGAGATACGGTATGGCCATTATTTTTGATCTGGGACGTGTGGTGGTGAGCTGGGATCCGGTTGCCATCGTCAGTTCGGTCCGTGGACCCTTGGAGGCCGAACGGCTGGCACAGCAGTTGTTTGAACATCCGGACTGGCAGGAGGTGGACAGAGGGACCCTGTCATTGCACACCATGGCTCGCCGGGCCGAGCCGCGCACTGGCCTGAGTGCGACCGACAACCTCGCCATTTTGCAGGCGGTACCGTCCTCCCTCAAGCCGGATCCCGCTATGCTAACCCTTATAGAGGAGCTGCACGGCGCGGGGCACAGCCTCTACGCCCTCTCCAACATGGGGCACGCCAGTATCGACTGGCTGGAGCAACATGAGGATTTCTGGCGTTTTTTCAGTGGCAAGGTGGTCTCTGCCCGAGTGCGCATGATGAAACCCGAGCCGGATATCTACCGCTATCTGCTGGTGTCGTTCGATCTTGCACCGTCCGATTGTCTCTTTATCGACGATACCCCGGCCAACGTGACTGCCGCCGAGACGCTCGGGATCCGGGGCATGGTGTTTTGCGATGCGGCGCGCTGCCGGCAGCAGCTGGTTGAACAGGGCTATTTGCCCGCAACAGACAAGGGGTAACCCCCTTTTGGGAGCCTTATGGAGCATGGCCGGTTTCGCAACTGGTTGAGTCACTACCCGCAGGCGACGCTGATCATCGCCTGTCGGGATGGCAGTGGCTACCAGCTGTGCGTCGAGGCGGAAGGGGAGTGCCAGTGCCTGACCGACAGTGAGGGGGGTTCCCTGACTTTCACTTCCCTTGAGCAGGCTGAGGGCTTCTTGCGAGCCCATCAGGTACATCAGGCCAGATTGCGGATTTATGACACCCATGGAGAGGATATGGTGCTCCAATCGCAGGAGATCGTCATAAAGTTTTGAATTTAACCGGACTCTTTAAGGGTCTATTCAGCTAATTGTCAGCACAATAATCCATCTTTTTACCATCCGGAGCTGTTTTAATGGATGCCAATGTTGTTGTGCTGAATCAAGGATACGATCAGGCGTTTCAGGCCAGGGAACAGCAGTTGATCGATCAGTTGTCAGCCTATGATGATCTGGTTATCTCCTTTTCAGGCCGGTTGGAATCCTGTTACTGTATCGATTTGTGCCGGGCCAGCGGCGTCCGGATCCGGGCCATGATCATGGATACCCCCACCCGCAGCCGCAGCGAAGTATCCCGTGCCATCCGCTATTGCCGGCGTTATGGCATAGACCACTGGATCGTCAAGACAGATGAGATGATCTTCTGCGATCAGTTGTCGCAACTGGACGAGATCATCGATCCCGTTCGCCGTCTTTGTGAACACAGGGCTACCCATCCAGAGTGGGCGACTCTGCCATTCCTGCTGCCGGGGACGGCGGAGGAGCGGGCCGGGTACATAGAGATGTTCGGCTCCATCCCGGAAGACACCATCTGGCTGATGGCCGATCATGGTTTTACCAAAAGAGACGTGCGCTACGGCTTTAACAAACGCCAACTGGATGGTCTGGGCAAGGGAGGCAATGGCTGCCTCAGCCACCGTTTTGCCCACCCCAGCCAGTTGCAGCCGCACCATTTGCGCATGGTCGATCAGGCGGAGCAGATACTGGCCGATATGGGGTTCGACGAGGCCCAGGTCTTCTTTCATATCCTCTGCGATGGCCGTGAACTCACCTGCAACAGTGGGCCAACCCTGGCCAGGGTACGTCTGCCCGAGCATCAGCGGGCCCGTGCATTCGACATGCAGCCGGACATTCTGCAGGCCCTCAAGGGAACCCTGTTCGATCTGGTCACCCTGGATATGGTGCCTCACGAACGCCACGAGCTGGCGATTTAGTCCGGCGAGGGCGTTGCCAGCTCGCCCGGAGAACGTGAGCCCCGTCATAGGCAAGGCGTGACAGTAGTGTTTATACTGTCGCCCTTTCAATGATATCGAGTCCCGACCCTATGAAATCTTTGTCCCGTCTGCTGGTTGCCCTGTGCCTCACTCCTGTGCTGGCACAGGCGGCTCCTCTCTCTCAGGTGACCCTGCCCGATGGGCGCCAGGTCCAGCTCAATGATGACTTCACCTGGGAGTATCTGGTGGTCAAGCAGGCTGAGCCCGTCAAGGGGAGCGAGGCGGTTGCGAAAGCCGGCGCTGTGGTGGCGGTGGCGGCTCCCGTGCTGACCGAGCAGGCCAAGGCCCATCCCGAGCTGCTCTCCCAGGCGGTCCGCGATGGCATCATGGTCAAGCTGGACAAGGTTGAGGGCATGGATCCCATGGCGCTGAGCTTTCAGATCAGCAACACCGGCACCCGTAATGTGGTCGGGGTGCGCGGCTGGGTGACGCTGTTCAGTGCCGACGGGGTACAGCTGCAGCGTCAGGAGGCGCGTTTCTGGGTCGCCGAGAACCGCCTGCCGGAGACTTATCTGCGCAAGGGACAGGTACGTCCGGCACGTGGTCTCGAGATGTCGCGTCCGGCCGGGCTGACGGGAGAACCCTTGGTGCGTATCGAAATCGACGAGGTGGTTTTCCGCTGATCCCCTGATCTCCTGACCCGGCTCAGTTGGTCCGGGTCAGGGCAGATGTTGCCGCCGTCATCACCTGCAATATCTGCTTACATCTGACATGGTTTGGCAACAGCTTGCCGCTCGGCATTGCCGCCGCCTGTTTGCACAATGACTCCATACCAGCTCTGACGAGCTTACCCATGGAGTCAATCACATGAACAAAACTGCAATCTATCTTCTGGTCCTGGCCGGCTTCGCCTCTACCTCCGCACTGGCACAGGATGCGTTCAGCTACGCCAAAGGGTCGGCGACCTGGGCACACACCAAGTCCGACTACCTCAACGGCAAATCCAGCAACGACAGCAAGGGAACCCGTGATTTCGGCGGCCTGAGCCTGGATCTCTCCAAGAGCTTCGGCTCCAACTTCTACGGCCGTGCCGGCACCGAATTTACCTCCCGCAACAATGGCAACGACAGCATGTCCATCTCCAGCGTCGGTGTCGGTGTGTTCACCCCCTTGAGCAGCGGCCTCAACCTCTATGGCGAGACAGGTTTGACCGGCTACCGCCTGGAGCGAGAGCTGGCCCATGATGTCAATGGATGGGATGCGGTCGCTCGCAAGGATAGCGGCAGCATGTACGGGGAAGTGGGTCTGCGTTACGACATCGGCAATGTGGAGCTCTCCACCGCCTATCGTTACGCCAACATGACCGATGATATGCACGACTTCAAGGTGGGTGGTGCCTACAAGTTCAACCAGAACTGGGCCCTGACTGCCGATTACACCTACCGCAACTGGGATCTGCAAAAAGGTTCCATCTCCAGCCTGGGTGTGAAGTACAGCTTCTGATGCGATGAACTCCGTAGTGTCTTTGATGTTTGCCCATGGCGATGACCATGGGCTTTTTTTTGTCTGATGATGCTCCCTTGCTTGTTCCTGTGCCGTATCGGTTTGCAGTAGTTGTACAACTTCCTTTTTTTTGTATAACTGCTATAACTGAATCAAGGCTTATACAAGGGGTGCCATCATGTACAAGATTAAAGTCGGGATCAGTGCTTGCCTGCTGGGACAGGAGGTGAGGTTTGACGGGGGCCACAAGCGCTCCAGTTTCTGTGAACGGGATCTTGGGGCTCACTTTGACTATCACCCCGTCTGCCCCGAGATGGCCATCGGCCTGGGTGCTCCTCGCGCCGCCATCCGGCTGGTCAAGCGTCATGGCGAGATACGCGCCGAGGCGAGCAACGGCAGCTTCGATGTCACGGAGAAATTAATTGCTTTCAGCGAGCAGAAGGCGCGCCAGCTCGACTTCATCTCCGGTTATATCCTCTGTGCCAAATCTCCCAGCTGCGGCATGGAACGGGTCAGAATTTATGGCGCCAACAACGAGGGGAGCGCCAAGGAGGGGGTCGGCCTGTTTGCCAAGGCATTGATGGAGGCCAACCCCCTGCTGCCGGTGGAGGAGGATGGCCGGTTGTGCGACCCCATCCTGCGGGAGAACTTCGTGCTGCGGGTGTTTGCCTATCACGATTGGCAACAGCTCTGCGCGCGCGGACTCAGCGCCGCCGCCCTCATCCGCTTTCACTCCCGCTACAAGTATCTGGTGCTTTCTCACGCCACCACTCACTACCGCGCCCTCGGACAGCTGCTCGGCAATCTGGGCAAGGCCAATCTGGAGGAGGTGGCCGGGCGCTACATCAAGGGGCTGATGGCGGCGCTGACCTTGAGGGCAAACCGGCGCAGCCACACCAATGTGCTGATGCACCTGCAAGGCTACTTCAAGCGGGTGCTGACCCCGGCCCAGAAGCAGGAACTTTGCGACACCATCGACAAGTACCGCACCGGTATTTTTCCGCTGCTGGTGCCGCTGACCCTGATCCGCCACTACCTGCGGGAGTATCCCAATCCGTATCTTGCCGAGCAGGTTTACCTCAATCCTCATCCCGATACGCTCAAGCTGCGTTACGGGTTATGAATGCCGTGTGAAGGTCCCGGCAGCTGGCCGGGGCCTCTCTCCCAACCTTTGATGGACGTCGTTATGTCTGATTTACCGCAAACCGCTTCCCCTTTGCCTGATGAGGGGATCTACCCCATCCGTGAGGTTTCCCGCCTCACCGGCGTCAATGCCGTCACCCTGCGTGCCTGGCAGCGTCGTTACGGTCTGGTACAGCCGGCCCGCACCGAGAAGGGGCACCGCCTCTACAGCGAGCAGGATATCCGCCAGATTGGCGAGATCCTGAGTTGGCTGGAGCGGGGGGTGAGCATAGGGCAGGTCAAGGGACTGTTGAGCGAGCCCCACTCCCAGCCGGTGAGTGATCACTGGCAGCAGACTCTGGAGCAGTTCAGTCAGGCACTGCTCGCCTTCAACCAGCGCAAGGCGGAGGCGCAGCTCAATGATCTGCTGGCGAGTTATCCCTTCGAGCTGGTGCGCAGCCGGGTGCTGCAACCGCTGGTGGAGCGGCTGCTTGGCCTTTGGCGCGAGCGGCCCGATGGCGAACTGTTGCAACAGGTGTGGTTGGGCTGGCTGCATACCCGCTTCGCCCGCCATCTCATTGAACAGGAGAAGGGCGTCCCTACCACCCTGGCGAGCTGGGGGCAGGTCGGGCCCCTCGATCTGGTCTGGGCGGCCTATGAGCTGATTGGCCTGGGTTACGAGGTACAACTGCTGGGGGCGGTCGAACCTCGCCATGTCGCTCTGCTCGAGGGGCGATCCACTCCCCCCTGGCTGGTGCTGCTGGGGGCCGGGCTTGGCAAGCAGGAGCTGGCCACCGGGTGGCCCACCGGCACCCGCTTCTTTGGCGAGCTGGGGCGCCTCTATGACGGCGACTGGCAGGCCGCTCACGGTTGGAAAGCCACTCTGGGTGAGGCAATAGCGGATGAGGCTGTCGTGGGGACCACCAGCGGGCGCGGGAGGCAAAAGTCATGAAACTGGTCTGGTTTCGCAACGACTTGCGCCTTGCCGACAACCCGGCCTTGCGTCATGCCTGTGCCGGCGATGAACCGGTCGCGGCGTTGTTTATTCTCTCACCGACCCAGTGGCAAGCACACAAGCTGGCCCCCGTTCGCCAGCGTTTCATCCTGGCGCAGGTCGATGAGCTGGGCCGCGAGCTGGCGGCGCTCGGCATCCCGCTCCATTTGCTACGGGTCGAGACGTTTGCCGAAGTGCCGGCGGCGTTGGTTAACTTAAGTCGCGATCTGGGGGTGACCCGGCTCTACGCCAATCAGGCCATCGAGATCGATGAGCAGCGTCGGGATCGGGCCGTCAGTGCCGTGCTGGCGGAGCAGGAGATTGCTTGCCACTGGTTCAACGGCTGCTGCGTGCTGCCGCCCGGGCGGGTGTTGACCGGCTCGGGGGAGATGTTCAAGGTCTATACCCCCTTCAGCCGCGCCTGGCTCAAGGCCCTCGAGGAAGATGGCTTTGTCATTCACCGCGCTCCCGAGCCGCGCGGTGCATCACTGCCGTGGCAGCCGCTGGCCAAGCGGGAATTTGTCGATGCCACCCTTGGCGAGCTGACACCGGATCCTCGCTGGCCGGTGGGGGAGGCCGAGGCGCAGCGTCGTCTGAACACCTTCCTTGATGAGGCGGTGCTCGACTATGGCGAGACCCGGGACTTTCCGGCCCTGGCGGGCACTTCGGTGCTCTCCCCCTATCTGGCGGCCGGTATCATCAGTCCGCGCCAGTGCGTAGGAGCACTGCAACAGCGGCTCGGCTATCGACCCCAGTCAAAGGCGCAGCCCGGATTTGTCTGGCTCAACGAGCTCATCTGGCGCGAGTTTTATCGCCATCTGCTGGTGCTGATCCCAAGCCTCTCCATGAATCGCCCCTTCAAGTCGGAGACGGCGGCCCTGCCGTGGAGCTGGGACCCGGATGCCTTTGCCGCCTGGTGCGAGGGACGCACCGGCTACCCCATCGTCGATGCGGCCATGCGCTGCCTCAATGCTACCGGCTGGATGCACAACCGGCTGCGGATGATAGTGGCGAGCTTCCTCACCAAGGATCTGCACATCCACTGGCGGCTCGGGGAGGACTACTTCATGAGCAAGCTGATAGACGGCGATCTGGCGGCCAACAACGGCGGCTGGCAGTGGGCGGCGGGCACTGGTGCCGATGCGGCCCCATACTTTCGGGTATTCAACCCCACCACCCAGGGGCAAAGATTTGATCCACAAGGGGAGTTCATTCGTACCTGGGTCACTGAACTGGCCGATCTGCCCGCCGCCTATCTGCACCAGCCTCACGACTGGCTGCGGCTCAAGGGACGGCAGGATTATCCGGCCCCCATGGTGGATCACGCCATCGCCCGGGTGAGAGCCATCGAAATGTTTCGCTTCCTGGAGAAATAACATGGATGAGCCGCTGGCCTGCTTCGTCGCCCTCTATCAGCAGCTGGACAGACAGCAGTTGCACCGATTGTCCGAGGTCTATGCCGACGAGGTGATCTTTATCGATCCTGCCCACCGCATCGAGGGACTGGCGGCGCTCAGCGACTATTTTGCCGCCCTCTATCAGCGCCTCGCCTATTGTCGTTTTGTCATTACCAGTCAGCAGCAACAGGGGCGACAAGCCTGGCTCGGCTGGACCATGACCTTCTCCCACCCAAGGCTGCGTGGCGGCAAGCCAGTGACAGTGGAGGGGGCGACCCGCCTTGAATTCGACGAGGAGGGCAAGGTCTGCCTGCACCGGGACTATTTTGACCTCGGCGCCATGCTCTATGAGCAGTTGCCGCTGCTCGGATCCCTGGTGCGGACCATCAAGGGGAGGTTGGGGGCATGAGCGGCCGGGTACTGATCACAGGAGCCACCTCCGGCATCGGCCGCCAGCTGGCCCTCGATTACCGGCGCTCAGACTGGCTGGTGTGGGGCTGTGGTCGCGATGAGGAGCGGTTGCAGGGGCTGGAGAGTGAGGGCATCACCCCCTTGCAGTTTGATACCCGAAATCCAGCGGCCATGAACGCAGTGGCGGGCACTCTGCCTGCGCTGGATCTGCTGATCCTCAACGCCGGTCATTGCGAATATATGGAGTTGGCCGAGGGGTTTGACGGCGCCCTGTTTGCCCGGGTTATCGAGACCAATCTCATCGCTACCGGTCATGCGCTGGCCGCCTTCCTGCCACTGCTGGGGGCGGGGGCCCGTCTTGCCATCGTCAGCTCGTCGGTGAGCTGGCTGCCGCTGCCAAGGGCCGAGGCCTATGGCGCCTCCAAGGCGGCCCTCGACTATCTGGCCGATACCCTGCGCCTCGATCTGGCTGGCAAAGGGATCGGGGTCACCCTGATCCGCCCCGGCTTTGTGGAAACGCCGCTCACCGCAAAGAATGATTTTCCCATGCCTTGCCTGGTGCCTGTGGAGGAGGCGTCCCGCGCCATCATGGCGGGGCTTACCGCCGGTCACCATCAGATCCACTTTCCCCGTCGTTTCATCTGGCTGCTGCGCCTGCTCGGCGCGCTGCCGGTGGGACTCTGGCTGCGTCTTGGCAGCTCGCTTGTGTCGAAAGGACGCCACTCATGAAGAGAAAGATAGCCATCGTCGGTTCGGGGATTTCAGGGCTGACCGCCGGTTTTTTGCTCCACAAAAAGCACGACATCACCCTGTTCGAGGCGGCGCCGACCCTGGGCGGCCACACTGCCACCGTCGACGTGGAGCAGGGCGGGCGACGTTACGCCATCGATACCGGCTTTATCGTGTTCAACGATCGCACCTACCCCAACTTCCTGAGGCTGCTGGCGCGGATCGGGGTAGCCCGGCAACCGGCCGAGATGAGCTTCTCGGTGAAAAGCCCGGAGGGGCTCGAGTACAACGGTCACAACCTCGATACCCTGTTCGCTCAGCGCAGCAACCTGCTGAGCCCGCGGTTCTACGGCTTCGTTGCCGAGATCCTGCGCTTCAACCGGGAGGCTCGCGCCTGGCTGGTGGACCACCAGGCCCTCGATGTTGGCTCCGAACTGACCCTGGGGGATTTCCTGCAGGCGGGGGAGTTTAGCGACTACTTCGCCCGTCACTACATACTGCCGATGGGGGCGGCCATCTGGTCATCCACCCTGGCCGATATGCGGACCTTCCCCCTTGGCTTCTTCCTGCGATTTTTTGCCCATCACGGCCTGCTGGAGGTGGCAAACCGGCCCCAGTGGTACGTCATTCCAGGTGGCTCGCGCGAATACATAGGGCCGCTCACGGCGGGATGGCAGTCGCAGATCCGGCTGGCTTGTCCGGTAGCGGGGATCCGGCGAGTGACGAATGGAGTCATTGTCCAGAGCCATGATGGCGAGGAGCAGTTTGACGAGGTGATATTCGCCTGCCACAGCGACCAGGCGCTGGCCCTGCTGACGGATGCGAGCGAGCGGGAGCGTGCCATCCTCGGCGCCATGCCCTATCAGGCCAATGACGTCTGGCTCCACACCGACGCAACTTGTCTGCCGGTGCGCCGCAAGGCGTGGGCCAGCTGGAACTATCAGCTCGGTGATGATGACGGCGCACGGCCACTGGTGAGTTACAACATGAATATCCTGCAGGGGGTGAGTTCACCCGAGCCCTTCTGCGTCAGCCTCAATCCCGCAGGGCGGGTGGACGAGAGCAAGGTATTGCGCCGCTTCGTCTATCACCATCCGGTGTTCAATCAGAGCTCCATCGCCGCCCAGCAGCGGCGACTCGAGATCTGCGGCCAGCGGCGCACCCACTTCTGCGGTGCCTACTGGTACAACGGCTTTCACGAGGACGGGGTGCGCAGCGCCCTGGATGTAGCCATGCGCTTCGGGGCCGAGCTATGAAAGGCGCAACCACGACTGCGAGGGACGGGATCAGCGCCATCTGGCGGGGCTCGGTGCGCCACCGTCGCTTCGCGCCAAGGACTCACGCTTTTTCGTACCACCTCTTCATGCTGGGACTGGATCTCGATGAACTACCGGGCCTCGATCAGGGAAGATGGTTGGCGGTGGAGCGGGCCGGGCTGCTCTCCTTTCATCGTCATGACTACCTGCGGGGGAGTGCGGGTTCTCTCAAACAGGCGGTGTGGGACAAGGTGGCCGAGCTAGGCGGCGATGCCGACCCGGAGGGGCGGGTGCTGCTACTCGGCAACGTACGTTGTCTGGGGTTTTACTTCAGCCCGGTCAACTTCTACTTCTGCGATCGGCAGGGGGAGACGCGCTATTTGCTGGCCGAGGTCTCCAACACCCCCTGGAATGAGCGCCACTACTATCTGCTGGATCTGGCGGAGCTGGCGCCCCACGACAAGGATTTTCACGTCTCCCCCTTCATGGAGCTGGCCATGCGCTACCACTGGCGGATCCGCCCGCCCGCGCAGGAGACGCTGATCCACATCGAGAGCCATCCCGTATCCGGGGAGGCCAAGCTGTTTGACGCCACCCTGGCGCTGCGCCGCGTGCCGCTGTCGCGCAAGGAGCTGGTGGCGCTGCTGGTCCGCTGGCCCTGGATGACCATGAGGGTGCTGCTCGGTATCTACTGGCAGGCCCTGCGCCTTTTTATCAAACGAACCCCCATCTTCACCCATCCGGAGACTCGCTAATGGAACTGGTGCAATCTTCTGTTTCTGCCTCTTTCATCGACAAGGGGGCCAGGCAATTGTTGCTCAATTTGCTGGGGCGGCTCGACCAAGGCCAACTGCTGCTGCGAGATGGCCGCGAGCGTCACAGCTTTGGTGATGCAACCAGTGATTTGCATGCCGAGCTGGTGGTGCTGGATCCGGCCTTCTATCGCCGCTTGCTGCTGGGGGGCAGCATCGCTGCCGGTGAAACCTGGGTAGAAGGGCTCTGGACCAGCCCGGATCCGGTGGCGTTGGTGCGGTTGCTGGCCCGCAATCTGCCGCTGCTCGACAGCCTGGAGCGGCGCCTGGGCTGGCTCAGCTTCCCCTTCAACAAGGTGCGCCACTGGCGGAGTCGCAATACCCTGACCGGGTCGCGCGCCAACATCGCCGCCCACTACGATCTCGGCAACGCTCTTTATCAGGGTTTTCTTGACAGCCATATGCAGTACTCGAGTGCCATCTATCCCCATGCCGAGGCCACCCTGGAAGAGGGGCAGCAGGCCAAGCTGCGCACCATCTGCGAGCGGTTAGAGCTCGGCCCGGACGATCATCTGCTGGAGATCGGTACCGGCTGGGGTGGGCTGGCCGTCTTTGCCGCTCGACACTACGGCTGCCGGGTGACTACCACCACCATCTCCCAGGCCCAGCACGACTATGCAAAAGAGTGGATCGGGCGGGAGGGGCTCGGGGATCGCATCACCTTGCTGCTGGAGGATTACCGCAAGCTGGAGGGGCGGTTCGACAAGCTGGTCTCCATCGAGATGATCGAAGCGGTGGGTCACGCCTTTCTGCCGGACTACTTTCGCCAGCTGTCGCGCCTGCTCAAACCCGGTGGGCGCCTGCTTATTCAAGCCATCACTATCGCCGATCAGCGCCATGCCCAGTACCTGCGCGGGGTCGACTTCATCCAGCGCTATATCTTCCCCGGTGGCTGCCTGCCGAGCGTCTCCCAAATGGCGGGATTTCTGGCCCGCGAAACCGACATGCAGCTGGTGCGGCTGCACGATCATGGCCATCACTACGCTCGCACACTGGCCCACTGGTGCCAGCGCTTTCTGGCGCTGGCACCCGAGCTGCCGGCGCTCGGCTACAGCCAGGACTTCATCCGGCTGTGGCACTTCTATTTCGCCTACTGCGAAGGAGGCTTTTGGGAGCGCACCATCAGCCTGGTACAGCTGGAGGCGGCCAAACCCGGGCCGCTCGGCTGGTCGGGAGACTTGCCGGTAAGCGGTCACTGACCATGTGGCGGTGGGCCCAACTGCTGGGGTTCAACCTCTACTGGTTGCTGGCGGTGAAGTGGCAGCTACCGGGTCCCTTGCTTGCGATGCTGCTGCTTCATTTTCTCTGCTCGCCAAGCCGCAAAAGGGATCTGCGACTCCTGCCCATGGCCCTTGTAGGTAGCCTGCTCGATCTGCTGCTCTGGCGGCTCGGGCTGTTCGATTTCAAGGCCGGTTTTCCGCTCTGGCTGGCGCTGCTCTGGGTCGGATTTGCCCTGACGCTGGCCCATGGCATGCGCTGGCTACTGCGATTACCCCGTTGGCAACAGGGGCTGTTTGGCATGCTTGGGGGGACGGTCTCCTATGTGGCGGGAGCCGAGATGGGAGCAGTACACTTACCCTGGGGCATCGGGATCAGTGCGGCCTTGCTGGCCGTGATCTGGATGTGGTGGTTACCCCTACTACTGTGGGTAATGGTCAAGCTGGAGGGTGAGTCAAGATGAACACCTTTTCGACCGACACTTTGCTGTTTTCCAAGTGGACCAAAGAGAGCCAGCACGAGCTGACTGATCGCTTCTATCTGGTGGTGGCTTGCCAGCGGGATGCGCAGGGGCGGCTGATGCAGGTGGTGATGCAGGATATCAATACCCTGCAGGAACAGGAGATGGATTGGCATGAACTGGAAGATCCCAGCCATTGGCACATGGGGTGGAACTAGCCTGCTGGTAGTGGTGCTGAATCTGCACCTGGCGACTGCCGCGCAGGCTTCTGCTGTCCCTTGGCAACAGTTGCGTCCGGTCGGCCAGGGGGAGATGAACTGGCTCTGGTTCAAGCTCTATGACGCCACCCTCTACAGCGAGAGTGGCCGCTATCAGCCGAGCCATTATCCGCAGGCACTGACCCTGACCTATGCCAGATCCATCGAACGTGAGGATCTGCTCAGCGCCACCGCCGAAGAGTGGCAGCGGCTCGGTCTTGGCAGTGATGCCGATCGCCAGCGCTGGCTCGGGCAACTTGCGACCCTCTGGCCGGATGTGGCAGCTGGCGACAGGTTGACCTTCTATGTCGACAAGGCAGGAACCGGCCACTTCTGGTGGCAGGAGCAGCTCCTCGGCTCTCTCGCCGAACCGCAATTCTCCGCTGCCTTTCTGGCTATCTGGCTGGCGGACAACAGCCGGGCTCCAGCCCTTACCCGCCGCCTGCGCGGCCAACCCTGATGCCGGAGCTCTTTATGTCTTGTTACCGTCTATATCGTCTTCTCGCTTTGTTGCCACTCATGCTGCTGACCGGATGTGGTGCCAGCCTCGATGACTACCGTGGCCAGGGGCCCGAGTGGGATCTCGCCCGTTTCTTCAGTGGCAAGCTGGTAGCCCATGGCCTGGTCACAGACCGCAGCGGCGAAGTGACCAGTCGCTTTCGGGTCGAGATGGAGGGGCGCTGGCAGGAGGGCAAGGGAGAGCTGTTCGAGCAGTTCCATTTTGACGATGGTCGCCAGCAGACTCGCACCTGGTATCTACGCAAGGGGGCGGATGGCCACTGGCGCGGCAGCGCATCGGATGTGGTGGGGGAGGCGGTGGGCAAGACGGAAGGTTTTGCCCTCAACTGGTGTTACCAGCTCGATCTGGCGCTGCCGGACGGTGAAGTGGTACGGGTGAGCTTCGATGACTGGATGTATCTGCTGGATCAAGATCGCCTGATCAATCGAGCCAGGATCAGCAAGTTCGGCATTGATCTCGGGGAAGTGCTCCTCTATATCGAGCGCAAGCCATAGCCTTGTGGTCGGACAAGCCTCAGTAAAAAGCGCGCCAGTGGCGCGCTTTTTGTTACCGTCGGAGCACAGGCGCTCAGATGATCCGGTTCTCTTCCAGCATCTTGCGACGGGCCTCTTCCTTGGCCATCTTCTTCTTGCGGTTGTCACAGGGTTCGGGGCAATCGCACTCTTTCTCGATGCCCACGCTGCCCAGGCCACCGCAGGAGCCGGAGATGCTCTTCTTCTGGAAGATGTAGCCGATGGCCATGGCCACCACTACCGCCAGAAACACCCCGAAGGTGATCAGAAAAATCTGCATGTTGCTGCCTCTTACTTTTTAACCAGATAGGGCTTGAAGGCGTCGGAGTAGGCCTCTTCAAAACCCTTGTCGGTCTTGGTGATCACGAAGATCGCCAGTCCCCGTTCGTTGGCGTAGGCCAGGCTCTTCTCGGTCCCCATCACCATGAACACGGTTGCCAGCCCGTCCGCCGTCATGCAGGAGGGGTGGATCACGGTGACCGACACCAGACGATGCTGGATCGGTTTGCCGGAGCGCGGATCTATGGTGTGGGAAAAACGCTGGCCATCCAGTTCGTAATAGTTGCGATAATCGCCGGAAGTGGCAACGCCGTTGTCACCCGGTACTATCACTTCCTGTACCGTGCCGGTGCCCGCTGTGGGTTTCTCGATGGCCACGCGCCAGGGATGGCCCTTGCCATTGACGCCATTGATCCTCAGCTCGCCGCCGATTTCAACCAGATAGTTGCGGGCCCCCAGGGACTCCAGGTATTCGGCCACCTTGTCGACGCCAAACCCCTTGGCGATGGCGGAGAGATCCACGTAGAGATCCGGCACATCTTTTTGCAGGGTATCGGCATCGGCGGAGGTGATGACATGCAGATTGCCAAGCCCGGTCTTCTGACGGGTCTGGGTGATCAGCTCGTCGCTCGGGACCTTGGTCGGCCGTTTATCCGGGCCAAAGCCCCACAGATTGACCAAGGGGCCAACGGTGACGTCCAGCGCCCCCTGGCTCTCACGGCCAATGTGAATGGCCTCAGTGACGACTCGAGCGGTGTCTCGCGACACTACGACCGGTGTGGAGTCACGATGCTGGTTGAAGCGGGAGAGCTCGGAATCGGGACGATAGGTCGACATCTGATCGTTGACCCGCTCCAGCAGCACATCCACTTCGGCCTGCAACTTGGCCGGATCGCTGATGACGTCATCCGCCACCTTGATGGAGTAGTAGGTTCCCATGGTGCTGCCGGTGATATGGATCTCCGGCTTGCTTTGGACCGTTTCCTGACCGCACCCAGTCAAGAAAAAGGCTAGCCCGAAGGCTAGCCAGGTCTTTACAACGCTGTGCATGGATTAACCACCAAAGTCATCCAGCAGGATGTTTTCGTCTTCAACGCCCAGATCCTTGAGCATGTTGATGACGGCGGCGTTCATCACGGGAGGACCACACATGTAGAACTCGCAATCTTCCGGCGCCTCGTGGTTCTTGAGATAGTTCTCGTAGAGCACGTTGTGGATGAAGCCGGTGTAGCCGTCCCAGTTGTCTTCCGGTTGCGGATCGGACAGGGCGACGTTCCAGGTGAAGTTCTCGTTCTCGGCGGCCAGCATGTCGAAGTCCTCGACATAGAACATCTCGCGCTTGGAACGGGCACCGTACCAGAAGCTCATCTTGCGCTTGCTCTTCAGACGGCGCAGCTGGTCGAAGATGTGGGAGCGCATCGGCGCCATACCCGCACCACCACCGATGAACACCATTTCGGCGTCGGTGTCCTTGGCGAAGAACTCGCCGAACGGACCGGAGATGGTCACCTTGTCACCTGCCTTCAGGCTGAAGATGTAGGAGGACATCTGTCCCGGAGGGGCAGTCCAGTTGCTGGGAGGCGGAGTCGCGATCCGCACGTTCAGCATGATGATGCCGAACTCTTCCGGATAGTTGGCCATGGAGTAAGCACGGATGATCGGCTCGTCAACCTTGGATTCCAGATCGAAGATCTTGAAGCGATCCCAGTCACCACGATACTCCTCGGGAATATCGAAGTCCTTGTAGCGGACGTGGTGAGCCGGCGCTTCAATCTGGATATAACCACCGGCGCGGAACGGTACGCTCTCGCCATCCGGGATCTGCAGCTTGAGCTCCTTGATGAAGGTGGCCTTGTTGTCATTGGAGATGACGGTACATTCCCACTTCTTCACGCCGAAGATCTCTTCCGGCAGTTCGATGTCCATGTCGCCGCGAACGGTGACCTGGCAGGCCAGACGCTCGCCGTGACGGGCTTCGCCCTTGCTGATGTGATCCAGTTCGGTCGGCAGGATGTCGCCGCCACCGGACTTCACCCGCACCTTGCACTGGCCGCAGGAGCCACCACCACCACAGGCGGAGGAGACGAAGATACCGCTGCCGGCCAGCACGCCGAGCAGTTTGCCACCGGCCGGGCTGGTCACAGCCTTGGCCGGGTCACCGTTGATGCTGATTGTCACGTCGCCCGCGGTCACCAGCTTGGACTTGGCGAACAGAATGACTGCCACCAGTGCCAGCAGGATCACGGTAAACATGACCACACCCAAAATAATTTCCATCTATCGTTCCTTTCCGATTACAGGGAGATACCAGAGAAGGACATGAAGCCCAGCGCCATCAGGCCGGCGGTGATGAAGGTGATGCCGAGG
Source organism: Aeromonas sp. S18(2024) (assembly GCF_041402525.1). Lineage (NCBI taxonomy): Bacteria > Pseudomonadati > Pseudomonadota > Gammaproteobacteria > Aeromonadales > Aeromonadaceae > Aeromonas > Aeromonas sp. S18(2024). Next base: position 469,024 of record NZ_JBGLQV010000002.1, on the reverse strand, counting down.
CCACGCAGACCTTCCGGAACATCGGAGTACTTCATCTTCTCGCGGATACCTGCCAGCGCAACGATCGCCAGCATCCAGCCTGCACCTGAACCCACGCCGTAGACCACAGACTCGACGAAGTTGTAGTCACGCTGCACCATGAAGGAGACGCCACCGAAGATGGCGCAGTTCACGGTGATGAGCGGCAAGAAGATGCCGAGCGCGTTGTAGAGGGCCGGGAAGTATTTATCCAGCGCCATCTCCAGGATCTGTACCAGGGCCGCGATCACACCGATGAAGGTGATGAAGCTCAGGAAGCTCAGGTCGAGATCGGGGGAGAGGGCACCTGCCTTCAACACGTAGTTGTAGATCAGGTTGTTGACCGGTACGGCGATGGTTTGCACCACGATAACGGCAATACCAAGACCCATGGAGGTCTTGACCTTCTTGGACACCGCCAGGAAGGTACACATCCCCAGGAAGAAGGAGAGTGCCAAGTTTTCGATGAAGATCGAACGAATCAACAGACTCAGATAGTGTTCCATACCTTAATCCTTTGCCTCCACCTGCTTGGGATCCTTGGTGCGAACGCCCCAGATGATCAGACCAATGATGAAGAATGCGCTCGGCGGCAGCAGCAGCAGGCCATTCGGTACATACCAGCCACCGTTGTTCACCAGTGGCATCAGCTCGAGGCCGAACCAGGTGCCGGAGCCCAGCAGTTCACGCACGGTGGCGACGCTCAGCAGAATGGCGCCATAGCCCAGACCGTTACCAATACCGTCCAGGAAGGAGGGCAGCGGGGCACTCTTCATGGCGTAGGCTTCGGCACGACCCATTACGATACAGTTGGTGATGATCAGACCCACGAATACCGACAGCTGCTTGGAGATCTCATAGGCATAAGCCTTGAGCACCTGGTCAACCACGATAACCAGTGAGGCGATGATCGCCATCTGGGCAATGATCCGCACGCTGTTGGGGATCTGGTTGCGGATCAGGGAGATGAACAGGTTTGAGAAGGCGGTGACCGCCATGACCGCGAGGGTCATTACAAACGCTGTCTTCATCTGGCTGGTAACCGCCAGTGCGGAACAGACACCCAGCACCTGCAAGGCGATGGGGTTGTTGCCGAGCACAGGCGTCAACAGCAACTTTTTCATTTCGCTCTTGTCAGCCATTGTTGATTTCTCCTGCACGAACCTTGGCCAGGAAAGGACCGAAGCCCTTGGGACCCATCCAGAAGTCGAAGGTGTGCTGTACGCCGTTACCGGTCAGGGTAGCGCCGGACAGACCGTCAATCTCATGCTCAGAGCCAGCCGGAGCATGGCCCTTGATCACGCGCAGCGCGGGCATGCCGTTCTGATCGAACAATTTCTTGTCCTTGAACAGGGCTTCCCATGCCGGGTTTTCGATTTCGCCACCCAGACCCGGGGTTTCACCGTGGTCATAGTAGGTGATGCCCTTGATGGTCTGGCCATCCGGAGCAACGGCGACGAAGGCATACATGGTCGACCACAGACCCTGACCGTAGATGGGCAGGATGATGCTGTCGATCTTGCCTTCGCTGTCCTTGGCGAAGAACACCGGGATCAGCTTGGAGATCTGGCGCAGGCCGGCCTTGTCGTCGGCCGCAGCCAGACGGATATTTTTGGCCGGATCCTTGGCAGCCTGCTTGGTATCGAAGTTGTCGGCATCGCCGTCAACAAAGTTACCGGTGGAGAGATCCACCAGGCGGGCTTCGATCTTGTCGCCATACAGCTTGGCCATGTCGCGCTTGGCGACATCGCTGATGTCCACACCGGCAACGGCGAGGATGTTGCTCTGTTTGTCCAGTGCCTTGTTCTCCTGTTGGGTAGAACGCAGGCCAACGGCGGCAACGGATACCACGATGGAACAGGCCAGACAGAGGCCAGTCACCACGCTGACGGTGCCGAGGGTTGAATCTTTATTAAACGCCACGAGCAATCCTCCGCTTGATGTTTGCCTGAGCGACGAAATGGTCAAACAAGGGAGCAAACAGGTTCGCAAACAGAATGGCCAGCATCATGCCTTCCGGGAACGCGGGGTTGACCACGCGAACCAGCACGACCATGACGCCGATCAGTGCGCCGTACCACCACTTGCCCTTGTTGGTAAAGGCTGCGGAGACAGGGTCGGTCGCCATGAAGGCCATACCGAAGGCGAAGCCACCCAGCACCAGGTGCCAGTGCCACGGCATGTTGAACATGGGGTTGGTGTCGGAACCGATGACGTTGAACAGCAGGGAAGTCGCGATCATACCGACCATCACGCCGGCGATGATGCGCCAGGAGGCGATGCGCATGTACACGATCATGGCGGCGCCCAGCAGGATCATCAGGGTGGAAACTTCACCGATGGAACCCGGCAGGTTACCCAGGAAGGCGTCCATCCAGCTGATGGCTTCGCCAGTGGCGCTGTTGATCAGTGCCATCTGGCCACCTTGGGCCCACTGGCTCAGGGCGGTCGCACCGGAGAAACCGTCAACGGCAACCCAGACTGCGTCGCCGGAGATTTGACCCGGGTAGGCGAAGAACAGGAACGCACGACCAGCCAGGGCCGGGTTCAGGAAGTTCTTGCCGGTACCACCGAACACTTCCTTGGCCATCACCACACCGAAGGTGATACCCAGGGCGGCTTGCCACAGGGGCAGCTCGGGCGGCACGATCAGGGCGAACAGGATGGAGGTCACGAAGAAGCCTTCGTTGATCTCGTGCTTGCGCACCATGGCGAACAGCACTTCCCAGAAACCACCGACCAGGAAGACGGTGATGTAGATCGGGAAGAAGTGGGCTGCGCCGATCAGCATCTTGCTGCCGACACCGGCCACGGCCGGATCCAGGGAGGCACCCAGCATGGTTGCCAGCGCATATTGCCAGCTGCTGGCACCGGCGGCGGTACCCAGATGGGCAATCGCGGCAATGGACTGGTTGCCGACGTTGTACATGCCCCAGAACATGGCCGGGAACACGGCCAGCCACACCATGATCATCATGCGCTTCAGGTCGAGCGCATCACGAACGTGGGCAGCATTGCGGGTTACGGAACCCGGGGTATAGAACAGGGTATACGCCGCTTCGAACAGGGCGTAGTACTTGGCGTACTTCCCACCCGGCTCGAAGTGGTGTTCCATATTTTCAAGAAGTTGCTTGAAACTCATCGCTTAACCTTCCAGTTCAATCTTGGTCAGGCACTCACGCAAGATAGGGCCGTACTCGGTCTTGCCGGGGCAGACAAAAGTACAGAGGGCCAAATCTTCCTCATCCAGCTCCAGGCAGCCCAGTGCTTGTGCACCATCGGTATCGCCAGAGATCATGTCCCGCAGCAGCAGGGTCGGCAGGATGTCGAGTGGCATCACCCGCTCATAGTTGCCGATAGGCACCATGGAACGATCACTACCGTTGGTGGTGGTGGTGAAGTTGATCAGCTTGCCCTTCATCAGATGAGAAAGGGTGGTGCGGGTAATGGAGAACTTGTTGGCGCTGGGGTTGATCCAGCCCAGGAACTCTTTCTCGCGACCTTCACCCAGTGCGCAGACCTGATTGTGGTAACGACCCAGATAGTCGTGAACCCCGTCGGCCTTGGCACCGCTCAGCAGAGAACCGGAGATGATGCGGTTTTCGTCGGCACGCAGCTCGTTGTTGGTAATCTGGCTGATGCAGGCACCCAGACGGGTACGCAGCAGACGTGGCTTGAGCACGTTCGGACCTGCCAGGGCGATCACCTTGTCGGTGAAGATCTGGCCGGTGGTGAACAGCTTGCCGTAGGCGATCACGTCCTGATAGTTGATGTGCCACTGCACCTTGGTGCTGCTGACCGGATCCAGGAAGTGGATATGGGTGCCAGGCAGACCGGCAGGATGAGGACCGACGAAGATCTCTTCCTTGACCTGGGCCAGGGGAGAGTGAGGCAGGCTGGCTTCGCCCTTGCAGACGTAGACGTTGCCATCGGTCAGGCGAGTCAGCACGGCCAGACCGTCGAGGAACGCCTGGGACTGTTCCTTGATGATCAGCTCGGGATTGGCTGCCAGCGGGTTGGTGTCCATCGCGGTCACAAAGATGGCGCGCGGGGCGGAGCCAACGGCGGGAACTTTGCTAAACGGACGGGTACGCAGCGCAGTCCACTGACCGGAGGCGAGCAGGATCTCCTGCACCTTGCTGCGTTCGAGCTTGGCCAGCTCGGCGGAGGCAAAGTGCTCAAAGGTTACCTGTTCGTCCGAGCCGTCGAGGTCGATGACCACGGACTGAAGAACACGTTTGGCACCACGGTTAATCTCTGAAACCACACCGGTGGCAGGAGCTGTGAATTTAACGCCGGGATTCTTCTTGTCTTCGAAGAGATCCTGACCTTTGATGACGCGATCACCTACTTTGACGAACATAGTAGGTCGCATCCCCACGAACTCCTCGCCCAGTGTAGCAACACGGGTGATGGCGGGGCCATCGTAGATTACTTGCTCTGGCGCACCCAGCACGGGGATGTCCAGTCCTCTTTTGATTGTAATCATACTTACTTGCACTACCGTTACGGGAAGAGAGGTTGGTTAGCGCCGAGAAATACATCACGACGGGTGGTCGAGTGACGATATTGCCGTTGCAACCAGTAAACAGCGCTGGCGATCATCCAATATGCGGGGTCACTCAAAAGCGCTTGAGTTTACCACTTATGACTCATTTTCTGCCATGACAAATGGGTAAAATCCCTGTGCCATCACAAAATTAACCTCTCCTGAATAAGGGGGTGAACCCCTCGTAAACCGTGGTTTTAAAGGTTTTTTTATTTGAATACCCCAATGGGGGTAATCTTATTGTTGAAAATATTGATTAGAAAAGATAATCCGGCAGTTTTGTTTGCGAATTATTCTCATATGGGGCTTTTTATCGCCCCATTTCCAATGACTTGCAGGCGGGATGGCAGAGGGATGCAGGAACTCTCCTGTTCTGGCCGCGTCAGGGTTTGCCGACGCAGCTTGGGGTGCGCGGTGCCTGGCCCTTTTGCTGCCATTCGCTCTCTGTGTAGGTATGCAGTGCCAGGGCATGTACCGGGCCGGCCAGCTCGGGGGCCAGCACTTCATTGATCAGGCGATGACGGGCCAGGAGACGCAGACCTTCAAATTGCGGGCTGACGATGACCACCTTGAAGTGGCTCTCGGAGCCGGGCTCAACACGATGCATATGGCTCTCGTTGATCACCTCCAGCAGGCTGGGAGTGAGGGCGGCGGTCAGTTTTGCTTCAATGTGTTGTTGCATGGTCATCAGGATGCTTCCAGAAAGTGAACGTGAGGCCATTCTATCGGCAGTTGCCTGGCGGAATAAGTCCCCTTATGGAGAGAAATATGGCCGGGGAACGCCGTCATGGCGGCCCGAACTGGTGAAATTCCTCTGCCTCGCTAGAATAGCGCCACTTTGCGTCGCCCCTGGCGCCTGTTACCCGAATCAAGCCGAGGTTGGACTCATCCTATGGAAACCCTTCTTGTCACTCCCCATTGCCAGCTGACCCTCTATCGCTACCCGCGCCTGAGCCAGGAAACCCTGCAAGCCTGGGATGCGGCCGACGAATACCTGATCAACACCCTGGCTGAGTCCCCCCTGGAACAAGCAGGGCCCGTCATCATCATGAACGATGGATTCGGCGCCCTGGCGGCATTTTTGCACGGTTACTCTCCCGTCAGCGTCACCGATTCCTATATCAGCGAGCGGGCCACGCTGGCCAACCTGACCGAAAACGGGCTGGATACCGACGGTATCCGGCTGCAGGATGCGCTGGCGCCCCTGCCCGAAGCGCCGGCACTGGTGGTGATCAAGGTTTCCAAATACCAGGCGCTGCTGGAGCAGCAACTGCTGGCCCTGCGTCAGGTGGTGACGCCCGCCACCCGCATCATCGCCGCCGGCAAGGCCAAGGATATCCACACCTCCACTCTCAAGTTGTTCGAGAAATACCTGGGGGCAACCCGGACGTCGCTCGCCTGGAAGAAGGCGCGCCTCATCCACTGCGAACCGCAGGAAGAACGTCCAGCGCTGGCCAATCCGTTCCCCACCGTCTGGCCGCTGGAGGGCACCGACATGCTCATCCACAACCACGCCAACGTCTTTTCGCGCACCAGCCTGGATATCGGCGCCCGCTTTATGCTGGACAATCTACCGATACATAGCGCGCGCAAGGTGATCGATCTGGGCTGTGGCAACGGCGTGCTGGGACTCTCGCTGCTGGCACGGGACAGCGAGGTGGAGGTGACCTTTGTCGACGAGTCCTACATGGCGGTGGCGTCGGCACGGCTCAACGTCGAACACAACCTGGCGGAGGCGCTGCCGCGGGCCAGCTTCATGGTCAACAACTGTCTGGATGGCGTCGAGACGGGGGCGGCGGATCGGATCCTCTGCAACCCGCCCTTCCATCAGCAGCAGGCGATCACCGATCATATCGCCTGGCAGATGTTCTGCGATGCCCACCGGGTGTTGCCCAAAGGGGGGGAACTCTGGATAGTAGGCAACCGTCATCTGGATTATCACAATAAACTCAAGCGCTTGTTTGCCAACGCACAAGTCGTTGCGTCAAACAGCAAATTCGTTATTTTGAAAGCCATCAAACGCTAACGTCAAAGGAAGTTCATGATGAAAAAGTCACTCTTGCTGCTGGCCGCCCTGATGCTCGGCGGGTGCGCAACCCATTGGCCCGAGACGGCGCTGCTCAATCCGCAGATCGTGCCGGCCAACCAGCAATACTACTCGGGCAACCGGATCACCATGGAAGGGGTAGACAAGCGTGAGGCTGCCTATGTCTTCTCCATCAAGAAGAAAGAGAAGGCCACCGTGCTGGTCAACAGCGAGCGTCCGCTCAATCTGCTGGTCGCAGAGAAGCTGGCCGAGGGGCTGCGCAGCCAGGGGCTCGAAGTGGGCAACAGCGGCACCACCAACCTGACCCTGGTTATCTCGACCGCGGCGGTCAATGTGGAAGAGAAGACCTTCACTTATGTCACCAAATCCCGGGTCAGCCTGCAGGTGATCGCCGATTTTCAGGGCAACCGTCTGACCAAACAGTTCAACATGTCCTCCAGTAAAGAGGGACCGGGCGAGCCGAGCATGGCGGATCTGGAATCCACTCTGAACCTGCAACTGGGCAACGTATTGCAGCAGATCATGGCGGATGAGGCCCTGCGTGGCTATCTGAAGGGTCAACCGAGCGGCGCAGGAGTCTGATCATGAAAACACTCTGGTTGCTGGCCATGCTGGTCACTCCGCTGGCATTTGCCGGCCCGCAGGTAAGAATGGAGACCAACCACGGCAATATCGTGGTGGAGCTGGCGCCCAAGCAGGCGCCCCAGACGGTGAAGAACTTTCTGCGCTACGTGGCGGACGGCAGTTACGATGGCAGCCTGTTTCACCGGGTGATCCAGAACTTCGTGGTACAGGGCGGCGGCTACAACCAGCAGTTCCAGCAGTTGCCGACCTATGAGCCCGTGGTCAACGAATCCCGTGGCGGCCTGCCCAACAAGCGCGGCTCCATCGCCATGGCCCGCACCCAGGCAGTCGACAGCGCGACCCGCCAGTTCTACTTCAACCTGGTGGACAACAACAACCTCAACGCCAATGCCGGTGCCGGCTACACCGTCTTTGGCCAGGTGGTACAGGGAATGGAGGTGCTGGACAAGCTGGCACAGGTGCAGACTGGCTACAGCTCTATCCTGCGTGCCAACGACGTGCCGACCAGCCCCATCATCCTGAAGAAAGTGGTGTTGCTGGCCGAGAGCGGAATCGACAAGAAGGCGGGCAAGTAACCCTTTCTACCCGTGATGGCCGCTGCGACACGCTTTGTTGCAGAAGACAAGGCCCACCCCTTTCGGGGTGGGCCTTTTGTTTGTCTGGCGTTTGGGCCTGCCTTGGCTATCCGGGCCTAACCTGCCAAAATGGCGCACTTTTCCAAGATCCGTCAGGTAGTTGAACATGATCCGCAAACCGAGCTGGCGAGACTCGCTCGCCGTCTATCTCGAAGCCAGAGTGCTGATCCTCTTTGCCATGGGCTTTTCATCGGGTCTGCCCTTGCTGCTGGTCTTTGGCACCCTGTCGTTCTGGTTGCGCGAGGCGGATGTCAGCCTGACCGACATTGGTTATATGAGCTGGGTCGCCCTGGCCTATGGCTTCAAGTGGCTGTGGTCCCCCCTGGTGGATCGCATGCCGTTGCCGCTGCTCTCCAGGCTGCTTGGACGCCGTCGCAGCTGGATGCTCTTCTCCCAGTTGCTGATCGCGGGGGCTCTGGTTGGCATGGCGTTCTGTGATCCCAAGACCGGATTGGCACAGCTGGCGCTGTTTGCCCTGCTGGTGGCCTTTGCCTCGGCGACCCAGGATATCGTCATCGATGCCTATCGCATCGAATCCGCGCCGGAGCGGTTGCAGGCGGCCATGGCGGCTTCTTACATGACGGGGTACCGGTTGGCGATGATCATGGCGGGGGCGGGAGCGCTGGCCCTGGCAGCCTGGTTTGGCAGCAACGTGGGCTATGACTATCGCGGCTGGCAGATAACCTATCTCCTGATGGCGGGGATGATGTCTCTTGGCATCATCACCACCCTCTTTTGCCATGAACCTCAGATCGACCAGGCTACCCAGGATCAGCAGCAAGCCGAGCGCAAGGCCTGCCTGCTGGCAAAGGGGTGGCCATTGCCGCTGGCGAGTGCGGGGGCCTGGGCCTACGAGGCCATCTGGTGCCCCTTTGCCGACTTCTTCCACCGTTACGGTCGCTCGGCTCTGCTGATCCTGGCGCTCATTGCCTGCTATCGGGTGGCGGATGTGGTGATGGGGGTGATGTCCAACAGCTTCTATGTGGATATGCAGTTCAGCAAGACCGAAGTTGCCACCATTACCAAGGTATTTGGCGTCATCATGACGTTAGTGGGGGCGGCGCTCGGGGGCGTGCTGGTGATGCGCTTTGGCACCCTGCGCATTCTGTTCCTGGGGGCGCTGCTGACTGCCAGTACCAACCTGCTGTTTGCCCTGCTCAACCAGGTGGGCCACAACCTGGAGCTGCTGACCCTGATCATCTCGCTGGACAACCTCAGCGCCGGGATCGCTACCGCCGCGTTTGTAACCTATCTCTCCAGTCTCACCAATGTCGCCTTTTCGGCGACGCAATATGCGTTGTTCAGCTCTGTGATGTTGCTGCTGCCCAAGCTGCTGGCGGGGTTTTCCGGCCAGATAGTGGAGCAGGTCGGCTACAGTGTCTTCTTCGTGGGAACCGGTTTATTGGGGCTGCCTGTGCTGCTGTTGATCGTGTTGGTAGCGAGAAAAGGGGAGTCGTTGTTCTCAATACCGAGCAAATAGCAAGCGTTTGCGTTAAAGCGGGGGTGATTAGATTCACACTTCCAAAGAAAGTTCCCCAGAAGTTGTTTCTCCCCCTATTTTATTTGATTAGAATCCCATTCGCTCCTTGTGGGCAGGCTACGGAAAACCTCAACTAACACACAAGAGACCAATAAAATGGCCAAATTTACCAAGACTCTGATCGCTGCCGGCCTGCTGGCCGCTGCTGCCACTCCGGCGTTCGCTGCTGACTACAGCGGTGACATCCACAAGAACGATTACAAGTGGATGCAGTTCAACGTAATGCACACCATCGATCAGCGCCCGTTCACTGCCGCTGATGACGATTACAACGATACCTATCTGGAAATGGAGTTCGGCGGTCGTTCCGGTATTTTTGACCTGTATGGCTATGTCGATATCTTCGATATTTTCGACACCAAACACAGCGACAAGCACGGCGGCCAGAACCTGTTCATGAAGTTTGCTCCGCGCATGTCTCTGGATGCCCTGACTGGCATGGATCTCTCCTTCGGCCCGGTACAAGAGCTGTATATCGCCAACCTGAACAACATGGCTGATGGCCAGATGGAAAACCAGATCGGTCTGGGTGCAGACGTCATGGTTCCCTGGTTCGGCAAGGTCGGTATGAACCTGTACGCTCGCTACTCCAACGAGAACGAATTCTTCAGAGAAGAAGAGAACAGCTGGAACGGTTATCAGTTCTCCATGAACTGGTTCAAGCCTTTCTACACCTTCAGCAACGGCAGCTTCGTCTCCTATCAGGGCTACCTGGATTACGCCTTCGATCTGGATACCCATAACCGCGCCGATCGTACCAGCGACAACCTGGCTACCTTCCACGGTATCTACTGGCACTCCGATCGTTATGCCGTTGGTTACGGCCTGAAATACTTCATGGATGCCTACGGCACCAAAGATGGCTCCACCTCTTACAACGGTTCTCCCTGGAAGAGCTCTGGCTTCAGCCACTACTTCTCTGTTACCTACAAGTTCTAATCGAACTTGGGGTACAAAAAACCGGAGCCTTGGCTCCGGTTTTTTTATTTCTGCCCGATTGGACGGGCGCGAAGAGAGAAAGCGCCCGGGCCAATCAGTCGCGGAAATTCTGGAACTGCATCGGCTGGCCCAGTTCGGCGCCACGCACCATGGCCATCACTTCCTGCAGATCGTCACGCTTCTTGCCGGTGACGCGCACTTCGTCGCCCTGAATGGCGGCTTGAACCTTGATCTTGGAATCCTTGATCAGCTTGACCAGCTTCTTGGCCACTTCCTTATCGATACCCTGCTTGAACTTGACGTTCAGGTGGAAGCGCTTGCCGGAATGCACCGAATCACCCACTTCCATGGAGCTGGTTTCGATATTGCGTTTGAGCAGGGCATTGCGCAGTATTTCAACCATCTGCTTGAGCTGGAAATCGGCATCCGCTTCCAGTTTCACCTCTTCCTTGTTCAACTCGAAGCTGGCCTCTACCCCACGAAAATCGAAACGGGTGGCCAGTTCACGATTGGCGTTGTCGACGGCGTTCAACACCTCGTTCATTTTGACTTCAGAGACAATATCGAATGACGGCATAACCGGGCTCCTCATGTTGCGTTATCGGGGGGCAAATCTACCAGAAAACGGGCAAATTTGCTGATTTTGATGGGACCGCTCTGCTAGAATCCCCTGCGCACAGGAGTGGTCGGACCCGTTAGTGTCCGCCAGCGACATCTTCACTTATCCCAGGTAACAGGTTGAGAGGATTGCAGCCATTACCTCGATTGAGTCACATCATGCCAAGCGGATTACTGAATTCTCGACAGCCTTCGACACCTCAATGGACCCTGCTGGGCTGTGGGGCCCTCGGCGGCGTTTTTGCATCCTTGCTCACCCAAAGTGGTCAGCCGACCCGAGTCTTGCTGCGGGATCACCATCAATCTACCCTGCACCCGGGCATCGACTTCACCTCCCTGGAGGGTCACACCCAGCTGCTCGCCATCGAACGCGGATTTGTCAGCAAACCGGGACAGATCCAGCGCCTGCTGGTGATGACCAAAGCCAATCAGGTGATCGCGGCACTGACACCGCTGGTCGGCAAGCTGGCGGCCGGCGTGCCCATCGTGCTGCTGCACAACGGCATGGGCATTGCCGAGCAGGTCGTCGCCCTGTTTCCCCACAATCCGGTGATTGCCGGAGTCACCAGCCATGGCGCCATGAAGAGCGGTCACTTCGTGTTTCGCCACACCGGCAAGGGCGAGACCTGGCTTGGCCCGGTCAACGAGGCCGCCAGAGCCCATGCCGCGCTGGCCGATGAGCTGGCGCTGGCCCTCGGCCAGGCGGGCTGGGACGAGCAGATCCGGACCCGTCAGTGGCAGAAGCTGGCCATCAACTGTGCCATCAATCCCCTGACCGCGCTGCACAAGTTGAAAAACGGCGAACTGGCGGGGCCTCGTTTTGCCGATACTCTACAGCAGGTTTGTGTCGAGGTAGCCGATGTGATATGCGCCGAAGGCATGCCAACCACGGCCGAAGAGCTGCTGCGCCGGGTGATGACTGTGGTGGAGTTGACCGCCGATAATAACTCTTCCATGCATCAGGACATGGAGCAGAAGCGGGAGACCGAGATCGACGCCATCACGGGGTTCCTGCTGGCCAGCGCGGCAAAGCATGGCATTGCCGTACCGGTCAATCAGGGGCTCTATCAGGCGATTAAAGAGAAGAGCCAGGTGGCGTGAGCCTAAAGGCAAGGAGGTGAGGATGAGCGTACTGGTGTTGGTGGCCCCGGGGTCGGAAGAGATTGAAACCGTGACCATCGTCGATACTCTGGTGCGGGCCGGTATAGAAGTGGTGCTAGCCTCCTGCTGTCCGGCTGGTGAGCGCCAGATCAGGGCCTCTCGCGGAGTGCAACTGGTGGCGGATTGCCATCTCGACGAGCTGGCCAGCCGCGACTTCGAGGCGATCGTAGTGCCCGGTGGCCTGCCCGGCAGCGAAGTGATCCGCGATACGCCGCTTGCCATCGAGCTGCTGAAAGCGCAGGCCGCTCTCGGCCGTTGGCGAGCCGCCATCTGCGCGGCTCCCGTGGTGGTGCTGCAGCATCACGGCTTGCTGGGGGAGGCCAAGGTCACCTGTCATCCCGGCTTCCAGTCGCACCTATCGGCTGCACAGTTGGCAACGGACAGGGTGGTCAGGGATGAGGCTCACCGTCTCATTACCAGCCAGGGACCGGGCAGCGCCATCGAATTTACCCTCGAGCTGGTGCGGGTGCTGCGCGATGATGTCCTGGCCGAGCGCATCGCGGCCCCCATGGTATTGCCATAAGGCCGGACATGACGACCGTTCTGTAAAACGGGCTCCCGCCATCACGGTGGGAGCCCGTTTTTTATCTCAGCGCAATGGGAAGAGCTTGGGTCAATAGTCGTAGCGACCGCACTGTTTCTTGTTGAATTCCCCCTGCCAGCGCGCCAGTTCCTCCCGCGTGCCCAGGGTATCCCCCTTTTCGATGACCTGTTTGAGATGCGCCATCCTGTCATAAAGCCAGCGGCAGCAGGCAGAGTCCCAGCCATAGATATTTCATCCCGAACGTTCCTTGTTGTGCATGAAAGGTCTCTTTGGAGTCTATCATCTTGTGCCGATGACGGGGATAGTGCGCTGTTTCACCCTGGGGTAAGATAGCCGCATGTCTGGTTATTTATACAGTGGTATGCGCAAGATCATCCATATCGACATGGACTGCTTTTATGCGGCGGTGGAGATGCGGGACAACCCGGCGCTGCGTGACGTGCCGTTGGCGGTCGGCGGCGCATCCGATCGCCGTGGCGTCATCTCCACCTGCAACTATGTGGCCCGCCGTTTCGGCGTGCGTTCCGCCATGCCGACGGCGCTGGCGAAAAAGCTCTGCCCCCCCCTAGTGCTGTTGCCGGGGCGCATGGCGCTCTACAAGGATATTTCCCGCCAGCTGAGGGCCATCTTTCTGCGCTATACCGATCAGGTTGAACCCTTGTCGCTGGACGAGGCCTACCTCGATGTGACTCACAGTGCCTGCTGTGGTGGCAGTGCGACCCTGATGGCCCGGGAGATCCGCCATGCCATCGCCACCGAACTGGGGTTGACCGCCTCGGCAGGGGTGGCCCCCAACAAATTCCTGGCCAAGCTTGCCTCGGAGCAGCGCAAGCCCGACGGTCTGTTTGTCATCCGTCCCGACGAGGTGACCGAGTTTGTCCGCCAGCTGCCCCTTGGCAAATTGCCCGGAGTGGGGCGCAAGACGGCGGAGCGGCTCGAAGCGCAGGGGCTCTACAGCTGTGAAGATGCCAGAGCCTTGAGCGTGGAGGAGCTGTGCGAGCGGTTTGGTAAATTGGGCGAGATGCTGGCGGGCCGGATCTGGGGGCGGGATGATCAGCCGGTTCAGGCACAACGCATACGCAAGACCATAGGGGTGGAGACCACGCTGGCGAGCGATCTGTGTGACGAGCAAGGCTGCCTTGCAGTACTGGACTCCCTGCTCCCCGAACTGGAGCGACGTTTTGAGGCCGTCTGCCCGGCAGATCAGTTGATGGGGCAGGGGATCAAGCTCAAGTTCTCCGATTTTCACCAGACGACTGTCTACCGCAGCCAGGGGGGTTACCAGCGCGGACTCTTTGCCGTCTTGCTGAAGGAGGGATTGCAACGGGCTCAAGGGCGGCCGGTGCGTCTGCTGGGGCTGGTGGTCGGCCTGCCGAAAGAGGGGGAAGTGAACCAGCTGTCGCTTGATTTGCTCTGAAAAAGTTAAGTTTTTGTTTATAAAGTCGATACTCTATTTATCTCGGTATGACGTGAAGTAGGAACTTGGCATGCGCGCTCTCTCTGTCCAGGGTCGGATCACCCTGATCTCCGGTTGTTGTCTGTTGGTTACGGCCGCCGTCCTGGTTATCTCCTCGCTCTACAATGCCAACAAGATGCAGGATCAGGTGCTGCAGGCCACCATGCAGGAGGCCCAGCTGTCGGCCGAGCACTGGATGACGGCGATAGGGGGTGAACAGGCAGCCAAGGTGACCAGTTACCTCGACGAAGCCTACTTCCGGGCCACCTTGCTGGCCGAAGATCTCCTGTTCCAGCGCAGGAATGCGGCCGAGAACTTTACCCATTCGGAAGCTCTGCGCGGAGCTCTTAATCAACAGCTGAGGGATGCCGTGGCCTCCTCTGCCAATCTTCTCGGTGCCTATGCGGTGTTCGAGCCGGATCAGCTGGATGGGGAGGACAGCAACTATCAGGGCTCCAGCGCTCTAGGGGCCAATGACAAGGGACGCTTTGCCAGCTACTGGGCCAATGATCACGGAAAGATAGTCTCCGAGGTCATGGATGAGGAGGTGCTGGCCGACGAGAGTCCCACCGAGACGGGCGGGGTGGAAAATGAGTGGTATCGCTGCAGCATCCGCACCCGGGCGCTCTGTCTGCTCGAACCCTATCTGGATGAGGTGGGGGGCCAGCAGATCCTGATGACCTCGGTCACCTATCCCTTGCAGGAAGAGGGGACCTTGCTCGGTATGGTGGGAGTCGATGTCCCACTGACCAGTTTGCAACAGCTGGTGAACAGCATGGATCAGCAACTCTACAGCGGAAAAGGCAAGATCCTGCTGGTCAGCCACGAGGGGCGGGTCGCCGGGGCCAACGAGTTTGACGTGTCCATGGGGCAGACGCTGGGTCAGCAATATTCCGAGCTGGCTGCCGATTTGAAAGGGTGGCTCGATCAGGGGCAAGTGCTGAGCCGCTGGAGTGATGACGGTGCCTTGTTGCAGACCTTCGTGCCTGTCACCATGCGCGGTACCCCGCAACAGTGGGGTATCTATATCGAACTCCCCAGGGACGTGGTGCTGGCGTCGGCCAAGCGGCTGCATGGCAACCTGGCCGAGGAGGGCAGACGCAGTGTAGCCACCCAGGTGGTGATTGGCGTGCTCATCTCCCTCATCGCCCTGTGCGGTATCTGGCTGATGGCGCGCCAGATAGTGGCTCCCATCCGTGCCGTGGTGGCTCGCCTCAAGGACATTGCCAGCGGTGAGGGGGATCTGACCCAGCGCATCGAGATCCAGCGCGAGGATGAGATCGGCGAGCTGGCCAAGTGGTTCAACAGCTTCCTCAACAAATTGCAATCCACCATCAGCCAGGTCATCGCCACCGTGGAGGGGACCCGAACCAGCGCGGAGCGGGCCGCCCAGGTGGCCGAGCGTACCAGCAACGGCATGCAGGCCCAGTATCAGGAAATTGATCTGGTGGCTACGGCATTCGAAGAGCTCAGTGCAACGGCGCTGCAGGTATCCGGCAATGCCAGTGCTGCGGTGACGGCGGCCAACGAGACAGACACGGCGGCCCAGGAGGGCAAATATGTGGTGGCCGACACCCAGACCGCCATGGGGCGGTTGATGACGACCATCAATGAGGCCCAGCCGGTGGTGGAGCGGCTCTCGGCCAACAGCGAGAACATCAATGACATCCTCATCGTCATCCAGGGGATCGCGGAGCAGACCAATCTGCTGGCCCTGAACGCCGCCATCGAGGCGGCCAGGGCAGGTGAGCAGGGGCGGGGTTTTGCCGTGGTGGCCGATGAGGTCCGCAATCTGGCGGGCCGCACCCAGAACGCCATCGTCGAGATCCAGACCTTGATCAGCGAGCTGCAATCGGGCACGGGTGCCGTGGTCAATGCGATCCGCGAGGGCCATGGTCAGGCGGATCAGACGCTCGCCAAGGTCGACCTGTCGGTACGGGTGCTGGAGCAGATCATCCAGTCCGTTTCCACCATCCATCAGATGAATGAACAGATCGCCAGGGCTGCCCAGGAGCAGACCCGGGTTGCGGAGGAGATCAATCGCAATGTCAGCAATATTCGCGATGTGAGCCACACCATTCGGGGTGAGGCGGCCACTTCCGCCGAAAACGGTCGCAAGCTGTCAGCATTGGCGGACAAGCAGCAGCAACTGGTGGGGCAGTTCAAGGTATAGAAAAAAGGCGCCATCCAATAAGAGGCGCCAAACACATTCAGATGACAGACTGGGTTAAATCGCGTCGATTTAGCCCCTCTTCCCGCAGAGGAAGAAACACAACACCACAATCACAGTCGGAAGGCTCACGGAAAACACATTAAACCAATATGTCGCAGAAAATGTGAGCCATATGACAACTGATTGCAGGGCGAATTATGTTTATTCACTGGTCGACCCGCAACCGACAAATTATAATGCGCCCCATTAGAAAAACTCATCGTCGGCTGGTGTCATGTCTCGTCGTTTACCCCCGCTCAATGCCCTCAAGGCGTTTGAAGCAGCGGCCCGTCACTTAAGCTTTACCCGCGCAGCAGAAGAGTTGTTTGTGACTCAGGCTGCCATCAGTCACCAGATCAAGGCGCTGGAGGAGTATCTTGGCATCAAGCTGTTCCGTCGCAAGAATCGCTCCTTGTTGCTGACCGAGGAGGGGCAGGGCTATTTCCTCGATATCAAGGATATCTTTGCCTCCATTTCGGAAGCGACCGACAAGCTGCTGGCGCGCAGTGCCAAAGGGGCGCTCACCGTCAGCCTGCAGCCGAGCTTTGCCATCCAGTGGCTGGTGCCCAGGCTGGTCAAATTCAGCGAGCGTCATCCCGATATCGACGTGCGGATCAAGGCCGTCGACATGGACGAGGGATCGCTCACCGATGACGTGGACGTGGCCATCTACTATGGCCGTGGCAACTGGCCCGGATTGCGCTGTGACAAGCTGCACACCGAGTATCTGATCCCGGTCTGTTCACCGCTGCTGCTGACCGGTCCCAAGCCGCTGCGCACCCCGGACGATCTGACCCGCCATACCCTGCTGCACGACACCTCGCGTCGCGACTGGAAGGCCTGGTTTCGCCAGCTCGACATCGATGCCCCCAACGTAAACCAGGGGCCCATCTTCAGCCACTCTACCATGGTGATCCAGGCCGCCATTCACGGCCAGGGGGTGGCCCTTGGCCACAGTGTGCTGGCCCAGCCAGAGATAGAGGCGGGTCGCCTCATCTGCCCGTTCGAGCAGGTGCTGGTGAGCAAGAACGCCTTCTATCTGGTGTGCCAGGAGCAGCAGTCCGATCAGGGCAAGATAGTCGCCTTCCGCGACTGGATGCTGGAACTGGTGGAGCAGGAGGAGGCCCGTCGCCGGGCCCGACTAGCCGATGCATGAGGTGATCCGGGAGGGGGCTGTTGATGCCCCCGTTCGCATTCTGTTGGCCCACGGTGCCGGGGCCGGTATGGAGCACGCCTTTCTGGCCGAGCTGTCGCGGCTGCTGGCCGGGCCCGATATCGAGGTGGTGCGCTTCAACTTCCCCTACATGATCAAACGGGCCCAGGATGGCAAGCGTCGTCCGCCCGATCGCCAGCCAGCGCTGCTCGAGCACTGGCGCCAGATGGTGCGGGAGTTTGCCCATCCCGGACTGTTTCTGGCAGGCAAGTCCATGGGCGGGCGGATGGCGGCCGAGATTGCGGGCGAGATGAATGCTGCAGGATTGCTCATTCTCGGGTATCCTTTCCACCCCCCGGCCAAGCCCGAGTGCTGGCGGGGCGAGGTGCTCAAGCAGATCACCACGCCAACCCTGCTGCTGCAGGGGGAGCGTGACACTTTTGGCAGCCGTGCCGAACTGGTCGATTTCCCCTTCTCCTCCGCCGTATCGGTCCATTGGCTGACCGATGGTGATCATGGCTTCAAGCCGCGCAAGGCGAGTGGCGTGAGTGAACAGGAAAATCTGCAGCAGGCAGCGAACGAGATAAGGCGCTTTGTCACCAACCCCCCGGTACAGGGTTGAGGACGGCGAGCGGGAACACAAGGAGAGTTGGGATGCAGATCCATCGACACTGGCTGGTGCTGGCCGGCTGCTTTGGCCTGACGGCCACCATGCTGGGCGCCTATGGTGCCCACGGCCTGACGGCGACCGGCATTACGCCCGAGCGCCTGGCGGCCTTCAATACCGCCGTGCAATATCAGTTTTTTCATGCATTGGCCCTGCTGGTGCTGGGTTGGTGCGGTGTGCGCAGCAAGGTGATCACCTTTGCTGGCACCGCGTTTGTGCTGGGGATCCTGGGATTCTCCGGCAGTATTTATGCCATGGTGCTGCTTGGCAGCAAGGGGTTGGGGCTCATTACCCCGGCCGGTGGCCTCTGTTTTATGTTGGGATGGGCGGCCCTGATCTGGGTTGGCTGTCGTCTTGGAGGAAAAAATGAATAATCTGCTGCTGTATTGCCGCCCCGGTTTTGAGAAAGAGGCGGCGGCAGAGATCACCGAACGAGCCACTAACATGCAGTGTTATGGCTTTGCCCGGGTCAAGGACGACAGTGGCTACATCATCTTCGAATGCTATGGCGAGGACGAAGCGGATCTGCTGGCGCGCAAGCTGCCATTTCGCGAGCTCATCTTTATCCGCCAGATGCTAGTGGTGACCTGCGAGCTCAAAGATCTGGATCTGTCCGATCGCATCACACCCATCCTGGAGGCGACTAGCGACTACGCTATCTGCGGCGATCTGCGGGTGGAAACCGCCGATACCAACGAGGCGAAAGAGCTGTCGGCCTTCTGCCGCAAATTCACCGTGCCGCTGCGCCAGGCGTTGCGCAGCAACGAGATCCTGACCAAGAAGGAGACCCCGAACCGCCCCGTGTTCCACGCCTTCTTCCTGGCCAACGACCATGTGTTGCTGGGTTACTCCTACTCCTTCAACAACTCCGCCTTCCACATGGGGATCCCGCGCCTGCGCTTCCCGGCCGATGCGCCGAGCCGCTCCAGCCTCAAGCTGGAAGAGGCCTTCTACGTGTTCGTACCGCGGGAAGAGTGGGACGTGCGGCTGCGCTCCGGCATGAAGGCGGTGGATCTCGGTGCCTGCCCGGGCGGCTGGACCTATCAGCTGGTGCGTCGCGACATGATGGTGACCGCGGTGGACAACGGCATGATGGCGCAATCCCTGATGGATACCGGCCAGGTCAAGCACATCCGCGATGATGGCTTTGTCTGGCGTCCCAGCAAGAAGAACATCTACTGGCTGGTGTGTGACATGGTCGACAAGCCGGCACGGGTGACCCACATGATCGCCGACTGGTTCCGCGAGGGCGATTGCCAGGAAGCTATGTTCAACCTCAAGCTGCCGATGAAGAAGCGCTACGCCGAGGCGGTGCACAACATCCAGGTGTTGCGTGAACTGCTGGCGGAGATCGACGGCGGCTTCATCATTCAGGCCAAGCAGCTCTACCACGATCGCGAAGAGATCACGGTGCACGTCTACAACAAGTACTGGGTCTCCAAGCTCGAACCCAAGGCGTGATAGAGACGGAATATCAGCCGTAACATACGGAAATTATGCCAGGACCGACGGGGTTGCCCGTCGGCTTTTTTTTATCTGCAAAAATGCGACAGGTTCAGAAGCGGTAGTCGACGCGCAGGGAGGATTCGTCGTCGGTCACTTTCAGCTCGATCTGCAGCGGAATGGTCTTGTCGACCGGATTGAACTGCATCTTGACGCCATCCCCTCTTAGCTTGATGGCGGTGTGCATGCCACCGGCCTGGAATTTGACCCTGGGTTTGTAGCGCTCGAACGACAGGCTGACACTCTTTTCCGGTGTCAGGTTGAGCTGCGGGTAGGAGGTGACTCTCTGGTTGCCATAGTTGTCAGTGGCGACATCGATCCCGAATGAGAGCGGCTTGGGAGCCTTGAGCAGGTCATTGGTATCCAGGCTGGAGCGCCACACCTCGGTGGCGGCCCGCTTTTCCTGCTGCGGCAATCTGGCGGTCTGGGTCGGCAACGTCTGCTCGAAGGCAGAGACAGAGCCCCATAACAGCAGGTAACCCGGAACTAGAAAGCGCCAATACCCGTACATGAAAAACTCTCCCTGTTCTTCTTCTCTATTGAACATAGTTGCTCTCAAGAAGAGGGGAAAGTTGTCTGGAGCATAAAAAAGGGAGCCGAGGCTCCCTTTTAAAATCAATGAATTAGCTTACAGGCGATCGATAATGGCCTGGGTGAATTCACTGGTGGAGGCGCTGCCCCCAAGATCCCGGGTAACCCTGTCGCCGGATTCGATGGTGGCGCGAACCGCCTCGCGAATGCGCTCGGCTTTATCTTGCATGCCGAGGTATTCCAGCATCTGGATGGAGGCGAGGATCACCGAGGTGGGGTTGGCGATATTCTTGCCTGCGATATCCGGGGCCGAACCGTGCACCGCTTCGAAGATAGCGGCGCCATCACCGATGTTGGCACCAGGTGCCATGCCTAGGCCCCCGACCAGACCAGCGCACAGATCCGACAGGATGTCGCCGAACAGGTTGGTGGTGACCATTACATCGAAACGCTCCGGGTACATCACCAGATTCATGCAGGCGGCATCGACGATCATCTCCTCGCTCTGGATGTCCGGATAACGTGCCGCAACCTCGCGAGCCACTTCCAGGAACAACCCTGAGGTGGATTTGAGGATATTGGCCTTGTGGATGATGGTGACCTTCTTGCGCCCTTCCTGGCGGGCCAGTTCGAAGGCGAACTTGACGATGCGCTCGGCTCCGTCACGGGTCACTATGCTCATTGCCTCGGCGCTCTGGTTGTCGTCGCTGCGCTTCTGACCTGCGCCCGAGTACATCCCCTCGGTATTTTCACGGACCGTGATGATATCGATGTTGTCGTAACGGCTCTTGGTGCCCTTGAAGGAGATGACGGGGCGGACGTTGGCGTAGAGGTTGAACTTCTTGCGCAGGGAGACGTTGATGGAGGTAAAACCGCCGCCGACCGGGGTGGTGAGCGGTCCTTTCAGACTGACCTTGTTCTTCTCGATGAGATCCAGGGTTGCCTGGGGCAGCAGTTCGCCATGTTTTTCGAGGGCGGTCAGGCCCGCATCGGCGTAGTCGTATTCGAAGTCACAGCCGGCGTGGTTCAGGATCTGGATAGCCGATTCGATGATGCTGGGGCCAATGCCGTCGCCGGGGATCACGGTAATTTTTGTTTTGGACATGAGAGGGTTCCACTTCCAGGGAGTAGGGGAGGATGGGGCTGTTTTATATCATTTACTCAGCAAACCAACCAGATTCCTTTACATTTTACTCAATTTCCTCAACGAGGTGGGTGAGTCGTGTCATGGTTCGCGCCCTCGACCGGCAATTTGTGTGCACCAGTCACTCGGGTTGTGGCGGATAGCGGATATCCCGCAGGTTGAATCCCAGTGGAATATCCTGTTGCAGTCGGACCAGCCGCTGGGCCAGCAGGGCCTCCTCCTGATGCTGCTGCAGCTTGCGCAGGGCCTTGGGGGCATCTTCCTGTTGGCAAGCCGTCAGCAGGGTAGCCAGATCGCCATATTGTTGCAGCAGCTGGGTCGCTGTCTTGGGGCCTATGCCGGGGACTCCCTTGATGTTGGAGCCGCTCACCCCGGTCAGCGCCCAGAAATCCACCAGTTGGGCCGGCGCCACCCCGTAGTGCTGCTGGACGAAGGCGGCATCGAGCCAGCGCTTGTTGAAGTAGTCGCGGATCCGGATCTGCGGGCAGATGAGCTGGCAAAACCCCTTGTCGGTGGAGATGATGGTGGCCTGATGGTCGCGCCTGGCAATGCCGCAAGCCAGGGTTGCGACGAGATCGTCCGCCTCGTCGGTCTCGGACAGCAGGGCGTCCACGCCACACTCCCAGAATGCATCCTGCAGCTCTCCCAGCCCTTCACGCAGTTCGGCCGGCATGGGCGTGCGCCCCTCCTTGTAGGCCGGGTAGACCTCTTTGCGCCAGCTGTGAACCTCGCCATCGAACACGGCGATGACATGGGTGGGTTCGCTGGCGGCCAGCAGCTTGCGGCAAGTATTGACGAGGTTGGCGCGAGTGGCGACGAGGGCCTGGGCGGGAGTCAGGGCCTGCTGGGCTTGCACCGCATGCAGACGGCGGATGAGATTGAGGGCGTCGATGATGAGCAGGTGTGGCCTGAGATTTGACATGGGGCACTCTTGGCAGTCGGGGCGCCACATTGTAACAACTGACGGAAGTCATGGCAGCCCTTCCATAGTCCGCACAGCAAGCAGAGGATAAAAACGGGGGCCGATGCGCCCCCGTTTGTCATCTTGAGCTGCCTATGAGCAGGCTTGATTGGCCGTCAGCGCACTATCTCGTAACAGGGCACATACTGGCTGCCAGGCAGCTTCATCCGCTGCTGTTTGACGAAGCTCTCCAGCAGCCTGTCCATCAGGTGCATCAGCTCCTTGTCGCCATGGATCTTGAAGGGGCCCTTCTTCTCGATGGCGCGAATACCCCCTTCCTTGACGTTGCCTGCGACGATACCAGAGAAGGCGCGCCTCAGATTGGCTGCCAGCAGCTGGGGGGGCTGGTTGCGATGCAGATCCAGGCCCCCCATGCTGGCGTGATCCGGCTCGAACGGCAGCTGGAACTCGGGCTCAATCCGCAAGGACCAGTTGAAGGAGTAGGCATCCCCGACCGATTTGCGGTATTCGCGAATTTTCGGCATTGCTTCTTTCATCACTCGTGCCACCTCGGGCGCATCGCCGACGATGATCCGGTAGAGCTTGGTGGCCGGTTCTCCCAAGGTGGCCTTGATGAAGTCGTCGATGGCGCGGAAGTAGTCGGCACTCTCCTTCGGCCCGGTCAGCACGATAGGCATGGGCTGGCGCTCGTTGGCCGGGTGCATCATGATGCCGAGCAGGTAGAGCAGTTCCTCTGCGGTGCCGACGCCGCCCGGGAAGATGATGATGCCGTGACCGAGGCGCACGAAGGCCTCCAGGCGCTTCTCGATGTCCGGCAGGATCACCAGCTCGTTGACGATGGGGTTGGGCGGCTCGGCGGCGATGATAGAGGGTTCAGTCAGGCCGATATAGCGGCCGCTGCGCACCCGCTGCTTGGCGTGGCCGACGGCGGCGCCCTTCATCGGACCCTCCATGGCACCCGGGCCACAACCGGTGCAGATATTGAGTTCACGCAACCCCAGCTCGTTGCCCACGGCCCGGGTGTACTGGTACTCGATCTCGTTGATGGAGTGACCGCCCCAGCAGACGATCAGGTTGGGATCGGCGCCGGGCTGGATCACCTTGGCGTTGCGCAGGATGGCAAACACCACGTTGGAGATATGGGTGGAGTTGGTCAGGTTGACCTGGCGGTTGGACTCCAGCTGGTTGGAGACATAGAGGATGTCGCGCAGCACGGAGAAGAGGTGTTCCTGAATGCCGCGGATGATCTCGCCATCGACGAAGGCGTGCTCGGGGGCGTTGAACAGCTCCAGCTTGACCCCGCGCTCGCGCCGGATCACATGAATATCGAAGGATTTGAAACGCTCCAGTATCTCCTTGGAGCTGTCGGTATGGCTGCCCGAGTTGAGTACCGCCAGTGAGCAGTTGCGAAACAGCTGATAAATATCGCTGGAGGCGGTCTGTTTGAGGCGATCCACCTCGAGCTGTGACAGCAGGTCCATGCTGCCAACGGGATTGATGTGCGTAATCATAAATTCCCCTTTCACTCGCTTGTTATCGTTGTGTTTTCCCTGGGGAGAAAAGGGGGATGCTTGTGCATCCCCTGAGTTCGATAGTAGTGGCAAGGCAGGGGGAAGGGGAATAGGGATGAGTTGCGTTTGCCGTTTTTTTAGCCGCCTCAGGCAAGTGTCACTTGATCCCGGCCATTGTTCTTGGAGTGATAGAGCGCCTTGTCTGCCCGCTCGAACACGTCCGAGGGGTTGTCACCATCCTGGAACAGGGTGGCACCGATGGAGATGGTGATCTCCACCTTGGCATCACGAAACCGGAACGGGATGCTCTTGATGGTCTGGCGCAGGGCCTCCAGCGGCTTCTGGAACTTGTCCGGATTGATGTTGGGCAGCAGCACCACGAACTCCTCACCGCCAAAACGGGCGATGAAATCGGTATCGCGCAGGGTGCTCTGCAGGGCCTTGGCGACCACCTTCAACGCCTTGTCGCCGGCCATGTGGCCGTAGTTGTCATTGATGTGCTTGAAGTGGTCTATATCGATGATCGCCATGCATAGCGGGGTGCGGTAGCGCAGCCAGCGTTTGTACTCCTGCTCCAGCCGCTCGTCGAGGGCCGCCCGGTTGTGCACTTGGGTCAGGCTGTCGAGGAACAGCTTGTGCTTCTGGATGGTGAGCCGCTTCTTGTACTCGGCAGTCTCCTCCTTCATCAGCCGCAGCTTGGACTCCATGGTGGAGAGGCGGGTGAGCAGGTGACGCTCACGGGCAGCGGTGTTTTCCCGCTCCTGCAGCAGTAGATTGATGGCCCCCATGTGGCCGGAGATGGTCTCTTTGAGTGCCTCCAGAGTCTGGTGGCTGGCCAGGGAGTGATCGATGGCCTGCAGTTCGCTGACCAGCGCTTCCCGGGTTTCTTTGGTCTCGTTTTGCAGGGCGCGCCCTTCATCCAGCGATTCGGTAAAGCCGACATGTACCGCAGACAGGCTCTCGTTGAGGGTGCTCAAAAATGCCCGGGAGGCTTTGCGCTCCTCACGGGTGCCCTCGATGATAAGCTCGATCACCTGCATGCAGGTCTCGGCCAGCAGGTGAGGGGCTATGCCAAGCAGCAGTTGGCGGCGGATATCCCCCAGGCTTTCGCCGATGGCACCGGCAAAATCGAGTTCCGTGATGAGGCGCTGCAGCTCGTCGGCGATACGGGCATGATCCTTGAAATCGAAAGAGTCATGTGGTGCCTGATGATGCTTTTCGCTCTCTGACGCCTGGGGAGCTGGTTTGACTAGCAGTGGCTGGCTTGGCAGCAACTGGATTTTGATCGCCTGCTGATAGAATTCGAGCAGCTTGATCACCTTCTTCTGGTGGTCGGCGATGCCGTAACCGGCGGGGCTTGCCAGAAACTCCTTGAGGGATTTACGGGTCTCTTCCGGGAAGCCCTTGATGGTTTTGAGCTGCTTGGAGCCGAGTTCGATGGCCGCCTGGGTCAGGTTCATCGACTCTTCCAGGGCATTGCTGTGCTGTTGCAGCAGTTTTTCGATGGCGAGCAGGTCGGCATCCAGCGAGGTGTAGGATGGATTGCCGTCGAGTTTTTGCTTCAGGCGGGCAAACCGGTTGTCGAGTTCCCGATCGAAACCACGGCAGGAGAGCATCAGTTTGTTGATGAACTGGATGCTGCGGATGCGTTCCGCATCGGAGAAAGAGAGAAGACCGTCAAGCTCCAGCTGTTTCTGCTGGAGGGACTCCCTGAGTCTGGCCAATTGTCCTGTTACGGCAGCGATGTCGTTCATTATCAGGTCGCCCTGTTGTCATTCTTGTTTTTTATGTTGGATAGCAACCGTGGTCGAACCTCGCTTCGAGCCTCGTCTGTTATCTATGTTTTTATTGGTCAACTGGTGCTTGCGTCCTTGCAAGTCGGGGCCAATTAACCCATTGCTTTTCATGAGAAGAATTGACTTTTACCAATCCCTTGTCAATCGCCATCAAGCCGCATTGCCACACATCCCCATTAAAAAATGCCGCCTGCTGGCAATCGATGGCAGCCAGCTCCAGCCAGGCACTTTCCTGGCATTTTTCACTGAGCTGAATGGCTCCCGACAGGGCGAGATAGCAGAGATCGAACAGCCCGTTGTGATCCAGCGCGGTGGCCGCCTTTGGCAGGAA
Source organism: Aeromonas sp. S18(2024) (assembly GCF_041402525.1). Lineage (NCBI taxonomy): Bacteria > Pseudomonadati > Pseudomonadota > Gammaproteobacteria > Aeromonadales > Aeromonadaceae > Aeromonas > Aeromonas sp. S18(2024). The sequence goes on along the minus strand of NZ_JBGLQV010000002.1, from coordinate 443,162 downwards.
GGGGTGACTCACTATCCCGAGGCTTATCTGGCGATCCAGCGGATATTCGCAGGGGAAAGCGGCGATGGACGCCAGCAGGTCGCCAGCCAGCTGATGCAGATTGGCGACGTGACGCTGGGGCACCACATAGAGGATATGGCCCTCCCGCAGATCATAGATGCGGCCATCCTGGGGGGTCAGGGTGTCGACATAGGTGCCAAAGGCCTGCTCTATTTCGCGACTGGCCTGATAGCCGTGATGCTCCAGGGCGTTGACCAGGAAAGGGACCCGGAACAGCAGGTAGTGCAGCTTGTCGTCAAATTCGCTGGTGGGCTCTTCACTCAGGAACCAGCGTTCCGATTTCAACTGGCGTTTGGCCATCTCCCGCGGCCAGCGATTCATCAGGCGTTGCCAGTTGGCGAGGCCGGAGCGTGGCTCGATCTGCAGGGCCTCACCGGTACGCTTGACCTGCAGGCGGGCGGTACGCAGCTTGAGCCAGAGCGTGAAGAAGAGGTAGATGAAGAGCGCCAGCAGCAGACTGGTGGTGATGCTCGACCAGAGGTAACGCTCCTGCTGGTGCTGACTGTTGCTCAGGCGCTGCTCCAGCTCCTTGATTTGCTGAGCCCGTTCAACCTGAACATAGTTGTCACGAATGGCCGCTTGCTCCAGGGCCAGCTCCTGCTGGCGCACCTCTTCACCCAGGCGATGGAACTGTTTGTAGCTGTCGAGGGCCTGGCGCAGATAACCCTTTTGTTCATATGCGAGGGAGAGCAGGCGGAACACCTCGTACTGGCGGCGAGTGTCACCAATCTGGCTGGAGAGGGTTCTGGCATTTTCCAGCTGCAAGATGGCGATGGCGGCTTCCTGCTTCTTCAGATAGAGCTCCCCCAGCAACAGCAGGGTGTCGATCAGCGGCTCCTTGGCATCGTTCAGCTCATGGGACTGACGTGCCGCGTTGAGGTAGTTGCCGGCCAGCGAAAGATTGCCGCTGTACAGGTAGGTCTTGCCGATCTCGTACTTCAGCAGGGAGGCCTGTGCCCGGTTGGTGCCTTCATCCAGCAGATCTAGCGCGTTGAAGAAGTAGACCAGCGCCATGTTGAGATCATTTTGATCGCGGTTGAGACGGGCCAGCACGATGAGGGAGTCACACAGCAGCGAACGGTTGCCGATGGAGTGAAAATAGTTGGCCGCCTCATTGGCATATTGCAGCGCCTTCTGGGGCTCCTGCTCCTCCTGATAGAGCTTGACGATCTGGTTCGACAAGAGACCGAGGAAGAGGGGGGCGTTGAGGTTCTTGGCGCGCTGCTGGGCATCGATATATTCACCGAGCGCCAGCTGGGGTTGTTGCAGGGCGCGATAGAGATCACCACTGATGGCGCTGACCCAGGCGCTGGCGAGCGGATTGGTGGACTTGGCCGCCCAGGTCCTGGCCTCGGCCAGATGGGCCTTGGCCCCTTCAAATTGCCGCTGCTCGATATCGTAACTGGTGCGCAGCAGACGGCTGTATACCTGCAACTGGCTCTGTCTGAGAGGCGGGGCTGCCAACTGGTCATCCAACTGCTCCAGCAGCGTCTGCCGGTTGCTCTGCTGCTCCGGCATGCGCTCCAGGCTGCGCAGTTTGAGATAGAGCGCATGGGCTTTGAGTTCGGGTTGCTGCTCTTTTTCCGCCAGCGCGATGGCCGTGTCGAGCGCCTGCTGGGTGGCCTGATATTGACCGAGCTGCAGCAGGCACTTCCCCTTGAGCAGATTGGCGCTGATATTCTGTGTCATATTGCTGTAGCTCAGGAGCGGTTCGCGATAACCGAACTCCTGGCGATTGCTGATGATCTGCTGGGGATTGTTGGCTGCACGCGTCAGGAAGGCGGAGGTGATCTGGACGCATCTGGCCGGATCGGTCAACACCAGGGACTGAGCCTGTTGCAGGTCGACGGAGAGCTGCTCCCTGTCCAGATCCAGATTCGGAGCGGACACGGAGGTCATCATCATGGCCAGAAAAAACAGTTGATTCATTGGATTAAGGGCGGCGCAGAGGTGAGGGCATGTTATCCAAGGCCCCCCCTCTGAGTCCAGTGTTTACTGGCGGCAGTGATGCGGATCCGGGGGCCGGAGAGGGGATTTATCCTCGCCTCTACTGTCTGGAGGCGGGCAAGGGGAGGGCGGGTTACCCTCTCTCCTTGCCTCTTTGAGCCGGGGTTACTGACGGATCAGGCGCAGGTTGGCGGGGACGGCCTCGAAATCGGAGCGGAACGGATTGATATCCAGCCCGCCGCGGCGAGTATAGCGGGCATAGACGGTCAGCTGCTGCGGTTGGCAGTAGTGCTGCAGGTCGATGAAGATCCGCTCGATGCACTGCTCGTGGAACTCGTTGTGCTGGCGAAACGAGATGAGGTAGCGCAGCAGCTTCTCCCGATCGACCCTGGGCCCCTTGTAGCGGATCACCACCGAGCCCCAGTCCGGCTGGCTGGTCACCAGGCAGTTGGATTTGAGCAGGTGGCTGTGCAGCGTCTCTTCCACCACCTCTGAGCCTGCGGCCCCCTGCAGCAGGGTCGCGTCAAACTCGTAACCATCGATCTCGATATCCTGATCGTCGATGCACTCCCCGGGCAGGGTGGCAATCTGGTGCGGCGCCCGGTCGAGGGGGAACAGGGTGACCTGGACGGCTTCTCCCGCACAGGCGCTGAGATCCTTGATCAGCATGGCCTGCACCGCCTCTATGGAGTCGCAGCGGGTCTGGTTGAAGGAGTTCAGATAGAGTTTGAAAGACTTGGATTCAATCAGGTTAGCGCTGGTGGCCGGTATGGTCACCTCGCCCACCGCGACCATAGGCTTGCCCTTGGCATTGAGCCAAGAGAGCTCGTAAAGGGTCCAGACATCGCAACCGGCAAACGGCAGTTCGGCACCCAGTTGCAGGTCGTCCCGGTTCAGGCTGCGCGGAACCGGCTGCAACAGGAAGGGGGTGTACTGGCTGATGTAGTCGGACTGCTGGCCCAGGGTGAGGCCCTTGAGGGCGCTGGCCCCCGCGTATCTCTCTTGTTTGCTCACGTGTTTGCTCATGAAGTGTGGTGCTCCCAGGGAAAGGCGTGCAGACGGCCCAGCACGGGCCCGGTTCAGGCGGCCTTGTCTGTCGCCATGTTTGATGGTGCAATAGCGGACTTTGCCAGCAATTGTGGGGATTTTCGATGTCGGATCAAGTTTTGTCTGCCCTGGCGCATTTTTTGGCCCGCTGGCAACGGGATGGCGAGGCTCGTCGAGGTCTGCCCTTGTGCGACTGGGAAGCGGACTGGCGCTCCCCCTGCCAGTTGCAGGAACCGGTCGATGGTCGCATTCCCTGGCGACCTTATCAGCGCACCGAACCTGCCGATTTCAGCGCCCTCGCCGAGGCGCTGGAACTGACATTGCACCCTGATGCGCTGGCGCTGTTTGGTCACTGGTTCAGTCGCCCCATCCCCTGCCTTTTCAAGGGGCTGCGTCTTGAGCTGATCCTGCCCTGGAACGAAGCGGATCTCGATTTGCTGAAAGAGAACTTCATCGGCCATCTGCTGATGCTACGCAAGCTCAAGCGTACCCCTTCCATCTTCATCGCGACTACCCGCAACGAGATGACCCTGATTTCGCTCGATAACGAGAACGGTCAGGTGTGGCTGGAGTGGCTCGATTCCGGTCGCCGACTGGTGCTGGCGCCTTCCCTGGCCGAGTTTCTCGCGCGGCTGGAGACCCTGCCGCAATAAAGTTGTCGAAGAGTTGTGAATATAAGAGAAGGGCCTTGCCACGGAGCAAGGCCCTTCTTTTTATCTATCCTTGGCCGGTCTATCTGAGCCCGACTCTTAATCCTTGAAATCCCAGGAGAGGTTGGAGACCAGTCGGCAGTGGTCACATTTGAAGTCAAAGATCTCGTGCAGCGGCTCGGCCAGCGCCCAGTCTCCGCCACAGCCGGGGCAGGGGCGGGCTTTTTCCTCGGCGGCGTTCAGGCCGCCAACCCGGTAGAGGTAGTAGTAGGTGGGTATGCCGGTCAGGACCTCCAGCCGCTTGCCGAGATCGCTGCCCCGGCGATGGAGGCGACTGCCGACTTCGCCAATCTCGTGCAGCGCCGCATGTTCGGCGATGGAGCCGTTCATCTGCAGCTGATCGCACGCCTCCCAGTCCTCCTGCCACTTGATGATCTGCTTGTGATCCCCGTTGGCGATGGCGGGCAGGCGGTAGAGCGGGATGGGGGCAAAGTGATCACCGCAGCGCAGTGGCGAGCAGGTGTGCAAAAAGCTGGTGTAGAGCAGCATCCAGCTGGGGCGAGGGCAGGGATCCGTGCTGTCGGAGAGCAGGTCGGCCCCCTGCAGATGGAGCTTGGGCGCGAGCAGCCCCGCCTGGTGCAGCCCCTGTTCCGCCAGCTTGACCTGTTCGCTCTGGTTGTCCGGGTGCAGGCTGTCCTGCTCGGGACAGACGACCCGGCTGACGAAATAGCCCTCGTGCATGCTGGTGGGGAACTCGCGCCCGAGGATCTGGCCCTGATAGCGCAGCATGTCGAGATAGTTGACGATGGCACGCTCGGCTTCGCCCAGCGAAGTGTCGCGGTAGCATTCAAAACAAAGTTCGACGATATACATGACTCAGTTCTGCCCCTGGCGGATCAGCAATTCGGTCAGTCGATCCAGTTTTTGTTCGAGTCGGTTCAGCTGTTCGCCCAGCTGTTGCAGCGTCGGCTCGCCCACAGGTTGCGGCGTTTCTTCTGGCTGACTGGTGGCCAGTTGTGGCTCGGCAGGCTGTTGTTTCCACTGGCTCAACACTTTGAGCAACTCGGCCATGGGGACGGGCTGGCTCAGGCGAGCCTTGATCATGGCGGTGGTGGGGGTCAGGCCCCGGGCGGCCAGTTCATTGGCGATACGGATGATCTCGTGGGCGGACATTAGCGTGCTCTGGAGGGATGGGAGATTGATGGGGGATCTTAACCAAACCCCAATGGTGAGGAAAGAGGTTGCCTAGCGTGGCTGGCGCAGCATCACATCCAGCTGATCGATCGCCTCGCACCAGTCCGAGTCGTGCCACAGGGCATCACGTAGAAAGCTGGCCTGGGAGCGGTTCCAGAAACTGGCTTCCGGCAGCAGGGTTTCATTGTCGAGGTGATGCTCATGCACGAAGCGGTGCAGGCTCAGCTCGTCGTTGGCCATGCCCAACTGGGCAAACAGGGCCGGCAGGTCGTGGACAAGGGGTTCCATCTCGTCTCTCCCGTTGCTTGACCCTGAGATTATAGCCAGCCAGTTCCCCCTGTTGCAGCCATGCCCCGGTTCAAAGTGAGGGCATGCGGTGTGGCGGCAGTTCGACGCCGACCACGTGCAATCCCTGCATCTTGAGAGTGCCCTGATAATGGCTTTCGCCGTCGCTGGAGAACTCGAACTGGTAGTGGGTCAGCAGACGCAGTGGTTGGCGGGCCAGCTCGCGCTTGCCACGGGCCAATGACAGGAGCTGCAAGTCGTGGTGCTGACAGTAGCGACGCATATATTGCCAGGCCAGCTCGGCCTGTCGCCGCTGCTGCCAGAAGAGTCCGCCGATGGCCATCAGCAGCAGGATTCCGAGCATCTCTCCCATGGAGGGGCTTCCTTGTTGTCCGTGTGATGACGGGAATCCCCATGCCGGGCTTCCCGTCTCCTTTTCGTTGTCCGTGCGCGAACGCGGGGTTAGGCCGAGGCGAACAGACGGCCGATGGCCTTGCCCAGTGCCTCGCTGCGCTCTGGGTCGCGCAGCCTGGCCAGCATATCATTGCGCAGGGCCGGCAAGGTGACCAGTTCGGCAAAAACCTGATTGAAGAACTGGGTCGGTTGCAGGGCCAGCTGCTCCAGATAGTGGCTGAGCAGATCGGCATTTTTCAGATCGGGCCAGAGCCGGCCGGCGATGGCAAGCAGCAGTGCCGGACTGGGTTGGGTTTGCAGCAGGGTCAGCAGCTTGTTAGTGCGCAGAGTATTACCGTTGCAGGAGGCCAGCGCCCGGCACAGATAGGCGAGGGTCTCGGGATTGGGGGCTGCGCACTCCTGCTCCCGGCCGATGCGCTCCAGCAGGGCACCTTGCACTGCCGGTGGCAGGGGGGCGCTCTCCAGACTCTGGCAGAGGGCATAGAGGGGCTCCAGCGGCAGGGTCGGCAAAGCCTTGCACACCAGGGCCAGGTTGCGCTCATCGTGCAGCCGCTCCGCCAGATCGGCGAAGCCCTGTACCCCCAGGGTTTGCCAGCCATCGGCACCGGGCGCCGCCAGATAATGGCGCAGGGCCTCGTAATAGGCGGACGGTGCCTGCTCCAGCTGATAGGCCAGCTTGGCATGCAGACTGGCCATCTTGGCCTCGGCCGGACGGAAGGTATAGGGATTGTCGGCCAGCCGCTGGGCCTTCTCTTCATCCAGCTCGCCAGTCAGCTTGTAGCCCAGGGTTTCCACTACCTGATCCATGAAGTGTTTGGGGCCGCTCGAGATGAGCAGACCGCGCTCATCAAGGGCAAACTTGAGGAACCAGAGGTAGTGACGGGATTCGGCTGGCTGAAAGAAGTGGATGCCGAGCCAGGCATGCTGCTGCAGGGGCCAGGGGTAGGGCTCTTGCTGCTGTTCGATGCGAACGAAGAGATCGCTTGGCAGCGGGCGCACCTGGCGGCCCATGTCAAACAGCTGGAACTGGGTTCCTGCCTGGGTCAGAAATTCGGTCAGGGTATTGATGCTTGAAGCGGTGGCAGACATGGTGTAATCCGGCTTTGGGTGATGCGGGCCGATTATAAGGCCCTCGCCGAGGATCGCCAGTGGTTGCCACGGTTCGCCATGGCAGCCGTGCGGGGCGAGGTGTATAGTATCGCCCTTTTTTGACGGCGGCAGGCCCGTTCCGGCCGCCAGGCGATCGCGTCATGTTCGCCGCCCAAGGATCAACCCGTGGTGAAGAGGAAGAGAGCGAGATGAATCAATATTTGCTGGTAGCTGGCCTGTTGGGGGAACTCACCGCCGAGTTGCAACGCCTCGAACGCTGGCAAGCCGAACACCCTGGCGAGGAGGCGCTGGCGAGCACCCTGCCTTTTTGTGTCGATACCCTGAGCTTCGATCAGTGGCTGCAGTTCGTGCTGATCCCGCGCATGGAGCAGCTGGTGCTGCTGCAGGCCCCGTTGCCGAGCAACGTCTCCATCTATCCCATGGCCAGCGAAGTCTATAAAGAGGAGCTCGCCGAGGTGGCAGATCTGCTGCGCCTCATCGCCCGTTTCGATCTGCTGCTTTCCGGCAAAGTGGTGGAAAAATGAGCCTGACCCTGCTTTATCAGGATGACTGGCTGGTGGCGGTCAACAAGCCCTCCGGCCTGCTGGTGCACCGCAGCTGGCTGGACAAGGCCGAGACCCGCTTTGCCATGCAGATGACTCGGGATCTGATCGGGGGCCGCCATGTCTACCCGGTTCATCGCCTCGATCGTCCCACCTCCGGGGTGCTGCTGTTTGCGCTGGATCCAGCCGTGGCCCGCACCCTGACCGAGGCGTTTGCCAATCGCCAGGTGCAAAAGGAGTACCTGGCGCTGGTGCGCGGCTGGGCGCCCGAGCAGGGGGTGATCGACTATCCCCTCAAGGAGCAGCTGGACAAGATAGCTGACGCCATGAGTGACCCGGATCGTCCGGCCCAGGAGGCCGTCACCACCTTCCGGCGTCTGCACAGCGTCGAGCTGCCTTATGCCGTCTCCAAGAAACACCCGACCAGCCGTTACAGCCTGGTCAAACTGTTCCCGAAGACAGGTCGCAAACACCAGCTGCGCCGCCACCTGGATCATCTGTTCCACCCCATTGTCGGTGATACCACCCACGGTGATGGTCGCCATAACCGCTTCTTTCGCGAGCAGTATGGCTGTGAGCGCCTGCTGCTGGTGGCGCGCACTCTGAGCTTTGAGCATCCGGTGTTGAAGGTGCCGATGCGCATCCAGGCCCCCCTCGGTCAGGACGTGCTGCAGCTGTTTGCCGAACTGGGTTGGCCCGCCAGCGAGAGCGATTACTGAGCCTCATTCGGTGGCATCCCCGGTCTGCTTGCTGATAGAGTCGGTGATTATACCGACAACAAGTGCGTGCAGGAGGCAGGTAGTGGCGCAGATCGATATTGTGGTGGGAACCGTCTATGGTGCGGCCATGCTGGTGGCCGAGACGCTGGCGGACGAGCTTGAACGCAAGGGGCACCAGTGTGCCCTGCATGAAGAGGCTCGGCTGGAGGACATAGACCCCGGCCGTTTTTTGTTGCTGGTGAGTGCCACCACGGGGCAGGGGGATATTCCGCCCAATTTGCAACCTTTTGCCAGCGATCTGGCCGATCGGGCGCCCTGGCTCAAGGGGTTGCGCTATGCCCTGATCGCCATGGGTGACAGTAGCTACGAGCATTTCTGCGGGGCCGGCCGTCGTCTTGACGAGCAGCTGCAAGAGTTGGGGGCGAGCGCTGTGATCCCCCGCCTTGAACTGGATGCCACCTTTCATGATGAACCCGAACAGGTGGCACTTTCCTGGCTGAAGGAGTGGACGTTTCAGCCCTGAATTGCTTGTTAAATAGCGCCATAAAAATCCCCTGTCGGTTTGCCACAGGGGATTTTTATTTTCACTATCCGCCAACCCAATTGGTATCCATATTTCTCCCCTGTAAGGTATCTATTTCAAGATGCTAAAAAGTTATCCCGCTCATTTAGTGCCCAGAGGCCGCGACATAACGAGGAAATAAAAGTTCAATCATGAAAGCGATTTCAGTCATGTTTTTAAAAAAGGATGCGCAAATATTCACTTTTGCTTAGAAGCAAATTAATTGCTGGTACCGATTTCAAGTGCAATGTTATTTGCATTTTGTGTGTTTTGGTGGTGTTTTGTTGCTAGATTTCATCTGTTTTTACTTCTGTTTGGCGCTGTGAACGTTTGCCGAGCGATTTGTCGCCATTTTGTGAGTCTGCTCATATTTGTCGCGATATGCGCTCCCTATAATCGACCTCGGTTATCACCTGCAGGATTGCTTGGTGATATGAAGTTGAATATTCAGGATCACACTCCTCACAGCGGGAAATAAGGAATATGACAATGAAAATGAAGTGGCTCCCGATTGCAGCAGCTGTTACTGCCGCCCTGGCTTCCCAAGCCGCCTTTGCCGTAGATTTCCACGGTTATATGCGTTCCGGTGTTGGTACTTCCGATAATGGCAGCCTCCAGACTTACTCCAAACAGAAAGTCGGCCGTCTGGGTAACGAAGCCGAGACCTACGGCGAAGTACAGCTGGGTCAAGAGGCTTACAACAAGGATGGCAAGACCTTCTATGTAGACTCCATGTTTGCCATGGTCTCTGGTCAGCAAGGTCGTGACTGGGAAAGCACCAGCGGCAGCGATGCCGACTTCGCCCTGCGTCAGTTCAACGTGCAAGCCAAAGGTGTGCTGGGCTTTGCGCCGGAAGCCACCCTGTGGGCTGGTAAGCGTTACTACCAGCGTCACGATATTCATATCTCCGACTTCTACTACTGGGATGTATCCGGCGCGGGCGCCGGTGTAGAAAACATCCAGGCCGGTCCCGGCAAGCTCTCCTTCGCCTGGCTGCGCAACGACCCGTGGGATGACTACGATGAGTTCGTTGGTGGTGTCGGCGTAGACAAGCGCGTCGATACTGACGTGCTGGATGTGCGTTATGCCGGTATTCCGCTGTGGACCGACGCGTCCCTGGAGCTGGGTTATGACTTCGCTCGCGCTAACCTGACCGATGAGCAGAAAGCGGCACTGGGCAGCAAGGACTACGAGAAAAATGGCCACATGCTGACCGCCGAGCTGACTCAGTCCATGCTGGGTGGCTTCAACAAGACTGTGGTTCAGTACTTTGCTGACGGTTATGCATCCCAGGCCGTCGATTATGGTAGTGGTTCTGGCAACGGCCTGAGCCAGGCAGCCTCCAAAGGCGATGGCTGGCGTTTCATCAACTGGGGTGTGCTGCCTATCGGTGACAAAGTCGAATTCGGTCACCAGATTGTTTACGGCATGGCCAGTGACATTGATAACAACAGCGCTGACAAGGACACCTTCTCCGTCGTCGTTCGCCCGATGTACAAGTGGAACGACACCATGAAGACCATCGCCGAACTCGGTTATCACCACGATAGCTACGAGCCGAACAGTGGTACTGATTCCAGCACCATCGGCAAGAAGTACACCCTGGCACAGGCTTGGTCCGCTGGTTCCGGCTTCTGGGCCCGTCCGGAAATCCGTGTTTATGCCTCCTATCTGGATGCTGATGGACAGTTCCGTCCGGACTCCAACGGCGTGAAACAGGATGATTCCTGGAACTTCGGTGTTCAAGCTGAAGCCTGGTGGTAAGCTGTTTGATGTCATGAATGCAAGTGCCCCCGCATGACGGGGGCGCTTTTTTTACAACACTGTCCTTAGGGTTACGCAATGAGATATTCCGGGTTAGCCTTGACTGTATTTTGCTCAGTTGTCTTGGGGGGGTGTGCTTCGTTGGAAACAACCGTAGCCCCGACGCAAGAATTCAAATCCATTTTGGGAAATCGTGATACCGCGATGACCCAGCTGGCGTCGGTGAGCAGCTGCTGCCGTGATGTCTCCAGCCTGCCTTTTCAGGAGCTTCAGCCTGGGGCGACCAAGCTGATCCCGATTGACAGCAGCTCCCCGGCTTACAACTTCAACGAAGGAAAAAGCTATTTTGCCGCCTTCCGCCTGCCTGTGAACTCAGGCAATTTGCGCATTACGGTGGATGGCTTGATCGACAAGTCCCTGTTTAATCCCACCGTAATGATGCTTGACTCCAAATTCAATGTGACCCGCAAGCTTGGCAGTGACGTATTCAAGTACGAGCCCGCCCGCATGCTGGAAGGCGATCGCATGGAGGCCGTGTTTACGGTGGATCGTTCCTATGTGGGCAACCCCAATAACGAGAGCTACATGGTGATCTATACGGATTCCGCCACGCTTGACAAGACAACGACCATCCTGAGCCCGTCCAAATTAATGACCAAGTCGCTGGGGGTTGTTGATTACGGTGAGAAAGATCCCGTTATTCCCCACTCTCCCTGGGGCGTGGTCAGCGTGTCGATGGAAGATCTGAGCGGGGTAAAAACAGATAGCAACTATTACAAGCCTGTCTATCAGGACGTGATCGATGCCAATACACCTGTGGTCAACCCGGAACCCAACAAGCTGGTTGTTCCGCTGGCAACCGGAGTGGGGAGCAAACCCGTGGCTCCCATGTTGGCCGAGACCGAAGCCTTCTATCAATCCCAGATCGAGAAAGCGGTCAATGCCGGTGATATCGACAAGGCGATGCAGCTGGTCAGCGAAGCTGAGCGTGCCGGTTCCAGCAAGGCCAAGGCGGTGTTCGTCGATGCGGTGAAGCGTTCCCAAAAGTAGGGATTAACCCGACTTTTTGACTGAGCAATATATTTTTAAGGCCTCCCTTGTTGGAGGCCTTTTTAATCGGTAGACTGTAATAATAAAAAGGAGTTGGTTACATAGTGTTACATTGTGTTTCCTGTGGATATATTTGGAATTATTAAAATACAAAGCGAAACTGTAATTTATCTATTTGTGTAATAGACTTATCATGCGGTAATTTATCTTGCGAAAATAAGATTTTATTGCAGCCAAACAAGTTGTGATCTCCCCTCCAAATTCAATATTCCTCTCTCTTCGAAAGCAGCAATTTATTACCCGGTGGGTTATATTTTGATGGTCAAAATAATCAAACCCGATCCGACGATATTTGGATGAACTGCTGTTATTTCATTCAAACAACTCGTTCAGGGAAGACAATCCATTCAGGAGCGCACACAATGTTGAAAAATGCTTTCTCTAATCTGCAAAAGGTTGGTAAGGCGCTGATGCTGCCCGTATCAGTCTTGCCCGTTGCAGGTATTCTGCTGGGGGTGGGTGCTGCCCACTTCAGCTGGCTGCCGGAAATCGTCTCCCAATTGATGGAGCAGGCAGGTGGTTCCGTGTTTGGCCAGATGGCCCTGCTGTTTGCAGTCGGTGTGGCACTTGGCTTCACCAATAACGACGGCGTATCCGGCCTGTCCGCCATCGTTGGCTACGGCATCATGGTCGCCACCCTGAAAGTCATGGCGCCGGTCATGGGCGTTGAAAGCATCGATACCGGTGTGCTGGGTGGTATCCTGGCTGGTGGTATCGCCGCCTGGGCCTTCAACCGCTTCTACAAGATCCAGCTGCCCGAGTACCTGGGCTTCTTCGCCGGCAAGCGTGCCGTGCCCATCATCACCGGTTTCCTGTCTATCGGTCTGGGTGTGATCCTGTCCGTGATTTGGCCGCCTGTCGGTGGTGCCATCGGTGCCTTCTCCGACTGGGCTGCCAACCAGAACCCGGTACTGGCCTTCGGTATCTACGGCGTGGTTGAGCGCTCCCTGATCCCGTTCGGTCTGCACCACATCTGGAACGTACCGTTCTTCTACCAGGCTGGTACCTGCGTCAACGGCGCCGGTGAAACCGTACACGGCATCATGACCTGCTTCCTGACTGCTGATGATGCCTCCCGCGCTGCCGGTAATGGCTTTGGCCAGCTGGCCGGTGGCTACCTGTTCAAGATGTTCGGTCTGCCTGCTGCCGCGTTTGCCATCGCTCACGCTGCCAAACCGGAAAACCGTGCCAAGGTCGTTGGTATCATGGCCTCCGCTGCCCTGACCTCCTTCCTGACCGGTATCACCGAGCCGATCGAGTTCTCCTTCCTGTTCGTGGCACCGGTACTGTATGCCATCCACGCCGTCCTGGCTGGTCTGGCTTACGTGCTGACCAACATGCTGGGCGTGGTTCACGGTCACACCTTCTCCAACGGCTTCATCGACTTCGTCGTACAGTCCCCGCGTGCCAGCAACATGCTGCTGCTGGTGGGTCTGGGTCTGGTCTATGCCGCTATCTACTACGTAGTATTCAGCTTCGTGATCCGTGCCATGAACCTGAAAACTCCGGGTCGTGAAGACGAGACTGCCGAGGAGTCCGTGGGCCAAGGTAAAGACGAAATGTCCGCCGCTCTGGTTGCCGCCTTCGGTGGTAAAGAGAACATCGCCTCCCTGGATGCCTGCATCACCCGTCTGCGTGTCGGCGTGAAAGATGTGGCCAAGGTGGACCAGGCTGGTCTGAAGAAACTGGGCGCCGCCGGTGTGGTTGTGGCTGGTTCTGGCGTACAGGCCATCTTCGGTACCAAGTCCGACAACCTGAAAACCGACATGGATATCTGGATGAAGAGCAACTAATCCGGTTGTTTGAATCCTGGAGTTCCGAAAAGGGAGGCGCAAGCCTCCCTTTTTCTGTTTTGTAGCTTGCGGTAGAGGGTTGTCGTGCCAGATAGGCGGAAATGAGGTGATTCACCGTTCTTTCTGTTTGGAGGGCAGGAGTTTGCCTCGAGAGTGGAGACAGTGATGTGGATTCTGCGTGTAGGGTAATAAAAAGAGCGCCATCAGGGCGCTCTTTGGGGAGGAGGGGAATTACAGCTTTTCGAGGTCCCGCTCGATTTCGCTGATCTTGTTTTGCACCACTTTTTCCAGGTGGCGCAGGTCGCGCAGGATCTTCTGCTTGATATCCGGATCGGCCTGAACGTGCACGCCCTGAGTCAGGTTGTCCAGCTCGTCCACCACATACTTGAGATTGGCGTTGATCTCGGTGACATCCTTGTACTCATGGGTACCCGAGTCGACCAGCATGGTCTTGCGCTGGCGGGGGTATTTGAATTTCACGCTCTTGGCGAAGAACTCGCCTTTCTGCTTCTTGAAGTAGATCTTGAGGATGTCGTGGTTGGCCTCCTGGCGCAGGGTGTAGCTGTCGACGGAGGCGGGATCCTGGATCCCCAGGCTCTTCAGATTCTCGTACATCAGGCTTCCTTGGTTTGAAACGATCCTGTGTCATCTATCTTAACCGAGCGGGTGTGGCTTGCCTGTGACAGGGGCGCCAAAATCCAAATGGGGTTCAAAAGGCCCTTTCTGCCTTCTCCCAACATCATGCGAGATGCACCGACAGAGCATTCTTCGACGATAAAAAAAGAGCGCCATCAGGCGCTCTTTTTCAAAGGACTGCCAGTTACTCGTCGATGGAGCGCAGCAGGGCATTGATGCCCACCTTGGCGCGAGTCTTGGCATCGACTTTCTTGACGATCACCGCAGCGTACAGGCTGTACTTGCCGCACTTGGAGGGCAGGGAGCCGGAAACCACAACGGAACCGGCCGGTACGCGGCCGTAGTGAATTTCGCCGGTTTCGCGGTCATAGATGCGGGTGGACTGGCCGATGAAGACGCCCATTGAGATGACGGAGCCTTCTTCCACGATGACGCCCTCAACCACCTCGGAACGGGCGCCGATGAAGCAGTTGTCCTCGATGATGGTCGGGTTGGCCTGCAGCGGCTCCAGTACGCCGCCGATGCCGACGCCGCCGGAGAGGTGGACGTTCTTGCCGATCTGGGCACAGGAGCCGACGGTGGCCCAGGTGTCGACCATGGTACCTTCGTCAACGTAGGCACCGATGTTGACGTAGGAGGGCATCAGCACGGTATTGGGGGCGATGAAGGAGCCTTTGCGGGCGGTCGCCGGCGGCACCACGCGCACACCCGCTTCGCGGAACTGCTCTTCGGTGTAGTTGGAAAACTTGAGGGGAACCTTGTCGTAGTACTGGGCATCATCACCCTTGATGATGCCGTTGTCGTTGATGCGAAACGAGAGCAGCACTGCCTTCTTCAGCCACTGGTGAACAACCCACTCGCCGGCAATCTTCTCGGCAACGCGGGCCTTGCCGGAGTCCAGCAGGTCGATGGCTTGCAGGATGGCGGATCTGGTGGCGCTATCCACTGTGCCCGGGGTGATGGTGTCGCGGCGCTCGAAGGCCGATTCAATGATCTGTTGCAACTCGGTCATGACAGGTTTCCTTTAAAAAATTCTGTTTGTTGTATCACACTTTTCCGATCGTGTTTAAGAGGGGAAACCCGATTTCTTCAGTCTTGTGGCCATTTCTGTGTCACCCCTGGTGAGGCCTCTGGTTTCTCAGGGTAAAAACGCTCTGTAAACAGTCTCTTGCGAGGCTTTTTTGCTCACGCCACAGTCAGGATTGCTGCGGATTGAGCTGGTGCACCAGCCGTTCTTCCAGTTGCAGCTGTTGTTCCGCCGTCAGGGGATCTCCCGCCAGATTGGTGAGGCTGAAAAAGTCCTCTACCCGCTCCCCTATGGTGGTGATCTTGGCGGCGTGGAGCGACAGCCCGCACTGCTGGAACACGGCGCCGATGCGGGCCAGCAAGCCTGGTGTATCGAGCGCCGTCAGTTCCATCAGGGTGTGGCGGGTTTCTCCCTTGTGGGGCAGAAACACCACCCGGGTCGGCACGCTGAACTGGCGGTGACGTCGTGACAGCGGCTTGCTGCGCAGCACCAGCTTGCCGGGCTCCTGCAACGCTTTCTCCAGTGCCTTCTTGATGGGCGCGGTACGGTTCGGGCTGATGGGTTCGCCGCTCGGCTCCAGCACCACGAAGGTATCAAGCACGAAGTTGCTGCGCGAGTTCATGATCTGGGCGTCGTGGATGTTGAGGTTCTTCTGATCCAATGCCGAGGCTACGGTGGCAAATAGATTCGGCGTGTCGCGACAATAGATGAACACCTCGCTGCCACCCCGGGTCGGGTGCTTGCCAATGATCACCAGAGGAGCCGGGTTGTCGCCGTGTTCGATGATGTGGCGGCAGTGCCAGGCGATTTGTTCCGGGCTGTGGCGCAGGAAGTAGTCGGCCTTGAAGTCGGCCCACAAGCGGTTGACGGCTTCTTCCGTGACATCCCGCTGGGCCAGGATCTGCTTGGCCTGACGCTGGTTTTCGCGGATCCGCAGGCGCATGTCCGGCGGGTTTTCCAGCCCCTGGCGCAGCGCCTTCTGGGTAGCGAAGTAGAGCTCCCGCAGCAAAGTGCCCTTCCAGTCGTTCCACAGAGTGTCGTTGGTGGCACAGATGTCGGCCACCGTCAGGCAGTAAAGCAGGTCGAGATGCTGCTCGTCGCGCACCTTCTGGGCAAAGTCGGTGACGACCTCGGGGTCGTAGATGTCGCGGCGCTGGGCGGTCACCGACATCAGCAGGTGATGGCGCACCAGCCAGGCGACCAGCCGGCTCTCGTAGCGATCAAAACCGTGCAGCTGGCAAAACTCCAGCGCATCGACGGCGCCGAGCTCTGAGTGATCGCCACGCCGCCCCTTGGCGATGTCGTGGAACAGGGCGGCTACATAGAGCAGCTCCGGCTTGCGCAGCCGGGTAAACACCTCGTGGCAGAGCGGGTGAGTCTGGCGGCTGGCCGGATTGGGAAACTGATGGATGTTCTTGAGCAGCCGGTGGGTATGTTCGTCCACCGTGTAGGCATGGAACATGTCGAACTGCATCTGGCCAACGATGAGGTTCCACTGGGGCAGATAGGCCGCCAGGATCCCGTACTTGTGCATCAGACTGAGGGGTTGGCCGATGCCATTGGGATGACGCAACAGCGCCATAAACAG
This sequence comes from Aeromonas sp. S18(2024), assembly GCF_041402525.1. Classification (NCBI taxonomy): domain Bacteria; kingdom Pseudomonadati; phylum Pseudomonadota; class Gammaproteobacteria; order Aeromonadales; family Aeromonadaceae; genus Aeromonas; species Aeromonas sp. S18(2024). The sequence continues at coordinate 426,714 of NZ_JBGLQV010000002.1, read as the reverse complement.
GCGGCGGCACTCGGGGATATCCTGCAGCCAGCAGTTGAGCTTGCGCCGCGCCTCGCGCAACTGGCGCAAGGTGGCCGAGTGAATGCCCGCTATCTCGGAATGCTGCGCCATCTGGTAGAAGAGGCGCAGGATGGCGGCGGGTTCGCGGGCAAACAGTTCGGCATCCACCGCATCGATGAGGCGGCCACGGAGCTGGAATTCATCGGAGAGGCGGCGCACGTCCATGGCGGTGTTGCCGAGGATCGCCTCGTCAAACAGCTGCAACAGCATTTCGTTGAGTTCGGAGACTCGCCGCACTGTCTGGTAAAAGCGCTTCATCATCTGCTCGACCGGGGTGTTGCCTTCCCCCTCGAACCCCAGCATCTGGGCCACGGTGCGCTGGCGATCGAACAGCAGGCGGTTGTCCCCCTTGTTGATGGCCATGTGCAGGGCGAAGCGTACCTTCCACAGGAAGTTCTGGCAGTCGAGTAGTTCGCGGTATTCGGCGCGATTGAGAAAACCGTGGCTGGTCATCTCGAACAGGGTGGTGGCGCCGAAGTGGCGGCGGGCCACCCAGGCCAGGGTCTGGATGTCGCGCAGGCCCCCCGGATTGCACTTGAGATCGGGTTCGAGCTTGTAGGCGGTACCGAGGAACTGCTGGTGGCGTTCGGCCTGCTCCTGGCGCTTGGCGCGAAAGAAGGCCTCGCTTGGCCAGAAGTGTTCTGGGCCGGTCGCCTCCCTGAGCTGCTGGAACCCCGCCTGGCGGCCGGTGATGTAGCGCGCCTCAATCAGGTTGGTGGCCACCGTGATGTCGGCCCGCCCCTGCTCGATGCACTCTGCCACGTTGCGTACCGCCTGGCCCACTTCCAGTTTCAGATCCCACAACAGGGTGATGAACTCACCGATGCGCAGCCCCAGCACCTCGTCCAGCTCGTCGCCGTCATAGAGGATCAGCAGGTCGATGTCGGAGTGGGGGTGCAACTCACCCCGGCCATACCCTCCCACCGCGATCAGGGTGAGATCCGTCTTGTCGAAGCCGAATTTTTGCCACAACCGGGTCAGCAGCTGATCCATGTACTCCGAGCGGGTGGCGACCAGCTCGATGATGTTGTCGCCGGCGTCGAAGCGGGCGTGCAGCCAGCCGAGGAAACGACTCAGGTACTCCTTGCAGTTGTCACGGGTGAGCTGATCGTCGGGTAACAGGTGGGGGGAAAGCAGGCTGGCGTCCATGGCATCTCACACGCAGGTGGCTGGGAAATGGCGAAAACGGGCAATAAAAACCCCGGCGCTTCTGAGCAGGGCCGGGGCTCAATGTTAACCGTGTTTGATGAAACGGTCGATGGTGTCGTCAGGACGCAGGGTCAGGATCTCGCAGCCATCTTCGGTCACCAGCAGGGTGTGTTCCCACTGGGCGGAGTCGCCGCCATCCTTGGTGGTCACGGTCCAGCCATCTTTCGGGTTGACCTTGCAATGATACTTCTTGCTGTTGACCATGGGCTCGATGGTGAAGCACATGCCGGCCTTGAGCTCCAGCTTGCCGCTGTTGCGGTAATGCAGGATCTGCGGCTCTTCGTGGAATTCGGCACCGATGCCGTGGCCGCAGTAGTCACGTACCACGGAGAAGCCGGCCTTCTCGACGATGGGCTGGATCACGGCGCCGATCTCGGTGATGCAGGCACCCGGGCGCACCGTCTTGATGGCGGCGTAGAGGCTCTCCTGGGCGACCTTGCACAGCTGGCGGCGCAGCGGCGTGGTCTCGCCCACGATGAACATGGCGGAGGTATCGCCGTGGTAGCCATCCTTGATGACGGTGATGTCCAGGTTGATGATGTCGCCGTCGCGCAGCTTCTTGTGATTCGGAATGCCGTGGCAGATCACATCATTCACCGAGGTGCAGATGGATTTGGGGAAGCCGTGGTAGTTGAGAGGGGCCGGGATGGCCTGCTGCACGTCAACGATGTAGTTGTGGCACAGGGTGTTCAGTTCGTCAGTGGTGACGCCAGCTTTGACATGGGGCGCAATCATGACCAGCACATCGGCGGCCAATCGGCCGGCAACGCGCATCTTTTCAATCTCTTCCGGTGTCTTGATTTTAATGGACATGGGATCTCTCTTGCGGCCTGCCGCAACAACCAGCAACGGCTGGTCGGGCAGGTAATGAAAAATAGATGCGTTTGCAATCAGGGCAAAATTTTATCCGCAACCCCTGCTCACTTCCAGTGTGATTGTCATCACAACGTCAAATCGACGTTCCAGCCTCTCCTGACGGGATCCAGATTTCACACCCGTTTGATGTGTCGCCGGTGGTGTCCTGAGCAAACTTATGGTATAAAGCGCGCCGGAATGGGGATCATGGGTCCCTGTTTCATCACCCTTACTTAAACAACACACACACATCGACACCTGTACCGGGGTGCCCCTTTGGGGTCGGTTACATGGGATGTGTGGAGGCCTAACCCCAATACAGAGGTATAAAATGGCTAAAGTTTCTATGCGCGACATGCTGCAAGCCGGCGTTCACTTCGGTCACCAGACTCGTTACTGGAACCCGAAAATGAAATCCTACATCTTCGGTGCCCGCAGCAAAGTTCACATCATCAACCTGGAAAAAACCGTTCCGATGTTTGACGATGCCATGAACTTCATCAGCTCCGTAGCTGCCAAGAAGGGCAAGGTACTGTTCGTAGGTACCAAGCGTGCCGCGTCTGAAGCCGTCAAAGAAGCCGCTGAGCGTTGCGACCAGTTCTACGTCAACCACCGCTGGCTGGGCGGCATGCTGACCAACTGGAAAACCGTTCGTCAGTCCATCAAGCGCCTGAAAGATCTGGAAACCCAGAGCCAGGACGGTACCTTCGACAAGCTGACCAAGAAAGAGGCGCTGATGCGTACTCGCGAAATGGAAAAGCTGGAGAAGAGCCTGGGTGGTATCAAGAACATGGGCGGCCTGCCTGACGTTCTGTTCGTTGTCGATGCCGACCACGAGCACATCGCTATCAAAGAAGCCAACAACCTGGGTATCCCGGTAGTTTCCATCGTTGATACCAACTCCAACCCGGACGGCGTTGATTACGTCATCCCGGGTAACGACGACGCTATCCGTGCCGTTCAGCTGTACCTGAATGCTGCTGCTGACACCGTACTGGAAGCTCGCGCTCAGGACATCGTTGTTCAAGCTGAACAAGATGGCTTCGTTGAAGCTGAGTAATTGATAAGGTCTGTAAAGCCCTTATTAACCAAGCTGATGTAATTGGTTAGCAGGGGCCCTTGTGGCCCCTGTTTCTTGTCAATTCAAGACCGAGGATACTGGACATGGCAAACATTACTGCCGCCCTGGTAAAAGAACTGCGCGAGCGCACCGCCGCTGGCATGATGGATTGCAAAAAAGCGCTGGAAGAAGCCAACGGTGATATCGAGCTGGCTATCGAGAACATGCGCAAATCCGGTCAGGCCAAAGCCGCCAAGAAAGCTGGCCGTATCGCCGCTGAAGGCGTGATCTTCGCCCGTACCGAAGGCAACGTTGCCGTCATGATCGAGCTGAACTGCGAAACTGACTTCGTTTCCAAGGATGCAGGCTTCCTGGCCATGGGTCAGAAGATCGTCGAGATCGCCGCTACCCAGAAGATCGCTGACGTTGACGCGTTGAAAGCCGCTGACTTTGGCAACGGTGAGTCCGTAGAGCTGACCATCACCAACCTGATCGCCAAGATCGGTGAGAACATGAACCTGCGTCGCGTGATGCTGGTTGAAGGTGACAACCTGGGTACCTACGTTCACGGTTCCCGTATCGGTGTTATCACCAAGCTGGTCGGCGGTACCGACGAGCTGGCCAAAGATCTGGCCATGCACGTAGCTGCCAACAGCCCGCAATTCGTCAAGCCGGAAGATGTATCTGCCGACGTCGTTGCCAAAGAGCGCGAAATCCAGATCGACATCGCCGTCAACTCTGGCAAGCCGAAAGAGATCGCCGAGAAGATGGTTGAAGGCCGCATGAAGAAGTTCACCGGTGAGGTTTCCCTGACTGGTCAGCCGTTCGTGAAAGATCCTTCCATGACCGTTGCCGAACTGCTGAAGAAAGAAGGTGCTGACGTTGTTTCCTTCACCCGTTTCGAAGTGGGCGAAGGCATCGAGAAGCAAGAGACCGATTTCGCTGCTGAAGTTGCAGCTCAAATCGCGGCCGCTCAAAAGGCCTAATCGAACCGGTTTTTCCGTTTCCCCAGACCGCGACTTATGTCGCGGTCTTTATATGACCAGGAATCAGTGACATGAGTACCAATCCCAAGCCTGCATACAGACGTGTTCTTCTGAAGTTGAGTGGTGAAGCCCTGCAAGGATCCGAGGGTTTTGGCATTGATCCGGCCGTGCTGGATCGGATGGCCCAAGAGATCAAAGAACTGGTTGAGCTGGGTGTTCAGGTCGGTCTGGTCATCGGTGGCGGCAACCTGTTCCGTGGCGCCGGTCTTGCCAAAGCTGGCATGAACCGTGTGGTGGGCGACCACATGGGTATGCTGGCGACCGTGATGAACGGTCTGGCCATGCGTGATGCCCTGCATCGTGCTTATGTGAATGCCCGTCTGATGTCTGCCATCTCCCTGCAAGGGATCTGTGACTCCTATGTCTGGGCAGAAGCCATCAGCCAGCTGCGCGCTGGCAAGGTGGTAATTTTCTCCGCCGGTACCGGCAACCCCTTCTTTACTACCGATTCTGCCGCCTGTCTGCGCGGGATCGAGATCGAAGCCGACGTGGTGCTGAAAGCCACCAAGGTCGATGGTGTCTTCAACGAGGATCCGGTTAAGAATCCGGATGCCGTGCTGTATCATGAACTGAGTTATGATGAAGTTCTTGAAAAAGAGCTCAAGGTGATGGATCTTGCTGCCTTTACTCTGGCCCGTGACCATGACCTGCCGATCCGCGTGTTCAACATGAACAAACCGGGTGCCCTGCGCCGGGTTATCATGGGTGAGCCGGAAGGCACTCTGATCCATCACGTCAGCAAATAAGATAGATACGAGCTGTAGACGGCTCGTTCGCCAAAAGGAAAACCACTGTGATCAACGAGATTAAAAACGACGCCAAGGACCGTATGGGCAAGAGCGTTGAGTCGCTCAAGACCCAGATGTCCAAGATCCGTACCGGTCGTGCTCATCCGAGCCTGCTCGACGGTATCCAGGTTGAGTACTACGGTGCTGCCACTCCGCTGAAACAGTTGGCCAACGTGGTGGCAGAAGATGCTCGTACCCTCTCCATCTCCATCTTCGATCGCTCCATGATCCAGGCCGTTGAAAAGGCGATCCTGACCTCCGATCTGGGCCTGAATCCGTCCAGCAACGGCCAGACTCTGCGTGTGCCGTTGCCGCCGCTGACCGAAGAGCGTCGTCGCGATCTGACCAAGGTGGTGCGTGCCGAAGCAGAAAACGCCCGTGTGGCCGTGCGTAACATCCGTCGCGATGCCAACGCCGACCTCAAGGCGCTGCTGAAAGAGAAAGAGATCTCCGAAGATGACGACCGTCGTGCCCAGGAAGAGATCCAGAAGCTGACCGACTCCTTCGTCAAGCTGGTCGATGAGGCCCTTGCCGCAAAGGAGAAGGAGCTAATGGAAATCTAAGGCTTCGAAAGGTATATTACGAGCGCCGTGTAGTGCCCCTGCACGGCGCTTTTGTCTTTGTGGGAGAAAAACATGTCGCTTTTGGCTGCGTTGGGTGATTGTGCCAACTCGTCTTTGCCACGTCACGTCGCCATCATCATGGATGGTAACGGTCGCTGGGCCCAGAACCGAGGCAAGATGCGGGTTTACGGGCACAAGGCAGGCGTCAAGTCGGTACGCGAGGCGGTCACCTTTGCGGCGCGGGCCAAGATGAAGGCATTGACTCTGTTTGCCTTCTCCAGCGAGAACTGGCGTCGTCCGGAAGGGGAGGTTAGTGCTCTTATGGAGCTGTTTGTCACCGTGCTGGGTCGCGAGGTGCAAAAACTGCACGATAACGGGATCCGGCTCAAGGTGATCGGCGATACCTCTCGTTTCAGTGAACGATTGCAGGCAAAAATCGCCAAGGCGGAAGCGCTGACCGCCAACAACAAGGGACTGACGCTGAATATTGCGGCCAACTACGGGGGCCAGTGGGATATCGCCCAGGCTGCCCGCAAGCTGGCCAGGGCCGTGGCTGTCGGTGAAATGGCGGCCGATGACATTGATGAAACCATGCTGAGCAGTGCCGTCTGCATGGCCGATCTGCCCCCCGTGGATCTGTTGATCCGGACCGGTGGTGATCATCGCATCAGCAACTTTGTGTTATGGCAGCTCGCCTATGCCGAGCTCTATTTTACCCCGGTATTGTGGCCCGATTTCAACGAAGCCGAGTTCAGCGAGGCGGTCGCCTCTTTCGTGGCGCGCGAGCGCCGCTTCGGCTGTACGGGTGAACAGATCCGGGAATTGATCGCCGAGCAGCAGACCGGCTAAACCCCGCTCCCAAGAGAGAGGTTTCTTTTGCTAAAACAACGAATTATTACTGCTTTGATGTTGATCCCCCTGGTCCTGGGGGCGCTCTTCTTTTTGCCATTGAAGTTTTTTGCCCTGTTGGCATCGCTGGTATTTTTGCTGGCCAGTCGTGAATGGAGCACCTTCGTGTCGGCCAAGCCGCTGCAGTGGTTGCCCATCGTATTCTGTCTGTTGCTTGGCGCCAGCCTGTTCTGCTTGCCAGTGGAACAACTCTGGGCCCCTGGCCTGCATCCTCTGGTGATGGGAGTGCTCTGGACCGCCGCCAGCTGGTGGTTGCTGGGGCTGATCCTGGTATTGCGCTACCCCCAAAGCGCCAGGTTGTGGCGTGAATCTGTCTGGCTCAAGTCCCTGTTTGGTCTGGTAACCCTGGTTCCCTTCTTCTGGTCCCTGGTGGCCATTCGCGGTTACAACTTCTACCACGACCCCATGATGGGGGCCTGGATATTGCTGTTCGTCATGGGACTGGTCTGGGCGGCAGATTCTGGCGCGTATTTTTTTGGCAAGGCGTTCGGCAAGCACAAGCTGGCGCCCGCCGTCAGCCCGGGTAAAACCATCGAAGGCATGTGTGGCGGCCTCTTTACCGCCAGTCTGCTGGCCATCGGTGTGACTTGGTGGATGGGCTTTGTGCCTGTCAAGATGGGCATAGTGCTGTTCTGCTCCCTCTTGGCGGTGCTGGCCTCCGTGCTGGGTGATCTGACCGAGAGCATGTTCAAGCGCGAGGCGGGCATCAAGGATTCCGGTACCCTGCTGCCCGGTCACGGCGGCGTGCTCGACCGGATCGACAGCCTGACCGCCGCCCTGCCGGTCTTCTTGCTCAGCTATCTGTTGCTCAGTCAGGAGTTCTGATGCGTAACCTGGTGATTCTGGGAGCCTCCGGCTCCATCGGTCAGAGTACCCTGAAGGTGCTGCGCCATAACCCGGGCCGTTGGCAAGTATTGGCGCTGACCGCCGCCCGCAGCGTGGATGCCATGCTGCGGGATTGTCTCGAATTTTCCCCGCGCTTTGCCGTCATGGTTGACGAGGAGGCTGCCCGCGAGCTGGCGAGTCGCCTCAAGACCCATGGCAGCCAGACCCGGGTGATGTCCGGCCCCGCGGCCCTGTGCGAGGTTGCGGCGCATCCCGATGCTCACAGCGTGATGGCGGCCATCGTCGGCGCGGCAGGACTGGCACCTACCATGGCGGCGGTGCGTGCCGGCAAGCGCATTCTGCTGGCCAACAAGGAAGCATTGGTGATGTCCGGCGCCTTCTTCATGGAGGCGGTGCGCGAACACGGCGCCGAGCTGTTGCCCATCGACAGCGAACACAACGCCATCTTCCAGTGCCTGCCGACCGCCATCCAGCGTCAGCCTGGCTTCTGTGATCTGGCTGCGGCGGGGATCAGCAAGATCCTGCTGACCGGTTCAGGTGGTCCGTTCCGCTATACCGAAGTGGCCGAGCTGGCCAAGGTGACCCCGGCCCAGGCCATTGCCCATCCCAACTGGTCGATGGGGGCCAAGATTTCGGTGGATTCCGCCACCATGATCAACAAGGGGCTGGAATATATCGAAGCGCGCTGGCTGTTCAACGCCGCCCCCGAGCAGATCCAGGTGGTCATTCATCCGCAGTCCGTCATTCACTCCATGGTGCAGTACAAGGATGGCTCCGTGCTGGCCCAGCTCGGCAATCCGGACATGTGTACTCCCATCGCTCATGCGCTGGCTTATCCCAATCGCATCCCTTCCGGCGTGGAACCTTTGGATTTTTTCAGTGTCGGAGAGTTCAGCTTCATTCGACCCGATTACGATCGCTACCCCTGTCTGGCACTGGCCATCAACGCCTGCCAGAAGGGACAAGCGGCCACCACGGCGCTCAATGCCGCCAACGAGGAGGCTGTCGCAGCCTTTCTGGCCGAGCGGATCGGTTTCATGGATATCGCCCGGATCAACGAGGCCGTGATGCTGGCGCTGGAGAACAGTGCCGTCAGTTCTCTCGATGATCTGTTTGCCCTGGATGGTGCGGCCCGTGCCCGTGCCCACCACCTGATTGAGGAGATTGGCTGATGGGCGGTGTATTGTGGAACATCGGCGCCTTTGTCGTTGCGCTGGGCCTGTTGGTTGCAGTGCATGAATTCGGCCACTTCTGGGTGGCCCGTCGCTGTGGTGTCAGGGTGGTGCGTTTCTCCATCGGTTTTGGCAAGGCGATCTGGCGCCGGATGGGTAAGGACGGTACCGAATATGTGCTGGCACTGATCCCGCTCGGGGGCTATGTCAAGATGCTGGATGGCCGGGTCGATGAACTCAAACCCGGTGAAGAACAGCAGGCGTTCAATCACAAGAGCGTCTGGGCACGGATGGCCATCGTCGCGGCCGGTCCCATGGCTAACTTCGTGTTTGCCCTGGTCGCCCTGTGGCTGATGTTCATGATCGGGGTGCCGAGTGTCAAACCCGTGATTGGCGAGGTGCGTCCCGCCTCCATCGTGGCTCAGGCCGGTATCGAGCCTGGTGTCGAGATCGTCGGGGTAGGGGATGAGCAGACCGGTGACTGGGAGAGCGTGACCTATGCCCTTATCAGCCATCTGGGTGACAAGTCGGTCACCCTGAAGGTGCAGGCGCCGCAGACCAGCTACGCCACCGAGAAGACCCTGTCGCTGGAAGGCTGGACCTTCGACCCTGACAAGGAGTCTCCCATCGGCAGCCTGGGCATAGTCCCCCTGGGGGGCAAGATGCTGCCTGTGGTGGCTTCGGTGGTGGCCAAGAGTGCCAGTGAAAAGGCAGGTCTGCAGGTTGGTGATCGCCTCAAACAGGTGGGCGATCAGGAGATAACCACCTGGCTCCAGTTTGTCGAACTGGTGCAGCAGGCACCCGGTGAGCCGCTACAGATAGTGGTGGAGCGCAACAACCAAGATCTCGGCTTGACCCTGACCCCGGATAGCAGGAAGGTACAGGGCAAGGTGGTCGGTTATGTCGGACTCGCTCCGCAACTGGTTCCATTACCGGATGAATATCGAATTCTGTTACAGTATGGGCCTTTGCAGGCGCTGTGGCAGGGTGCCGACAAGACCTGGAGCCTGATCACGCTCACTTTCGACATGATTGGCAAGCTGATCGGCGGCATAGTGTCGCTGGACAACCTGAGCGGGCCCATCTCCATTGCCAAGGGCGCGGGTAGCAGTGCCGATTACGGTTTGGTCTATTTCTTGAGTTTTCTGGCACTGATCAGTGTCAACCTGGGGATCATCAACCTGTTCCCCTTGCCGGTGCTGGATGGTGGTCATCTTGTCTACTTCCTGATCGAGGCTATTACCGGCAAGCCGGTATCGGAGAAAGTACAGGAAGTGGGTTTCAGGATCGGCGCCGCCATTCTGATGTTATTGATGGGTATTGCGCTGTTTAACGATTTCGCTCGCCTCTGAGGCCAGAGCATCAACAAGGACACATAAGAACAAAATGGCTGTTAAAAAAGCATTGGTGTTGAGTTGCCTGCTGGGTGCCAGTTTCCTGGCCCAGGCGGCCCCTGCCTCTTTTGTGGTGCAAGATATCCAGGTCGAGGGCCTGCAACGGGTGACCCTGGGTGCCGCACTGTTGAACCTGCCGATCCGGGTTGGCGACAACGTCGACTCCGTGACCCTGGCGAATGCCATCAAGAAACTCTATGCCTCCGGCAACTTCGAGGATGTGAAGGTCTACCGCGATGGCCAGGTACTGCAGGTGATGGTCAAGGAGCGTCCGACCATCTCCAGCATCGAGTTTTCCGGCAACAAGGACATCAAGGAAGAGCAGCTGACCCAGAGCCTGGAGTCCTCCGGTATCCGGGTCGGTGATCCCCTGGATCGCACCGTGCTCACCTCCCTCGAGAAGGGGCTGGAAGATTTCTATTACGGCGTGGGCAAATACTCCGCCAGGGTCAAGGCCATCGTCACCCCGCTGCCGCGCAACCGGGTCGACCTCAAGTTCACCTTCGTGGAAGGCCAGGCCGCCAAGATCCAGCAGATCAACATAGTCGGCAACAATGTCTTCCCGGAAGATAAGCTGATCGCCCAGCTCTCCCTGCGTGATGAGGTGCCCTGGTGGAACTTCACCGCGGATCAGCGCTACCAGAAGCAGAAGCTGGCCGGTGACATCGAGACCCTGCGCTCCTACTACATGGATCGCGGCTATATCCGTTTCGCCCAGGAGTCCACTCAGGTCTCCATGACTCCGGACAAGAAAGGCGTCTACGTCACCCTGAACATCAAGGAAGGGGATCAGTACAAGGTCTCCGGTATCCAGCTCAAGGGTAACCTCATCGATCGCGCCGGCGAGATGAAGGGGCTCATCCCCATTGAAGCTGGCAGCGTCTACTCGGCGAGCCAGGTGACCCACACCGAAGAGGTGCTCTCCAAGTTCCTCGGTCGTTACGGCTACGCCTATCCCAAGGTGGTCACCTTCCCGCAGGTCAATGACGAGACCAAGGAGGTGGAGCTCATCGTCAACGTCGAGCCGGGCCCCCGCGTCTATGTACGCAACATCAACTTCAACGGCAACGTGACCACCGAAGATCAGGTATTGCGCCGCGAGATGCGCCAGATGGAAGGCACCTGGCTCTCCTCCGACAATATCGAGCAGTCCAAGACCCGTCTCAACCGCCTCGGTTATTTCGAGAGTGTCGAAGTGGATACCAAGCGGGTGCCGGGCAATGACGATCTGGTCGATCTCGACTTCAAGGTCAAGGAGCAGCCGGCCGGTTCCATCAACGCGGGCGTCGGTTATGGTACCGAGTCTGGCCTCAGCCTGCAGGCGGGGATCTCCCAGGACAACTTCATGGGGACCGGCAAGCGGGTCTCCATCAACGCCAGCACCAACGACTACTCCAAGAACGTTGACCTGAGCTACAACGATCCCTACTTCACCGTGGATGGTGTCAGCCTGGGTGGCCGTGTCTACTACAACCAGTTCCGTGCCGATGATGCGGATATCGTGGATTACGAGAACGAGACCATAGGCTTCCGTCTCTCCAGCGGTTTCCCGGTCAACGAGCACAACCGTCTGGACTTCAGTACCGGTATCGAAAGCTCCAAGCTGAGCCGTCCTACCTTCAATGAGTCCAAGTTCAACGAGTGTATCGCCGACAACAAGCCGTCAGCAGACAACACCTACTGCTACGACCTGTGGAACGACAACCGTCAATCGGTACAGATGGACCAGTTCTGGGATCTCTATGCCAAGGGTGAGGACAGCGTCGACTTCGTCACCGTTGACCTGACTGCAGGCTGGACTCGTTCCACTCTCAACAAGGGGATGTTCCCGACCGCAGGTGATCGTCAGCGGGTCAACGCCAAGGTCACCATTCCTGGCATGGATCTGCAGTACTACAAACTCTCGGCCGAAGATGCCCACTACTTCCCGCTGGACGCGGATCACAGCTGGGTCATGATCGGCAAGGGCCGGGTCTCCTACGGTAACGGCTATGGTGACAGCACCATGCTGCCCTTCTTCGAAAACTACTATGCCGGTGGTTTCGATACGGTGCGCGGCTTCAAGAGCAATACCATAGGTCCCAAGGCGATCTACCGGCAGTACACGAACAACGGTACCGGTGCTCCGACGGCGACGGGTTATTACGAAGGTTCCGACACCTCGGTCGGTGGTAATGCCCTAGCGGTGGCCTCGTTCGAATTGGTCTTCCCGACTCCCTTCGTCTCCGAGACCTATCGTCCGCAGATCCGCAGCACCGTCTTCGTCGATGCGGGCTCCGTATGGAGTACCGATTTTGCCAACGGCGCCTACCCCTGTGCTCCTGGCGCAGACTGCAACTACCAGAGCCAGGACTACTCGGATCCGGCCAACATCCGGGTCTCCGCCGGTGTCTCCCTGCAGTGGCTCTCGCCCATGGGGCCGCTGGTGTTCGCTCTGGCCAAGCCAATCAAGAAATATGAAGGGGATCGTACCGAAGTCTTCTCCTTCAACATCGGTCGTACCTTCTAAACGACATCACGCCCCCACCCGCAAGGTGGGGGTATTCAATGATGGGATGCGCAGTTTGCGTGCCTCACCAGGTAACAAGACGGTAGTCATGCCGCTTGCATAATCGGGTAAATCAGGTAGCCCTCACCATGAGGGAACAAGGAGTAAGTGTGAATAAAGCGTTGAAAGTAGCTGGTTTGAGTTTTGCACTGATGGCTGCCGGCATGAGCTCAGCCTTCGCTGACACCAAGATCGCCGTGGTCGACATGGGCGAGGTGTTCCAGAAGCTGCCCCAGCGTGAAGCCGTGGCCAAGAAGCTCAAGGGCGAATTCGAGCCGCGCATGCGCGAGCTGCAGAAGCTGGAAGCCGACGGCCAGAAACTGGTCGAGAAGTTCCGCAAGGACGAGGCCTTCATGAGCGCCGAGCAGAAGAAGCAGAACCAGGAGAAGCTGGCCAAGCTGCAGATGGAGTTCAACAAGAAGCGTCAGGCATTTGAGCAGGACAACGGCCGCCGTCAGTCCGAAGAGCGCAACAAGATCCTGACCAAGGTGCAGGCTGCCATCGATTCCATCGCCAAGAGCAATGGTTACGATCTGGTGCTGGAGCGCAATGCCGCCCCCTATGCCGCCAGCAAGCTGGACATCTCTGCCCAGGTTATTTCTCAGGTAAGCAAGAGCAACTAATTGATGTCATTCACTCTCGCACAGCTGGCCCAGCAACTGGGGGCCCAGGTTCATGGCGACGGAACCCTGGAAATCCGCAAGGTAGCGACACTGGAAAAGGCCGGGGAGGGGGATATCACCTTCCTGTCCAACAAAAAGTACCGGCATTATCTGGAGCAGAGCAAGGCCACGGCCGTGCTCATCACAGAAGCGGATCTGCCGTTTTGTCCCACCAACGCCCTGGTGCTCAAAGACCCCTATGTGGGCTTTGCCCGGGTGGCCCAACTGCTGGATACCACCCCGCAGCCGGCGATGGATATCCATCCGAGCGCCGTTATCGCGGCGGACGTGCAACTGGGCGAGAGAGTGGCCATCGGTGCCAATGCGGTGATCGAATCCGGCGTCGTGCTGGGTGACGATGTGCGCATTGGCCCGGGCTGTTTCGTTGGCAAAAATACCCGGCTGGGCGCCCGTTCCCGCCTGTGGGCCAACGTCACCCTGTATCACAATGTCACCATGGGCACCGACTGTCTGGTTCAATCCGGTACAGTGATCGGGGCCGATGGTTTCGGCTACGCCAACGAGCGTGGCGAATGGATCAAGATTCCCCAGCTTGGCGGCGTGACCATCGGCAACCGGGTCGAGATCGGCGCCTGCACCACCATTGACCGTGGCGCGCTGGAAGATACCCGCATCGCCGACAACGTCATCATCGACAACCAGTGCCAGATTGCCCACAACGTCGAGATCGGCTACGGCACCGCCGTGGCGGGCTCCACCGTGATGGCGGGTAGTCTCAAGGTCGGCAAATACTGTATCATTGGCGGCGCCTCCGTCTTTAACGGGCATATGGAGATCTGCGATCAGGCCACCGTTACCGGTATGGCCATGGTGATGCGACCCATTACCGAGCCCGGTGTCTACTCTTCCGGCATCCCCCTGCAGACTAATAAAGAGTGGCGCAAGACCGCCGCCCGGGTGATGCGTATCGAAGAGATGCACAAGCGGTTGAGCAAGCTTGAGAAGAAGCTGGATCAAGAATAATCACGATTGGTATAGGGTACTGTTTTGACTACTGAAAAGAAGAGCCTGGATATCCAGGAAATCATGAACCTGCTGCCCCACCGTTATCCGTTCCTGATGGTGGACCGGGTGGACGACTACGAGATCAGCGATGAGCGCAAAACCCTGCGTGCCATCAAGAACATCTCGTTCAACGAGCCTATCTTCCAGGGCCACTTCCCGGCCAAGCCGGTGTTTCCCGGTGTGCTGATCCTGGAAGCCATGGCGCAGGCGACCGGTATCCTGGCGTTTACCATGGTGGGCAAGCCGTCCCCCAATGAACTCTATTATTTTGCCTCAATCGACAACGCTCGCTTCAAGCGTCCGGTCGGCCCCGGCGATCAGCTGGTGCTGGACGTGGAGTTTCTGAAAGAGCGCCGCGGTATTGCCAAGTTCACCGGTGTCGCCACCGTCGACGGTGAAGTGGTCTGTACCGCCGAGCTGATGTGCGCCAAACGCGAGGTTTAACACACGTGATCGACCAGACTGCCATCATTCACGATACTGCCATCGTCCATGAGTCTGCTGTGATCGGTAAAGGGGTTGAAATCGGCCCCTTTTCTGTCATCGGCGCCGAGGTAACGATCGGTGACGACACCTGGGTGGGTTCCCATGTGGTGATCAAGGGCCCGACCAAGATTGGTCGCGGCAACAAGATCTTCCAGCACACCTCCATCGGTGAGGATTGCCAGGACAAGAAGTACGCCGGCGAGCGCACCTTCCTCGAGATTGGCGACAACAACGTCATTCGCGAAAACTGCACCTTCCACCGTGGTACCGTGCAGGATCAGAGCCTGACCAAGGTGGGCAGCGGCAACCTGTTCATGGTCAATGTGCACGTCGCCCATGACTGCATCATCGGTGACAACTGCATCTTCGCCAACAACGCGACCCTGGCGGGCCACGTGGTGATCGGCGATTTCGTGATCTTTGGCGGTCTCTCCGCGATCCACCAGTTCGGCCGCGTCGGCTCCCACGCCTTCGTCGGTGGCTGCGCCGCCCTCAACAAGGATGTGCCGCCCTACGTGATGGCCGCCGGTAACTACGCCAAACCGTTCGGGGTCAACTCCGAAGGGCTGCGTCGCCGCGGTTACACGCCTGAGGCCATCTCCGCCGTCAAGCGCGCCTACAAAGAGATCTTCCGCTCCGGCAAGACCATCGAAGAGGTGCTGCCGGTGCTGACCGAAATGGCCGCAGCCGAACCTGCGGTACAGCTCTATGTCGACTTCCTCAAAGACAATGAGCGCGGGATCATCCGTGCCTGATCCTGTCTACAACAAGATCCGCATCGGCATCGTCGCCGGAGAAGTCTCCGGCGATATTCTGGCGGCGGGTCTGGTACGCGAGCTGCAGGCCCGCTACCCGGACGCGCAGTTCGAAGGGATCGCCGGGCCGCGCATGCAGGCCCTCGGCGTGAAGGCCCTGTTCGAGATGGAAGAGCTCTCCGTCATGGGGATCACCGAGGTGCTGGGCCGTCTGCCGCGCATCCTCAAGGTCCGCCGCGAACTGCTGCGCCACTTCATCGCCAATCCACCCGATATCTTCATCGGGGTGGATGCACCGGATTTCAATATCGGGGTGGAGCTGAAACTGCGCCGCGCCGGTATCAAGACGGTTCACTATGTCAGTCCCTCCGTCTGGGCCTGGCGCCAGAACCGTATTCACAAGATCAAGTCCGCCACCGACATGGTGCTCGCCTTCCTGCCGTTCGAGAAGGCCTTCTACGACAGATTCGAGGCTCCCTGCCGCTTCGTCGGCCACACCATGGCGGATGACATTCCGCTGGTGCCGGATCAGGCTGCGGTGCGCAGAACCCTGGGTATCGACGCCAACCGCCGCTGGCTGGCGGTACTGCCGGGTAGCCGGACCGCAGAAGTGGGCTTTATGTCCCCCCTGTTTCTCGAGGCGTGCAAACACCTGACGGTGCGTTACCCGGATCTCGGGTTCATCGTGCCCCTGGTCAACGAGAAGCGGCGCGAACAGTTCATGGCCATCAAGGCCGACGTGGCGCCGGATCTCGATATGGTGCTGCTGGAAGGGCAGGGCCGCGAGGCCATGATCGCCGCCGATGTGGTGATGCTCGCCTCCGGTACCGCGTCGCTCGAGGCCATGCTGGTGAAAAAACCCATGGTGGTGGGGTACAAGCTCAAACCCTTCAGTTACTGGCTGGCCCAGCGCCTGGTGAAGACCGAGTTCGTCTCCCTGCCCAACCTGTTGGCGGGTCGCATGCTGGTGCCCGAACTCATCCAGCACGAGTGTACCCCGGAAAACCTGGTGGTCGAGGTCAGCAAATACTTCGAGCATGACAACAGCGAGCTGGTGAACACCTTCACCGAGTTACACCAGCTCATCCGCTGCAATGCGGATCACCAGGCCGCCGAGGCGGTGGCCGAGTTGCTCGGCAGATAAGGCTGCGGCCGGCTGTGCCCATGTTATGTCAGGCCCTGCGGGGCCTGTTTTGATTCAAGGCGACAAGATGATGATCGATATTCCTGACGACAAGCTGGTTGCCGGTGTGGACGAGGTGGGGCGTGGCCCCCTGGTGGGGGACGTGGTGACCGCCGCCGTCATCCTCGACCCGGCCAATCCCATCGCCGGCCTCGCCGACTCCAAGAAGCTCTCCGAGAAGAAGCGCCTGGCCCTGTTTGACGAAATCAGGGAGAAGGCGTTGGCCTTCGCCATCGGCCGTGCCAGCCCGGCGGAAATCGACGAGCTCAATATACTGCACGCCACCATGCTGGCGATGCAGCGTGCCGTGGCGGGGCTCAAGGTCACGCCGGAACTGGTCTTTATCGACGGTAACCGCTGCCCAAGTTTGCCGATGGAAGCCCGCGCCGTGGTCAAGGGGGACAGCCTGGTGGCCGCCATCAGCGCCGCGTCGATCCTGGCCAAGGTGACCCGGGATGCGGAGATGACCGAACTGGACAGCCGCCATCCCGAGTACGGCTTTGCCCGTCACAAGGGCTACCCGACTGCGGAGCATCTCGCCATTCTGGCGGAACGCGGGCCTCTGCCCGAATATCGCAAAAGCTTCAAGCCGGTGCGCCGCGCACTGGGGATCGAATAACCCATGCCACGCTGTCTGCATGACGACATTCACGCCAGCTGGCGCCACGAGAGGGGATAACCATGGCTGACCCCCGTTTTATTCATCTGCGCGTTCACACCGATTTCTCCATGGTGGACGGTCTGCAGAAGATCAACCCCATCGTCGGGGCGGCAGCGGCCGATGGCATGCCGGCCCTGGCCCTGACCGACCAGATGAACATGTGCGGCCTGGTGCGCTTCTATGGCGCTGCCCACGGCAAGGGGATCAAGCCCATCGTCGGGGCCGACTTCTGGGTACAGAGCAATGAGCTCGGCGACGAGCAGTTCCGCCTCACCTTGCTGGCCATGGACAACGATGGCTACCAGAACATCACCCTGCTCATTTCTCGCGGCTACCAGCGCGGCCATGTGCAGGGGCGCCCGGTTATCGACAAGGAGTGGCTGGCCGAGCACGCCAAAGGGGTGATTGTCCTCTCCGGTGGCCGTGAGGGGGATGTGGGCAAGTTCCTGCTCAAGGGCAACCGCCAGATGACGGAGCAGTGTCTCGCCTTCTATCAGACCCACTTCCCCGACGCCTACTATCTCGAGCTGCTGCGTACCGGCCGCCCCGACGAGGAGGCCTACCTGCACATGGCTGTCGCCCTGGCCACCGAGTTCGAGCTGCCGGTGGTGGCGACCAACGAGGTGGTGTTCCTGAGTGCTGATGATTTCGACGCTCACGAGATCCGGGTCGCCATCCACGATGGCTATACCCTGATGGACAAGCGCCGTCCACGTCGCTACAGCCCCCAGCAGTACCTGCGCAGCCAGGAGGAGATGCTGGATCTCTTCGCCGATATCCCGGAGGCGCTCGAGAACACGGTGGAGATCGCCAAGCGCTGCAACGTGACGGTGCGCCTCGGCGAATACTTCCTGCCGAACTTCCCGACCGGTGACATGACCACCGAAGACTTCCTGGTGATGAAATCGAAAGAGGGCCTCGAGGAGCGCCTCGAGTTCCTGTTCCCGGATCCGGTGGTGCGCGCCGAGCGGCGTCCGGAGTATGACGAGCGTCTCGACGTCGAGCTGAAAGTGATCAACCAGATGGGCTTCCCGGGTTACTTCCTCATCGTGATGGAGTTTATCCAGTGGTCCAAGGACAACGGCATTCCCGTTGGCCCGGGCCGAGGTTCGGGTGCGGGTTCGCTCGTTGCCTACGCCCTCAAGATCACTGACTTGGATCCGCTGGAATTCGACCTGCTGTTCGAACGCTTCCTCAACCCCGAGCGGGTCTCCATGCCCGACTTCGACGTCGACTTCTGCATGGACAGACGTGACGAGGTGATTGAGCACGTCTCCGACATGTATGGCCGCGATGCGGTCTCCCAGATCATCACCTTCGGCAGCATGGCGGCCAAGGCGGTAGTGCGGGACGTGGGCCGTGTGCTGGGCCATGCCTATGGCTTTGTGGATCGCATCTCCAAGCTCATTCCACCGGATCCGGGTATGACCCTGGCCAAGGCGTTCGAGGCCGAACCCAAGCTGCCCGAGCTCTACGAGCAGGATGAAGAGGTCAAAGACCTCATCGACATGGCGCGCCGTCTCGAGGGTGTGGTGCGCAACGCCGGTAAACACGCCGGTGGCGTGGTGATCGCGCCCACCAAGATCACCGACTTTGCGCCGCTCTACTGCGATGACGAAGGGCATCACCCTGTCACCCAGTTCGACAAGAACGATGTGGAGTACGCAGGCTTGGTGAAGTTCGACTTCCTGGGGCTGCGAACGCTCACCATCATCGACTGGGCGCTCGGCATGATCAACCCGCGCCTTGCCAAAGAGGGCAAGCCGCCGGTCGATATCGCCGCCATCCCCATCGATGACAAGAAGTCGTTCGACCTGCTGCAGCGCTACGAGACTACGGCGGTATTCCAGCTCGAATCTCGCGGCATGAAGGACCTCATCAAGCGGCTGCGTCCCGACTGCTTCGAAGACATGATCGCGCTGGTGGCCCTGTTCCGGCCGGGCCCGCTCCAGTCCGGCATGGTGGACAACTTCATCGACCGCAAACACGGCAATGAAGCCATCTCCTATCCGGACGAGAAGTGGCAGCACGAGAGCCTCAAACCCATACTCGAGCCCACCTACGGCATCATCCTCTACCAGGAACAGGTGATGCAGATCGCCCAGACCCTGGCGGGTTATACCCTGGGTGGCGCAGATATGCTGCGCCGGGCGATGGGTAAGAAAAAACCCGAGGAGATGGCCAAGCAGCGGGCCGGCTTCGAGGAGGGCGCCATCAAGAACGGGGTCGATGGCGAGCTGGCCATGAAGATCTTCGACCTGGTAGAGAAGTTCGCGGGTTACGGCTTCAACAAGTCGCACTCCGCCGCCTATGCGCTGGTCTCCTACCAGACCCTCTGGCTCAAGACCCACTTCCCGGCCGAGTTTATGGCGGCGGTGATGACCGCCGATATGGACAACACCGACAAGATAGTGACCCTGGTGGACGAGTGCCAGCGCATGGGGCTCACCGTGATACCGCCGGACGTCAACACCGGTCGCTATCGCTTCACCGTCAACGACGATGGTCATATCGTCTATGGCATCGGTGCGGTGAAGGGGGTGGGGGAAGGGCCTATCGAAGCCATTCTCTCGGCGCGAGATCAGGACGGCCCCTTCCGCGATCTGTTTGACTTCTGCAACCGGGTCGACATCAAGAAGCTCAACAAGCGGGTGATGGAAAAACTCATCCTCTCCGGCGCCATGGATCGGCTAGGCCCTCACCGCGCCGCCCTGATGGCGACACTGGAAGAGGCGATGCGCGCCGCCGAGCAGCACGCCAAGGCGCAGGCGGTGGGCCAGGTCGACATGTTCGGCGTGCTCACCGAGGAGATAGACGACGTCAAGAAGGCGTTCGCCAACGTACCCCACTGGCCTGACAAGGTCTGGCTGGAGGGGGAGCGCGAGACCCTCGGGCTGTACCTCACCGGTCACCCCATCAACCAGTACAGCAGCGAGCTGCGTCGCTACACCTCGGGTCGCTTGTGCGATCTGCATCCCACCTCCCGGGATACGGTGACCACGGCGGCGGGTCTGGTGATCGCGGCACGCAGCATGGTGACCAAGCGTGGCAACAAGATGGGGATCTTCACCCTGGACGACCGTTCCGGTCGCCTGGATGTGACCCTGTTCAGTGAAGCGCTGGAAAAATATGAAGAGTTGATGCAAAAAGACCGCATTTTGGTGGTTTCTGGACAGGTCAGCTTTGATGACTTCTCCGGTGGCCTTAAAATGTCGGCCCGGGAATTACTGGATATCAACGATGCGAGGGAGCGTTTTGCCAGGGCAATTCGCATCTCCCTTGATGAGACGCGGATCGATGATCGCTTTTTTCCGCGTTTGTGCGAGATTTTGGAGCCCGCCCGTGCCGGAGTCTGTCCGGTTCAGGTAAACTATCGTCGCCCCGGCTCCCGGGTGCGATTGACACTTGGTACCGAGTGGCGGGTGACACCCACCGATCAACTGATAGATGACTTGCGAGTCCTGCTTGGACGAGAGCGGGTTGAATTGGTTTTTGATTAGAGGATCTATAGTCCCTATGAGTCTTTTTCTGGATTTTGAACAGCCGATCGCCGAATTGCAGGCGCAGATTGATGAACTCCGTCATGTGAGTGAAGGCAATCACGCCGTGGATCTCAAAGAAGAGATCCGTCGGCTGGAGAAGAAAAACGAAGAGCTGACCAAGAAGATCTTCGGCGATCTGGGTGCCTGGCAGGTGTCACAGATGGCGCGTCATCCCCAGCGCCCCTATACCCTCGATTACATCGAGCACATCTTCACCGACTTCGACGAGCTGGCCGGCGATCGCGCCTATGCCGATGACAAGGCTATCGTCGGCGGCATCGCCCGTCTAGACGGCGAGCCCGTGATGATCATCGGTCACCAGAAGGGTCGCGAGACCAAGGAGAAGATCAAGCGCAACTTCGGCATGCCGCGTCCGGAGGGGTACCGCAAGGCCCTGCGCCTGATGGAGATGGCCGAGCGCTTCAAGATGCCGATCATCACCTTCATCGACACCCCGGGCGCCTATCCGGGCGTGGGTGCCGAAGAGCGTGGTCAATCCGAAGCCATCGCCCGCAACCTGAAAGTCATGGCCGGTCTGACCGTGCCGGTCGTCTGCACCGTGATTGGTGAGGGTGGCTCGGGTGGCGCACTGGCCATCGGCGTGGGCGATCGCGTCAACATGCTGCAGTACTCCACCTACTCCGTCATCTCGCCGGAAGGGTGTGCCTCCATCCTGTGGAAGAGTGCCGACAAGGCCTCCGTGGCGGCCGATGCCATGGGCATCACGGCCCAGCGTCTGAAGGAGCTCAAGCTCGTCGATTCCATCGTCGAGGAGCCGCTTGGCGGCGCTCACCGCGACGTGGAGAAGATGGCCAAGCACCTGAAAGACCGGATCCTGCAGGATCTGAATGCCCTGCGTCCGCTCGATACCGAACAGCTGCTGGAGCAGCGCTATCAGCGTCTGCTGGGCTACGGCTACTGCTAAACCCGGCTCGGCACCAGCATCATGAAGCCCCCGTCCTGCACGGGGGCTTTTTTATATCTGCTTCTGGTCAGAGGTTCAGAGACTCAGAGGGGTTGGGGAGTAAAGCAGGGTTGGTTTGGGGGCGTACCGGCGGCAGTGGGCCTGTCGGGGCAGGATGACCGGGTAAAATAAAACGCCCCGCAGGAGCGGGGCGCTGGTATCTCATGTGTCGGTGTTACAATTCAATCTCGTCACACATTCCTTCGTAGGCGATATCGATGGATTGCAGCTCCTTCTGCAGGCGATGTTTGTCTTTCAACGCCTCAATCTCACGCCACTTGCGTTTTTTTCCCGTTGTCCCGCGGCTACGCGAACCGAGTTCAACCACCTCTTCATACTCGAAGTTGAACATGTCCATGGCTCCCTCCTTGGTTGTTATCGTTTTCACCATCCGTATAACATAACGACATTGAAAGTAAAACGTTTTTATTGCGACTCCATGACAGTGCTAAAAAAAGCCCATAAAAAAACCGGGAGCCCAACATGGCTCCCGGTTTTTTTCAGCAAAAAGAGTCGATTACAGGTGGCTTGCCAGCATGGTTTCCAGCTTGCCCTGGTCGATGGCAAACAGGCGGATGCCTTCGCCCAGCTTCTCGACAGCCATGGCGTCCTGGTTCAGCTCCCAGCGGAATTCGGCTTCGGTCATCGGGGTTGGCTTGGGCATACGCTCGCCGGTGTAGTCCAGCTTGCGAACCACGGCGCCTTCGGCCTTGCTCAGCTCTTCCAGCAGGGCCGGGCCAATGGTCAGGCGGTCACAGCCAGCCAGTTCCAGGATCTCGCCGGTGTTGCGGAAGCTCGCGCCCATCACCACGGTCGGGTAGTCATGCTGCTTGTAGTAGTTGTAGATGGCGGTGACGGAGACCACGCCCGGATCTTCGCTCGCGGTGTAGTCGCGGTTGTGCTTGGCCTTGTACCAGTCGAGGATGCGGCCCACGAACGGGGAGATCAGGAAGGCGCCGGCTTCGGCACAGGCACGGGCCTGGGCGAAGGAGAACAGCAGGGTCAGGTTGCACTGGATACCCTCTTTTTCCAGTACCTCGGCGGCGCGGATCCCTTCCCAGGTGGAGGCCAGCTTGATCAGGATGCGATCGTTGCTGATGCCGGCTTCGTTGTAGAGACGGATCAGTTTGCGGGCCTTGGCGATGCTGGCCTCGGTATCGAAGGAGAGACGGGCATCCACTTCGGTGGAGATGCGGCCCGGGACGATCTTCAGCACTTCCAGACCGATGTTGACCGCCAGCTTGTCGCCCGCGTCGATGATTTGCTGTGCCTTGTCCTGGCTCTGGGATTTTGCCCAGTTGATGGCGTCTTCGATCAGCGGAGCGTACTCGGGGATCTCGGAGGCCTTCAGAACCAGAGAAGGGTTGGTGGTGGCATCGATGGGCTGATAGCGTTTGATGGCTTCGATATCACCGGTATCGGCAACAACAGTGGTCAGGGCTTTCAGCTGGGTTAATTTATCGGCCATAGCGAATATCATCTCTTAATGCGGGAGTCATCCCGGGGTTGCGGGCGTGAGACGGCGATTCTGAAATAAAATTACAGGTTCCTGTTGCCTCATGCTCAGAAAAACGCGACGGGGCCAGCCCATCGTCATTGCCTGCCTAATTAATACTGATGTGGTGCATCCTGCAATAGGGAGGGTTGGCCGTTAATCATCCAGTGTTTGATGTCACCTCAAAAACCATGATAAAAGTATATGATTAGTAAGGTTTTTTACTTCCTGCAACAAGGTCGGCTCCGCTTGTCGTCGAGCCATCTTTTTTCACCAATATCCAGATTTGTGTCCTCGATCACATAAATTATTACTTCAGGCACTTGAAATTTAATTACATGGAAAACGTTTGGCGACAGTGCGCGATTTGAGCGCCGTTTCAGGCAAGCGTTTGCATTTTTTGACGAGGTTTGGCGGCGGCAGATGAAAGGTTCTCTTATGAGGCTTGTTTTCTGCTTGCTCGATTAACTTATTGGAATTGTTGAAAGTTTGCGATTTGAATGGAGCTTTTTGGGCTTTTTCCGTTCGTTTTTTGTATCTCGAGTGATCGGGATCACTATTCTGAACTCCCCCGCTATGCTAGATTCCGCCCCTTTAGCGAAACGCTAATTAAAACGACAGACAAAAAACGGCCGGCACGGATCGGCCATGGATGTGAATAACAACGAGAGAATTATGGACACTTTGATTGCGATGCTAAACGACCTGATGTGGGGAGCCGTGCTCATCTACCTGCTCATCGGGGTCGGAATTTTCTTCACCTTCAGACTCGGCTTTATCCAGGTCCGCCACTTTGGCCACATGTTTTCCGTGCTGAAGAACAGCCGTAAATCGGACAACGCAGGCATCTCCTCCTTCCAGGCTCTTTGTACCAGTCTCGCCGCACGTGTCGGCACCGGCAACCTGGCCGGTGTGGCCGTAGCCATCTATCTGGGTGGCCCGGGCGCCATCTTCTGGATGTGGCTGATCGCCTTCATCGGCATGGCGACCGCCTTCGTCGAGAGCACCCTGGCCCAGCTCTACAAGGTCAAGGATGAAGACGGCAACTATCGTGGCGGTCCCGCCTACTACATGGAAAAGGGGCTTGGCATGCGCTGGATGGGGGTGCTGTTTTCACTGTGCCTGATCCTGGCCTTTGGTCTGGTGTTCAACGCGGTGCAGGCCAACTCCATCAGCCTGGCGATGAACGTGGCTTTCGGCATCCCTGACTGGGTCAGCGGCCTGGCGCTGGTGGTCCTCTCCGGTCTCATCATCTTCGGCGGCATTCGCGGCATCGCCCGTTTCGCCGAACTGGTAGTGCCCTTTATGGCACTGGCCTACATCCTGCTGGCGCTGATCATCGTCGCCATGAATATCAGCGAACTGCCCGGTGTGTTTGCCCTGATCATCAAGTCGGCGTTTGGTATCGAACAGGCAGGGTCCGGTGCCCTGGGTTATGCCATCTCCCAGGCGATGATCAACGGCATCAAGCGCGGCCTCTTTTCCAACGAGGCGGGCATGGGTTCTGCGCCCAACGCTGCAGCGACTGCGACCCCTTATCCGCCCCATCCGGCCTCCCAAGGTTATGTGCAGATGCTGGGTGTCTTCATGGACACCATCGTCATCTGCAGCTGTACCGCGGCCATCATCCTGGTCTCCGGCCAGTTTGAACCGGGTTCCGGTGTGACCGGCGTCGAGCTGACCCAGCGTGCGCTGTCATCCCAGATAGGCAACGGTGGCAACATCTTCATCGCCGCAGCCATCTTCTTCTTCGCCTTCACCTCCATCGTGGCGAATTACTCCTACGCGGAGACCAACCTGGTGTTCCTCGAGCACAACCACAAGGGCGGCCTGATGCTGTTCCGTCTGTTCGTGCTGGGCATGGTGATGTTCGGTTCCGTGGGCGAGCTGCCGACCGTGTGGGCCATGGCGGATGTCTCCATGGGGCTGATGGCCATCGTCAACCTGGTGGCGATCCTGCTGCTCTCCGGCGTTGCCATCAAGCTGGCCAAGGATTACAACGACCAGCTCAAGCTGGGCAAGCTGCCCACCTTCGATGCCAACAAGTACCCCGAGATCCGCTCCCAGCTGGAAGCGGGGATCTGGGACAACCCGACCAAGAAATAAGAGCGGGTGAGTCAGACCGACAAGGGGAGCCAGTGGCTCCCCTTTTTTTGTTATGTCAGCCGATCCCAGCGGCGACAGACCTGGTTCAGCCGTCTCTGCAGCTGGCGCCAGCAGCGTTGGCGCTGCCGTACATTGAGGGGGGCGTAGCGCCACCTGCGATAGAGCCAGGCACTTTGCCGCAGGGGATGGGCCAGCTCGGGGCGCTGCTGAGCAAGCCGTTCGCACCACAGGGCCAGGCTTTCCCCCGGAGCGGGCGAGCAGCCTGTCTTCCGACCCCGTTTTAGCAGTGGCGACCAGATCCGTTGTTGTGGTGGCTGGCGACCAGGCCAGAGCAAGGGCAGGCTCACCAGCAGGGTAACCAGCATCAGGCTGGCGAGGATAAGCCATGGGATCTGGGCGGCGAGTGCCGGCCAGCGCTGGCTGAGCTGCTGCCAGAGCTGGCTGGCATCATGACCCAGCACCCAGCGACTCCACTGATAGTCGATGTTGCTGCCCCACCAGCGTAGCTGGTTGAGCAGGGCCCAGTTGCGATAGCGCTGCAGGGCGAGGGGATCGGCGGCGGTAAACTCCTCGTTCAGCGCTTGGGTGATGCCTCCTTCGATACGCTCTGGCGCGACCACCGCTGTGGGATCGATGCGTCGCCAGTGTCCGGCCTCATCAAGATATTCCACCCAAGCGTGGGCATCGAATTGGTGCACCGCCAGATAGTTGCCGCTGGGATTCCACTCGCCGCCGAGATAACCGGTCACCAACCGGGCTGGCACCCCGGCTGAGCGCAGCACGAAGGCAGTGGCCATGGCGTAGTGGCCGCAAAAGCCGCGCCGGGTATCGAACAGAAACTCATCTACTCCGTCGTCGCCAAGGGGTGGCGGCGTCAGGGTGTAGGCGTAGGGCTCACGGCGAAAGGTCGCCAGCAAGGCGGCCACCATGGCATCCCGCTCGGGGTATTGCTCGCGCAAGTCAAGGGCGAAGGCGCGCGCCCTAGGGTTGCCCGCCACCGGCAGTTGCAGATTGCGCTGGCGTGATTGCGGGGTGACATCTTGTTCTGCCTGAAGGCCGCTTACCCGATAGCGAATGGCCACCTCGCCGCGTCCCTGGCGATAGAGGGTGGCAAGAGGAGTCAGCAGTACGGGTCCATCCAGCACCAAGGGGCTGGCCAGGGCAAAGGCCCAGCGATGGCGCTGGGGCTGGGCGAGCACCTCGTAACTGCCGGTTGGCAGAGGCACATCGGATAGCACACCGGGTACGTCCTCTCTGGTTGGCACGGCGCGCTGCCAGGTCTTGACTTCGGTGCTCAGCTGCCAGCTCCGGCCATCGAAATACTCCTGACGCATCACCGGAAAGTAACGCTCGCTGGCGGGGGGCGGGCCACCTGCGAAAGTGATGCGAAAGGCTAGCTCGGACGAGTTGGCCAGCTCGCCGATGTCCCCGGGCGATACCGTCTCGGAGAGCCCCGACAGGGCGCGGCTGGTGGTGGGCATCTGCCACAGGGGTGGCAACCTTGGCAGCAGCATAAACAGGGTAAGTAGCAATGGAAGGGCCAGCAGCAGTGCCAGGCCCGCCTTGCGCCAAGGCTGCCGCAAGGCGGGATCCACCGCCGTCACCAGCGCTGTGATTGCCAGCCAGAGGGCCAGCGCCATCATCATGGCCCAGCCGATGCTCTGACGATGTACCAGCGCCAGCGCGATGAGGAAGAAGGCGAGCAGCAGCACTTGCTCTATGTCCCGCTCTCGGCGCACCTCGATCATCTTGAGGCTATAGCCGAGCCAGAGCAGGTTGATGAGGGCTGGCAGGGTGCCCAGCGCCCGCCATTGCCATACCAGCAGCAAGATGCCGATGCCGGCCAGCAGCGCCAGTAGCCGGACAGGGGGCGGATGCCAGCCCCGCCACAGCATCATGGCGCGCACGCCCAGGGTCGCGGCGCCCACGGCCAGCACCCAGAGTTGCAGCTGGGGCCAGAGCGCCGCCGCCAGCAGCAGCTGTTGCAGGGCGATGAGCGGCAGCAGGCGACGGTTATCGAGCAGCATCCATTCCCCTCTCTGCTGTTGTATCCCCCTTGTCGCCCACGCGCGCCAGTGTCAGCCGGCAACGATGCAAAAAGGCGGGCCCGCTCTCGGGGCCGAGGGTCTGGCCCGCTAGGGTCAGGGTGAAGGGGACGCCCCGCTTGGCGAAATCGCTGCACCACCAGGCCAGCACTGACAGCCGCGCTTCGAGATCCTGGCCACTGACCCGGGCAAGGGAGAGGTGGGTGTCATCTTGCAGGTGCTCTTCGAACTGCTTGACCAGGAGGCCGCGTCCCTGGGCGAGCTGCTTCCAGGCGATCCGGCTCGGCGGCTCCCCCGGGCGATGCTCCCGCAGGGTATCAAAGTCCCCGAGAGTGGCGGGAACGACTTGTCCCTGTCCCGCTTGTTCCGTTTGCGAGGCGCCCGTGAGCAAACTCCCATATAGGGGCGCGGGGGCGAGCCAGGCCTCCAGCTGCAGATCCAGCAGTGACCAGCAGCGAAACAGCCCCAGGGGGTAGCGGCTCTCCACCCTTATCCGGTTCAACGCCACCCGGCCGCGCCGGCCGCCCTTGATTGGCAGGATCAGACTGGCAGGAGCAGAGTCGGCTTGCGCCAGCCAAAGGGAGCCTTCGCACAGGGTCAGCTGCAGTGCCCGCGCAGGGCGAATGGCTCTCACTGTCACCCGGATGGGCAGGGGTTGGCCCGCTTCACCCAGCACCATGGAGCCCCCAAGCAGGCACAACCCCAGCAGGTTGCGATGGGTGAGCCACATGGCGGCCATAAACAGGCTGGCGAGGCAGTAGGCAATCAGTAGCACCAGATTGTTCTGGTAGTTGGTGCCGAGCAGATAGATGGCGATCATTACCAGCAGGTAGCCAAGCCCGAGGCGGGTCGGCAGGATAAACAGGCTGCGCGGCCCCAGGGTGACCTGGCGAGCGGGGGGAATGCGGCGGGCCAGCCAGCGCTGCTGCCATGCATCTCTTAGGTGTCGCCAGCCCATCAGGGATTGTCCGGATCCACCCTGGCCAGCAGGCGCTGGCTCAGGGGGCAGGCCTCGCCGCGTTGCACGCCAAAGCTCCCCCTGAGCCTGTGTTCGGCCACATAGGGGAAAACGGCCTGCACATCCTCTGCCGTCACGAAACGGCGCCCCGCGACCAGGGCCCAGGCGCGGCTGACCGCCAGTAAGGTGCGAGCGGCTCGGGGAGAGAGGGGCTGGGGCAGATCCTCATCGAACCGGCTCTGGTGGACCAGCGCCAGCAGGTAGTCGAGGGTGGCATCGGAGAGATGAATGCCATCCGCCTGCGCTTGCAGGGCGGCCAGGGCGGCTGCATCCAGCTGGCGGGTCAGGGTGACGGGCTGGTTGGCACCGCGCAGTAGCTGTCGCTCGGCCTCCCGCGGGGGAAATCCCAGTGACAGGCGCACGGCGAAGCGGTCGAGCTGGGACTCCGGCAGGGGATAGGTGCCTGCCTGATCCGCCGGATTCTGGGTGGCGATGACGAAGAAGGGGGAGGGGAGCGGATAGCTCTGCCCCTCCATGCTCACCCTGTGCTCAGCCATGGCCTCCAGCAGGGCGCTCTGCACCTTGGGGCTGGCGCGGTTGATCTCGTCGGCTAGCAACACCTGGGTGAAGACGGGGCCGGGGTGAAAGCGAAACTGCTGCTGGGCCTTATCGAAGATCTGCAGCCCCAGCAGATCGGCAGGCAGCAGATCGGCGGTGAACTGCACTCGCCGGCAATCGAGCCCCAGCACCTGGGCCAGCGCATGGGCCAGGGTGGTTTTGCCCATGCCGGGCAGATCCTCGATCAGCAGATGGCCGCGAGCCAACAGAGTGACCAGGGCTATCTTGAGTTGCTGCGGCTTGCCGAGGATCACCTGCTCCAGGGCCGTCAACAGTTGCGCAATCTGTTCCTGTGTCCTCATTCGAACCTCCATTGTGCTCTCTCCCATTTATACCCCAGTCAGAAGAGATTGGTCTAAGCTGGCCGTCGTTTATTTCTTGGTGACTTCACAGAGACTTCACACAGGTTCACCCTGGGCTCATGCAGCATGGTTATAGTGGCATCTCTGATTCCACCATGAGATTGACACCATGAAACAACGAACCGCGCTATCACTGCTGGCATTGGGGCCCCTGTTGCTCGTCCCCCGCGTTTATGCCGCGGCAGATGAGCCCATGGCGAGCATAGTGGAAAAGGCTGTCCAGCCGCTGCTGGAGGAGTACCGGATCCCGGGCATGGCGGTCGCCGTGCTGAAGGAGGGCAAGCCTCACTACTTCAATTATGGCGTCGCCAATCGGGAGAGCGGCCGGCGCATCAGCGAGCGGACCCTGTTCGAGATTGGTTCGGTCAGCAAGACCTTTACTGCGACCCTGGGCACCTACGCGATCGTCAAAGGGGGCTTTCGGCTGGATGACAAGGTGAGCCAGCACGCGCCCTGGTTGCAGAATTCGGCGTTTGATCGGGTCACCATGGCCCAGCTGGCGACCTACAGCGCAGGGGGCTTGCCGTTGCAGTTTCCCGATGCGGTCGACTCAAACGAGAGAATGCGCCAGTACTACCGGCAGTGGTCACCGCTTTATGTGGCGGGTACTCATCGCGAGTACTCCAACCCCAGCATAGGTCTGTTCGGCCATCTGGCGGCGAGCACCCTGGGCCAACCATTCAGACAACTGATGAGCCAGACCCTGCTGCCCAAGCTCGATTTGCAGCACACCTATCTCGAGGTGCCAGACGCAGCCATGGTTGACTACGCCTACGGCTATTCGAAGGAAGACAAACCCGTCAGGGTCAATCCCGGAGTGCTGGCGGACGAAGCCTATGGCATCAAGACCAGTGCGGCGGATCTCATCAAGTTTGTGGGCGCCAACATGACAGGCAGTGGCGACAAGGCGGTGCAGCAAGCGCTGGCCATGACCCGAACCGGTTTCTACTCGGTGGGAGAGATGACCCAGGGGCTGGGGTGGGAGAGCTACGCCTATCCCGTGACCGAACAGGCGCTGCTGGCGGGCAATTCACCGGCGGTGAGCTTCAAGGCCAATCCGGTCAAACCCTTTGTGGCTCCCAGAGTGATGGGGAACGAGCGACTCTACAACAAGACGGGCTCGACCAACGGCTTTGGTGCCTATGTGGTGTTTGTTCCGGCCAGAGGCGTGGGCATCGTCATGCTGGCCAATCGCAACTACCCCATCGAGGCCAGGGTCAAGGCTGCCTATGCCATCCTGCGCCATCTGGCGCCCTGATGGCCGCATTCAATGTTTGGCCATGATAAGTAGCTGGTTGACGTAAACAATGACGCCGGGCTGATCCCGGCGTCGTTGTTTACGGGGCTTGGAGGGGGATAAGCGGATTAGCCGTATTGCTCTTCCATCCAGGCTTCGACGATGAGCTGGGCGGAGACGCCGTCCACGCTGCCTTTCTCCAGGGCGCGATAGCCACCCTGCGCGAACAGGCGGGCCCGGGCATCCGTGGTGGTGAGCCGCTCATCCTTGAACTCCACCGGCTTGCCGAAGCGGCCGTGCAGGCGATTGCCGAACTTGCGGGCGCGCACCGTGATCTCCTGATCGGTGCCATCCATGTTGAGCGGCAAGCCGACAATGAGTAGGTCCGGTTGCCACTCCTTGAGCAGCTTCTCTATCTCGTCCCAGTTGGGGATGCCGTCGTTGGCCTTGAGGGCGCGCAGCGGGCGGGCCGTGCCGGTGAGCTCCTGGCCGATGGCGACCCCTATGCTCTTGGTGCCGTAGTCAAAGCCCATGATACTGCGTGATGACATTGAATAATTTCCTCAAAATGCGTCGCAAAATGCACAGCAGATTGCATCAGCCGTGGCCGATGTCGCTGGACAGGTGAACGGGATTGACGCCAATGCTGGCGGCTGCCCGCTGCCAGCGCTGGTGGATGGGGGTCTTGAACACCAGATCCGGATTGGGAGGGATCACCAGCCAGGCTCCCTCGACCAGCTCCTGCTCCAGCTGACCTGCACTCCAGCCGGCATAGCCCAGGGCGACCAGCCAGTGATCCGGCGCCTCGTCGGTGCCCAGGGTCTCGAGAATGTCCTTGGAAGTGGTCACCATCACCTCGTCCCCCACCTGCAGGGTGGAGTTGAACCCGGGGCGGAAGCTGTGCAGCACGAAGCCGCGATCGGCGTGCACCGGTCCCCCCTGTAGCACGGGCTGCTTGAGTTCCGGGTTGGCGGGCGGTGCCAGCTTGAGTTGCTCCAGCATGGTCTCCAGCGTCATATCCACCGGAATATTGACCACCAGCCCCATGGCGCCTTGTTCATTGTGTTCGCACAGGTAAACCAGCGAACGCTCGAAATAGGGGTCGGTGAGGCTCGGCATGGCGAGCAGGAAGTGATTTTGCAGTGTTTGCATATGGGCCAAATATTGCAAAGGTATTTGCGTCAATTATGGCAGCTCGCTTCGTCTGGCAAAACCGCTTTTTGGCGGCCGGTTCAGGCCTATCAATCTATTTCGGGTGGAGAGAAAGCCATGGAAGGTATTTCAATCAAGCAGAAGCTTATCCTGGGCTGCGTAGTCCCCCTGCTGGCGCTGTTGCTGCTGGTCATAGGGGCAACCCAGGCGATGTCCCAACTGATGACGGGGATAAACGCCATGTATCAGGGGGAGGTGGTCCAGCTCAAGGAGCTCAAGCAGATCGCCGATCTCTACGCGGTCAAGGTGATCGATGCTGCCAACAAGGCCAATGTCGGGGGCTTTGAACCTGCCCGCTCCAAGGCCGACATGAGCGCCGCCCAGCAGGAGATAACCCGGATCTGGCGCCAATATCGCAGCCACAACATGAGCGACGAGGAGCGCAGGCTGGCGGACAAGGTGGAAGGGTTGTTTGCCGCCGCCAATCACGAGATAGACAGCGTGATGCAGTTGCTGGATCGCTCGCAGGGGCAGGATCGCACGGCCCTCTCCGCCGCCATCATGCCCCTTTATCAGGTGATCGACCCGGTCAGCGATGCGGTGAGCGTGCTGGTGGAATATCAGCTGACGGAAGCGGAGAAAAAAGTGGCCGAGCTCAACCAGCTCAGGCAGCAGCTGACCCAGCTGTTTATCGCGCTGTTTGTGGTGGTGGGTGGCTGCGTGCTGTTTATCGGGATTTGGGCCGGGCGCAGCGTCAGCCAGCCGCTGGCGGCCATGGGCCAGATTCTGCGCGGTATGCAAACGGATCTCGACTTGAGCAAGCAGGCCCCCGTACTGCGCAAGGATGAGATGGGCAGCCTGGCGCACTCCCTCAACGAGGTGATCCGCCATTTCCGCGGCCTCATCGCCCAGATCAACGACATGGCGGAGCAGCTTGCCAGAGAGTCGGCCCAGCTGGCCCATATCGGGGTCGAGAGCCGCCAGCGTTTTGCCCAGCAGCAGGCGGAGACGGATCAGACTGCCACCGCCATGAACCAGATGAGCAGCACTGTGGCCGAAGTGGCCAACAGTTCCAACAACGCCGCCGATGCGGCCCGTCATGCCGATGACAGCGCGCGGCACGGCTACAAGACAGTGGAAGACGCCATCCACCGGATGTCCGGCCTCTCCTCCCAGATTCAGAACACGGCAGCCATGATCACCCAGCTTGCCGATGACAGCCGGGACATCGGCAGCGTGATGGACGCCATTCGCGGCATTGCCGAGCAGACCAACCTGTTGGCCCTCAACGCCGCCATCGAAGCGGCCAGGGCGGGGGATCAGGGACGCGGCTTTGCGGTGGTCGCCGATGAGGTTCGCACCCTGGCCCAGCGCACCCAGCGTTCCACCGAAGAGATTGGCAAGACCATCATCAAGTTGCAGCAGGGGGCAAACCAGGCGGCCAGCAGCATGGAGCAGGGGCTGGAGCAGGTCGAGGAGTCCAACCGCACCGTGCTGGCCTGTGGTCAGGCGCTGGGGGATATCGTCAGTTCGGTTAACGTGATCAACGAGATGAACACCCAGATTGCCACGGCGGCGGAGGAGCAGAGCAAGGTGGCCGAGGAGATCACCCGCAACGTGGTCAATATCGCCCATATCTCGACTGAGTCGACCGAGGCCGCCACCCAGCTCAACCAGAGTTGCCACGAGCTGGAGCAGCTGTCGAACGATCTCAAGGCGAAGGTGGGGCAGTTCCGCTGCTAAGAGCGTACCGCCCGGGTGTGACGGCCCGATCCGTGAGCGGGGCTGAATGGATCATGATGATTCCCGCGTCAGCGGCAGAAACCGGAGGCAAAAAAGAGGCGGCACAGGGTGCCGCCTCTTTCGTTGCTGTTTGTTCGCCAGCAGAACCTGTGATCAGGCCTTGGCCAACCGGCGCTCGATGGCGTCCATCAGCATGCCGGTGATGTGCACCGGGAAGGCCGCTTCGATCTCGCGGATGCAGGTCGGGCTGGTCACGTTGATCTCGGTCAGGCGATCGCCAATGATGTCGAGTCCGACGAAGATGAGCCCCTTCTCCTTGAGAGTCGGCCCCACCGCGCGGGCGATGGCCCAGTCGGAGACGCTCAAGGGGCGTGCCTCGCCACGACCGCCGGCGGCCAGGTTGCCGCGGGTTTCGCCCTGGGCCGGAATGCGTGCCAGGCAGTAGGGGACCGGCTCGCCGTCTACCACCAGCACCCGCTTGTCCCCCTCCTTGATGGCCGGCAGATAGGTCTGCGCCATGCAGTAGCGCTCGCCGTGCTCGGTCAATGTCTCGATGATGACGCCGACGTTGGCATCATCTTCCTTCATACGGAAGATGGAGGCGCCACCCATGCCGTCCAGCGGCTTGAGGATGACGTCCTTGTGCTCGGCGTGGAAGGCGCGCAGCTTGTCGGCACGACGCGTGACGAGCGTGGTCGGGGTGTGCTCGGCAAACCAGGCGGTGTAGAGCTTCTCGTTGGCGTCGCGCAGGCTCTGGGGCTTGTTGACGATGAGGCAGCCCTCGTCCTCGGCCCGCTCCAGCATGTAGGTGGCGTAGATGAACTCGGTGTCGAAGGGGGGATCCTTGCGCATCAGGATCACGTCCAGGCTGGAGAGCGGCTGATCCACCACCTCGCCGAGGCTATACCAGTCGGCATAGTCATATTTGACGGTGAGCGGACGCATGGTGCCAAATGCCCGGCCTTCCTGCATGTAGAGATCCTTCATCTCCAGATAGAAGAGCTCGTAGCCGCGCTTTTGCGCCTCTTCGAGCATTGCGAAGCTGGAATCCTTCTTGATGTTGATGGACGAGATGGGGTCCATCACGATGCCGAGTTTAATGGTCATCCGCTGTTCCTTTTTAATGGCTCGATAGGGTTGTAGGGTCGATTAGCGCAGCGTAATCGTCCGCTTGCGGCTGCGTCGATGCAGCCATGGGGCTGATTGATGCGGCCGATAGTATCAAGCGAGATCGCCGAAGCGACACTGCAGTGCCGTAATGGCGGTCAGGGCGGCGGTTTCGGTGCGCAGCACCCGTGGCCCCAGTAGCATCTCCTTGAAATCTTCCTGCACGGTACGGGCGATCTCGTCGCTCGACAAGCCCCCTTCCGGGCCGATCAGCAGGCGCACGCCATGCTCCGGTACCGGCAGGGTGTTGATGCTGTACTCGGCGCGTGGATGCAGGTTGAGCTTGAGCTCTTTGGTCTCTTCCGCCAGCCAGGCGTCCAGCTCCATCGGCATGCGCACTTCGGGCACCACGTTGCGGCCGCACTGCTCGCAGGCGCTGATCACCACTTTCTGCCACTGCTCGCGTTTTTTCTCCAGCCGATCCGCCGGCAGCTTGACGCCGCAGCGCTCGGAGAAGAGCGGGGTGATGCAGGTGACGCCCAGCTCCACGGATTTCTGGATGGTGAAATCCATCTTGTCGCCACGGCTGATCACCTGACCCAGGTGAATGGCGAGCGGTGACTCCACCGAGCGCTGTTCGCAGCTGTCTATGGTCACGTCCACCGACTTCTTGCCGACGCTGGTGATGGTGGCGGGGTACTGGTTGCCGTCGCCGTTGAACAGCTCGAGCTGTTGGCCCGGCTGCATGCGCAGCACCCGGCCGATGTGGTTGGCACCGTCTTCCGACAGGGCGAGGGTCTGGCCCACCTGCAGGGTGGCCGGTTCATAGATACGTGGAATGCGCATGGCGGCTTATCAGTCTCTTGCTCGTTCAACAGGCGAGGATGCCTGATCCTCGTCATTAGATAGGGTTATTGGCACTGCTTTTCAATAAAGGGGTTGGTATTGCCCTGCAGCTTGCCGATGCGACGGTTGCGCTCGCACTCCCAGCCCTCGGCCGGGTACTGGCGATCCCAGGCTTCGAACAGTCTACGCTGTTGCGCGGCGAGGCGCAGCCCATACTGCTGGCTCATGTAGAGATAGGCACGGGCGATCTGGCCGCGTACCGGCCCCTTGGGCGCCTGTACCCGGCGCTCCTTGAAGTCCACCAGAATCTGGCACTGGCCGTATTGATCCGGCTTGCCGTTCCAGTCGGAGAAACGGAAGTTGGCGCGATCGCCGTTCACCTCGCCGATGGCGGGGTAGAGGTTGTGCATGTCCCCCTCCATCTTGTTGAACTCGTCGCTCTTGCCGCAGTTTTTGCGGCCTCCTTCCTGCCAGCATTTGAGCTGGTGGCCGAACTCCCAGGCGGGCACCACGTGTTCCCACTCGATGCGGGCGGCGCGCTTGGGTTGCTTGCGTGGTTCATAGCCGCAGCTGGCGAGATCCGGGCTCATTTTCCTGCCCTGATAGTCGATGTCGCAGCCACAGTAGAAGCTGGTGACGGC
The DNA here is from genome assembly GCF_041402525.1 of Aeromonas sp. S18(2024). Classification (NCBI taxonomy): domain Bacteria; kingdom Pseudomonadati; phylum Pseudomonadota; class Gammaproteobacteria; order Aeromonadales; family Aeromonadaceae; genus Aeromonas; species Aeromonas sp. S18(2024). The sequence goes on along the minus strand of NZ_JBGLQV010000002.1, from coordinate 390,675 downwards.
GGGTTGGGTCTGGTAGAGCCTGACCAGATCCTGCTTGGCTTCGCGAAAGGTCTGGGCATGCAGGGGGGCGCTGAGCAGCGGCAAACCGGCCAGCAGGGTCAGAGTGAGGGACAACAGCGGACGAAACATGGAGATCCTTGAAAATAAAGCGGTTTAACGTAACGAAGCGGGCACCCTAGCACAGAGGTGCGACACAGGCTGGCTTATTCCGTCTGGGCTCGCTCCAGTGCCGTATGGCAGCGGCGACAGTGATAGCGAGCCTCGCCGCGCATCACCTTGTTGTGGCGACGGATCGACAGCTGATGGAGCTGGCACTGACAGCGATAGGGCACGGTCGGCTGTGCCAGTACCGCGAGATCGAAGTTGTGGGTGGTTCTGGGCTCAAGGCCGAACACTTCCCGCATCACCGACTGCCACTGCCGGCCGTGGGGCAGTACCCGCGCCTTGCCGCGCCCTTCACCCCAGAGGGCATAGACCAGCAGGTGGGCGACCTCGTGGGGCACCACCTCGGCCAGAAAGGCCTGCTGGTTGGCCTGATAGAGGGCGGGGTTGAAGCGCAGCTCCCAGGTTTGCAGCCGCGCCGACCCGGCTGCCCGGCCCCGCATGTTGCAATGAATGCGCGGGCGGGGGAAGGTGCGGCCAAGGCGCGCCTCGGCTTGGCTGAAGCAGGCGTCAACGCGTTGATGGAGCTGGGATTCTAGCTGGGCAGACATGGGACTTCCGGTGGTCGGCAGACAAGCAAAAGGGGAGCCAGGCTCCCCTTTATATCACAACCGTGAGCCTTACAGGCCGGCGGCAGCGCGCAGCAGCTCGGCCTTGTCGGTCTGCTCCCAGGGGAACTCGTTGCGACCGAAGTGACCGTAGGCGGCGGTAGCCTGGTAGATGGGACGCTTGAGATCCAGCATCTCGATCAGGCCATACGGGCGCAGTTCGAAGTGTTCGCGCACCAGCTTGACCAGCAGATCCTCGGCCACCTTGGCGGTACCGAAGGTCTCGACGCTGATGGAGGTTGGCTCGGCCACGCCGATGGCGTAGGAGACCTGCACTTCACAGCGATCGGCCAGGCCGGCGGCGACGATGTTCTTGGCCACGTAGCGGGCAGCGTAGGCGGCGGAGCGGTCAACCTTGGACGGATCCTTGCCGGAGAAGGCGCCACCACCGTGACGGGCCATGCCACCGTAGGTGTCGACGATGATCTTGCGACCGGTCAGACCGCAGTCACCCATGGGGCCGCCGATAACGAAACGGCCGGTCGGGTTGATGAAGTATTTGGTGTCCTTGGTGATCCACTCTTGCGGCAGCACCGGCTTGATGATCTCTTCGCGTACAGCTTCCACCAGATCGCTGTGGCTGATGGAGTCACAGTGCTGGGTGGAGAGCACCACGGCGTCCACGCCCAGGATCTTGCCTGCGTCGTCGTAGGCGAAGGTCAGCTGGCTCTTGGCATCCGGACGCAGCCACGGCAGGGTGCCATTCTTGCGTACTTCGGCCTGGCGCTTGACCAGCAGGTGGGAGTAGGTGATGGGTGCCGGCATCAGCACGTCGGTTTCGTTGGTGGCGTAGCCGAACATCAGGCCCTGGTCACCGGCGCCCTGCTCCAGCGGGTCGCTGCGGTCAACGCCCTGGTTGATGTCAGGGGACTGCTTGCCGATGGCGTTCAGCACGGCGCAGGAGTCGGCATCGAAGCCCATGTCGGAGTGGGTGTAGCCGATTTCGCGCACGGTATTACGCACGATCTCTTCGATATCGACCCAGGCAGAGGTGGTTACTTCACCGGCCACCATGACCATGCCGGTCTTGACCAGGGTCTCGCAGGCGACGCGCGCCTTGGTGTCTTGCTGGAGAATGGCGTCCAGCACCGCATCGGAGATCTGGTCCGCGATTTTATCGGGATGGCCTTCGGAGACCGACTCGGAAGTAAACAGCTTTGCCATGATGAAATTCTCAGTTTGTCCGGGTTATCGCCAGTGCAATAACCGGGTGATATTGGGATGACTGTAGAGGTATCTACATCTGGACGTCTATTCTAGTTAGCGCCCCCCTTGAATGCCAGTACTATTTTCCCGCTACCGGCCAGTTTGGTTTCTTATGACGCCTGGCTATCTCCAAAGGGATGGAGATCAAACGTTTGCAGTCGGTTTGGGCCGCCAACGCAAGGCGAGAAAAGCGATTGTCCTCCCAAAGCCACTTTATTCATCCAGATAACATTTGCACGGCGCGCGCCCTGCTGGGACAATAACGCGCCTTAATCTTGGCCATCAAATGAAGCAATCGCAGGAGATACAGATGCCTTCTCGTAAAGAGCTTGCCAATGCCATTCGCGCATTGAGTATGGATGCCGTTCAAAAAGCCAACTCCGGTCACCCGGGCGCCCCCATGGGAATGGCGGATATCGCCGAAGTATTGTGGCGCAGCCACCTGAAACATAACCCGAACAACCCCAAGTGGGCCGACCGCGACCGTTTCATCCTCTCCAACGGCCACGGCTCCATGCTGCTGTACTCCCTGCTGCACCTCTCCGGTTATGACCTCTCCATCGATGATCTGAAAAACTTCCGCCAGCTGCACTCTCGCACCCCGGGTCACCCGGAATACGGCTACGCGCCGGGCGTCGAGACCACCACTGGCCCGCTGGGTCAGGGCATCACCAACGCCGTGGGCATGGCGATCGCCGAGAAGGCCATGGCCGAGCAGTTCAACCAGCCGGGTCACGACATCGTTGACCACTACACCTACGCCTTCATGGGCGACGGCTGCCTGATGGAAGGTATCTCCCACGAGGCTTGCTCCCTGGCCGGCACCCTGCAGCTGGGCAAGCTGATCGCGTTCTGGGATGACAACGGCATCTCCATCGACGGTCACGTGGAAGGCTGGTTCACCGACGACACCGTCAAGCGCTTCGAAGCCTACGGCTGGCACGTCATTCCGGCCGTTGACGGTCACAACCCGGAAGCGATCAACGCTGCCATCGAAGCCGCCAAGGCCGAGACCGGCAAGCCGACTCTGATCTGCTGCCGCACCATCATCGGTTACGGTTCCCCGAACAAGTCCGGTTCTCACGACTGCCACGGTGCACCGCTGGGCAACGACGAGATCGCCGCTGCCCGCGCCTTCCTGAAGTGGGACCACGCACCGTTCGAGATCCCGGCCGACATCGCTGCCGAGTGGAACGGTCGCGAGAAGGGCGCTGCGCTGGAAGCCGACTGGGCTGCCAAGTTCGCCGCCTATGAAGCCGCTCACCCGGCGCTGGCTGCCGAGTTCAAGCGCCGCAGCGCTGGCGAACTGCCGGCCAACTGGGCTGCAGAATCCGCCAAGATCATCGAAAACCTGCAGGCCAATCCGGCCAAGATCGCCACCCGCAAGGCCTCCCAGAACGCTCTGGAAGCCTTCGGCAAGTTGCTGCCGGAATTCATGGGTGGCTCCGCGGATCTCGCGCCGTCCAACCTGACCATGTGGTCCGGTTCCAAGTCCCTGACCAACGACGATGCCTCCGGCAACTACATCCACTACGGTGTACGCGAGTTCGGCATGTCCGCCATCATGAACGGTATCGCCCTGCACGGTGGTTTCATCCCCTACGGCGCTACCTTCCTGATGTTCATGGAGTACGCCCGCAACGCCCTGCGCATGGCCGCCCTGATGAAGCAGCGTTCCATCTTCGTTTACACCCACGACTCCATCGGTCTGGGTGAAGATGGCCCGACTCACCAGCCGGTCGAGCAGATCGCCTCCCTGCGTCTGACTCCGAACATGAGCACCTGGCGTCCGTGTGACCAGGTTGAATCCGCCATCGCCTGGAAACACGCCATCGAGCGTACCGACGGCCCGACCTCTCTGATCTTCTCTCGTCAGAACCTGGCCCAGATGGACCGCACTGCCCAGCAGCTGGCCGATGCTGCCAAGGGTGGTTATGTGCTGAAGGATTGTGCCGGTACCCCGGAGCTGATCCTGATCGCCACCGGTTCTGAAGTGGAGCTGGCCGTGGCCGCCTATGAGCAGCTGACTGCCAAGGGCCGTGCCGTGCGCGTGGTTTCCCTGCCTTGCACCGACGTATTCGACGCCCAATCCGCCGAATACAAGGAGTCCGTCATGCCAGCGGCCGTCACCAAGCGTGTGGCCATCGAAGCGGGTATCGCCGACTACTGGTACAAGTACGTGGGCTTTGGCGGCAAGATCATCGGCATGCGCTCCTTCGGCGAGTCCGCGCCGGCCGAGCTGCTGTTCAAGGAATTCGGCTTTACCGTGGAAAATGTGGTTGCGACTGCAGAGTCCCTGTAACAGCCCCTGTAATAGCTGACCATTGGGTCGCGCAGGCCCAATAGCCGGAAAATAAAACGCCCTCCATCGCAAGATGGGGGGCGTTTTTATAAGAAATTTCTGATTGGGAGATATAGCTGAATCAGGGAATATATCTCTGACTTAAATTTCCTAATTTTGAACAGTCTCACTTTTATCTTAACCATGTTACATGATTGGTGTCATACGATGCTTTTCATAATATATTATGTGCCTGAATGGCGATTTTTTCGCGCTCAATGAAGTATCGTTTTTGGTTATAAAGGGCAGGTGAATTACAATTTCGAATTGTCATGCTAGTGATTGGTTTAATTATAAATAAATCAGGTGATATATAGCCTTTTAAAAGGATAGGAGTATCTATAATGGTTTGTTCTATCGTAGTTGATCAGTCAGAAAGAAAATTGAAGATAAATGCTGATTCGTATGATGTGAACCGAATTTCTGATGTCCAAGTGAAAGTGCTTACATGGAAGGATAATTTGATAAATATGCTATTGCTTGGGCTGATCACATCAAGCATTCTCTTCTACTTTATCCCACCTGAAGCGCAGGGCAAGGGAATGACATTATTTCTGCCCGCGGTGGCTTTTCTGGTAGGAATGGTGATGGCCCTGATCACCAGTGCCAAGTACGTCTTCAGACTGGAATTTAAAAATGCCGATGAAACTGGCGTGCAATGGATCACTGTCGCCAAGAGTAGAAATGCGCAGGAGTACGAGATCTTCAAATTGAAAGAGGCGGAGCTTAAACAGATCCTCGGATAATGAAGGCTACTTTTTAACTGCGGGCCGCCAATGCTGACTCCCGAAAAAAACACCGGCCTAAGCCGGTGTTTTTTATTATTTAACGCAACCTTAAACCTGCGGCGGGGTACTTTCCGCATTGGACATCACCGCATCCATCTGCACCAAGGCCCCAGCGGGCAGCTCGTAGGTTCGATTAGCGAAGCGTAATCGGACGTTCGCGTTCTTTATGTCGATGCCATAAAAATAATGTCCCTTCCTGTTACCTAAAAAGAGACCGGCCATCAGCCGGTCTCTTTTTATTATTTAACGCAACCTTACGCCTGCGGCGGGGTACTTTCCGCATTGGACATCACCGCATCCATCTGGATCAGGGCGCCTGCGGGCAGCTCGCGTACCGCGATCACGGTGCGGGCGGGCTGATAATCCGGGAAGTAGCGGGTATAGATGGCGTTGACCGCCTCCAGATCCTCGATACGGGCCAGCTGGATATTGACCTTGACGATATCGTCCATCACATGGTCGATGCTCTCAACGATTGCCTTGATATGGTTCAGGCACTGGGCGGTCTGCTCCTTGACGCAACCGGTCAGGATCTTGCCGGTGGCCAGATCGACCGGCAGCTGGCCGGCGATATGGTTGTAGTGGGAGAAGGCGACAGTCTGGGTGTGCAGCGGGCTGCGCGGTGCCTTGTCGGTATTGCGGGCGCGGATCACCAGGTTGTGTCTGTCTTCCACCAGTTGCGGCGGAGTGCCGTCACCGTGGGAGATGACCGCATCCATCTGTACCAGGGCGTCCATCGGCAGGGCAGAGGCGGCAATCACGCTGCGAGCCGGCAGATAGGCGGCGGCGCGGGCGATGGCGGAATCCGGGAAGAAGGTGGTGTAGACCTCGTTGACGGCATCCAGATCGGCGAGGTTTTTCAGATAGACGGTCACCTTGACGATATCGTCGAAGGGCACGTCGATCCCCTCCAGAATGGCCTTGATGTTATTCAGGCACTGGGCCGCCTGCTCCTTGATGCCACCGGCAACCAGCTGGCCGGAGGCTGCATCGATGGGCAGCTGGGCGCCGATGTTGTTGTAGTGGGAGAAGGCAACGGTCTGGGTGGAGAGGGCGCTTTGCGGCGCACGGCTGCTGTTGCGAGCCAGCTTCACCAGGGCGCAGGGGGCCTGCGGATAGGTGCCTTCGCCGTTGGAGATGATGGCGTCCATCTGAACCTTGGCGCCCAGCGGCAGGGCGGCTACCGCCAGGGAGGTGCGGGTCGGCACATAGCCCGGGAAGAATTCGCGATAGACCTCGTTGACCGCATCCAGATCGGCGATGTCGCTGAGGAATACGGTGAGTTTCACCATATCGTCCATCACGTGATCGATGCTCTCGACGATGGCCTTGATATTGGTCAGGCACTGTCTGGCCTGCATTTTGACATCACCTTCGATCAGCTTGCCGGTGCGGGGATCGACCGGTAACTGGGCCGCAATATTGTTGTAGTGGGAGAAAGCCACCGTCTGGGTGTAGGGGCCCAGGCCCTGGGGGGCGTTGGAGGTATTTCTGGCAGCCTTGATGATGGTGTCACTCATGGTGATATTCCTCGTTGTAATACTGGTTATCGATGTAGGGACAGGTTAACCCTCGCCAACGCCTTATCTATTTTGACGTCGCTCCTGCCTTGCCGTGTTTTATCTCTTTAATATTTACCCTGGCCCGCAATCACTGCAGGCATAAGGCTATAAAGGCAAACACAGGTGCCGCTGCCTCTATTTATGACTAAATCCATCAATTGAGGGATTTGATAAAAAGAAGCCCGGGTTGGGTTAATGATTTCAGACAGGGGAAATCCTATGAGGCGCGAACACGGGATGCAAACCGGGATCTCATTTCTATGAGATGGCTCAACGCGCGGAAATATAGCCAGATTGCGATTCAATTCACGGGCAGGAGGGGGACAAAGCGGGCTAAATGACTCTTAACACCAGGGCACATCAGCTATGACAAGGCTCTCTCCTGGGTCGAACCGGGGGCGAATCTGTGAATAAAGCGTTAATAATATGCCGAAACCCGGTAGTTCATGCATTCAATTATGCATAGATATGTATTTTCAGGATTTTTGAGGGGCTATCAAAACGCTGGAAAATATGCCTGCCTGCGTCAATAAAGATGCATCTGGAATATAATTCAGTGGCGCTGCATGGGCGACCTATAAGAGTGATATCGGTATTGTGCGTCCATGACGCACCAACAGGTGAAAAGGGTTCTTTTCTGATTACCTTGGTAATAACGAAATATGCCATGAATTTGCAGCACCGAAATAAGCGACCATCGTTCGGTTGCTGGCCAATCTGATCCGCCGGATGGTACGCGGGGAGCGGGTTGTTTCGGATTGGTTCACATTCTCCGGCGCCCTGCTCGGCGATAAGGCGATAAGAGTGCCTTGAGGAGGAAAGATGCTCAGCGGGTTGAGTGTGAGCTGCGACAGAAGCGGCGGTGGCCTGACGAGCCCTTCCCGTGCCACAGAATGCCGCCATGGCTGCACTTCCCGGGCGTTATATGGAAACGGGGGCTGGGGGATATGGCGCATCATCTTAAAAAACTATCGCCTAACTGATTGTTTAAAAAATAGAAATGATCGAAGAGAGCAGCCGCTTGCCATTTTGTCGTAGCCGCCCGGTAACACAATGAATAACGGGAGCTGATATGCAATATGTTGCTTTTTTGATCGCCTGTTGATGGTGGTGTTGGTATGGTCATCAAAGGGTCTGCCGGATAACGCACAGGGTCCGGCACTCAACTGCCAGGAAGTTGGCCAGCGCGATCGCAATGCGGTCGCCCTTACCTGATGGTGGAGGGCTTATGTTGGGTTTTGTTCTGGGTGATATGTACTGTCAAGGGGGCTCGCACTCCTTGCCTCCCAAGCTGGGGAAACACTTCCCCATTCCCCTTGGTTATCAACTACATGGTCGCGTGTCGGCCGCCATCATGACTATAGAGATCCTGCTCAATACCCCTTATCCACAGAAGCGGTATCGGGAGCTGATCTATGGGACCTATATTGAACGTCAGCGTCTCCTGTTTGCCGAGCACGTCATCGTGGCCCGGCTGGAAGGAGACGAGGGACTGGCGCTCTCCATCGACCTCTCTTTTATCGCCACCGCGGTGCCTGTCGGTCTGATCGCCATCTCCGAGGAGTTGGCGCTGCTGACGGCGCCGCGTCCCAAGAAGGCTCACCCTCACTACGAGGTGCTGTGCAAGGTGATCGACTGCGTGGTGATGCTGATGTTCTATGGCAAGGTGATCCGCCAGCGCAATGCGGTGCTGGAAGACATAGGCCACCAGTTTGGCTATCGCCCGGCGCCCGATCTGACGGCGCGGATTGGCAAGGGGGAGGGGGACGATTACGAGGCTTTCATGGTCAATATCCTCACCTGCATCGCCCACTCGGGCTCCTTCAAGGAGGCGCTGGAGAACGGGGCCAGGATGGGGATACGGGAGCCCGCCTTTTTCTGCATCGTCGGCGCCATTGCCAGCACTCTCTGGGGAGTGCCCAAGTTGTGGGCCTACCAGGCTTCACAGCTGATCAATCGCTCTCACCCCTACTACATCCAGAACCTGATGCGCTGTGAGGCGCGCGCCGGCCTCAGCCAGGTCAATCTGGTGGCCCCTAGGCCGTCCCCGTTTGTCTGGCTGTGGCAACAGGTTGCTCGCCTGTTCAAGGACGCCGCTTAGGGCATCCTGATATCGAGCCCTGTGCTTACGCGGGATAGAGGGCGCCCAGTATGGCAGGGCGGCTGGCGCCGGTGACGGCGGGCAGGTTGCCGGGCAGGCGATGGATAAAGCGCTGCGCCAGCCAGGCGAAGGCGGCCCCCTCTACCCAGTCCGGGGCGATGCCCAGCTCGTCGGTGGTGGTGATGCGCCACCCGGGCAAGAGCGCCGCAAGTTCCGCCAGCAGCGGGCCGTGATGGGCGCCCCCGCCACAGACAAACAGTTCGCCGTTTTCGGCCATTCCCTCAAGGGCTGGCAGCTGACTGGCGATGCTGTGGCAGGTCAGTGCCTGCAGGGTGCGCTGCACATCGGCTGGGTCGTAAGCCTGACCCGCCAGGGCCTCGTCCAGCCAGGCCAGGGTAAACATCTCCCGCCCCGTGCTCTTGGGCCAGGGGGCGGTGAAGTAGGGGTGAGCAAGCAGCTGCGCGAGCAGATCGGGGATAAGAGTGCCACTGGCCGCCCAGCGGCCGCCCGCGTCATAGTCGCCCCCGTGCGGATGGTGGCGGCGATACCAGCCATCGAGCAGGGTGTTGGCGGGGCCGGTATCAAAACCGTATACCCCGTCGGCGGCGCCCGGCAGCACAGAGATATTGGCGATGCCGCCGAGGTTCAGCACCACCCGCAGAGCGCCGGGGCTGGCGAAGCGTGCCTGATGGAAGGCGGGCACCAGCGGGGCGCCCTGGCCACCGAGGGCCATGTCCATGGTACGAAAATCGGCCACCACATCGATACCGGTGAGGGCAGCCAGGAGCGCCCCGTTGCCGATCTGCAGGGTAAACCCGAGCTGTGGGCGATGGCGGATGGTCTGGCCATGGGAGCCTATGGCGCGGATATCGGCAGGGGTCAGCCCGGCCTTGACGAGCAGGGCACGGGTGGCGGCGGCAAATTCCCGGGCCACCAGGTTGTCGGCGATGCCCATGCGATCTATCTCGTTCTCGCCCGGGGTGCAGAGGGCATGCAGCTCGCGGGCAACCGGTGCCGGCCAGGGGTGGCAGAGCGCCGCCTCGACCTTAAGCCGCTCCCCGTCGATGGCCAGCAGCACGGCATCTATCCCGTCCATGCTGGTACCCGACATCAACCCGATATAGCGCTCACTCATGACATCTCCTTGTATGACGGAAAACCTGGTCAGGGGTTACAGAGAGGGGAGGGTGACACATGATGCCGGGGCCAGCTCCGGTGCCCGACATTGGCCCTGTATCACGTTCACTCATCTTGTCTCCCCGTGTGTCGCCTTCGGCCATGTGCCAAAGGCGCCAGATAAAAGTCCGGGGGCCATGCCCCCGTCGTTACTGTTAGTTGTCATCCGGCGGTAATGACCCGCCCGAGGCTCAATTGCCGCGGTTGCTTCGCTTGTTCTGGGCCAGCTGGATCTCGGAGCTGTCCAGCTTGGCCAACTGCGGCGTCGCCAGTTTTTTGAAGTTGGCGAGCTCGCGCCCGGTGAGTGTCTCTGCCTGGGGCAGGGTGAGAGTGCGCGGGTTTTTGTGCACGCCGCCCACTACGAATTCATAGTGCAGGTGCGGACCCGTTACGCGGCCCGTGCCCCCCAGAGTACCTATGGTCTGCCCCTGTTTCACCCGCTGCCCCTTGTTGACGGTGCGCTTGGTGAGGTGCAGGTACTTGGTCACATAGTTGCCCGCATGCTTGATGAAGACATAGTTGCCGTTGAACTGGTTGTAGCCGGCGGCCACCACGCTGCCTGAGCCCGCCGCCATGATGGGGGTACCCACAGGCGCCACATAGTCGATGCCGTTGTGGGGGCGGATCTTGCCGGTTACCGGATGGAGGCGGCGCGGGTTGAAGTTGGAGCTGATGTATTTGAAGTTGACTGGCGCGCGCAGGAAGCTCTTGCGCATCGCCTTGCCCTGGGGCGTGTAGTAGTTGCCATCGTCATGGAGGACGGCGCGGTAGATCTCGCCCTGGTTGATGAATTCGGCGGCCAGAATATCGCCGGAGGCAACCCGCTCGTCGTCGCGGAATTTCTCCTCATAGACCACCCGGAAGCTGTCCCCCGGCTGCAGATCCTGGGCAAAGTCGATGTCCCAGCCGAAGATGGCGGCCAGATCCATGATCTGATCCTCTGTCATGCCCGCCTCGACGGCGGCGCCCCAGAAGCTGGAACGGATCTCCCCCTTGCTGACCAGCTCCCGGGTATCGAGGGCCATCTTGACGTTGCGGGCCACGAAGGTGTCATCCTGACGGCTCACCTTGAGGGCCTGCTCCAGGCTATGGGGATAATAAAGGCTGTGCAGCTCACCGTTCTGGGTGAGCTTGAAGGTGAGCTCCTGGCCAGGCTGCAGCATGCGCAGCGGGTTGCTGCCCTCGAGCTGATCGATAAGGTGCAGGTCAGTGGTGCTCAGACCCAGGCGCTGGAAGATGATCCCCATGTTGTCGCCCCGGCGAACCTTGACCTGCTTGGTGATATAGGTCGGTTTGGGCGGGGTGACCGGCTGCTCCACTTGTGCAGTCAGCTCGGCAGGAGTGGGGGCCTCGTCGGTTTGCTCGCTCATGGCAATCTCGTTGCCGTTGTCATCGACCCGGGTGGCGACGGCCTGTTCACTGGGCCAGGCGATCAGCATCATGGTCAGGATGCTCAGGATAAGCACCATCTTGCGATGCCAGTGGGGAAGAGAATTGAAGGCGTGCCAAATAACCATGGAAGTTGATGCAGTCGAGCAGAATGGAAGGATTTTACAGCCTTTCCAATTGGCCCGCCATTCCAGTAATATGTCTGGCCCTGTGGAATCGTGATTGGAGTGTCAAAAAATGTCCCAGCTCGAGGTGGCGCTAGCCGAGATCAAGCGCGGAGCGGAAGAAATTCTGGTTGAAGAAGAACTGGTTGCCAAGTTGAAGGAAGGGCGCCCCCTGCGCATCAAGTTGGGCATGGACCCGACCGCTCCCGACATTCACCTGGGTCATACCGTGATCCTCAACAAGCTGAAGACCTTCCAGGATCTGGGTCACGAGATCATCCTGCTGATCGGCGATTTCACCGCCATGGTGGGGGATCCCTCCGGCAAGAACACTACCCGTCCGCCGCTCTCCGAAGAGGCCATCAAGCACAACGCCCTCACCTATGCGGAGCAGGCGTTCAAGATCCTCGATCCCAAGAAGACCCGCATCGAGTACAACTCCAGCTGGCTGGGCGAGCTGGGCGCGACCGGCATGATCAAGCTGGCGGCCAAGCAGACCGTGGCCCGCATGATGGAACGCGACGACTTCAAGAAGCGCTACAGCAACGGCCAATCCATCGCCATCCACGAATTCCTCTATCCGCTGCTGCAAGGCTATGACTCGGTTGCCCTGAAGGCGGACGTCGAGCTCGGCGGTACCGACCAGAAGTTCAACCTGCTGATGGGTCGCGAGCTGCAAAAGGATGCCGGCATGGCCGCCCAATGCGTGCTGATGATGCCGCTGCTGGTGGGTCTGGACGGCGTCAAGAAGATGTCAAAGTCCGCAGGCAACTACATCGGCGTGCACGACGCTCCGGGCGAGATGTTCGGCAAGATCATGTCCATCACCGACGATCTGATGTGGAACTACTACGAGCTGCTCTCCTTCCGCCCGCTCGCCGAAATTGAAGAGTTCAAGGCCGGTATCGCCACCGGTACCCTGAACCCGCGCGACGTCAAGATCTGGCTGGCGAAAGAGATCATCACTCGCTATCACGACGAGGCGGCGGCCGAGGCGGCCCACGAAGATTTCACCCAGCGTTTCTCCAAGAACGCCATTCCGGACGAGATGCCGGAGGTCGAACTGGCGCTGGAAGGGGAAGGGCTGGCGATTGCCAACTTGCTCAAAGACGCCGAGCTGGTTGCCACCACTTCAGAGGCGCTGCGCATGATCAAGCAGGGCGCGGTCAAGGTTGACGGCGAGAAGCTGGAAGATGGCAAGGTGCTTATTGGTGCCGGCACTGCCGTCTACCAGGTCGGCAAGCGCAAGTTTGCCCGGGTGACCGTTAAATAAGCCGTGATCTGAACACCGCTGCCATGAAAAAGCCTCCCTTGCGGAGGCTTTTTTGTAACTGTCATTCGCGGTCTTTACCGAGCGTCAGCGTGCCAGCTCGACGGTGCGTGCCGCCGTCGCCACGGCCCGGCGCCGATGAGTTTGGGGGGCACAGGCACGCTTGAGGCGCAGCCACTCGCGCCACAGCAGCCAGCACAGCGGCGGGGTGAGCAGCAGCACGGTGGCGGGCTGGGCCATCAGTACCCCGTCTTTGCCCCACATCAGCGGCAGCAGGAAGATGAACGGCAGCAGCAGCACCGTTTTGGCGATCGAGATGATCAGCGCCTGGCGGGTGCGCGCCATGGATTGCAGCAGCACTATGCCGAACATGATGACCCCCTCCAGCGGAATCGCCCCCAGATTGAGCAGCAGGCTGCTGACCGCGGCATCGATGAGTTCGGGATCCTCCCTGCCGGTATAGAGCATGGCCACTTGCCGGGGCAGCAGCTGGATGGTGAGCCACACCAGCATGCCGTAGATAAGGGTGAACTTGAGGCCCATCTCCATCAGGTACTTGAGATTGCGATGACGCCTGGCCCCCGCTGCCTGGCTGATGAGGGGCTGGATGCCGAAGGCGAGTCCTTGCAGGATCACGATAAAGACCGCCTCGGTATAGCCGGCCACGGTAAAGCCCGCCAGATCCTTCACGTTGCCATGCACCATCAGCTGGCTGTTGTGCAGCATCAGCAGCAGTCCCAGGTTGAACTGGGCGATGAGGCTCGGCAGGCCGGTAAAGAGCAGGTTCGGCATGGCGGGAAGATGGGGCACCAGATCACGCCAGCCCAGCCGCAGTCTGGCATAGGGGGTAAAGAAGTAGCCAAGGCCGATGAGGCTCACTGTCCCCTCCGCCATCAGGGTGGCCTGGGCGGTACCGGTCAGGCCCAGCTCCAGCTTGGCCACCATCACATAGTTGAGGAGGATGTTGAGCACGGCGCCGGCGCTCACCAGCACCATGGCGAGCTTGGGGCGCCCGTCGTTGCGCAGCAGATAGGGCACAGCCAGGTTGCTGGCCAGCAGCAGGGTACCGCCACCGATCCAGTAGAGGTAATCGCTGGCCTGTTGCCAGGTCTCGGTGCCCTGCTCTATGCCAAGCCCCAGCAATATATCCGTGTGGGTGTAATAGAGCAGCACGGGAGCGGTCACCCCCAGCACCAGCAGCAGCCAGAGGGCATTGACCAGCGCCTGGCGTGCCAGCGGGATGTTCTTCGCCCCCTGCTGGAAGGAGATGGCGGTGGCCGCTCCCATGCTGATCATGGCGGCGAGACCGATCAGCACCATGATGACGGGGTAGACCAGGTTGATGCCGGCAAGGCCAGCGGCGCCGACAAAATGGCCGACGAAGATGCCGTCAATGAGGTAATAGGCACCGGATACCAGCATGGCGAGGATCGAGGGGAGGGCGTAGGCCCAGAAGCGGCGGGTCATGGCCCGTTGTCGCAATGTGAAATAGGCAGACATATCTGTTCTCTTGCGGAGTTCGATTATCGAGCAGACAGTCTAGATTAATTCTTTTTTGGTGATAATCCTGGTTTTACTTGATGAATTGATGAGTATTGCTCATTAATTCAGGGTTTTGGTAGTGCGCCTTGAGCATGTCGATCAGGATGCGCAACCCGCTGCCCAGCTGGTGCCGGCTGGGATAGAAGAGATAGAAACCGGCAAAGGTGGGGCTCCAGGGCTCCAGCACCGTGACGAGTTTGCCCTGGGCCACCTTCTGGGTCACCTCTTCTTCCAGGCAATAGGCCAGCCCCAGCCCCGCCTCGGCCGCCCCCAGATAGAGGGCAGGGGTGCTGGTGGTGAGTGGCCCCGTCACCTCTATCTCCAGCAGGTTGCCATCGGCGGCGAAGGCCCAGCGGTAGTGATGATGAGGGGTGAGGCGATAGCCGATGCAGGCGTGACGGCTAAGCTCGCTCGGGTGCTTAGGCATGCCGTGCTGTGCCAGATAGGCGGGGGAGCCCACCACCAGATAGCGCTGGGGCGGGCCCAGGGGGATGGCGATCATCTCCTTGGGCAACAGATCCCCGTAAAAGAGGGCGGCGTCATAGCCATCCTCGATCATCCGCGGCATCAGCTCCTGCTCCACCACCTCCACCTGCATTTTGGGGTAGCGCCCCAGATAGTCGATGAGTACTGGCGCCAGCAGGCTGTCGATGGCGCTGCGCGGGGCGCAGATCTTGAGCCGTCCCACCGGCTCGTCGCTATTGCGGGCCAGTTCGCTGAGGGCCTCTTCCAGGGTATTGAGGGTGGGCAGCAGCTGCTTGAGCAGGCGTTGTCCCGCCTCGGTCGGCACCACGGCGCGAGTGCTGCGGTTGAGCAGGCGCACCCCCAGCCGCTCTTCCATACCTTTCAGACTGTGGCTCAGGGCTGAGGCAGAGACGCCCAGCTCAAGGGCTGCCTTGCTGAAACTGCGGTGGCGGGCGACGGCGGCAAACACCGCCAGTTCGGCGAGATCGGTACGGGTAATGGTCATCGGCAATCCACGAAGAGGTGTGGCTCACAAGGGTACGCCAAGGGGGAGCGGGGCACAATCCACCGTAAAAGACGGAATGTTGCCGAAAAGTAACAACTAAAAATGGAGTGAAAATACCAAATGAAATTTGAATTGTTAAAAAAAGTTCAAGGCAAGGCATCTCTAATGTGATCTTGGTCGGTCGAAAAGCGATTCGAATCAAACTTTGGTTGATTAATTCAAAAAAACGCTGTGATTGATAGGGTCTTTTAATTACAGTCATTCCATCGAGAGCGTCTCTTGTTTCCAGATTGTTAATCTGGGCTGATTTGGACCTCAATGGCTATGTTTCGCGGCACCGATTGTTGCGGCCTTGTTGTCACAAGGAGTGATGACTTGATTGCCGGGGTGTACGTGATGAATTGCAAGCATGGACGACCGCTGTTCCAGGGATGAGGAGCCGGGCCAAGGCCCGAATGAACAACAAGAATCCCTTTTCCTAGATGACAGGAACAACATATGTCTGACATGAATATTGCAGCTGATGGTCTTGTAGCCAGCAAGGCTTCCCGTGGCCTCAACAAGGCCGATGTGGTCTGGATGCTGGGTCTGTACGGTACCGCCATCGGTGCCGGTGTGCTCTTCCTGCCGATCAACGCCGGTGTCGGTGGTCTGTGGCCGCTGGTGGCCATGCTGATCCTGGCACTGCCGCTGACCTTTTTCGCCCACCGTGGTCTGACCCGTTTCGTGCTGTCCGGTTCCACCCGTGATGGCGACATCACCGAAGTGGTGGAAGAGCACTTCGGCAAGACCGCAGGCAAGTTCATCACCCTGCTCTATTTCTTCGCCATCTACCCGATCCTGCTGATGTACTCCGTGGCCATCACCAACACGGTCGAGAGCCTGATGGTGCACCAGCTGGGCATGACGCCGCCCCCGCGCGTCCTGCTTTCCCTGGGTCTGATCCTCGGCCTGATGGCGATCGTTCGCCTCGGTGGCGACGTGATCGTCAAGGCGATGAGCGTGTTGGTATTCCCGTTCGTGATCACCCTGATGGGCCTGGCGCTCTACCTGATCCCGCACTGGAACGGTGCCATCATCACCGAAGCGCCGGCACTGTCCGAAGCCTTCAGCGGTGACTTCATCAAAACCCTGTGGTTGGCAATTCCGGTAATGGTGTTCTCCTTCAACCACTCCCCGATCATCTCCTCCTTCGCGGTGGACAACAAGGGTCGCTACGGTGAAGGAGCCGAGAAGAAGTGCAGCAACATCCTGCTGGGCGCCCACGTCATGATGGTGATGACAGTGATGTTCTTCGTGTTCAGCTGCGTGCTGAGCCTCTCCCCGGCTGACCTGGCGGCTGCCAAGGAGCAGAACATCTCCATCCTGTCCTACCTGGCCAACCACTTCGACAACCCGGTGATCGCCACAGTGGCACCGCTGATCGCCATGGTTGCCATCAGCAAATCCTTCCTGGGTCACTACCTGGGTGCGCAAGAGGGCATGAACGGCCTGATGGCCAAGGCGCTGCGCGAGAAGGGCAAGAAGGTTGACACCAAGCAGCTGAACAAGATCACCGCGGTGTTCATGATCCTGACCACCTGGGCCATCGCCACCATCAACCCGAGCATCCTCGGCATGATTGAAGACCTGGGCGGCCCCATCATCGCGATGCTGCTGTTCCTGATGCCGATGTACGCCGTCGCCAAGGTACCTGCCATGCGTAAGTACGCCGGCAACATCAGCAACGGCTTCGTGACCATCATTGGCCTGATCGCCATGTCCGGCATCATCTACAAGCTGATTGCCTGATAACACAGATCAATCAGTTGAAAGAGAAAGCCGCCTCGCAAGAGGCGGCTTTTTTGTTTTTCGAGCTTGAGCGATGCGCCGTGTAACAGAGCGGGCCGCGCCTGTATTTTCTTCTCAGGGATGGCGCGGTTCTCCTCGTGTTTCTTCCCCATTGACGCTTTTTGAGTGATCAGTCGACAAGCCTTGGCCACCTGGCGCCAAAAGGCTTAACAAAGGGGCGGGGGAGGCCTAACATGGCTGGACATTTTTTGAATCGGGACAAAAGGATATGTCTGCGTTGAAGAAGGATCTCGGGCTCTGGCAGGGGATGGGGCTGCTCGCTACCTCCCTGCTCGGCACCGGTATCTTTGTGGTACCGGCGACTGCGGCGTCGCTGGCGGGTGGGGCCTCGCTCTGGGCCTGGTTGCTGCTGATTGCGCTGGTGCTGCCCATCGCCTTTACCTTCGCCCGCCTCGGGCGCCGTTATCCCCATGCCGGTGGGGCGCCGCACCTGATAGGGCTCGCCTTCGGCAATGGCGCCGAGCGTTTCTCCGCCTTCCTGTTTCTGGCTGTGTTGCCGGTGGGATTGCCCGCCGCCCTGATGATCGCCGCCGGGTTCTGGCACGCCCTGTTTGACATGGGGGAGTGGACTCTGTGGGGTATCCAGCTGCTCACTCTGCTCGGCGTCTTTCTGCTCGGGCTGCGGGGGGCGCGCTCCTCCGGCAACCTGCAGCTGCTGATCGCCCTGGCCATTTTGGGGCTCACCCTGCTTATCTGGTTCAAGGGGGATCTGAGCTGGCGCGACGCGGCTCAGCCGTTGCCGGCCGCCAGTGAGTGGCCTGCCATGGGCACGGCGCTGGCGGTGATGTTCTGGTGTTTCGTCGGGCTGGAAGCCTTCGCCCATATGGGGGAGGAGTTCAAGCGGCCGGAGCGGGATTACCCCCTTGCCCTGCTCGGTGGCGTGCTGTTGGCGGGGCTCATCTACTGGATCCACTCGCTGGTGGTACTGAAATATGGCCTCTATGGGGACGAGGCGAAGAATGCCACCGCCATCCCCTCCCTGCTGGCCCTGCTGTTTGGTCCCGCCGCCAAGTGGCTGGTGGCGATCCTCGGCTACCTCTCCTGTTTTGCCAGCATCAACATCTATCTGCAGGGCTTTGCCCGACTGATCTGGAGCATGGCGCGCGAAGGCAAGTTGCCAGCCTCCCTGGCCCGCCTCACCGCCCGGGGCGCCCCCTTGCTGGCGCTCAGCTGGGTGCTTGCCATCTGCCTGCTCTCCATCACCCTGATCATCTGGCTGAAGCTGCCGCTGGATGAATTGATCCGCTACGCCAACGGCAACTTCGTGCTGGTCTATCTGCTCTGCATGGCGGCGGGCTGGCGCCTGCTCGGCGGGGTGGGCAAGGGGTTGGCGGGGCTCAGCGTGCTGCTTTGCGCCGCCGTGCTGGTGGCGCTCGCCTCCGAGGTGCTCTATGCGGTGGTGCTGAGTGCAGGCTACGGCCTCTTCTCCCTGTGGCGCCGTCATCTGCGCCGTAGCCGCGAACGGGACATGCTCGCCGTCTGCAAGTAAAGGGCTACGGATAAAGGACTACGGATAAAGGGCAGAACAAGCCTCCGCTACACGGGGGCTTTTGTTTTTCATATGGATACTGACTTGCTCGCCAGCCCGCAAAAACCCCCGTGCCGGATCAATTCAGAGGCGATTTGTCGGCAAAAAAAGTGGGATCTATCTCTCGTTTTGCTTAAAGTGATTTTCCCCGTTCGCCGAGTTCGGGGTGCCCGCAAGGATGCCATCCAGACGTAACAGGATGGTGTGGCCAGACTGACTCCCGATTATCTTCACGGTTTCCCAACGCTGTCGCCCGGTGTGACGGCAGCCTGTGCCGTTTCGTCAGTGTCGGCCTTACGTCGCTCTCATCGTGCATCGTCTTCATCTGCAGTGAGTGAACCATGAGCGAATCGATTTTTGAGATCCATGACTGGACCCTGAGGGTGGATGACAACATGTTGTCGCGCCCCGAGCGGGAGGTCTACCTCGAGCCCAGACTGGTCAATCTGTTGCGGTTTCTGGCGTGCAATGCCGGCACCGTGTTTGGTCGTGACGCCCTGATCAACGAAGTATGGGAGGGCGCCGAGGTCACCGATCAGGTGGTTACCCAGTCCATCTTCGAGTTGCGCAAGATCCTCAAAGATGGCCGCACCGATGCGGCCGACTATATCGTGACCGTGCCCAAGCGCGGCTACAAGCTGGTGGCGCCGGTGCGCGTGCAGCAGGTGGTCGGTCTGGTGATGGCGGACGAGTTGCCGGCCGCCAGCCAGACGGACGGCGAGCCGGAGAGCGTCGACAAGGTGGTGGATGAGACGGCGCATAATGTGACTCCTTTCCCGGCTGGCCCCCTGACCCGCGCCATCTCCACCCATGGCAAGGACGGTCGCAGCCGCTGGAAGATGGCGAGCTTCGATATCTTCGTCGCCCTGGTGCTGGTCGCCATCGTCAGCATGCTCAGCTACCAGCATGCTGCTCCCCAGGTGCACACCATGCTGGATCCGGATCTGCTGGTGTTTCGCTTCCACGCCGGCCTGGACGGTAACAACCAGGATGTGCGCCTCGCCGACGGCATCACCCGCACCCTGATGGGGGAGGTGGCGGCCGCCACGCCGCTGCGGGTGCAGTATGGGGCTACCCGGTTGATGGGGGGGATCAGGCCCGGCAAGGAGCTGAGCGTGCGGGTTTCCCGCCAGCCGAGAGGCGCCTATCTGGATCTGGAGTATCGCAATCTCAATACCAACCGGGTGCTGTTCAGCCACCAGTATCTGTTCAGTCGCGACAACGTTCACGAGGTGCTGCAGGCGAGCAGCCGGGATTTGCTGCAGGTGCTCGAACAGCCACAGGCGCAGCCGGGCATGGGCTGGCCCACAGATGCGGGTTCCCTGATCGCTATGATGGAGGCTCGCTACTACACCAACAGCCGCGACCCGGTGGCGCTGAAGCAGGGGGTCGACCTGCTCGACAAATCCCTGGCCAGCCAGCCGGATCAGCCCCTGTTGCTGGCGGAGCGTTATCTGGCCGGTGAAGTGCTGGCGACGCTCACGGGTGAACCCGAGAGCGACCCCCTGCAGGAGATTGGCGATCATCTGGCCCATGTGGTGCAGGTTCAGAGCGGAACCTTGCCCGCCCGGGTCTGGGAGGCACTGAGCCTGAGAGCCATCCTGAATGGCCAGCAGCAACAGGCAGGCGAGCTGCTGGCGCAGGCCGCCGGTCGGGGCCGCTCCGTGCTCTATTACATACTGCAGGGCAAGCTGGCCGAGCTGGATGGCCGCCCCGAGGCGGCGGGGGATGCCTACAGCCACGCCTTCCTGATGGAGGCCACCGAGCAGACCTATCTACTCTGCCAGCAACTCGGTTTCTACAGCAATATGGAGACCCTGACCCCGGCGCTGTTCAACACTCTGGGCCAGAGCAAGGTAAAGCTGTTCTAAGTGCCTGCATAAAGCGGCTGACCGCCACTCAGGTCAGTCGTGAAGGCCGCCTGCGGGCGGCCTTTTGCTTGTCTGGCGTCCGCTATTGAGGGATGGCTGCAAGAGTCGCTCGCAGACCAGATGGTGTGTTAGCTTGCCCTTGTCCCTTCTTTCTTTTGCTCCCTTTCTGCTTGCCATGACGCAGTCCGGTCGGGTTGCGACTTGCCACTCTTGTCCCGTTGCAGCCTCTCTGCCCTGAGCGACTGCGCGCTTTCCTCTGCCTTTGTGCCTCTTTGTTAGAGGTGTCCGTTTTTGTGCCTTGGGATGGCTTGTCCGGCGCACCACCTTTCACGCTTGCGGTGGTCCTCTTGGTGGAGATGAGCGTCATCCGGCAGCGATTTTGTCGATGGCTGCGAAGCCGTATCCGGTTGCCGGCTAGCGATGGGGAGGGCAGGGGAATGCCATCTGCCCTTTGTACTTATCAAGGAGGTGAGAAAAATATCAAGGCGGCTTGATAAGGGGATTATCAAGGCCCATCAAGAGGCGCTGCCGGTATCAAGGTTTTATCAAGGTGGGGCTTGATGGGTGAATCAACCTTCTGTTTTTAAACAGCTTTATCTCTATGGGAAAGAAGGCGAAAAAAACTTCACTCATATTTTTATCCCTTAGCGGGACTTTATGTTTTCCGGTGACCGGGAGCCTAGTCTGTGGCCATTCCCTGGCGGGTGACGCCGTCAGATATGTCTGTGACGACCCGACTTTTTATAGCACCGGAGATCTTATGTCCCTAGATACGAGCAAGAAGATCGGCCTTATCGCCTGTACAGGCGTGGTGGCCGGCAACATGATGGGGAGCGGCATCGCCCTGCTGCCCTCTGCCCTGGCCACTATTGGCTCCATCTCGATTTTCAGTTGGGCCATCTGTCTGGTTGGCGCCATGGGCCTGGCCTTTGTGTTTGCCCGCCTCGCCACCAAGAACCCGCAGGAAGGGGGCCCCATCGCCTACGCCGGCGAGATCTCCCCGGTGTTCGGTTTCCAGACCGGCGTGCTCTATTACCACGCCAACTGGATTGGCAACCTGGCCATCGCCATCACCGGCGTCTCTTACCTCTCCGTCTTCTTCCCCATCCTGAACAGCCCGATCCCGGCCGCCGTGGCCACCATAGCTGCGGTGTGGATCTTCACCTTCGTCAACCTGCTTGGCGGTAGCTGGGTGAGCCGGCTCTGTACCCTGGGTCTGGTGCTGATCCTGCTGCCGGTGGTGGGCACCGCCCTGATCGGCTGGAGCCACTTTGACAGCGCCCTCTACAGCCAGAACTGGAACACCACTGGGAGCAGCGATATCCATGCGGTCATCAGCGCCGTGCTGATCTGCCTCTGGTCCTTCGTGGGTGTGGAGTCCGCTGCCGTTTCCTCCGGCATGGTGAAAAATCCCAAGCGCACCGTACCGCTCGCCACCATGCTGGGTACCGGCATCGCGGGTGTCATCTACATCCTCTCCACCCAGGTGATCGGCGGCATGTTCCCGGCCGATGAAGTGGCCGCCTCCGGCGCTCCGTTTGCCATGGCCTCTTCCGCCATCTTCGGCAGCTGGTCCGCCCCCTTCGTGTCCGCCTTCACCGCCCTGGCCTGCTTCACCTCCCTGGGCTCCTGGATGATGCTGGTGGGCGAGGCGGGCAAGCGCGCCGCCCACGATGGCAACTTCCCGAAAGTCTATGGCGAAGTGGACAAGAACGGCGTGGCCAAGAAGGGGCTGATCCTGGCTTCCCTCAAGATGACTGCCCTGATGATCGGCCTGACCGCCTTCACCTCCCAGTCCGCCCACGCGGCCGACCTGTTCAACGTGCTGACCACGGATGCTGTGCTGCTGACCATGCTGCCCTACTTCTACTCCAGCATTAACCTGATCCGTTTCGAGGGCATGACCTCCCGCAGCGTTGGCGCCATGATCTTCTCCGGTGTCGCCTGTGTCTTCTGTCTGGTGGCCCTGATGGGTGCTAAGGGGTCAAACCTCACCGCTACTTTCGTGGTGTCGCTCATCATCCTGATGTTCTACGCCAAAAAACAGGGGCTGCGTCAGCATGACGCCCTGCTCAAAGAGCAGACCAGCCACTAATTCTCCCTTTTCATCTTCCGTGCGCTCTTCACTCACCATCCCTGATGGAGAGCGCCCCCTTACGTGTGGAGCATTACGATGAATATCATTGCCATCCTCAACCACCTGGGCGTTTTCTTTAAAGAAGAACCCATCCGCCAGCTGCAAGCCTCCCTCGAGCGCAAGGGTTTCGAGGTCGTCTATCCGGTCGATGTGGCCGATCTGCTCAAGCTTATCGAGAAGAACCCGCGCGTCTGCGGCGCCATCTTCGACTGGGACAAATACTCGCTGGGTCTGTGCAAGGAGATCCACGATCGCAACGAGAAGCTGCCGATCTTCGCCTTCGCCAACGATCAGTCCACCCTCGACATCCACCTGACCGATCTGCGCCTGAACGTGCACTTCTTCGAGTACCGTCTCGGCATGGCCGACGACATCGCCCTCAAGATGAACCAGGCCACCCAGGACTATCAGGACGCCATCCTGCCGCCGTTCACCAAGGCGCTGTTCAAGTATGTGGAAGAGGGCAAGTACACCTTCTGTACTCCGGGTCACATGGGCGGTACCGCCTTCCAGATGAGCCCGGCCGGCAGCCTCTTCTATGACTTCTACGGCCCCAACGCCTTCAAGGCGGACGTCTCCATCTCCATGCCGGAGCTCGGCTCCCTGCTGGATCACTCCGGCCCCCATAAGGATGCCGAAGAGTACATTGCGCGTACCTTCAACGCCGATCGCTCCTACATAGTCACCAACGGCACCTCCACCGCCAACAAGATTGTCGGCATGTACTCGGCGCCGGCGGGTAGCACAGTGCTGGTGGATCGCAACTGCCACAAGTCGCTCACTCACCTGATGATGATGAACGACGTGACCCCCATCTATTTCCGCCCGACCCGCAACGCCTACGGCATCCTCGGCGGCATCCCGCAGAGCGAGTTCCGCCGCGAGACCATTGCCACCAAGGTGGCCACGACTCCGGGTGCCCAGGCGCCGCGTTACGCCGTGGTGACCAACTCCACCTATGACGGTCTGCTCTACAACACCGGCTTCATCAAGGAGGCGCTGGATACCCCCTTCATCCACTTCGACAGCGCCTGGGTGCCCTACACCAACTTCAGCCCGATTTATGAGGGCAAGTGCGGCATGAGCGGCGACGCCATCCCGGGCAAGGTGTTCTACGAGACCCAGTCCACCCACAAGCTTCTGGCGGCCTTCTCCCAGGCCTCGATGATCCACATCAAGGGCGACGTGGAGGAAGAGACCTTCAACGAAGCCTTCATGATGCACACCTCCACCTCGCCGCAGTACGGCATAGTGGCGTCCACCGAGATCTCCGCCGCCATGATGCGGGGCAACACCGGCAAGCGGCTGATCAAGGACTCCATCGATCGCGCCATCTCTTTCCGTAAAGAGATCAAGCGCCTGCGTACCGAGAGCGAAGGCTGGTTCTTCGACGTATGGCAACCGGACAACATCGACACAGTCGAGTGTTGGAAGCTGGATCCCAAGGATGACTGGCACGGCTTCAAGGATATCGACGACGAACACATGTACCTGGATCCCATCAAGGTGACCCTGCTCACTCCGGGCATGGGCCGCGATGGCCAGCTGCTGGAGAGCGGTATCCCGGCCTCCCTGGTCTCCAAGTTCCTGGACGAACGCGGCATCGTGGTAGAGAAGACCGGCCCCTACAACATGCTGTTCCTCTTCTCCATCGGTATCGACAAGTCCAAGGCGATGCAGCTGTTGCGCGCCCTGACCGAGTTCAAGCGCGGCTATGATCTGAATCTCACCATCAAGAGCATTCTGCCGAGCCTCTATCGCGAAGATCCGGCCTTCTATGAGGGTATGCGTATCCAGGATCTGGCCCAGCGCATCCACGATCTGACCCGCAAGTACCGTCTGCCGGAGCTGATGTTCAAGGCGTTCGACGTGCTGCCGGAGATGAAGATGACTCCGCACGCCGCCTGGCAGCAGGAGTTGGCCGGCAACGTGGAAGAAGTGCCCTTGCGTGACATGGTGGACCGCATCAGCGCCAACATGATCCTGCCCTACCCGCCGGGAGTGCCCCTGGTACTGCCGGGCGAGATGGTGACCTCCGACTCCCTGCCGGTGCTCGAGTTCCTCGAGATGCTGTGCGAGATCGGTGCCCATTATCCGGGCTTCGAGACCGACATCCACGGCCTCTACCGTCAGGCCGATGGCAGCTACACCGTCAAGGTGCTGCGCCAGGCAGACTAATCACAACGGGCCGTGAGGCCCGTTTTTCCTTCGGTTTTCTTGTGTGAGTCGCCAATCATGAAGCGAGTGATCTCCATTCAATCCCACGTGGTCTTTGGCTGTGCCGGCAACAGCGCCGCCGTTTTCCCCATGCGTCGTCTGGGGGTGGAAGTGTGGCCCGTCAACACGGTGCAGTTCTCCAATCACACCCAGTACAGCCAGGGGTGGCAGGGGATGGTGATGCCGGCGGGCCACATCGGCCAGCTGATGGTGGGCCTCACCGACATCGGCGTGCTGGGGCAGTGCGATGCGCTGCTCAGCGGGTATCTCGGCTCTGCCGCTCAGGGGGAGGAGATACTGGCGGCAGTGGCCAGGCTCAAGGCGTGTAATCCGCGCGCCCTCTATTTTTGCGATCCCGTGATGGGCCACCCCGACAAGGGGTGTATCGTCGCCCCCGGCGTCGCCGAGTTCTTCAAGGATCGGGCGCTGGCCTGCGCCGACATGCTGGCCCCCAACCTGCTGGAGCTGGAGCGGCTCACCGGCCGCGAGATCCACAACGTGCCCGAGGCGGTGGCAGCCTGCCAGCAGCTGCGGGCGCGGGGGGCCAGGCTGGTGCTGGTCAAGCATCTGGGGCGGGCCGGATTTGGCCACGATCGCTTCGAAATGCTGCTGGTGTGCGACGAGGGGGCCTTTCATATCTCGCGCCCCCTCTATCCGTTTGCTCGCCAGCCCATCGGGGTGGGAGATCTGCTAAGTGCCACCATGCTGGCCAATCTGCTGGCCGGATACGAGCCGGTGGTGGCGTTCGAGCGGACCAACGCCAGCGTGGATGCGGTGCTGGCCCAGACCTGGCTGGTCAATGCCTATGAGCTGCAACTGGTGGCGGTCCAGCACGAGATGGCGCAGCCCCATGTGCGCATCCGGGCGACCCGGCTTGCCCTGACCTGTGCCGCCTGATTGGCGCCAGATAGCAAAAAGCCCTGATGATCAGGGCTTTTTATTGCGTGCTGGTTTGGGCTGTGGTCAGTCTTGCGGGCTCTTGAGCGCCTTGATGATGTCCTCGCCCGGGGGCAGATCCCTTATCTGGTGAAACAGTTCGAGTTCCCCCTGGGGGCCTATGGTGAAGGCATCGCCGCTCAGGTAGCTGCCGCTGCCGGCACTCTCCATGATGACCACCAGCTCGGGCTGCTTGTCACCGTTGAGATCCAGCAGTTTCAACTCCCTGATGCTGCCCTCCCGGGGCAATACCTTGCCCTCGACAAACTGGTCGAGGGGAAACTGGGGATTGGCCCCGGTGTAGAGGCGCACGTCATAGCTGCCGATGGAGGCGGGCTCGCCGCGACCCTCGCTCACCACGAGGATCTGGCCGGAGGGAAGGGTCAGCTGGCGGGAGGCCCCTTCCGCCCCTTGTGCGACCATGGGCAGGGCGAAAAGAGGCAGGGCGAGCAGCCCCAGCGCCATCATCCTGTTTTTCATCGTTGACTCCTTACGGGGACGCCTGGGCGCCCCCGTTGGTGGTGTTTACCAGATCTTCACCCGCTTCTCGGGCGGCAGATAAAGCTTGTCACCCGGCTGGATGTTGAAGGCCTCGTAGAAGGCGGGAATGTTCGGTACCACGCCGTTGACCCTGTATTCGGGCGGGGAGTGGGGATCGGAGCGCAGCAGCATCTGCATCAGCTCGGGGCGGTACATCCCCTTCCACACCTGGGCCCAGCCGAGGAAGAAGCGCTGCTCGCCGGTGAAGCCGTCCAGTACCGGTGCCTCCTTGCCATCGAGCGACAGCTCGTAGGCTTTGTGGGCGATGGTGAGGCCGCCGAGATCGCCGATATTCTCGCCCAGGGTGAACTGGCCGTTGACGAACTGCCCCTTGATGGGCTCGAAGCGGTTGTACTGGGCCACCAGCCGGCTGGTGCGGAAGCGGAACTCCTTGAGATCCTGCGGTGTCCACCAGTTGCGCATCATGCCGTCGCCGTCGGATTTGGCCCCCTGATCATCGAAACCGTGGCCCATCTCGTGGCCGATCACTCCGCCGATGGCGCCATAGTTGACCGCATCGTCCGCCGTCATGTCGAAGAAGGGGGGCTGCAGTATGGCCGCCGGGAAGACGATCTCGTTGTTGCTCGAGTTGTAGTAGGCGTTCACCGTCTGGGGTGACATGTGCCATTCGTCCCGATCGACCGGCTTGCCGAGGCGGGAAAGATCGTCGGCGTATTCAAACGCCTGGGCCCGCTGCAGGTTGCCCACCAGATCGTCCGGCTTGATGACGATGCCGCTGTAGTCCTTCCACTTGTCCGGATAGCCAATCTTGGGTCTGAACTTGGCCAGCTTCTCGAGGGCCTGCGCCTTGGTTTCTGGCGACATCCAGTCGAGTTCTTCGATGCTCTGGCCGTAGGCGGTGCGCAGGTTTTCCACCAGCTGCTCCATCCGGGCCTTGGCCTCGGGCGGGAAGTAGCGGGCCACGTAAAGCTGGCCGACGGCCTCGCCCAGGTGATCATTGAGCACCCCCAGTGCCCGCTCCCAGCTGGCGCGCTGCTTGGGTGTGCCGCTTAAGGTGGTGCCGTAGAAGGCGAAGTTGGCGCGATCCGTCTCGCCGTCGAGGTAGGGGGCGTAGTCGGTCAGCAGCTGCCACTTGAGGTAGGCCTGCCAGTCGGCGATGGGGGTCTGGGCCATCATCTTATCCAGCGCGGCCAGGTAGCTCGGCTGGCCGATGATGAGATCGGGCTGGGCGGCGATGCCGGCACCATCGAGATAGGCCTGCCAGTCGATGGCGGGAGCGAGGCGGGCCAGCTCGCTAGCCGGGCGCTTGTTGTAGTTCTTCTCCCGATCCCGCAGGGTGACGTTGTCCCACTGGATGGCTGCGAGCCGGGTCTCGAGGGCGAGAATGCGTTTGGCCTTGCCGCTCGGGTCGGACTCACCGAGCCGGGTCAGCATGCTGGCGATGTGGCGCTCGTATTTTTGGCGCAGGGTCTGGCTGTCGGCATCCGTTTTGAGGTAATAATCCCGATCCGGCAGTCCCAGGCCCCCTTGATAGAGGTAGACAGCGTAGCGATCCGGCGCCTTGGCGTCGGGGCCGATCCCGATCCCGAACGGGGCGCCGCCCCCGAGCTTGCTCGCCTCGGCAAAGGCGCGGGCCAGATCCCGTTGGTCGTGGATCTGATCGATCAGGGCGAGGGCGGGAGCGAGTGGTGACAGCCCCTTGGCATCACGGCCCGCCTGATCCAGATAGCTGGCGTAGAGATCGCGGATCTGCTGGGTAGGCGTGCCGTCGGCGGCGCTCTGGTTGGCCAGCCCCTCGACCAGCACCCGCACGTCTGCGAGGGATTTGTCCCTCAGCATGTAGAAGGCGCCATCGGCGGGGCGATCGTCGGGGATCTTGGCGCTGGCGAGCCATTTGCCGTTTACGTAGCGAAAGAAGTCGTCGCCCGGGCTGACGGTGGTGTCCATGTTGGCCAGCGCCAGTCCAGAGTGTTTGGGGTCGCCTTGCGGTGCCTGACTGCAGCCGGCCAGCAGGGTCAGTCCAATGAGGCCGGCCAGTATGCTTTTCTTGTTGTTCATGCTGTTTGATTCCAATTCCGGTTGTTTGCTTCCCTTGCAACGGGGGCATCCTGGCACCACTTTCGGTACCATTTGGAGTTCTGGGATGCAGCTCACTCTAGCAGTCGGGCTGCAGCTTGATAAGCCTGACTCTGTTAAGATCGGCCGGTCCGTTTCGGGGAAGCCTATGATTTCTCATCTTTATTCTCGCTTTTGTCAGACCCTGCCAGTGCCGGAAGGTTCCACCCGCCTGCTGGTGGCGTTCAGCGGCGGGCTCGATTCCACCGTGCTGCTGGTGCTGGCGGCGCAGTTCGCCCGCGAGCATGACCTTGGCCTGCGTGCCCTCCACGTTCACCATGGTCTGAGCCCCCACGCCGATGAGTGGGTCGCCCACTGCGAAACCGTCTGTCAGCAATTGGCGGTAGAACTCATGGTGGAGCGGGTGCAGCTGGTGCGCGGCAATGGCGAGAGCCTGGAGGCCCAGGCCCGGGAGGTGCGCTATCGCTGCCTGACTGCGCACATGGGGGAGGGGGAGTGGCTGCTCACCGCCCATCATCAGGACGATCAGTTGGAGACTCTGCTGCTGGCCTTGAAACGGGGCACCGGGCTGCGCGGCCTGGCCGGGATCCTGCCAAGCCAGCCCTTTGCCGGGGGTCAGTTGCTGCGCCCCTTGCTCGATATCAGCCGCAGCGAGCTGGCCGAGGCCGCCGCCACCCTGCCTTATGGCTGGGTGGAGGATGAGAGCAACCGGGACGTGAGCTACGATCGCAACTTTTTGCGCCAGGAGCTTATTCCCCGGCTCAAGGCGCGCTGGCCCGCCATGGCCCAGACCGCAAGCCGCACCATGGCGATCTGCGCCGAGCAAGAAGCACTGCTGGAGGAGCTGGCCGCACAGGACTGGCATCTGGCGGGCGAGGGAGAGGCGCTCCATATCGCGGCCCTGCAGCCCCTCTCGCCTGCGCGGCGCAACAATCTGCTGCGCTACTGGCTCCGTCGCCAGGGGGGCGAGATGCCCTCTCGCGAACAGCTCAACCGGCTCTGGCAGGAGGTGGCACTGGCCCGAGGGGATGCCAACCCGCAGCTCAACTGGGGCAAGCAGAGCTGTCGCCGCTTCCAGGATCGCCTCTATCTGGTCACCCCCGACCTGCAGCCTTGCCAGCAGGAGCTGCCATTGACCACGGGAGAGGTGATTTCACTGCCTGACGGACTGGGCACGCTCCTGCTTCGCCGGCAAACCGGCGGGGAGGGATTGCTGCGGTTGCCCCGGGGCGATGAGCCGCTCTCGGTGCGCTTTCAGGTGGTGCCCGGCACCATGCTCAAACCGGTAGGGCGCGCCGGCAGTCGCCGTCTGAAAAAACTGCTGCAGGAGTATGGCGTACCCTCCTGGCAGCGGGGGCGCATTCCCATCCTCTACTATGGCGATCAGGTGGCGGCCGTGGTGGGGCTTTTTGTCTGTGACGGTTTTCTGGCGCAGGAGGAGGGGCTGAGATGTGAGTGGCAGGCGGCCCGGCTTGCCTCCGTCATGCCGGAGTCAGGCGATCTGGATTGAATCGCGGCCCCCATCCTGTTGCCATGGCGGGGCCGCCAGATTGTCTATTCGCCGGGGTCTGTCTTGCCCGCTTTCTTGCGGGCATAGAGGTGGTTGTCGGCCGCCTCGTAGAGGCTCTGCACGTCGACCCCGGATTGCCAGGTCGCGGCCCCCAGGCTGCAGCCAACCGAGAAGGCTGAGAGTTCCTTGCTGGTCATCAGCATGTGCTGCAGACGCAGCCAGACCGGACGCCATGCCTCGGGTTCGGCCGGTTGCAGCAGCAGCGCAAACTCGTCCCCCCCGAGCCGGAATGCCTGATCCGTGCTGCGGATACACCCCTTGAGCAGCAGGGCGAAGCGGCTCAGCACCAGATCCCCCACCGGATGACCCCAGGTGTCGTTGATCTGCTTGAAGCGATCCAGATCCAGCAGCACCAGCACCAACCCGTGGGGCTCGCGGCCATGCTGCTCGATGGCGCGGCCGATGGCCTCATCGAAGTAGGAGCGGTTGCCAAGGCCGGTCAGGTGATCGAGTCGCACCAGCTGATCGAGCTTTTCAAGGCGCAGATAGAGCGGCAGCAGCAGGCTCAGCAACTGATGGCACTGCAGCAGTCGTCGTTGCTGGTGGCTGCTCATGGGCAGATCCAGCTCGTAGTGCAGCTGGCCGAGCAGCTGGCCATGCTGGCCGCGTAGCTCGAAGGAGTGGTTGTGCGGTGTCAGGGTCGCCAGGGGCGGATGTTGGATCAGGGAGCGGGGCTGCTCGTGCTCGAAGTAGAGGCTGTGGATCCTGACAATTTTTGCCGCCTGGGCGGCAAAGGTTGTCAGCAGAGCGTCGAGATCCTGCTGCCCCAGCAACTGTTCCAGCAACTGGTTACGCTCGACGCTATGTAACGGCACGACCCGCTCGCTCTGGTGCACCCACAGCTCGAGGCTATGGGCAAAACCATTGAGTGACGACGTATTTTCCATGGCTTTCCACCTGTAAACACCTGACTACTCCCTCTTCCCTGCAATTGGCATGCCCAATATATCTTTCCTGCCTCCCGGCCCGGCTGACTAGACTTAAGTTGATAAAAGGAGAGGAAAATTTGTATACAGATCTGCTGATCCTGCTGTTTGCCGCCGTCTTGCTAGTGGCGATTTTCCGGCGCCTCGGGCTGCCGGTGATCCTCGCCTACCTGATCGCCGGGGTACTGCTCGGCCCGCACGGACTGGCCATGGTGACCGGCCAGTCCACCATGCAGACCATCGCCGAGCTCGGCATCGTCTTTTTGATGTTTTCCCTGGGGCTGGAATTCTCCCTGCCCAAATTGCTGGCGATGCGCCGGCTGGTGCTGGGGGTGGGGGGGCTACAGGTGCTGCTCACCTCCCTGCTCTTTTTCTGGCTTGCCCGCTGGTGGGGGCTCAGTCTGCCCCAGGCGCTGGTGGTTTCCGGCACCCTGGCGCTCTCCTCGACCGCCGTGGTGATCAAGCAGCTGGGGGAGCAGAAACAGCTCCATACCCGCCGTGCCCAGCTCGGGGTGAGCGTGCTGCTGTTTCAGGACCTGGCGGTGGTGCCGCTCTTGGTGATGATCCCCATCCTGGCCAGGCCAGAAGTGCAGGGCAGCGCCCTGCTGGCGGAGATCGCCTGGGCCACTCTCAAGGGGCTGTTCGCCCTGTTTAGCCTGCTGGCGGTCGGCAAGTGGTTGCTGCCGCTTTTGTTTCACGAGGTGGCGCGGGCCCGCTCCGACGAGCTGTTCGTGCTGAGCGCTCTGTTGGTGGCCCTGCTAGCCGCTGCCATGACCTATTCGCTGGGCTTGTCGATGGCGCTGGGGGCCTTTCTGGCGGGCATGATGCTGGGGGAGTCCCACTATCGCCACCAGCTGGAGGTGGACATCAAGCCGTTTCGCGACGTGCTGATGGGGCTTTTTTTTATCACCATCGGCATGGCCATGAACTGGGAACTGGTGGCCAGAGACTGGTGGCAGGTACTGCTCTGCGTGCTGGGACTGGTGCTGTGCAAAGCCCTGCTGGTGCTGCTGGCCGGTCGTCTGATGGGGGAACGCAAGCGCGACGCCTTGGCGGCGGGCATCATGCTGAGCCAGGTCGGCGAATTCGGTTTCGTGCTGCTGGCGCTGGCCAGCCACCATGGATTACTGGCCAGGGAACTGGTGTCGCTGCTGATCGGCATGGGGATCATCTCCATCGCCATGACCCCCTGGCTGGTGATCCAGGCCCACTCCCTGGCCCGCAGTCTGACCGATCCCGCCCTGCTGACCCGCTCCGAGGTAGCCCAGTCAGGCCTTAGCAAAACCCAGCACGTGATCATCGCCGGCTTCGGCCGTGCCGGGCAGACCTGCGCCCGCTTCCTGAAGCTCGAAGAGATCCCCTTTCTTGCTCTGGATCTCGACCCCGAGCGAGTGAGCGAAGCGAAACTGGCGGGGGAGCAGGTGGCCTTCGGCGATGCCAGCCGGCGCGATATCCTGCTGGCCGCCGGCTTGCTGCGGGCCCGGCTGGTGATCATCACATTCGACGATCGCAAGCGGGTCGAGGCCATGCTGGCGCTAATCCGCGAGCTGGCCGGGGATCTCAAGGTGCTGGTGCGCACCCGGGATGACAGCTTTCTCGAGCAGCTGAAACAGGCGGGGGCGTTCGAGGTGATCCCAGAATCCCAGGAGGGGGCCCTGATGCTTGTCTCCCATCTGCTGGTCAACTGCGACGTCCCCCTGGGGCGGGTGATCCGGCGAATGGAGCACGAGCGCAGCAGCCAGTACCGCTTTCTGCATGGCTTCTACTGGGGGGATCAGAGTGCCAGCAACATGGAGGCCGATCAGCTGCTCGAACGGCTCCACCCGCTGCTGCTGCACGATCAGGCCTGGGCGGTGGGGCGCGAAGTGCAGGAGTTGCCGCTGGGGGAGGTGAGGATCAAAGAGGTGCAGCGCGGTGAGCAGACTCTGGAACCCAGGGCCGAACTCCGGCTCGCCGCCGGCGACCGGCTGATCCTGTTTGGCACCGCGGTGGCAATGGAGCAGGCCGAGCAGCGACTGCTGGAAGGGCACTGAGCCCAGTTACAGCTGGGGCTCCAGCATGGCCTCGTCTCTGAGCAGCGCCTCCAGATTGAGAAATTCGATCACCCGCGCCCGCTCTTTCAGGGTGTCCTGATAGCCCAGCTTGATAAGCTGCTGGCTGTAGCCCGGATAGAACATCAGGAAACTGGCCAGGCTGCTGGTTTCGTCCCCCTTCACTCCCAGAACTCGCAACAGGCGGCGCAGATGCAGCGGCAACTTGCGCAGGTAGGGAAGCGCCATCTCGTCGAGATCCTGACTCGGTTTCAGCACGCAGGTCTCCACCCGCTTGAGCTTGAGACGCCGGCGCTCGCGCTCGGGGATGAGATCCAGGGTCTGGTTGATGCGCCACAGCCGCTCCAGATCCGAGTTGAGGGTGTCGGTGAACACGGTATCGAGCAGGTGGCTGGCGATGTTGGAGCTGGTCAGGTGACCATGGTGCTGGGTGGGCGCCGTGCGGGTCGGCGGATCCAGGGTGATGAGCAAGATCCGCTCCGCCCCCAGATGGATCGCCGGGCTGAGGGGGCTCAGTTGATGGATGGAGCCATCGCCGTAAAACTTGCCCTCTATCTGGGTCGCCGGAAAGACAAAGGGCAGCGCTGCGGAGGCCAGCAGGTGCTCCGAAGTGAGCAGGGTGCGCACCCCGCGCCGTCTGGCCCGCTCCCAGGGATGGTGCTCGTTGCGCCCCTGGAAGAAGGTGGTGGAGAGGCCATCGTCATAGTCGGAGGCGGTAATGGCCAGCGCCTCCAGGCTGCCGTAGAGGATGTTGTCGTCGATGCGATGATAGTCGATGAGCTGATCCAGCAGACGGTGCAAGGGGGCATTGTCGAACAGGTGAAAGGCGTGGTTGGTGTCGGGGGTGATGAGCCCGGCCGAGCCTTCATACATCAGGCGCCACAGCAGGCGGCCGGGGTGAAAGTCGAAGATATGGTGGGTCTCGAAGCGGCGCCAGACCCACTCCAGCTTGCGCACCCCAAGATGAAAGCAGGAGGCGTAACAGGCCAGCGCGGTGACATTGAGGGCCCCCGCCGAAGTGCCGCACAGGATGGGAAACGGGATACCGAGATTGCGGGGATAGAGCTCCGCAATCGCCTTGAGGGCGCCGACCTGATAGGCGGCCCGGGCGCCGCCTCCGGTGAGCAACAATGCGGTGTTGGGTCTGGCCATAGGGGTGCGCCTTATCGTTATCCATGCCGTTTTTCCCACTGACAAGTTAACTATAAAGCGCTGTATCAAATATAAAAAAGGGCGCTGACGCGTTTTTTTTCGTCCCTTGCTTACAAGTCGCGATGAGGATGCTCGGGCCTTGCCAGCTGGTCGAAGGCGGCAAAGACAGGGGCGCTGGCGAGGATGCGCCCGTGGCCGAGTCCCCGGGTGCTCACCAGTTTGGTGTGGCCCTCCTGGCTGGCGCGAAGCGAATCGTCGTGGGGGGCAAATCTGTCCTCCTCATCGTGCACTATCATGGCGGGGCCGTGGCGGCTGGCGAGCCGGCCCAGGGGATCGACCGTGCTCAAGGGGTGTTGGTACTCCTGCTCAATTTCCTTGACCACCGCATCGAACAGCCGGATGGAATAGCCGGAGCGGGCCACCATGCCGTAGAGCTGGGGCACATAGTCGAGCACCGGCGAGATGAGTAGCAGCGGCAGTGTATCCATGGCCGGTTGGCGGCTGGAGAGGGTGACGGCGCCCCCCATGCTGTGGGCTATGATGCCGGCGATGGGGCCCAGCTCGTCGGCCACGCTGGCTGCCAGTTCGTCAAAGGCGCGTACGAAGCGGGGCAGGTGACCGGTCTGGCCGGCGCTGTGGCCGTGGGCCGGATGATCGTAGGCAATCGCCGTAAAGCCCTGGGCGGCGATATGGCGCATCAGCGGATAAAACTGGCTGGCGCTGCCGGACCAACCGTGCATCAGCAGCCAGACCGGCCCCTGACCGAGGCGGTAGCTCATCAAGACGCCTTCGCTGGTATGCACGGCCTGCTTGACCAGCCCGGCCGGGGGAGTCTCGTCCCGCTTGCTGCGCTGGGGTGTGAGCAGCAGCTTGCTGGCGGTGCGCTTGGCGTGGGCGGGAGCGATCCTGTGGTGCAGACGGGTGCCGATCCCCAGCAACCATTTGCTCGGGTTGAAGCGGCGGGTGTTGAAGTAGATCTTGCTGCTCATGATAATCCTGTCGGTTTTATGTGCGAACGGTCGTGCTTTTTTGTCGGTTTTTAAAAGGATCAGCGCCAGCTGGCCAGTACCTTCTCCACCTCGGGCCAGAAGTGACGGGCCGGATCCTGGCAAAGATCCAGGGCATTGAACACCTGATCCGCCAGATAGAGGCCGTAGAGCCGGTAGACGGCGCGCCAGGGATCCATGTCGCCGCGCCACTCCCCCTGCGCCTGGCCCTTCACTACCTGGCGAGCCAGGTAGTCGAGCCAGAAACGTACCAGCTGGCGGGCCGCCTGCTGCACCTCACCATCCTGGGCCGAGGTCCAGGCATCGAGGAACATGCAGCGACCGGCAAAGCATTGGTTCCAGGCCAGCCAGGCTTGCAACAGGGCGGTCAGCTTGTCGTGCTGGCTGGCGTGCTGCTGCTGGCGTACCGGCTGGATCACCCGCTCGCGAAACACCTGGGCTGCATACTCCAGCACGGCGATCTGCAGGTTGTCGCGGGACTGAAAGTGGGCAAACAGGCCGCTTTTGGACATCTCGCATGCAGTTGCCAGCGAGCCTATGGTCAGGCTCTCCAGCCCTTGCCGGCTCGCCTGCTCGAACGCAGTCTGCAAAATGTTGTCGCGGGTCAGGCGGCCCTTGCTCATCGCTCTCTCCTCCATTGCCCGGGCAGCATAAAGTACGATCGTGCTAATTGTCGAGCGGCAAAGCGATCGGGGCGCTGTTGCTTTCTGTCGGGTCTACGAAAAAAGAGGAGCCGCTAAGGGGGAGCGCCTCAGTTGTCCTTGATATCCATCTGTTGCAAGGCGATTACTGCCTGGGTGCGGTTTTTGACGCCGAGCTTGCGGAAGATGGCGGTGATATGAGCCTTGATGGTGGCTTCGGAGACGTTGAGCTCCCAGGCGATCTGCTTGTTGAGGCTGCCATCGCGCAGCATCACCAGCACCTTGTACTGCTGGGGTGTGAGGCTTGCCAGCTTGCTGGCAAAATCGGGACCGTCCTCGGATTCCGGGTGCAGCGAGATGCCCTCAGGCACCCAGTTGTCCCCCCCGATCACCGTATTGAGGGCGCTGACCAGCTCCTTCATGGGGGCGGATTTGGGGATGAAACCGAGGGCTCCCAGTCGCAGCACCTGCTGGATGATGGCGGGATCTTCCGAGGCAGAGACCACCACGATGGGCAGGTCGGGATACTGACCGCGCAGATGGGCCAGCCCCTCGAAGCCATTCGCACCCGGCATCTTGAGGTCGAGCAGCAGCAGATCGACCTCGGGGTGCTCCCCCAGCAGCAGGGTCAGGCTGTCGATGGAGTCCGCTTCCAGCAATTGGGCCTCGTCGATGGCCATGTGGACTGCCTGATAGAGGGCGCTGCGAAACAGGGGGTGGTCATCTGCAATGACGATGGTAAATTGGCTATCCATAGCTCACATGGTTGCTAACTGATTGTTTTGAAAACTCAAACTAGCATCGCTCCCCAAGGGGGTCAAACCCGCTGGTGTGCAAATGTGAGGTGACCATCGGATGTGATGCCACTGGGGCAGACAGGATGGCTGGCACGGATTCATGCAGGAGGCAAATGATGGGATCCCTGGTATTGACGGTGGGCACGGGTTCCACCTGGGCGATGCGGGCGGCGCTGGTGCTCGCCATGAGTGGACTGGAGTGGCAGGTGCAGGTGTTCGATCTGGACGATGCCGCCGCCCTGGCGCGGCTCAAACGGCAGGCTCCGGCCGGGCTGGTGCCCTGGCTGGATCATGACGGGGTGCGGGTACACGACTCGCTGGCTATCGCCGAATATATCCACGAGCTGTGCCCGGATCGCCAGCTCTATCCCCCCTCGCTGGCCGAGCGGGCCCTGGCCCGCAGTCTGTGCGCCGAGCTGCATGCCGGTTTTCGCCAGATACGCACCCTGCTACCCTTCTTTCTGGGAGCGCCGACCCGCATCGACCCGCCGGTGGAGGCCATCGGCGAGCTTGCCAGATTGCAGGAGATCTGGGGGCAGGCGCGGGGTCCCTTCTATTTTGGCGAGGCGGGCATCATAGACGCCTTCTACGCCGTGATGGCCTACCGGCTGGCGAGCTATGGTTTCCATTTGCCCGGTTTGGCGGGAGAGTATCAAAAGGCTCTGCTGGCCTGGCCCCTGTGGCAGGAGACTCTGGTCAAGGCCCGTCTGCAGTGGCCGGCCGAGGCGCAGCGCCAGGACGCCAGCGCCTAGCATCAGGCAAAAAGAGGAGGGGAGCCATGGGCTTCCCTCCTGTCAAATGGCGGGTGTTAAACCGGCTGGCTTACGGTTGGCGCCCGGCGAACACCACCACCACCTTGTCATCTCCCTTCTCTCGCACGAAGGCGTAGGGGGCATCTTCGATCTTCTTGTGGCTGCCTGCCGCAATGGCCGGATGGGCGGCGCGGAACTGGCCGAGGCGCTGCCAGTGCCTGACCAGCTCGGCCTTCTCGCCGCTCCCCAGCTCCTGCCAGTTCATGTCGGAACGCAGTGCTTGGTCAAATACCCCACCGTCCTTGGCGAGCCCCCGGCCTGACTCGTCCCCGTAGTAGATCTGGATGCCCCCCGGCAGCAGCATGAAGCTGTTCGCCACCCGCCGCTGCAACGGCACGTCCTGATAGTCGCCGAAGAACAGCTTGGTGTCGTGGGAGCTGATGTAGCTCAGCACGTTGAACCCGGGATCCTGATTGATACGGCTGGCGTAGCTGGCATAGGTGGGCTCGGCACCCGCCAGACACTGGGCCTGGGGCAGGGCGAACTCACGCTGGTAGTCGAAGTTGATCAGGGAATCAAAGCCATTTTGGTACCAGAAGTCCTTGGCGACCCCGTGATCCCACACCTCGCCCACCATGTAGAAGGGCAGGTCATCGAGCTTCTTGTCCGGGTTGGCAGCCTTCCACTCCTTGAGGGCGGCGGTGCCGGCTTGCTTGAGCTTGGCCCACACCTCGGGCTCCAGATGTTTGACGGTATCGGCGCGAAAACCGTCGATGCCAAAGCGGCGCACCCAGTCGGTGTGCCAGGTGATCAGGTAGTCGCTCACAGTGGCGTTGGGCAGCGTTTTGGCCCTGGTATCCTTTTTCGCCGTGAGCAGAGGCGGTAGGCCCACCGGTTTGGTGGACTCGGTGAGAAAGTCAGGGAGCCCGGCCACCGAGCCGGTCACGTCGTCGGTGCCGGGTTGCGGATAGCCCGGCAGGCCGGCGCGCACCCAGTCAGGGCCCCACCACTTGCTCCAGGCGGGTGATTGATAGTCGATAAACTGGTTGTAGCCATGCCAGTCGAGGCCGCCGCTCGGGCGCCACTCGCTCCAGCGGCCTGGCAAATTTCCGGTATTTTGGACCAGATCCGTGAGCCCCTGATCCTGCAGATCCGCCAAGGTGGCGTAACCGGCGTGGTTCATCACCACGTCCAGGATGATCCGCATGCCGCGTCTGTGCGCCTCGTCCACCAGGGTTTTCAGGCTCTCCTCGTCACCGTAGTTGGGATCAATTTTGGTGAAGTCCAGCGCCCAGTAGCCGTGGTAGGCGTAGAAGGGGAAGTTGCCTTGCTCGCCGCCGCCGATAAAGCCGTGCACCTGTTCCACCATTGGGGTGATCCAGATGGCGTTGATGCCGAGCTGCTTGATGTAGTCAAGCTTCTCGGTCAACCCCTTGAAATCGCCGCCGTGCCAGGTGGCCACCTCGTCCTGACCATCCTTCTGGCGGCCGAAGCTGTGGTCGTTGGAGGGGTCGCCGTTGTGAAAGCGATCGGTCAGCAGGAAGTAGACGCTCGCCAGATCCCAGCTGAAGGGAGCCGGTTTGGCCGCCTTGAGCGGTTCGAGCAACAGCAGGCCGCCGCTCTCTTTGGTTGGCGTCAGGGTCAACTTGCCCTGTTTCACCACGCCTTCCTGCCCCGAATAAGCATCCCGCAACCGGGTGCCGTCGGGCCAGACCCCGTTTAGCGATACCGTGACCGGGCCGCCATCCCAGCTGATGCAGGGCTCTTGTGGTGGCTGGCGCTTGAACTCGCTCTTTTTGGTGGCGCGCAGCACCTTGAGGCTGGGGGTATCCGGGTTGAAGGTGAACTCGTAGTCCCCTGCCAGCATCACCCGCAGGGTAAAGCTCTCTCCCTTGCTGCATTTATCCATGGGCTGGGCGGTGCCGAAGGGGAGCGGCTTGGCCTCGATCGGGCCAAAACTGGAGCCACAACTGTTGGCGGCGTCGCCGATGCGAATTTTATGGCTGCCCTTGGCCAGGGGATGGGTCAGCGTCACCGTCCCCTTGTCCAGTGCCAGCGGAGTCGCCACTGCCTGGCCATCCACATAGAGGTGGATGTCGGGGGCGGCCAGAGCCTGGGAGACAAAGGGCTGGCTGGCCAGCAGGGCGAGCCACAAGGGGGAGAGACGATTAGCGCGACGCATAAGCCATTCCTTGAGCGGGGCGAGATGAAGGTGCGCCCATTCTAGGAGGCAGGCCCTTGGCCCTGGAGCGCTAAAACGCCGATTTGTGACGTTAGTTCAAATGGTTACGTTTTCAAGAAGGGGAAAGTGTGATGCCTGCCGTGTCGGTGTAAAAACCGCTGCCATAAAAAGTGCCGGTCCAGGGACCGGCATTGTCAGGCTGTGGTGTCGTCAGACGGTAAAGAACTTGAAGTTGACGAAGGCGACAGCGATGAAGGAGGCCACCATGCCGCTGATGCAGAGCACTGCCGGACGAATGGCCGGCCAGCGATGGGTCATCAGTATGATGGCCAGCAGGGTCGGGTAGAGGCCGAACATGTAGCGCGGCATGGCGTTGAGCCCCGTCATCAGCGGTATGGTGCAGCAGATGAACATCAGGGTCGCCTCGGCCCAGCGCTTCTGGCTGAACAGATAGGCATTCAGGCACCAGCCGAAGATCACCATGATGGAGAGGTAAGCCTTGCGACCGCCGAGCTCGAAACCGCTCAGCCACCAGTCCAGCGGGCTGTCCATGGAACGGCCCCAGGCCACCTGAATGTGCTTGAAGGCAAACGCATCCCCGGTGAGGTGATAGAGGTAGAGCATATAGGCGAATAGGCCGAACGGGATCAGCCAGAGGGTGAATACCACCTTGAAGGCGCGCTCGGTGAAGCGGAAGAACTCGCGCCAGCCGTAGGCTTGCAGCGCCAGGATCAGCACGGGGAACACCATCATGACCCCCAGGTTGCGGGTGGCCGAGATACAGACCCCGAGCGCCGCTACCATCAGCCACTGCTCCCGATAGGCGAACAGGAACATTCCCAGCATCAGCGCCATGAACATCGACTCGGTGTAGCCGGAGACGAAATAGGCGGAGAAGGGGGAGAAGGCGAGCAGCCAGACACCGAAGCGGGCGGTCTCGTCACCCAGCTTGAGTTGACGCAGCACCAGCAGCATCAGCGGCATGCTGGCGAAGAAGCCGATGTTGGCCACCAGCATCAGGCCGATCAGACTCTCCACGTTGAGCAGGCTGGAGAGGGAGCCGGCCAGCATGGGATAGAGGGGCATGAAAGCCCAGTTGGCTGCATTGCCCTTGCTGAGCCAGCGCGGGTAGAGGTCGTAGCCGTTTTCGATGATGCGCTGGAACCAGACGCAGTCGAACTGGCAATAGGCCTGCAGCGGACCGATATCGGTGGCGCCGTAGAGCTGGACCCCGAAGTAGCCCATGCCATAGAGCGCAACCCGGCTCAGCACGAAGGCGGCGATGATCATCAGCCAGTCACGGCCGCTGATCCGCAGTGATGGACGATAGGGGCCCGCCTGCGCGGGGGCCATGGTGGTCATGTCATTCATCAGGCAAACACCCAGACGCGAGAGAGGAGATAGGTCAGCACGGTCACGGTCAGCGTGGCGATCACCACGGGCAACAGACCGGAGAGCCCTGCAAATAGCAAGCCGCTCAGAATGAGGTTACGTACCGCCAGCGAGAAGAGGGCGACCAGCAGAAACTTGCTGGCGGCACCCTGCTTCTGGAAGGTGATGTAACGATGGCCGAAAAAGGAGAACCAGAACGCGATGGCAAACGCCAACGTCGTGACCAGATGCTCGGAGATGGTGGGCCAGGTGTGAAACAGCGCGAACGAGGTGCCGAGATCGACGAGGGTCGCGCCCCCGCCGACAAAACCGAACCGTACCAGCCGCCAGAATTCCTCGCGGGAGATCATTGGGACGCCTGCTCCTGCTTGTCAGCTTCTGGATTGGCATCCTGCCCTTGCCGGGCCTCCTGCCGGGCATACTGGCCATAGACCCCTTCGATAAGGTAAACAGGGCGCTGCTTTACTTCCACGAACATGCGGCCGATGTACTCGCCAATGATGCCGAGAGACAACAGTTGGATACCGCCGAGGAACAGCACCACGGACATGAGGGACGCATAACCGGGTACGTCAATGCCGAAGAAGACCACCTGGGTGATGATCTTGATGAGATAGAGGAAGGCGATGAAGGAGACACCGACACCCACATAGCTCCAGACGCGCAGCGGCCAGCTGGAGAAGCTCAGCAGACCGTCGAGAGCGAAGTTCCACAGCTTCCAGTAGTTGAACTTGGTCTCACCCGCGTGGCGGGCAGGGCGCTCGTAGGGAACGCCGACGGCGCGAAAACCGGCCCAGGCAAACAGCCCCTTCATGAAGCGGTTGCGCTCCGGCAACTGTTTGATCGCCTCCACCACGCGGCGGTCGATCAGGCGAAAATCGCCGGCGTTTTCCGGCAGCTTGGTGCTGGTGGAGAGGGCGTTGAAGAAGCGGTAGAAACCACCGGCGGTGACACGTTTCATCGGGGTGTCGGCACTGCGATCCACCCGGATGCCGTAGACGGTGTCATAGTCGCCGGTCTGCCAAAGCTTGACGAATTCGAGAATGAGGGCGGGGGGATCCTGCAGATCCACGTCCATCGGGACTATGGCATCCCCTTTGGCCTGGTGCAGACCGGCGGTGAGGGCCGCCTCCTTGCCGAAGTTGCGGGCCAGGTTGACCAGGGTTACGCGGGGATCGCGAGCGATGGCCTGCTCGACCACTTCACGGGTGCGGTCACGGCTGCCGTCGTTGACGAATACAATTTCAAGCTGGTCTTTCAGCGGGGCCAGTTCGTTGTCTATCGCATTGATGAAGGCATCGATGCTCTCTTCCTCGTTGTATACGGGAACGACCAGAGAGAGTCGAAAATCTGGATACGACATAAGAACGTCCTTATTTTGGATAGTTGCTTTTATCAAACCGTGCGCGTGGCAAGGCTCACTGGGCAAGGGTCATGCGTACCGACTGCACATTGATGGGGGTCGGTGCCGACAGGGCCAGAAAGTTGGGGTGTTTAGGGTCTGCCGTCAGTGAATTGCCCGGCAGGCTGAGGCGGATCTCGTTGATACCCGCTTTCGCCAGCTTCACCGTGGTGGTGAAGTTGTTGCCAAGGGCCACCTTCAGCAGGGCGCCGGCTTGCGGGCTGTTGATTCGGGCATGCACGGTCAGCTCATCGGGGTTGGCTGCCTGCTTGGGCAACACGAAATAGAGGCCACCCTGACCGCTAAGCTGGGTGCCCTCGGCGCCGGGTTTCTTGGCCCAGCCTTCACTGGAGAGAAAACGGCTCGGTTTGGTCAGATTGAGCTCGTTGCCCGGCTGATAGGTCATGCTGGAGTTGTGCTCCCAGAAGCGGGTCTTGCCTTCCAGGTAATAGAGCCGGTAGGCCAGGCTCACGTTGGGGTGAGCGGCCAGATAGAGGGTGTAGAGGTAAAAACCGCTCAACGCCAGGATTGCAGTTAGAAAACCAAACTTTTTGTACGTCATATCACTCTCTACGCCTGACAAAAAATAGGTAGGCCGATTTCGCGCATATGCTAATCCAATTGCAAAAAAAGCATAGTGGATCACAAAAAAATATTTGTTCACATATTAACCCCTTCACTCCCTTTACCCAACCCCGGGAGTTCAAAAGGCAGGACTTGGTAATTTGCCGCTCGGACGGCAAGGCGTGCTGACGGCAAGAGGGGCGTCAGTCTGGGAAGAAATACGAGCCGATTGCTTGCTGCGTCAGCTTCCTGCACATATAGATCGTCATAGGAGTGCTATCGCCATTTTGGCGAGGCCGTTTTATGATGACTCATCTGTTTGTCAAGGACGACATATGAAATGGACTGCCTACTGTTTGCTGCTTTGCTGCTGGATGCCGCAGGCATTTGCCGCCAGCCTCTGCCCGGCTCCACTTCGGGTCGGTTTTGACAACTGGCCACCCTATCACTACTACGATGACGGAGATGCACGCCAGCAGGTGCACGGGTTTGCCGTCGAGACGCTCAACGGCGTGCTGGCCCGCATCGGCTGCCAGGCCAATTATGTGGAACTGCCCTGGAAGCGGGTGCTGCACGAGATTGAGCTCGGCAAGCTGGATATGGCGATGGAGGTCTATTTCAACGAAGACCGGGCCCGCTACGGCTATTTCTCCGATACCTACAACCCGGGACGCACGCTCCTGTGGGTGCGCAAGGGGCAGCATTATCACGAACAGGAGCTGGCGAGCTGGCTGGTCAGTGGCCACAAACTCGGGGTGACCAAGGATTACTTCTATGGTGACGAGGTGATGTCCCTGCTGGCTTACCATGGCGCCCAGGTGAGCACGGTCAACGATGAGCAGAACTACGGCAAGCTGGTGCTCGGGCGGATCGACGGTTTCCTCGGTGACATGCTGGCCACCCCCTGGGGGCTCAAGGAGC
Organism: Aeromonas sp. S18(2024); assembly: GCF_041402525.1. Taxonomy (NCBI): domain Bacteria; kingdom Pseudomonadati; phylum Pseudomonadota; class Gammaproteobacteria; order Aeromonadales; family Aeromonadaceae; genus Aeromonas; species Aeromonas sp. S18(2024). The sequence goes on along the minus strand of NZ_JBGLQV010000002.1, from coordinate 346,922 downwards.
AAGGGCTGGCCGGCCAGATCGTACCCCATGGCAAGCCGGTGCATGAGTTGCCCACCTTCTTTCTTTTCAGCAAAAAGCGTTTTTCTCCGGACTTTATTGCGCGTTTCAATCAGGAGCTGGCCGCCTTCAAGGTGACGAGCGAGTATGACGCCATCTGGCGACGTTATGTGTCGCCGGAACTGGCAAAGTGATAGCCATTCGCGCATCATGAGCAACCCGACCGCAGGGGCGGGCAGAGTAAACAAATCGTTTTTGAGGTATCCATGGGGATGAAGTATTGGCTGGCTCTGGCCAATCTGGTGTGGCTGGGCTGCCTGCCCGCGACTGTGGCACAGGCTGCAGAGACGCCCATCGTGGTGGCTGTCGGTGAAACCCGGCATGACTGGTATCAGGGTTCCCAGGCCGAACTGGCCCGGGCCGAGCTGGAACAGCAGTTGCAGGAGGCTGTGCTGGCCCGCTTGCATCCGGATTTTTTTGCGTTGTGGAAGCGTTTGAACGCCACACCCGCCTCCCGGCGTGGCGCCATTTATGACGAGGTCTTTACCAAGCTCACTCGCTTCCAGCACGCCTGGCGGGGGATGGATCTGGTCTCCCGCGAGCAGATGAAGACCCTCAAGCTGGATCTCAATCAGCCAATCAACCTGACTCCGACGACTGATGATCTGCTGACTCAGGTCAGGGCACTGCGTCCGCAGGTCGCCGAGTATGAGGCTGTGCGAGAAAAAGTGCGCAAGTTGCTGGCCATGCCGATGGCTCGCAAGTGGCCTTCCCTCGACATTCCTACCCTGCGTGCCGGTGAAACCTCCGCCGAACTCGGGACGATCCGCGCCATGCTGAACGAGCTGGGGGATGTCGCCCCCCTGCATCAGGATGCCGTTTATGATGCCGAGACCGAGCAGGCCATCAAGGCATTCCAGCGCCGTCATGGCCTCACCGCCGACGGCATCATAGGCCGTCAGACCCGTACTTGGCTCAATACCGGCCCCGAGGTGCGCGCCAGCTTGCTGCTGCGCAACCTGTGGCGTCGCGATCTGGTGGATCAGCTCGCCAAGCCCCGTTATGTACTGGTCAATATCCCCGATTACCGCCTGAGCGTGGTGGAGTCAGGTAGCGAGGTGTTTACCAGCCGGGTGATCGTCGGCAAGGAGCAGCGGGCGACCCCCATCCTGGCCAGCGAGATCCGATCCATCGTGCTCAACCCGGCCTGGCATGTGCCGCGATCCATTCTGAGCAAGGATATTCTGCCCAAACTCGGGCGGGATCCCGCCTACCTGAGCCGTGAGCAGTTCGAGGTGGTCGACGGTGAAGGCAATCCGGTGCAGTTCACCGAAGAGGAGTGGCATCAGGCGCTGGCTTCAGGTTTCCCTTACCGCCTGCGACAAAAGCCGGGGGATCACAACGCCCTGGGGCGCTACAAGTTCTACCTGCCCAACAACGATGCCATCTATCTGCACTCCACCCCCCGCAAGGGATTGTTCGAGCAGGGTGCGCGGGCCTTCAGCTCGGGTTGCATCCGGGTGGAACATGCCGACGATCTGGCTGAACTGTTGCTGGCGGACTCCCGCTATCAGCCGGACAAGGTCGCCAGCATCCTCAAGCAGTCCCAGACCAAGTGGCTGCCGCTGACCTCCCCGATCCCGGTGTTTACCGTCTACTGGAGCAGCTGGGTCGACGAGACCGGGCGCCAGCAACTGCGCAACGATATTTACGGATTTGATCGAGTCAGCTTCCAGAGCCGTTTGTTGTGATCCCTGCCACAGTGTGAAAAGCCCGACCCCGGTCGGGCTTTTTCATGGAGCCTTGCGGTTTGACATAGTCCCTCGCACACGGGTAGTTTCAAGCGTCTTTGTCACATTTACTTACCCGTTTTGCATCAATGAGCGATGGATCAACTCCTTATGCTGGAACAAGAGATAAGTCGACGTCGTCTGCTGCTGGGAGCCGGTTGTCTGCTGGGTGGCGCCCTGCTTCCCCTCCCGGCGCTGGCAAGCCGCAGCACGGCCGGGCGTGAACTGAGCTTTTTCAATCTCAACACCGGCGAGCGGGTGCGCGCCAGTTACTGGGAGAATGGCCATTACCTGAGCGACGGGCTGGCCGAGCTTAACCACATACTGCGGGATTACCGTCGCAACGAAGTGTTCAATATCGACAGGCGGTTATTCGATCAACTCTATCTGTTGCAGCAAAAACTGGGGCGGCGCAGCGAGATCCAGCTCATTTCCGGCTATCGTTCACCGGCCACCAATCGCCAGAAGCGCAGCAAGAGCCGTGGTGTGGCCAAGCAGAGCTATCACACCCTGGGGCAGGCGGTGGATGTGCGGATCCCCGGGGTGCAACTGGCCCACCTGCGCAAGGCCGCCCTCAATCTGGGGGTCGGCGGGGTCGGTTATTATCCCCATGACAATTTTGTCCATCTCGATACCGGCCCGGTTCGTAGCTGGTAAATGTATCAACAAGCTGACAAGATCGTCGCTCCAGTGAGGAGATAACGATGAAACAGATAATGATTGGCGCTCTGGTCGCCCTCTTGCTGACCGGTTGCAGCAAACTCAACCGCGATAATTACGACAAGTTGAAGATGGGCATGACGTACGCGCAGGCCAGTGAAATCCTTGGCAAGGCGGAGCGCTGTGACGATGCGCTGGGCACCACCAGCTGCGTCTGGGGCGGGGAAGGCAAGAACATCAAGATCCGCTTCATCGCTGACAAGGCGACCTTCTTCAGCTCGGAAGGGATCAACTGACACCTGAGTCTGTCATGACAAAAAAGCGCCCGAGGGCGCTTTTTTGTGTTCTGAATTTAAGCGGCTTTGCCAGAAGCTGGCGTAATCAGTGGGTTGCGTACTGGTAGTTGAAGGTGGGGAGTCCCCACTTGAAACGTACCGCCAGCAGGCGCAACACAAAACCGATACCGATAGACCCGAACGCCGCCCAGTCATTGGGCAGGCCCTGCTCCAGGGCAAAGCAGTAGAGGGCGGCTGTCACCAGCGAGATGGCGGCATAGAGTTCGCGACGAAACACCAGCGGAATGCGCTGGCAGAGCAGATCCCTGAGCACACCGCCAAACACCCCGGTCACCACCGCCATGATGCAGGCGATGCCGGCACCATGGCCCATATCCAGAGCCCTGGCTGCACCGAAGATGGAGAAGACCACCAGCCCCAGGGCATCCAGCGCCATGAACAGCTTGCCGAGGTAGCGCATCAGCGGTGCCGAGATAACTCCCGCCATGGCGGCGCCTGCCACCAACAGCACATATTCCGGATGCTCAACCCAGAGCAGGGGATAGTGGCCCAGCAGCACATCGCGGATGGTACCCCCTCCGATGGCCGTCGCAGACGCGATGATCACTACGCCAAACAGATCCATCCGCCGCCGACCCGCTGCCAGCGCGCCGGTCATCCCTTCGGCCACCAGGCCGAGCAAGAAGAGAGCATGTAACATGAGTTATCCCAGGGTGCGTTTCAGGCCTGCATCCTAGCAAGTCGCGCCATATGGGACAAGGAAAGCAATGTATTCATTAGTTTAATTCATGTGAAATGGGGCGAAAAAGAAAAAGGCACCCGAAGGTGCCTTGGTTGCATCAGGTTTGGGGATCAGCGGCCAAGCTGTTCCTGGCGGTAGTGATCAACCCACATGGCGGTCGCGCCACAGATGGCGACCGGCATTACGAACAGGTTCACCACCGGGATGGCGGAGAAGAGGGTGACCAGGGCACCGAAGCTCAGGCATTTGCCGCGGCGTTGCTTGAGGGCGTCACGCATGGTGATGAAATCGATCTTGTGGTTGTCGAACGGATAGTCGACGTACTGGATCGCCATCATCCAGGCGCTGAACAGGAACCAGAGCACGGGAGCCAGGGTCTGGCCGACCACGGGGATGAGGAACAGGATGAGACAACCGATCGCCTTGGGCAGGTAGTATTTGAGCTTGATCCACTCGCGACCGAAGGTACGTGGCACATCCTTGACGATATCCAGCATGCCGCTGTCATTCGGGGTCTCGCCGGTGAGGATCTGCTCCACCTTCTCTGCCAGCAAACCGTTGAAGGGGGCGGCTATCCAGTTCGCCACCGAGCTGAACACAAAGGAGAAGACCACCAGTATGGTCACCAGGGCGATGGGCCAGAGCAGATAGTCCAGCCAGTCGAGCCAGGCAGGGATCTGCTGGTGCAGCCAGGCGAACAGGCCGTCCAGCTGCAGCAGCAGGGCGTAGAAGGCGCCGGCAAACAGCACGAAGTTGACCAGCAGGGGGATCAGGACGAAGGTGCGGATACCGGGTTGGCGGATGAGAGAAAAGCCGCGCAGGAAGTAATCGGCGCCGCTGATTGAATCTTTTACCATACGGGGTGATTGGCTCATATGAGCTCCATCTGTTCATGGGAAAGTGCCTGCATATTACAAACAAGCCTTTGATTTGGTAAAGTCACCAGTCAATTCCTTTTCCGACTCGGTTCAGCCGGGCTCCGGATGTTGTTGCGGGGAAGCCGCCTGCCTGTGACAAACCAGGCTCCGGTTTGGATTTGGTAACGTCGGCTGCTCGCCCCCCTCTTTATTTTTTATTTGTGTAGGCCTCCATGCGTCTGAAGTTGATCAAACTCGCCGGTTTCAAGTCGTTTGTCGAACCGACCCGTATCGAGCTTGATGCCGACATGACCGCCGTGGTCGGGCCCAATGGCTGCGGCAAGTCCAATGTGATCGACGCGGTGCGCTGGGTGCTGGGAGAGAGCTCGGCCCGCCACCTGCGCGGCGAGAACATGACGGATGTCATCTTCAACGGCTCCATCAACCGCAGCCCCCATGGCCGCGCCTCGGTGGAGCTGGTATTCGACAACCCCCACAATCGGGTGCCCGGCGAATTTGGCCGCTTCACCGAGATTTCGGTACGCCGTGAAGTGTTGCGCGACGGCTCCAACCACTACCAGATCAACGGCCAGAAATGCCGCCGCAAGGATGTCACCGATCTCTTCCTCGGCACCGGCCTTGGGCCGCGCAGTTACGCCATCATAGAGCAAGGCACCGTCAGCCGGCTGGTGGAGTCTCGCCCTGCCGACCTCAAACTCTTTATGGAAGAGGCGGCCGGGGTCTCCCGCTACAAGGAGCGGCGCCGGGAAACCGAGCAGCGTATCCGCCACACCCAGGAAAACCTTGAACGCCTCGGCGATATTCGCGGCGATCTGGGATCCCGCCTTGAGCACTTGAAGTCCCAGGCCGAGACCGCCGAGCGTTACAAGCAGCTCAAGAGCCGCTCGCGCGCCGCCCGTGCCGAGCTGATTGGCTCCGAGCTGTGGGCGCTGGAGACCCGCCTTGGCGAGGCGAAAAGCGAGCTGGCCCAGGCCGAGCAGGCGCTGGCTGCGCTCGATGCCAAGCGCACTGCGGACGAGGGGCGCCACGTCACTCTGTCGGTGGCTCGCCAGGAGGCCCAGGCCGAGCAGGCGAGCCGCCAGCAGCAGCTCTTTCTCGGCGGCCAGGCCATCGCCCGTCTCGAGCAGCAGCAACTTCACCAGCACGAACTGGGCCGCGACTGGCAGGCCCGCCAGCAGACGCTGGGGGAGCGGATCGCCCAGCGCAAGGCCCAGCTCGCCAGCCAGCAGGAACAACTGACCGACGGGGTACTCAAAGCCGAACTTGAGGATGCCAGGCTGGAGCAGTGTGAGCAGTTGCTCACCGAGCAGCAGGAGGCGCGACTTATCGCCAGCGAACAGCTGGAGCAGGCTCGTCAGCGGCAACAACTGTGGCAACAGCAACTGGCGCAACTGCAGGGGCAGATCAACCAGACTCGCGCCCGGGTCGGAGGCCTGCAGGAGTTGCAAGCCAAGACCCGGCTGGCGCGACTCAAGCTGGAAGATGAGCGTGCCGGTCCCATCAAGGGGGACGATGAGACGCTGCAACCCCGTCTCGACGAGCTGGGCGCCGAGCTGGAGCTGACCCGGGCCGGATTGGGGGAGCTGACCGCACAATTGCAACAGGCGGTGGATGAACATGAGCGGCTCAGGCAGGAGCATGGCCAGCAGCAGGGCTTGCTGCGCGAACTCGAAGCCAGGCTGACCACCCTGGATCAGATCCTCGGGGAGCAGATGGAAGGGGACACCCTGGCAGACCGGTTGCAGGTAGCCCCCGAGTGGGCCCAGGCCCTGGACAAGGTGCTTGGCCGCTGGCTCACGGCCACCCCGTCCGATGAGTGCAATCTGGCACAAGAGGGGCTCTGGATTGGTCCAGCCCAGCCCGTGGTTCCCGGCACCCTGGCGGCGCAACTCGATGGCGACCATATTCCCGCCTTTCTCAACGCCATCTGGCTGGCCGATATGCGGGACGCAGCCCTGGCCCGCCAGCCAACGCTGTTGGCCGGTGAGTCGGTGCTGACTCCTGCCGGAGATTGGTTTGGTTCCAACTGGGCCGATCTGGGGCAGGGCAGCACCCTGGGCACCCTGGCGCTGCTCGGCGAGCGTGAGCGGTTGCATACCGAGCAAAGCACGGCCATGGCGCATCTGGCGCGGCTGGCCAAGCAGTTAACCGCGGCCGAGGCCGGACGAGCCCGGCTGTCGAGTGCGCAGGAGCTGTCGCAGCGAACCCTGCGCGAGCAGGAGCAAAAGTGGCAGCAACTGCGGGAAGCCTGGAGCTTGCAACAGGGGCAACGGCAGGAGCGAATGCAGCGGCTCGGCCAGCTGGGTGAAGAGCTTGCCCGGCTTGACCAGGAGCAGGCCGACGAGGTGCAGCGGCTGGAGCTTGCCTGCCAGCAACTGGCGCAGGAGGAGGCGCAGCTTGCCGAGTTGCAGGAGCAGGGCGAGCCGCTGACCCAAGGGCTGCAGGCCGCCCAGGAGCGGGTCAGCCAATGCGAGCGAATGCTGGAAGAGGCGCGTGTGCGGCGCGAGCAGCAAGGGGTGGTCTGTCAGCGTCTGCTACTGGAGCAGCAGAATCTGCGTCAGCTGATCACTCTGGGGGAGGAGGAGCTGGCGCGGCTTGGGCTGGAGCTGGCCAGCCTGAAAGGGCCGGGTAGCGAAGGGGTGCCGGATCTCGCCCCCCTGCTCGCCGAGCAGCGCAATCTGGAGGCGCAGCAGCTGGCCTGTCATCAGCGGCTCGCGGAGCTGGAACGTCAACTGGCCGAGCTGGAACAGGCGCGCAGTGCCGATCACAAGCAGCTGGTGGCCTTGCAGGAGAAGCTGGCCCAGCTCAGGCTCGAGCGCGAGCGCAACCTGACCCGCCGCCAGGGACTGCACGAACAGTTCGAGGAGCTGGGCGTGCGGCTGGTGGATCTCGATCAGGCTGTGTTGATTGCCGCCGATCGCGGCAAGCTGCGCCAGGAGATCCAGACCCTGGAGGCGCAAGTGGAAGCGCTCGGCGCCATCAACCTGGCGGCGCTGGAGGAGTATGAGGAGGCGAAAACCCGCGCAACCTACCTCGAAAACCAGTGTCAGGATCTTGAGCAGGCCCTCGAAACCTTGAGCCAAGCCATTAAAAGAATTGATAAAGAGACACAAATACGGTTCCGGGACACTTTCGATAAGGTCAACGAAGATTTAAAATCCCTGTTTCCAAAAGTGTTCGGGGGAGGCAGTGCCTGGCTTGAACTGACCTCGGATGATCTTTTGGAGGCCGGAGTGAGCATCATGGCGAGACCTCCGGGTAAGAAGAATGCTACCATTGCCCTGCTTTCCGGGGGGGAGAAGGCGCTAACCGCCCTTGCGCTGGTTTTTGCCATCTTCAGACTCAATCCAGCACCTTTTTGTCTGCTGGATGAGGTGGATGCACCGCTCGATGAAGTGAACGTCGGTCGCTTCTGTTCTCTTGTCAAAGAGATGTCGAGCACAGTACAGTTCGTTTACATCAGTCATAATAAGGTCTCCATGGAGATGGCTGAGCAGCTGGTTGGCGTCACGATGCAAGAGCCCGGAGTTTCGCGCATTGTGTCGGTCGATATCGGTGAAGCCGTCGCTTTGGCTGAGCAAAACTAGAAAGAGAAGCAGCTAATGCAGGAATTGCGTTACATCTTGGTTGCCCTGGGCGGTATTGCCATCGCGGCATTGCTCATTCACGGGTTGTGGAGCAACAGAAAAAATCGTCAGGCACCGATCAAGGAAAAACCGCTTGGCCGGATGGACTCCAAATCGCGGGATCGTGATGACGATGCCTTCGACAGCGATGGCATAGGTCAGGTTCGTGTAGTCAGTGGTGGCCGTCGTGCCGAGCCCAAGCTCCACCGCGAAGAGCGTCAGCCCGAATTGAGCCGTCGTCCTGCCGCCCCTGCCTTCGATGAAGATGAAGAAGACGATCTGCCGCCCCCCGTCGTGCGCAAGCCTGCCGCCCGTCCGGTTCCGCCCCCTCCGGTTTACGAGGAAGAGGAAGCCTTCGACGAGCCGCTGCCAGAGCCGCTGGAGGAGGTGCCTGCCGCCCCCGTGCGCAAGCCTGCCCAGGTCAATCGCCGTACTCCGGTTTACCGTTCCCGTCCCCAGCGTGAACCCGTGATGCCGGTGGCCGACGATGAACCGCTGGTCGAGCCCGCTTACGCCACCGCACCGACCTTCGGTGCCCGCGAACCGGCTCATGCCCCCGAATACCAGGCCCAGCCCCGTCATGTGGCCCCCGAGCCCGTGCATGAGGAGCCGGCCTATGAAGCGCCCGTGGCCGAAGAGCCGCGTCTCGCCCCGCAGCCGGTTGAGAAAATCTGGCAGGATGTTTATGTCATCAACCTGATGGGTCGTCCGGGTCACGATCTGCAAGGGGCAACCCTGCTCTCCTCCCTGATGACGCTGGGCTTCAAGTTTGGCGAGATGGACATCTTCCACCGCCACGAAGATCCCAATGGCAAGGGCGAGGTGCTCTTCTCCATGATCAACATGGTCAAGCCGGGCACCTTCAATCCGTACCGGATGGAGCAGTTCTCCACCCCGGGTGTGTCGCTCTTCATGCAGCTGCCCCTGCGCAGCAACGCTGCCTTCGCCTTCGAAGACATGCTGCAGGCCGCCGATCAGCTGGCAAGCGATCTGGATGCCATGCTGACCGACATGGAGCGCAGCCCCCTGAGCGACGAGACCATTGCCCGTTACCGCCAGGAACTGGCGGCCTACGAGGCCAGTCGCGACTAAGACGCCACGGGCTCTGAGCAATAAAAAGTGCGGTACCTGGGTGCCGCATTTTTATTTGTCCCCTGGCAGGTTTTACCCATCACACTTCGAGACTTTTTCATGAGCGATATCCTCTCCCGCCACCGTCAACTGTGTGAGCTGCTGACCGAATATGGGCATCAGTACTATGTGCTGGACAACCCCACAGTCCCGGACGCCGAATACGATCGCCTGATGCGCGAGCTGCTTGAGCTGGAAGCGGCCCATCCCGAACTGAAAACTCCGGCATCCCCGAGCGTGCGGGTAGGGGGTCAGCCGCTGTCTGCGTTCAAGCAGGTGCGCCACGAGATCCCCATGCTGAGCCTGGACAACGTGTTCAGCAGTGAAGAGCTGCAGGCGTTCGAGCAGCGCATGAGCGATCGCCTCAAGCGCGAGGTTTGCTTCACCTTCTGCTGCGAGCCCAAGCTGGACGGTCTGGCGGTGAGTCTGCTCTATGTGGATGGCCAGCTGGTGCAGGCCGCCACCCGGGGGGATGGCACCACCGGTGAGGAGATCACCGAAAACGTGCGCACCATCAAGGCCATTCCGCTCACCCTGCGAGGCACGGGCTGGCCGGCAAGGCTGGAGGTGCGCGGCGAAGTCTTTATGCCCAAGGCCGGTTTCGAGGCGATGAATGCCAAGGCGCTGGCTGCGGGCGAGAAGGTGTTCGTCAACCCGCGCAACGCCGCCGCCGGCAGCCTGCGCCAGCTCGATTCGCGCATCACCGCCGCCCGTCCGCTGGCCTTTTATGCCTACGGTGTCGGGGTCGGTGGCGACGAGCTGGGGGAGTCCCACTTCGGCCGCCTCAATCAGCTGAAAGCCTGGGGGTTGCCGCTCAGTCCCGAGGTGAAACTCAAAGAAGGGGCGGCCGGTTGTCAGGCCTTCCACGACGACATCCTGGCCCGCCGTGGCGAGCTCCCTTACGAGATTGATGGCGTGGTCTACAAGGTCGATAACATCGCCCTGCAGCAGGAGCTGGGCTTTGTGGCCCGTGCCCCGCGCTGGGCCACCGCCCACAAATTCCCGGCGCAGGAGGAGATGACGCTGCTCGAGAACGTCGAATTCCAGGTCGGTCGCACCGGCGCCGTGACCCCGGTGGCCAAGCTCAAACCGGTTTTTGTCGGCGGCGTCACCGTCTCCAACGCTACCTTGCACAATGCCGACGAGATCGAGCGGCTCGGCGTCATGGTCGGCGATACCGTGATCGTGCGCCGGGCGGGGGACGTGATCCCGCAGATTGTCGCCGTGGTGGAGGCGCAGCGCCCGGCGGATGCCCGCGCAATCCTGTTCCCGACCCAGTGCCCGGTGTGCGGCTCCGCGGTGGAGCGGCTGGAAGGGGAGGCGGTGGCCCGTTGCTCCGGCGGCCTGTTCTGCGAGGCCCAGCGCAAGGAGGCGATCAAGCACTTTGCCGCCCGCCGCGCCATGGACGTGGACGGCCTTGGCGACAAGATTGTCGAGCAGCTGGTGGACAAGGGGCTGGTGAAGACTCCGGCCGATCTGTTTGCCCTCAACGCCATCCAGCTGGCCGGGCTCGAGCGGATGGGGCAAAAGTCTGCCCTCAATCTGGTGGCCGCCATCGACAAGGCGCGCAGCACCACGCTACCGCGTTTCCTGTTTGCCCTCGGCATCCGCGAGGTGGGGGAGGCGACGGCGCTGAACCTGGCCAACCACTTCCTGACTCTGGATGCATTGCGCGCCGCCTCGGTCGAGCAGCTGCTCGAGGTGGCGGACGTGGGGGACGTGGTGGCCAAGCATGTCTACTACTTCCTGCGCCAGCCCCACAACGTGGAAGTGCTGGAGGCCCTGCTGGCGGCCGGCATCCACTGGCCCGAGATCGAGAAGAAAGAAGCCGCGGAGCAGCCTTTTGCCGGCAAGACCTTCGTGCTGACCGGCACCCTCACTACCCTGTCGCGCAATGATGCCAAGGCGGCGCTGCAAGCGCTTGGCGCCAAGGTGGCGGGGTCGGTATCGGCCAAGACGGACGTGCTGGTCGCCGGTGAAGCGGCGGGCTCCAAACTGGCCAAGGCTCAGGAACTCGGCATCACCATCTGGACCGAAGAGGAGCTGCAGGCGGCGCTGCAGGGCTGACCATTGGGTACGTCGTTCCATCATGAAAACCCGGCCATCAGGCCGGGTTTTCATTTTTGGGGCTTAGTCACGCCATTGGACCTTGCTTTGCCATCTTTCTGGCAGGGTCAGGCCCCAGCGGGCCAGTTCATACTTGCTGAAGACATACTCCCCGCGCAGTGCGGCCCTGGGGGATAACCGTCGGGGGAAGGTACCGGCCAGTATGGTGTTGATCAGTTCGGCGGCCTTGATCCCCTGCTCGTGGCCATCCAGCACCAGACCGCCGATGCTCTTGCCCTTGCCCACCGAAAATTCCCAGAAACTGAACAGGGGGACCGGGCTGTGAGCACTGGCCCAGGCCAGCGCAGTCTGCTCGTTGACATGCTTGCCGTTTTTATCCGCCAGGGTGTGGTAGAGGCCGATAAAGATGGCCTGGTAACCATTTTTCCTGGCATCAAGAATTGCTTTCTGCCAACTGGCGTAGTCCCCTATCTGCTGACTGTCGATCAGGGTACGGCCGATGCGCAGGCTGGTCTGCTGCTTGAATTCGTACTCGATGGCGGTGCGTGCCACATGACTGGCATCAAACAGCACCAGGGCTTTGCCAAGGCCGCCCATCAGCTGGCTCATCTCGCTGATGCTGCGCTTGAGCAGGGGGCGCTCCAGCACCCCGGTGATCTTGACGTGACCGACCAGTCCGTTGTTGCGGGGGTTCTCGTTCATCCCGAGAAAGACCACAGGGGTGCCGAAGGACGCGATATCGTTGGCCAGATACTGGATGGCGATGTCGTCTCCCAATACCACCAGATCCGGTTTGACCTTGTGGTAGTAGGTGAGGGCCCTGTCGGCTACCTCGTCGTAATTACTGGCGGGGTGGCGTTTGGTATCCATGTAGAAGTGGCTGAAGGTGTGATCACCCTTGAGGCCTTCACGTAGCCCCTCGTTGTAGCTCTGATCCCATGAATAGCCGGCGTGATAACTGCTGATCACCAGAATATGGGCTGCCCACAGGGGAAGCGGCAGGGTGCAAAGCAGAACCAGCATCAGGGATTTGAGCATGCAGTTTCCCGTTTTTTGTATGTGGTGTGTGTCTTGCCAGTATGCGGGGGCAGGGGGCGGGTTGTCATGTGTCGCATGCTGGCGCAGGCATCAAATTTTCTGATGAGGCCGGATCGGACGCCAGCCCGCATCCCCATTGAGAAGAGGTCTGTTTGGCGCTCTTTTTGGCTGGTTGTGATCTGTCCCGCCAATGGCAAAACCTGTTCTGGATCAATAAATGATGGTCGGCTTTCGGGCCTAATAGACCCCACATATAGGTCTGCATTCGATTTTAATCCCTATATGTTGTGTTATTAAGCTGTGTATAAGCTGTTCCCTTTCTATCTTCAGCCCTGGCTTGTCAAGCCTCGGCTGAATTTGTTTGCGTCCAGGACGAGATGCGGGGAGGGGAGCTCAACAAGGGTGAGCCATCGGCACAGTGCCTGGCCTTTTAACGGGGAAAATCCATGAAACCGGTTGTGATCAAACGTGACGGATGTCGCGCACCATTCAATGCCCAACTGATCGGCGAAGCGGTCAGTCGAGCGGCGGAAGCGGTCAATCAGGCCAATCCTGCCCTGGCGGAGCGCATTGCCAATGCGGTCAGCCAGGAACTGGAGGGGCGTGGTGAAGTTGATATCCACGAGATCCAGAACCGAGTCGAAAACCATCTGATGGCTTCCGACGACAAGGCCATTGCCCGTGCCTATATCGAATATCGTCACGATCGGGATCTGGCCCGCGAGGCCCGCGGCCGTCTGGCCCAGGAGATCCGCGGCCTGGTGGAGCAGACCAACGCGGCCCTGCTCAACGAGAACGCCAACAAGGATTCCAAGGTGATCCCGACCCAGCGCGACCTGCTGGCGGGCATCGTCGCCAAGCACTACGCCACCAGCCACATGCTGCCCCGTGATGTGGTTCAGGCGCACGAGAGCGGCGATCTGCACTTCCACGATCTCGACTACTCTCCCTTCTTCCCCATGTTCAACTGCATGTTGATCGACCTGAAGGGGATGCTGACCCACGGCTTCAAGATGGGCAACGCCGAGATCGATACCCCCAAATCCATCAGCACTGCCACCGCGGTGACCGCCCAGATCATCGCCCAGGTAGCGAGCCACATCTATGGTGGCACTACCATCAACCGCATCGATGAAGTGCTGGCGCCCTATGTGACCATCAGCTGGGAGAAGAATCGCCAGGTGGCCGAGGAGTGGGGCATTGCGGACGCCGAGGGCTACGCCATGGCCCGCACCGAGAAGGAGTGCTACGACGCCTTCCAGTCCCTCGAATACGAGGTGAACACCCTGCATACCGCCAATGGCCAGACCCCGTTCGTCACCTTCGGCTTTGGCCTGGGCGAGAGCTGGGAGTCGCGGATGATCCAGCGCGCCATCCTGCAAAACCGCATCGCCGGCCTCGGTAAAAACAAGAAGACCGCCGTCTTCCCGAAACTGGTGTTTGCCATCAAGGATGGTCTCAACCACAAGCAGGGCGATCCCAACTACGACATCAAGCAGTTGGCGCTGGAGTGCGCCTCCAAGCGCATGTACCCGGATATCCTCAATTACGACCAGGTGGTCAAGGTGACCGGCTCCTTCAAGACTCCCATGGGCTGCCGCTCCTTCCTCGGTGCCTACGAGGAGAATGGCGAGCTCATTCATGAGGGGCGCAACAACCTGGGGGTAGTGAGCCTCAACCTGCCGCGCATCGCCCTCAAATCCCGCGATGAGGCGGACTTCTGGGACAAGCTGGATGCCGCCCTGCGGGTCGCCAAGAAGGCGCTCATGTACCGCATCAAGCGTCTGGACGGCGTCAAGGCGCGGGTTGCGCCCATCCTCTATATGGAAGGGGCTTGCGGGGTGCGTCTCAAGGCGGACGACAACGTCAGCGAGATCTTCAAGAATGGTCGCGCCTCCATCTCGCTCGGCTATATCGGGATCCACGAGACCATCAACGCCCTGTTTGGCGACAAGGTGCACCTGTTCGACAATGGTGAGTTGCAACAGAAGGCCATCGCCATCGTCGAGCGCCTCAAGGCGGCCACCGACGAGTGGAAGGAGGAGACCGGATACGGTTTCAGCCTCTACTCCACCCCGAGCGAGAACCTCTGCTCCCGCTTCTGCCGCATTGATGCCAAGGAGTTTGGCGTGGTGCCGGGTGTGACCGACAAGGGTTACTACACCAACAGCTTCCACCTCGACGTGGAGAAGCAGGTGAACCCCTATGACAAGCTGGACTTCGAGGCGCCCTATCCGCCCATCGCCAGCGGCGGTTTCATCTGCTACGGCGAGTACCCCAATATCCAGCACAACCTGGAAGCGCTCGAGAACGTCTGGGACTACAGCTATGACAAGGTGCCCTACTACGGCACCAACACTCCCATCGACGAGTGCTACGAGTGCGGCTTCACCGGCGAGTTCGAGTGCACCTCCAAGGGCTTCACCTGCCCGCGCTGCGGCAACCACGACCCGGCCAAGGTGTCGGTGACCCGCCGTGTCTGCGGCTACCTCGGCAGCCCGGATGCGCGCCCCTTCAACGCGGGCAAGCAGGAAGAGGTCAAGCGCCGCGTCAAGCATATGTAAGCGCAATCGTGATGAAGAGCTGGCCCCTGACTCAAGGGGCTATTTTCATTGGGCGGCGACAGGTTTCTGTCGTTGCCTGAGCGAGGCAGGAGAGAAGCGATGCACTACCACCAGTACTACCCGGTCGACGTGATCAACGGCCCCGGCACCCGAGCCACCCTGTTTGTCTCGGGTTGTGAACACCAGTGCCCCGGCTGCTACAACCAGAGCACCTGGCGCCTCGATGGTGGCCACCCGTTTGATCAGACCATGAGCGATCGCATCATTGCGGATCTCAACGATACCCGCATCAAGCGGCGGGGTCTGTCGCTCTCCGGCGGTGATCCGCTCCATCCGGCCAACGTGCCCCACGTGCTGGCGCTGGTGAAGCGGGTGCGTGCCGAGTGCCCCGGCAAGGACATCTGGTGCTGGACCGGCTATCTGCTTGGTGAGCTCTCCGATGCCCAGCGCGAGCTGGTTTGCTTGCTGGACGTGCTGGTGGATGGCAAGTTCGAAAAGGGGCTGGCGGACCCCGGTCTGCTCTGGCGCGGCAGCAGCAATCAGCAGATCCACGATCTCAACGCCTGGCGGGAAGGGGGTGAGCGCATTCCCTGTCTGGTTTGCAGTTGAGGCCAATGCTGTTTATGGTTAGGCCACCCAAGTATCGTGACAATCTTTGATGAGGCATTGCGAGATGAACAATCTGCTCAAGATCCTGCTGGCCATTTTCCTGCCCCCTGTGTGCGCCTTTATCCAGGTCGGCTTCAGCCTGCATTTCTTAATCAACATAGTGCTGACCCTGCTCGGCGGCTTGCCCGGCATGGTTCACGCGCTCTGGCTGGTGGTGAGCGACAAGCGTGCCTGACCATCTTCCCTCGTCATCCCGCTCAATTGTTGAAAAAGAAGGGCCAACCTCACGGGTTGGCCCTTTTGTACATGTTCAGCCGACAGCTTTTTCGTTAGGATTCATCACTGACCAAATGGAGAAGCCCGATGGCTTGCAGGCCCGGCAGAGAGAACAAGGAGCGTGGTATGAAGTGGAAGATGGCAATCTGGTCAGGGGTGATGCTGGCACTGCTGCAAGGGTGCCTGTCCCGCGAGGTGGCAGTGGTCGACCGTGAGCCTGTCGCTGTGACGCTGGAACAGTTGCCGAACTACTGGATACAGCAGAACCAGCGCTCATGGTTTGCCAGCGATGAAGAAGCGCTGCCCACCAAACCGGTCAAGGGCTATGTGGACGTGCGTTATGTGATTGATGAGGATGGCAGGCCGACCAAACCCGAGGTGGTGGCGGCCGAGCCGCCCGGCGAGCTGGAGCAGAGCGCCCTGGCGACTCTCTCGCGGATCCGCTACAGCCCGGCAGAGGACAATCCGGACGCCATTCCGGTGCAGGTGACCAACCGTTTCAACATCGAGGTCAATTGACCCGAGCGCGATGACATCAGACCCCGGCCGTGCCGGGGTCTCTCTTATTGCTGTTTGCACTCCCGATAGGCGATCTGCCACTCCCCTTGCGGATCCCTAAGCTCGACAAAACCTTCTTCCCCCTTGTTCCACCAGACAGCCTGGAACTCGTCGCTATAGCGGGCCCCCGACGCGGAGACGGCTTGGGGCAGGGTGTAATCCTTGCCATCCGGCAGTGCCAGTTTGATAAAGTCGAGGCTCTGATCGGAGAGGGTGAAATAGCGTACCTGTACTTTTTGCCCCTGCTCGCACAGGTAGTTGATTGGCTCGCCACCGGTGGCGACCAGAGTGTCATTCTGGGCACAGCCGGTGAGCAGGACAAACGCCAAAGCCGAGGTGGTGAAAAGGGAAATGTGGCGCATGATGTGGACTCCTTTGCTATCTAACGCCGTGAGCCTAACAGGTTGGGCAGGATCTGCAATTGTCCGTTTTTGGGATGTGTCGGCAGCTGTCCATAGCGCTTCTGCCGCCACGCCATAGAGCTTGGCCATAAAAAAACGCCCCGGCAGGCTGCGGGGCGAAAAGCGGATCATCCTTGAAGCACCATGAAAAGTCAGTAGCCGAAGCGGGTCGCCTCGAAGCGGTTGAGCAGGCGATGGATGAGGTAGCAGGCGAGCAGGGTGGCGACGATGGCAAACAGTATGCTGCTCACCCGGTAGAGAGCGCTGAACACCAGATCGTTGCCCGGGGTCAGGTACTGGCCAAACAGGATCCCCAGGGTGGTGAGGGCGCCGAAACCGACACCGGAACCGCTCGCCTCCTTCACATGGGCATGGCTGAACAGCATGGCGCCGAGCCAGAGCAGGGGCGCGACCAGGATCAGCTGCCCGGACCAGTCATAGAGCAGCAGCTGGCCGATGAGGCCAAAGCTCACCCCGAGCAGGGTGCCCATGGCCCGCTTGCGGGCATAACTCAGGGCGCCATTCCAGTGCATGGGAAACAGCAGCAGCAGGGTGGTGGCCTGGGCCGACATGGAGTCGCGCAGATCGAAGGCCTGGAACACCAGGAAGGAGAGGGTGGCGATGCTGGCTCCCAGCAGCGCCTCGTGGCGCATCCGGTGCGGAGCCTTGGGGGCAGCCGCCGGCGTCGGCCGTAGCTCCACATCCGGGAGCAGGGCCGTCATCAGGTAGGCGATCAGCACCGACAGCACACTGGCCCACAGGTTGTTGAGGATCAGATCGTTAAGATCGGTCTGTGGGTAGCTGGCAAAGTGCAGCATGATGCTCAGACTCAGCACTCCATTGGCACCGAACAGGAACAGGCTACCCCGGGACATGGCGGCAAAGCGATAGAGAAACAGCAAGAAGACCAGGAGGGTCATCAGCGCCGGGTGGCTGCCAAATAGTCCCCCAAGCAGGCCCACCTCCACCCCGCAGACGATGGCGGAGGCGATCAGCTGGCGTGCCGCATGACCATTCATCACCGGCACCATGCCCAGCAGCAGGACGGGCGTCACCGTGTAGAAGACGCCATAGTTCCAGCCGAAGATCTTGCAGAGCAAGAACCCCGTGGTGCAGCCAAAGGCGATGCGCAGGCATTGGCGCAACTCGTTGCCGGTCAGGGGCCTGTGCCACAGAGTCATGGTCGTCACCTTAATAGATGTAGTGCAGCAGGCTGAGCAGATGGATCTGGGCGCGAGCCAGCATGGCGGTCAGGCCGTTGTCCGGCAGCAACTGCACGGTAGCGCGGGCGCCGGCCGGCAGATGGCTGGGCAGCTGCTCCAGGGTCAGGTGCAGGCGCAGGCGTTGGGCATCCCGCACCCAGCGATCCGACTCCACCGGGGCCGCCAGGGTGCCATTGGCATCGAACTGGCCGGCGCTCACCCCGGCGTCCAGGCTGCTGACCCGGGCCGGGTAGAGTTCGCCTGGATTGCCGTCGAAGGCGACCAGTGCCCGGGTCTCATCCCCCACATGGCGCAGGCTTTTCTCGCGAAAATCGGCGATCACGTCCACCTGATCCGCCACCAGCGCCAGCAGCGGACCGCCCGCCGTCGCCATGCTGCCCGGTTTGAGTTGCAGGTTGGTGATGATGCCATCCTGATCGGCATGAACCCGGCTGTAGGCCAGCGCCAGTTCGGCCTGGGCCAGCTTGTTGCGCGCCTGGCGCAGCAGCAGGTTGTCCTCACCGCTGGCACCGCGGCTGGCCCTGATCTCGTCCCGTTTGGCCTTGCTGGCCGCCAGGTTGGCCCGGGCGTTGCGCAGGGCGCTGTCCGCTTCGTCTTTTTGTTGCAGTGACACCATGTGGCGCTGGTAGAGGGAACCGATCCGCGCCGCTTCCCGTTCCTTCTGGCTGGCAAGGGCCTCCTTGGCTTTGATATCCGCATCGGCGGCGGCCAGGGCGGCATCCAGCTCGCTGTTTTGTTGCTCGGCCTGATCCAGGGCGAGCCGGGCCTGTTCCACCGCGAGTTCAAAGGGCACGGGATCCAGGGTAAAGAGCAGATCCCCTTTCTTGACATGCTGGTTGTTGTGGACGGCCACTTCCACCACCTTGCCGCTGACCTGGGGGGCCAGCTTGGTGACGACCCGGGTCGCCATGGCCTGGGGGGTGAGGGGCATCAGCAGATCGGCTACCAGAAAGTAGGCAAAGAGAATGACGAAGCCGGCCATGGACCATTTGATCCAGCGGGCAAATTGTTGATCCGGGGTCATTTTACTCTCCTGCTTCAGGGTGTTTCTGGTGGTCGGCCAGTTGCTCGTGGTGCCACTCGATCCTGCCGAGGGCATTGGCCGAGATACGCTGCACTATGGCTTCAAACTGGCGCAGGCTCTGTTCATCTATGCCGACCAGCAGCTCCTGGCGAACGCGCATGATGCGACCGGCAATCTGGTCGAGCAGAGCCTGGCCCTCGGCGGTGACGCAGACGATGCGAGCCCGTTTGTCCTGGCTGCAGCAGTGGCGCTTGATCAGCCCCTGTTCCTCCAGCTGGCCCAGGGTGCGCATCAGGGAGGGCAGTTCGATCTCGAGGGCGTCGGCCAGGGTTTTCTGGCTCACTTCTCCCCCCATGCGGGAGAGTTTCCACAAGGCGGTCCAGCGAGGATGAGTGAGGCCCAGGGGCGCGAGCTCCAGATCGGCGGCGGTGCGCCAAAGCCGGTGCATGCGGGCTATCTGTTCGGCGAGGGAGAGCTCGCGCAACCTTTCCAAATCCTTCACGTCGATCACCTCAGTTTACTTAGCTTGCTAAGCATTATATTTATTTAGCAGGCTAAGTAAATAGTGTGATGTAGATCATCTTTTTGCGCAGGGTGGCAGGTGAGCCTTGGGTGGGATCGATAGAGTCTTTTTTTGCGATGATACGGACAGAGGAAAATAGTGACTCATTATTTTCAGCGTATTTTCATGTCTATCGTGCAGCTTGTTTTTTATTCGCTAATATTATTCAGGTCTGGATCAGGGAGGCATTTTGCGATGGAAAAATATGAGATGGATGGGGGATATCTGGTACTGGATCGCCTGTTAAGCGATGCAGAAAATGCATCTGAATTTCATGCGGGAGCGGGTTGGGAGAGTAGCGAAATATGTCATGAATTTGACCCTGCCAATATTCCTGTGTTGCTGGCGGAATAACTGGAGCATCTATATCTACTCGAATGAATAAACCGGTATGCAGGTATTGGCCGGTTTGTTCCGGCTCTCTCACTCCCTCATTTTCCCATCACCTTTTCCGCGCTCTGCCGACGGGAGCGCTGGCTCCCTGTATGGCGATACGGCCTGGATGACTGTCTGTTGCTGACGAGAAGAATCTGGGGTCGCCATACTCTTCTGTATTATTGTTGGCCTGGCGTCCTGATTGGCGCTGGCAGTTGATCCGGTTTCTCACAGGTGAATGCTGCATGGAGCAATAGTGTGAGAGGCTGGCCGCCGGATTGCCATGCCCCGGTGTCGGTAAAGCATGTCGGGATGGGAGCCGTGGTGTTTAAGTTTTTAATGTTTTTATATGTTTTTGTCGCTTGGGTAAATGACGAAAGGGATGACACGCAATAGAGTGCAGGATGAAACACACGCAGTATTACAATAAACGGCGACCCCGCCCGGGGTCGCCAATAATATCCGCCCGGTGATGTTACTGTGCCGTACGGGTGATACTGCCATCATAGAGCCGCACGCGTCGAAACGCCGGTATCCATGATTGACCCTGCCTCCCGGCATCCGCACTATTGGGTGGCGTTCTGACGTTGTAAGGTTTTTGCATGAAACTTCGCCACCAACTGGTGACCCTCTCCCTCGGTTTATCCCTGCTGCTGATCCTCATTCTGGGCTCGCTGCTCGCCCTCTTCATCCGTCATCTGCTGGAGAGCAATCTGGAGGACAAAGGGGGCGATCTGGCCCGCATCATGTCTGCCGACAGCCGGGTGGTCGCCGCCCTGCAACGCGGTGAGGATCCCGCCCTGCGCGACTATGTGGAAGGGATTTGCCGGCGCACCGATGCCACCTACATGGTAGTGACCGACGAACATGGCCGGCGTCTGAGTCATCCTAGAGCCGAGCTGATCGGCCAGCAATTTCGCGGCGAGGATATCTGGCCTGCCCTGCAGGAGCGGCGCAGCTACTGTTCCCGTGACGAGGGGACCCTGGGGCTGGCGATCCGCTGCTTCTCTCCGGTGATCGGGGCCGATGGCCGCCCCATGGGGGCGGTCGTGGTGGGTTACCTGATGACGGCGGTGGAGGGTATTTATCTGCAGCGCATCTCGCTGCTGGTCTGCGCCATCGCCGCCGTATTCGGTTGCGCGCTGGTGCTGGCATTCTGGATGCAGCAGCGGCTGCGCAAGACCCTGCTCGATCTGGAGCCCGAGGCGATCGTGCGCCGCTTCACCCTGCAGGATCTGCTGCTCGAATACATCACCGAAGGGGTGATAGCGCTCGATGACAACGGCAACATCAGCATGATCAACAGCACCGCCTGCTACCAGTTGCGCCTGCCCGGCACGGGTCGCCATGCTCTCCTGGGGCAGTCGCTGGCCGAACTGGTGCCATCGCTGGCCCCTTGCCTGACCCAGGAGGGTGGCGAGCTCAGCTTCGCCATCCAGGGGGAGCCCTTTGTCGGGCGCTGGCAGGTGGTCAATGGCCGGGCACCGTGGCGGCTGTTCATCTTCAGTCGTCCCGAAGTGGCGGCGAGTCTCGGGGTGCAGGTGACCCACCTGCGCCAGTATGCCGAGATGCTGCGGATGCAGAGCCACGAGTTTGCCAACAAGCTGAGCAGCCTCTCCGGTCTGCTCCAGCTTGGCCACGTGGATCAGGCGGTGGAGCTTATCCAGCAGGAGAATGAAGCCTGCCAGACCATGCTGCAGGAGCTGTTGCGGCTCATCGACAACAAGCCGGTGGCCGGTCTCATCCTCGGCAAGTTCAGCCGTGCCAGGGAGCTTGGGGTGACGCTCGAGCTCGACCCCGATTCGTCGCTCGGGGAGTACTCCGCCTCGGTCTCGGCGGATCTCATTACTCTCATCGGCAACCTGCTGGACAACGGCCTGCAGGCCGCCTGGCGCAACCGCCAGCAGTGCCCCCCCAGGGTGCTCTTGTCGCTGTGCGATGTGGGGCGCCGGTTGGTGATCGAGGTGGAAGACAGTGGCGAAGGGGTTGACGAGGAGCTGGCCGATCATCTGTTCGATTACGGCGCGACTCGCCAGAGCGGTGATCACGGGGTGGGCCTGTTCCTGGTCAAGGAGACGGTGGGGCGACATCAGGGTGTGATAGAATGGCGGCGAACTGCCGAACGGACCACATTGTTTGGCATCTATTTGAATAAAAACCAGTTAATGTGAGCCATGGACCCAATAATCACGCTTGTTATTGAAGATGACGATCGGATCGGCGCCATCCTGTCGGAGCTGGTGGCGGCGACCCCGGGGTTTTCCCTGCTGGGGCGGGCCGGCACCCTGGCCCAGGCCGACGAGATGATGGCCGGGGTGGTGCCGCAACTGCTGCTGGTGGATATCTCCCTGCCCGATGGCTCGGGTCTTGAATGGGTGAACCGCCTGCGCAGTCACAACCGTGAAGTCTATGTCATCATGGTGACCGCCTCCCGCGAGGTGGAGACCATACAGCAAGCGCTCAATCTCGGGGTGCATGACTACATCATCAAGCCGCTGCGGCTGTTTCGCATCCAGCAGAGCCTGGACGAGATCCTGCAACTGCATCGCAAGCTGTGTGAGCGGGGGCGGCTGGAGCAGGAAGATCTCGACAAGCTGCTGGGCAAGGGGCGACCCCAGGCCAGAGAGATGCGCATCACCCCCAAGGGGATCGACAGCATCACCCTGCGTCAGGTGCTCGAGTTGCTGGCGGGGGAGCCGGACAGCGTTTTCTCCACCGATACTGTGGCGCTGCGCCTCTCCCTGAGTCGCACCACGGCGCGCCGCTATCTGGAATATCTGGAGTCGGAAGACAGAGTGGATGTGGAGCTCAACTATGGCCAGCGGGGCCGGCCGGAGCGTCGCTATCGCTGGCGCCGGGAGAGCTGATCTGCCAGCTCGCCACGCATACACAAACGAATATTCAGACAAAAGGGAGCCGAGGCTCCCTTTTTGCTGTTTGTGATCCCGTGTCCTTGCTAAGGGAGCGTCGTTTTCATGCCTCCTGGGCAAGGGCGGGGCGGGCTCTTGGCTTGCGCTGGGCGAGCATAACGCCCCCCAGGATGAGGCTGCCTCCCAGCAGGTGATAGCCGTGGATGGGCTCTCCCAGGGTGATGACGGCGATCAGCGCCGTGCACAGTGGCATCAGGTTCATGAAGACCGAGGTGCGCTCCGCCCCCAGGCTGGCGAGGCCGCGCATCCAGCAGTAGGCGGCGAAGATGGAGGAGGCGAGCCCGGCAAACAGCACCATGCCCCAGCCCTCCCGGGGCACCGCCAGCGACTCGGCGCTGAGGGCGACCGGGACCAGCAGCAGGACCGCCAGCAGGATCTGCAGGTAGAGGTTGAGCCAGGGGCCAAACGGCAGTTGCCAGCGGCGGATCAAGAGGCCATAGAGCGCATAGCTGGCGGCCCCCAGCAGCATCATGCCATCCCCCGGGTTGATGCCGGTGTGCAGCAGCGCCAGCGGCCGGCCTTGACCGAGCAGCCAGAGCACCCCGAACAGGGAGAGGCTCATTCCCAGCAATGCTTGCTTGCCGGGGCGCTGGCCGAAGAAGAGCGCACCCTGCAGCAGGGTCAGCAGGGGCAGCAGGGAGCCGATGACCCCCATGTTGGTGGCCGAGGTCGAGTGGGCGGCGTAGTAGGCGAGGCACTGGTAGAGCACCATGCCGAGCAGGGAGAGCACCAGCAGCTTGCCGAACCAGGGGCGGATCTCGCTGCGCCGGCGCCACAATGCGGGCAGGCAGAAGGGGCTCAGGGCCAGGGCGGCGATCACCCAGCGGTAAAACGAGATGGCGGCGGGATCCACCACGCCGGCGGCGGCCTTGGAGACCACGGTATTGGCGGCCCAGATCAGGATGGCGAGCAGGGGGAAGAGAATAGGCATAGGCACTCCTTGAGTCGATGGCGAGAGTCTAGCCTTGTCTTGAACGATGCAAGTAGCGTAAATAAGACATCTCATAACCGGTTTGGGACATTCTCCATGGGTGACCTCACGATGGCCGAGCAGGATCGCCTGCTGGCCGCCCCCAATCCTCTCTACTTTCGCTATAGCCAGATCCAGGGAGGCAACGCCTGCGCCGAGCACGCCCACCCCTGGGGCCAGCTCAGCCTCATCAGCCTGGGGGTCATGGTGGTGGAGGTGGCGGGGCTGCGGCTGGTGGCGCCGCCCGACTACCTTATCTGGGTGCCGGCCAACCTGCCCCACAGCGCCTTCAACGAACAGACCCTGGACTACACCTCCATCTATGTGGGACACACCCTGGCAGAACGCCTGCCAAGGGAACCCGTGCTGCTGGCGCTGACCCCCCTGCTGCGGGCCCTGCTGGAGGACTTCACCCAGCGCCGGCTCGGTCATATGGAGGATGAGTGGGACCGGCGCCAGGGCGAGCTCTTCATCGAGAAGCTGGCCCGTACCCGCTGTCAGCCGAGCTATTTGCCCCAGAGCCGTGATCGCCTGCTCGCTCCCTTGTTGGCGGCGCTACAGGCCGCGCCGGAGGACAACCGAACCCTGGCCGAGTGGGCCAGTGTCTTGCACACTACGGAGCGCACTTTGGCGCGACGCTGCCAGAAGGAGCTCGGCATGAGCCTCGGCCAATGGCGTACCCGGCTGCGCATGGTGCGTGCCCTGTCCTGGCTGCGCGGTGAGATGCCGGTGCAGGAGATCGCCTGGCGGTTAGGTTACACCTCCACCTCGGCCTTTATCGCCATGTTCCAGCGCGAGCAGGGCTGTGCCCCCCAGCGCTATCGTCAGCAGCTGGGTCAGCCCGGGTGATCCCTGTGGCAGTTGGGAAGCGTTCGACGGAAAAAAGAGAGGGCGCCTTACAGGCGCCCTTTTTATCAGCGATGGCCGGTTTAGAAGAAGCCGAGCGGGTTGATGTCGTGGCTCACCAGCAGGTTCTTGGTGTTCTGGTAGTGGTCCAGCATCATCTTGTGGGTCTCGCGACCGATCCCTGACTTCTTGTAGCCGCCGAAGGCAGCGTGGGCCGGGTAGGCGTGGTAGCAGTTGACCCAGACCCGGCCGGCCTGGATGCCGCGCCCCATGCGCCAGGCCAGGTTGCTGTCGCGGGTCCACAGGCCCGCCCCCAGGCCGTACTGGGTGTCGTTAGCGATGGCCAGGGCATCCGCCTCGTCCTTGAAGGTGGTGACCCCGAGGGCCGGCCCGAAGATCTCCTCCTGGAACACCCGCATCTTGTTCTGGCCGTGGAAGATGGTGGGCTGGATGTAGAAGCCCCCTTCCAGCCCGTTCACCTTGGCCGCGCCGCCACCGATCAGCATTTTTGCCCCTTCGCCGCGGCCGATCTCCATGTAGCTCAGGATCTTGTCGAACTGCTCGCGGGATGCCTGAGCGCCCACCTGGGTATTGGTGTCGAGGGGGTTGCCCTGGACGATGGTGCGGGCGCGGGCCAGCACTCTGTCCATGAAGTCGTCATAGATGCTCTCCTGCACCAGGGCGCGGGAGGGGCAGGTGCACACCTCGCCCTGGTTGAAGAAGGTCATCAGCATGCCTTCCACCGCCTTGTCGATGTAGCTGCTCTCGTGCTGCATCACGTCGGCGAAGTAGATGTTGGGGGACTTGCCGCCCAGCTCCACGGTGGAGGGGATCAGCTTGTCGGCGGCGCAGCGCAGGATATGGGCGCCCACCTCGGTGGAGCCGGTGAAAGCGAGCTTCTGGATCCGGTTGCTGGTGGCCAGCGCCTGGCCCGCCTCGGCGCCGAAGCCGTTGACCACGTTGACCACGCCGGGGGGCAGTATGTCCTTGATGAGATCCATCATCAGCATGATGGTGACCGGGGTCTGCTCGGCGGGCTTGAGCACGCTGCAGCAGCCGGCCGCCAGCACGGGAGCCAGTTTCCAGGCGGCCATCAGCAGGGGGAAGTTCCACGGGATGATCTGGCCGACCACACCGATGGGCTCCTTGAAGTGGTAGCTGACGGTGTTCTGATCCAGCTCGGCGGCGGAGCCCTCCTGGGCGCGGATACAGCCGGCGAAGTAACGGAAGTGATCCACGACCAGCGGCAGGTCGGCGGCCAGGGTTTCGCGCACCGCCTTGCCGTTCTCCCAGGTCTCGGCGATGGCGAGCACTTCGATATTTTGCTCGATGCGATCGGCGATGCGCAGCAGCAGGTTGCTGCGTTCGGTGACGCTGGTCTTGCTCCAGCTGGCGAACGCCTTGTGAGCGGCGTCGAGCGCCAGCTCGATGTCGGCGGCGTCAGAGCGGGCCACCTCGCAGAACACGCGACCATCCACCGGCGAGATGTTTTCGAAGTAGCGGCCGGCGTGCGGCGCCACCCAGTCGCCACCGATGAAGTTGTCGTAACGGGATTTGAAGCTGACCAGGGCACCTGCCTGACCGGGAGCGGTATAAATCATCTCATCATCCTTATGTGTGTGGTCCTGACCGGCCCGATAAAGGGGCTGGTTGCCACGGATATCGCAAAGGGCGTGCCAGAGGGTCTGACCAGCGCCTCAAAAGTTACAAAAACGTTATCAAACGGGATGTGGCAGCGTATCTTGGTTAACCAGTGACCCCGGCTGTGACCATGAAACTGTGCCATTTCTGGACAGTGGTCGTGACAGTCGTGCCATTTGTGAACAGGAGGCGTGATGAGCGAATTTCCCCAATCCGGCCCTATCCAGCGCTCCTGGCAGCGCTGCCTGCATCAGGGGCTGAGCCGCCAGCAGAGCGCCGAGCTGGATCTGTTGCCAAGAGGAGAGCTCACGGCGAGATTGGAAGGGCACAGGGAGCTGATCGCCTGCTTTGAGCGTTTCGTGCTGCCGCTGTTTGGCCAACTGCTGGCGGGGCGTCCTTGCCGCCTGTTGCTGTGCGACGCAGAAGGGGCGATTCTGGCCGCCAGCGGTGACGACGGCTTCGCCCGCCACGCCGAGCGGGTCTTTTTGCGCAGCGGTGCCCGCTGGGGGGAGGGGAGCAAGGGCACCAACGCCATCGGCACGGCGCTCGCCGAGCAGAGCGAGGTACAGGTGCTCGGTGCCCAGCACTTTTTCGCCCAGCACAGTTTTCTCAGCTGTAGCGCCTGCCCGCTGCTCGGGCCCGACGGCAGACTGCTCGGGGTGCTCGATATCTCCACCGAGGCGGCCCACCACGGCGGCGATATGCTGGGAACGGTTCGGCTGTTGGCTATGGCGCTGGAAAACGCGCTGCTGGCGCGCCAGCCGGGCTGGCTGGTGGATCTCGATCCCCAGAGTCTCTGGTCCGCCCGCCTGCTGTTGGGGGAGGGGGGCGAGCTGCTCGGTGCCAACCGGGCCGGCCGGCTCTGGCTTGGCCAACACTCCTTCGATGGCAAGCAACTGCTGCGCGAGGGACGCGGCCTGCGGCTGGTGCCCGAGCCGGTCGAAGGGCCCTCGTCGCTTCCGCTATTGGGGAGCGGGCGGGAATCCTTGCCAGAACCTTCACAGGTACCGCTTAAGATGCTGGAGCGCGGCATCTCCCTGCTTATCGAAGGGGAGACCGGCAGTGGCAAGGAGCATCTGGTGCGAGCGCTGCATCGTCAGTCGAGCCGCCAGGATAAACCCCTGGTGTGCGTCAACTGCGGCGCCCTGCCGGCGGATCTGGTGGAGGCAGAGCTGTTCGGCTATGTCGGCGGGGCCTTTAGCGGTGCCCGCAGCCAGGGCAGCCAGGGCTATCTGCGCGCCGCCCACGGCGGCATCCTGATGCTGGACGAAATTGGCGAGCTGCCGCTCTCGGCTCAGACCCGGCTGCTGCGGGTATTGCAAGAGCGCGCCGTCACCCCGGTGGGCAGCCACAGACCTGAGGCGGTGGATTTCTGGCTGGTCAGCGCCAGCCATCGGGATCTGGCGGCCATGGTGGCGGCCGGCAGCTTTCGCGAAGATCTCTATTACCGCATCTGCGGCTGGCGCCAGCAATTGGCGCCGCTGCGAGATTGGCCGGCCCACGAGCGGCGGGCACTGATCCTGCGGTTGCTGACCGAGATGGATCCGGCGCTGCAGCTGACCCGGGAGGCGGAGCAGCAACTGCTGGCTCATCCCTTGCCCGGCAACGTGCGCCAGCTCAAACAGGCACTCGAAGTAGCTTGCGTGCTGGCGGAAGGGCAAGAGTGGGTTGAAGCCTCCCACCTGCATCTGCCTGCGGTCGTTGCTGCGCCCGCGCTGATACCTGTTCCGCCATCCACTTCAGTGACTGCGGGCATCACCAGCTTGCGCGAGCAGAGCCGGTACCAGATACAGCAAACTCTGGTGGATTGTGGTGGCAACGTGAGCGAGGCGGCGCGCCGGCTCGGCATCAGCCGCACCACTCTATATCGGGCGCTGAAGGCATGTAACTGATGGAATTTTAAGTATTTTCAATTAATTGCATGCTTGTTCCCGCCATCCTTTGTATCATGTCGGACCAGAACGGTGCTGAACCATGAGTGGATTCAGTGCGACCCTGCCCCGTTGGGCAGCTGCGTCAATCGTGATGCCAGGCTAAGCATGACCTCTTCCTACATTCGTCTTGTCGACCGCTCTTTTCGCGCCCTGCTGGGGCTGACCCTTGCCATCATCCTGCTGTTCGAATTCGGCCCGGAGCGGGTACTGGATCTGCAGGAGTGGCCCGTTATCGTCACCGTGCAGCGGGCGGCGGATGTGACGCCGGAGCAGGCGCGCTATCTCTCGTCGCCGGAAGGCAAACCTGGCGTGCAATGCATTCTGCCCGCCCGTCAGCACATAGTGCCGGGCTGCAGACTGACCTTGACCCTGACGCTCCCCGATGAGGGGCTCGACCTCGCCCGCTTTGACACCCTGCATGTGCGCCTGAGCGTGACTGGCGAAGGAGGTCAGGATTGGCGTCTCTATCTGCGTAACCATGATCCGGCCAGCGATCTGCCCGGGGATCCCCTTGCCCCCAAGTTCAACGAGATCATCTTTCGTCCGGCGGATTACGGCAGGCTCCACAAGGTGCCCCTCGACGTGTTCGCACCGGCAACCTGGTGGATCAAGCAATACAATGTGCCGCTGCAGCAGCAAGGGCCTGACTTGCACCGGGTCTATGCTATCGAGCTCGCCGCCGGTTACGATATGCAGCCTGGCACACACGGGGCCATTATCGAGGAGTTGCATTTTCATGGCCCCTGGCTCGATGCCAGTCTCTTCTATCGCCTGATCCTGGCGGTCTGGTTTATCTATGGTTGCATCATACTGGTGGCCAACCATCTGCATATGAAACAGCGACTGCAGCATGCCCATCAGGCCAGATTGGCGGCGGAGGAACACAATCGCACCCTCTGTGAGGAGAGTCGCCGCTCCCGCGAGGAGGCTACTCATGATCCCCTGACCGGTGCCTTCAATCGTCTGGGCGGAGAAGAGCTGCTGGAGGGGTTGGGTGAGCGCGCTTTTTCCCTCATCTATCTGGATGTGGATCACTTCAAGCAGATCAACGATGGCCATGGCCACCCGGTGGGGGATGAGGTGCTCAAGCATCTGGTCAGCCAGATCCTGCGCCACTGTGATACTTTCTGCCACCTGGTGCGCTGGGGCGGGGAGGAGTTCGTGCTGATCTGCCTTCACTACGATCAGAAGCAGGCTTGCGCACTGGCCGAGCGGCTGCGCCTGATGCTGGCGGCGGATCCCCACTGGCCCGAAGCGCTCAGGGTGACCGTCTCGTTCGGGGTGGCCGAGCGCGCCGGCGATCCGCTGGAGCAGGTGATCCGGCGGGCAGATGCCGCCCTCTATCAGGCCAAGCAACGGGGCCGCAACCGGGTGGAGACAAGCTCGCCAGTCTCTCCCTCCATACTGACGACAAGGGAAACAACATGACGGGACAAACAATCGGCGCTCTGACCCTGCTGGTGGCCGACTACGACGAGGCCATCGCCTTTTTTACCCGGGGGCTTGGCTTTACGCTGCTGGAAGACACACAGCTCGATGAGCCGGGCAAACCGGGCAAGCGTTGGGTGCGGGTCGCCCCGGCGGGCGGGCAGGGTTCGGCCCTGTTGCTGGCCCGCGCGGCTACCCCGGAGCAGCAGGCCGCCATCGGCCGGCAGGGCGGCGGGCGGGTCTTCCTGTTTCTCGAGACCGATGACTTTTGGCGGGATTACGAGCGGATGCAGGCCTATGGCGTGCATTTTTGCGAGCAGCCGCGCAGCGAACCTTACGGCACTGTGGTGGTATTTGAGGACATCAGTGGCAACCGCTGGGATCTACTGCAACGCACGGCTGCCAACTGAATCTGAAAACGTTTATCATCCGCCCTGTCATCGAGTCATAAAAGTGTCACAGAAAATTCTAATAATTGGCGCACCCATCTTCACAGAGGAGAGAGAAGGGAATGGCTAAGCGAATTCTGGTGGTTGAGGACGAGGCACCGATCCGCGAAATGCTCTGTTTCGTACTGGAGCAGAAGGGATACGAGACGATTGAGGCGGAAGATTTTGCCGATGGACTGGCGAAGGTGCGTGAACCCTACCCCGAACTCATCGTGCTGGACTGGATGATGCCCGGTGGCAGCGGTATCCAGTTCATCAAGCAGCTCAAGCAGGATGAGGTGACCCGCCAGATCCCGGTGGTGATGCTCACCGCTCGTGGCGAGGAAGAGGACAAGGTCCGCGGTCTCGAGGCGGGGGCCGATGACTACATCACCAAGCCGTTCTCTCCCAAGGAGCTGACTGCTCGCCTGCATGCGGTGATGCGCCGGGTCTCTCCCACCTCGGTGGACGAGGTGATCGAGGTGCAGGGGCTCAAGCTGGATCCTGTCTCTCATCGGGTCAGTGCCGAGGAGAAGGCGCTGGATATGGGGCCGACCGAGTTCAAACTGCTGCACTTCTTCATGACCCATCCCGAGCGGGTCTACAGCCGCGAGCAACTGCTGAACAATGTCTGGGGGACCAATGTGTATGTCGAGGACAGAACCGTGGACGTGCACATTCGTCGCCTGCGCAAAGCGATCGAAGAGACTGGACACGACAGACTGATCCAGACGGTACGTGGAGCCGGATACCGTTTCTCAACCCGTCTCTAAGAGGCAATTATGTTGCAACCTTACGCCTGGCGGCGACAGTTGTGGCGAATGGTATTCTTCTATTCGCCGTTCGTGTTGGTCGGCTGGTTGATTGATCATCTTGCCCTCTGCCTGCTGGTGGCAGCCCTGCTCCACCTCGGTTGGCACTACCGTTTCCAGAAGCGCCTGTCGGACTGGCTGTGGCACGATCGCAGCCTGGTTCCCCCCCATGGCAGTGGCAGCTGGGAGCATATCTTCAACGGTATCTACAAGTTGCAGCAACGCCACCGGGCCAGACGGCGCGAGCTGGCGGGCCTCATCCGCCGTTTTCGCGAAGGGGCCGAGGCGCTACCCGATGCGGCCGTGGTGATCCGCACTGACGGCAGCATTCTCTGGTGCAACCGGCTGGCCGAACAGCTGCTGGGGTTTCGCTGGCCGGAGGACGCGGGCCAACACGTGGGCAACCTCATCCGCAATCCGGCTTTCGGCGCCTACCTCGGCAAGGGGGAGTATGACGAGCCCCTCGAGATGAACTCCCCGGTCAACGAGGAGAAGTTTCTCGAGTTTCGCATCATGCCCTACGCCGAGGATCAAGCCATGCTGGTGGTGCGGGACGTGACCCGGCTGCGCCATCTGGAGAAGACCCGCAAGCACTTCGTCTCCAACGTCTCCCACGAGCTGCGCACCCCGCTCACCGTGCTCAAGGGCTATCTGGAGATGACCGAGGAGCCGCCGCCCCCCGCAGTGTGGGCCAAGGCGCACAGGGTGATGATGGAGCAGACTATCCGCATGGACAACCTGGTCAACCAGCTGCTCACCCTGTCGCGCATCGAGGCGGCGCCGTCGGTGGATCTCTCCCATCTGGTGGACATGCCCGCCATGCTGGGGCTGCTGGAGCTGGAGGCCAGGGCGCTCTCCGGCGAGCGGGGACACCAGATCGAGTTCAACGTGCAGTCAAACCTGTTCGTGCGCGGTGATCAGGAGCAGTTGCGCAGCGCGGTGTCCAACCTGGTCTACAACGCCATCCACTACACCCCGGCGGGGCGCAACATCACGGTGGAGTGGCGTACCCAGGGCACCATGGCGCTGTTTGCGGTCAAGGATGAGGGGGAGGGGATTGCCCCCGAGCACCTGGCGCGGCTCACCGAGCGTTTCTATCGGGTCGACAAGGCCCGCTCGCGCCATACCGGTGGCTCGGGGTTGGGCCTTGCCATCGTCAAGCATGCCCTCAGTCATCACGACTGTCACCTCGACATCGAGAGTCGGATCGGCCTTGGCAGCCGCTTCAGCTTCCTCATCCCGGCGCGCATGGTGGTGATTAAATAATCTTTTTAGACAATGAGTTAGATACGAAAGAAGGGCTGCATCCGCAGCCCTTCCTGCATTTGTGCAAATCCTTGCTCATGTCATTAAAGTGTCACATTAAATCCATAAATTTGTCACTGCCAGGTCAGATACTGGCGCCGTTTCAAGAACGGACCTTCTGTAACTTTGGAGAGGGTGATCGGGTTTGAACCATGTATCAACGTCATACTGACGATTGCCTTCTGCAACCTTGGACTTGGAGAGATTGGATGAAACTCAACAAACTGGCTGGTGTTATCGGATTCACCGCTGCAACCCTGTTTTCTGCCAGCACCCTGGCCTATGGTGTCGATAAGGATCTGCCAGAGTACGCCCCGACCAGCGGCATCTCCGGCAACCTGTCTTCCGTCGGCTCGGACACCCTGGCCAATATGATGACCCTGTGGGCCGAAGAATTTAAGCGTGTCTATCCCAACGTCAACGTGCAGATCCAGGCCGCCGGTTCTTCCACCGCGCCGACCGCCCTGACCGAAGGGGTTGCCCAGTTTGGCCCGATGAGCCGCGCCATGAAGGCGGGCGAGATCGAGGCGTTCGAGAAGCGTTACGGTTACAAGCCGACCGCCATCCGCGTGGCTGTCGATGCCCTGGCGGTGTTCGTCAACAAGGACAACCCCATCAAGGGGCTGACCATGCAGCAGGTTGACTCCGTCTTCTCCAGCACCCTCAAGTGCGGCGAAGCCAAGGCAGCCACCAAGTGGTCTGATCTGGGTCTGGAGGGCAACTGGTCCAGCAAGGATCTGCAGCTGTTCGGCCGCAACTCCGTCTCCGGTACTTACGGCTACTTCAAAGAGCACGCCCTGTGCAACGGCGACTTCAAGAGCGGCGTGAACGAGCAGCCGGGTTCTGCCTCCGTGGTGCAGTCCGTCTCTGCCTCCCTGAACGGCATCGGCTACTCGGGCATCGGTTATGTCACCTCCGGGGTGCGCGCGGTACCGCTCTCCAAGGATGGCAAGACCTTCGTCGAGGCGAACTCTGATAACGCCATCACCGGCAAGTATCCGCTCTCCCGCTTCCTCTACGTTTACGTGAACAAGCACCCGAACAAGCCGCTCTCCCCGATGGAGCAGGAGTTCGTGAAGATGATGTTGTCCAAGGCGGGCCAGAGCATTGTCGCCAAGGACGGTTATGTGCCGGTACCGGCCAAGGTCGCCATGGCCGACCTGAAGAAGCTGGACATCATGTAACACAGCTGCCAGCCCGTGACGCAAAAACGAGCCCCCTGCGGGCTCGTTTTGTTTATGGGACGCCGTTTTGGCAAGCCGGACAGGATCTTCTCGGCCATTTTTCGGCTATTGAAAAATGCACTCCCTTGCGTCCCGAGTCGGCATTTCCGAAAATAGGGCAACGTTATGGTTAAGGAGTCTTTCATGACCGCCCCGTTTTACAAGTTTGGCCTGGCAGCCCTGTGCACGTCTCTGCTGCTTGGTTGTGCCCAGTCACCGACCGGTCGCAGCCAGATGTTGCTCTACTCCCCCCAGCAGATGAGCCAGCTGGGAGCAGACTCCTTCGAGCAGATGAAGAAGCAGGAGAAGGTGAGCACGGATGCGAGGCTCAATGCCTATGTCTCCTGCGTCGCCAGGGCGGTGACCGCCCAGGTGCCCGCCAGCTATGGCATCAGCAACTGGGAAGTGGTGGTGTTTGACTCCAAGCAGGTTAACGCCTTCGCCCTGCCCGGTGGCAAGATCGGGGTCTACAGCGGCCTGCTCAAGGTGGCCAAGAATCAGGATCAGCTGGCCACCGTCATCGGTCACGAGCTGACCCACGTGCTGGCCCAGCACTCCAACGAGCGTCTCTCCCGCAGCCAGCTGGCGGATATCGGTCTGTCGGTAGCGGACATCGCCATGGGTACCAGCGAATATCGCGGTGCCACCATGGCGGCCCTCGGCCTTGGCATGGAAGTCGGGGTACTGCTGCCCTATGGTCGCGAGCAGGAGAGCGAGGCAGACCGTCTGGGGCTGGATCTGATGGCCCGCGCCGGTTTTGATCCCGCCGCCGCCATTCCCCTTTGGCAGAACATGAGCGCAGCCTCCGGCGGCAAGAACCCGCCCCAGCTGCTCTCCACTCACCCCAGCAACGAGAGCCGCATCGCCGAGCTGCAGGCGCAGCAGGCCGAGGTGCAGCCTCTCTATCAGCAGGCCCGTGCCAACGGCCTGGTGCCCCAATGCAAGGCATAAGCCTGCGCATGGCGCGGCCCGATGATGCCGCCGCCATGACGGTGATGCAGCGGGCCAGTTGGCTCGCCGCCTATAGCCAGGTGCTGGGCCAGGACATGCTGGCCCGGCTGGACGTGACCGAGCATCTGCAGATCTGGCAGGGTCGGCTCGCCGAACCAGGTCCGCGCCCCATGCTGCTCTGCCTGGATGAGGTGGTGATAGGCCTTCTTTACTGGCAGCAGGAGCAGGAGGAGGGCCTCGCCACCG
The DNA here is from genome assembly GCF_041402525.1 of Aeromonas sp. S18(2024). Lineage (NCBI taxonomy): Bacteria > Pseudomonadati > Pseudomonadota > Gammaproteobacteria > Aeromonadales > Aeromonadaceae > Aeromonas > Aeromonas sp. S18(2024). Next base: position 312,391 of record NZ_JBGLQV010000002.1, on the reverse strand, counting down.
CCAGGATCCGGGCGCTTTATCTGCATCCGGATCACTGGCGCCATGGGTATGGCAAACGATTGTGGCAAGCGGTGGCGATGCAGATGCGGCGCAGCGGCTGCGAGTGCGTCAGATTGTGGCTGCTCGATGGCAACCGGATAGGCGAGGGGTTTTACCTGCGCCGAGGCTTCGTGTTCGACGGCAAACAGCGGACCCTGACCAGCCTTGGTCAACCCTGTCTGCAGCGGCAAATGTTCCGCCTGCTTTGATCCCGCTTTGGTTTTACGCCCCGTGTCACTTTATTTTTTTTGCGAATTAATACAATGTCCCCCCAGAACTGATCCGGATGACAGATAACAGACAAGGGAGTGCGGGCATGTATTACGGCTTTGATATCGGTGGTACCAAGATTGCCTTTGCGGTGTATGACGGGGCCTTGAATCTCTGTCATGAGGAGCAGGTGGCCACACCGGGCAATGATTACGAGGCGTTGCAGCAGCTGATCCGCGAGCGGGTCGAGCAGGCAGACGCCCGCTTCGGTGCCAGGGGGGCGGTCGGCATCGGCTTTCCCGGCATCCTCAATCGTCACGACCACAGCATAGTGGCGGCCAACCTGCCCGCCATCAATGGTCGTCATCTGGGGGCCGATCTGGTGGAACTGCTGGATCGCCCGGTCAAGGTGGACAACGATGCCAACTGTTTCCTCTGGTCGGAAGTGCACAAGGGAGCGGCGGATGGCGCCGGCAGTGCCCTTGGGGTCACCATCGGCACCGGTATCGGCGGCGCCGTCTACCTCGCAGGCACCCTTATCCAGGGACGCAACTGGCTGGCCGGCGAGATAGGCCACTACCCGCTGCCTGCCACCATCCTGATGAAATACCCCGAGCTGCCCCGTCCCCGCTGTGGCTGTGGTCGTCTGGTCTGTTTCGAGACCTACGCCTCCGGTACCGGGCTGGAGCGGCTCTATCACCATTTTCACGGTCAGCGTGCCACGGGGCGCCAGATTGTGGCACGTTTCGAGGCCCATGAGCCCCATGCGGTGGCCACGATCGATTGCTGGCTGGAGATTATGGCCGCCGGTCTGGCTACCGCCATCTCGGTGATCGATCCCGAGGTGGTGGTGCTGGGCGGGGGCCTGAGCGGCCTGCCCGCTCTCTACGAACAATTGCCGCTGCGCCTGCCCGGCCATCTATTGCCCGGGGTCGCACTGCCCGAGATCCGCCAGGCCCGCTTCGGCGGTGCCGGTGGCGTGCGTGGCGCAGCCTTGCTCAACCTGTGAGATCGGATGTGGGGTCTGATCTCCCCGATAAAGGAGTCGTCATGACCCGTCTTGAAATCTGCATCGACAACCTGGAATCCCTGTTTACCGCCCAGCAGGCGGGGGCGGATCGTATCGAACTCTGCTCCGCCCTGGGGCTGGGTGGCCTGACCCCCTCCCATGGCTTCATGCAGTTGGCGGCGCGCCATGCCACCGTGCCCGTCTATGCCATGATCCGTCCCCGTGCCGGCGACTTCTGTTTCAGCGATGGCGAGTTCGAGATGATGTTGCAGGATATCGCCGCGGCGCGTTCGGCCGGTTTGCAGGGGGTCGTCGTCGGTCTGCTCGATGAAGAGGGGCGGGTGCCCGCCGCCAGGCTCAAGCAACTGGTGGAAGCGGCAGGCCCCCTTGGTGTCACCTTCCACCGCGCCATCGATCTCTCCTCCGACTGGCGGGCGGATCTGGAAATCATCGTCAATGCCGGTTGTGAGCGCATCCTGAGCTCAGGCCATGCGCCGACCGCGCTGGCGGGGCTTGAGACTCTGCAGGCCATGCAGCAGGCGCTGGCGGGCCGTGCCAGCCTGATGCCGGGGGCCGGAGTCAATGCCGACAACGTGCGCACCATCATCGAATTTACCGGGGTGAGCGAGGTGCACATGTCCGGCATGGGCTGGCGTGGCGGCATGGTGCCTCATGGAGTCAACATGGGCACCTCGGACGATGGCCGGGTCAATATCACCGATGGCGCCAAGGTGGCGGCGGTGCGGGCTTTGCTGGACAAGATCTGATGCGGGCCGCGCGGCGGCATGGTGTCTCTCTATCGTATGGGGTCAACATGGGCACCTCGGACGATGGCCGGGTCAATATTACCGATGGCGCCAAGGTAGCGGCGGTGCGGGCCCTGCTGGATCGACCCTGATTCTTCTGATCAACGCCGCCTGTGGGCGGCGTTTTTGTCGCGGCATGTGAACTCACTCCCACGGACGGGGAAATCAGGGGCGCCGCCGGCAGCACCTGGCACAAAAGTCTGATATCATCCCGACTCTTTTACATCAGGACCCGGAGCAACATCTCAATGTCCCAATACGACTCTATCGAACAGAAGGCCAGCTATGGCATCGGCCGCAACATGGGTGATCAGCTGGCGCAGCAAGCCTTCGCCGGTCTGGATATCCCGGCCCTGCAACAAGGCCTGGCGGATGCCCTGAACGGTCTGGAATTCGCGGTAAGCCGTGACGATATCAATGATGCCTTCCAGGTCATCACCGCCCGCATGCAGGAAGAGCAGGAAGCGGTCGCCAAGGCAGCTGCCGCCGAAGGCGAAGCCTTCCTGGCCGACAACGCCAAGCGCGCCGAAGTGACCGTGACCGATTCCGGTCTGCAGTACGAAGTGCTGGTCGAAGGCAACGGCGCCGTACCGGTAGCCGGTCAGTCCGTGCGTGTTCACTACAACGGTACCTTCACCCACGGTGGCGTATTCGACAGCTCGGTCGCTCGCGGCCAGCCGGCCGAGTTCCCGGTGACCGGCGTGATCAAGGGCTGGGTTGAAGCCCTGCAGCTGATGCCGGTTGGCTCCAAGTGGAAGCTCTACATTCCGCAGGATCTGGCTTACGGTGCCCGTGGCGCCGGCTCCATCCCGCCCTACTCCGCTCTGGTATTCGAAGTGGAGCTGCTGGACATCCTGTGATCCGGCTGGCGTGATGCAAACGGCGACCCTCGGGTCGCCGTTTGTTTTTGGGCGAGCTTGCTGGTGGGTTAAAAGGTGGCGACGAGCACCCATTGGGGGCTTTTTTCGCCGCCGGGAACCGTCATACTGCAACTGAACCCCAGTTGAGGTGTGTCCCATGAACAAGATGATGAAGGTGGCGGTGGTCACGGCTGCGCTGTTTGCCACACTGCCTGCCAGCGCCGATGCGATGCGTTGCAAGAATGCGTTGATCACCGAGGGCGACAGCACGGCCCTGATGCTGCTCAAGTGTGGAGAACCCATGCTGCGCGAAGAGCTCAGTCGCAATGAGGAGAACCAGTTCGGTTATCTGGTGCCGGTGAAGTATGGGGAGCGCTGGACCTACAACTTCGGTAAGAGCGAGTTCATGCGCTTCGTCACCGTGCGCAACGGCGTCATCACCGATATCGAAAACGGCCCGCGCGGCGAGTAGCCGGCGGGCAAACAGCATGGAAGCATTAAGGACAGGAGGGCAAATCCCCTTGACTCACTGTTCCGGCAAGGGCTCGGCGTGACTGAGCTGGCGCAGTGCCTGGTTGATCTGGCGCGCCAGTCTCAGGCGCCGGTGGCAACTCAACCCGTGCAGACTGAGCCTGCCTGCGCTGAATTCAAATGTTCCCCATGACTCGATGGCAAAGGAGCCCCGGTGGAAACTCTTGATATATCTTGCGATCTGCCGCGGAGATAACTGCTTGAACACCTTCATCACAACGTCACCTGCTTGCTTGAACAGGGCACACTATGGGGGCAGTTGATGACAGTCATGTGACGTTTTATAGAGTTTTGCATGAATCCTGTTTTGGTGATCCCTTCGGGCAAAGCAAGGGCACCATTTGAAAAATTAGTGCCATCACAATCCCTTGCACCGATATACTGCGGGCTGTCGAATGGAATGAGCAAAAGGGCCCGCACGTGGAATGGGTTGATGTGGTGGATGAAGAGAACCGGGTGATCGGGGTGGCCGAGCGGGCCAAGGTGCGGCGGGAGAATCTCTGCCATCGTGCCAGCTACATCCTGGTGCTCGACGAGGCGGATCGCATCCTGGTGCAGCGCCGCACCCTCTGCAAGGATTTCTGCCCCGGCATGCTGGATGCCTGCGCCGGTGGCGTGGTGACCGCGGGCGAACAGATGGAGCCCTCCGCCCGGCGCGAGCTGGCCGAAGAGCTGGGGATCCACGATGTGCCGCTGCAAGGCTTCGGTACTTTTTATGCCGAGGGGGAGGGGTATCGAGTCTGGGGTGGCCTCTACAGCTGCCGCTATCAGGGACCGCTCCAGCTGCAGGCCGAAGAGGTGAGCGAGGTGCACTGGATGAGTCAGGCCGAGATCGCCGCGCGGGTCGACGAGTTTACCCCCGATTCCCTGCTCGCTATTGCCACCTGGCAGGCTCGTCGCTAACAGCAATCTCATCCAGAACAACACGGGCAGCCACTGGCTGCCCGTTTGCGATCCTAGTCCAGCTTGAGCCGCCGGTTGGTGCGCCCGCAGGGGCTGGGGGTCGCCAGCCAGTGCCCCTGCCAGTCGGTGACAAGGCGCAGCAGTGGATACTCCAGATCGAGCCTGGTCACTACCAGCTGTCCGCTCTCCCCTGCATTGACCGGTTGGCCGCTGGCCGGGTCGATGATCTCCACGAGGCAGCTCTCGTTGACGATAAAGCCCTCGCCGGGCTGGCTCTCGTAGGCCACCACGCCTATGTCCTGCCAGACCAGGCAGTTGAACGCTTGAATGCCATAGATGGCTTGCAGCGGGGCCGTCTCGGGGTGGGTAACCTCGCACAACAGGGCGGTTTGCAGGGAGTCGGTGGCCACCTCGGCTGCCTCGGCGGCTTCCAGCAGATCCAGCAGGGTGACCAGCGGGCCGACAAAGCCGGTAGGCTGGTAGCGTTGCAGCGCCTCCAGTTGGCGCTGGGTGTCATGAGGGCCGCAGGGCACCACAGGAGCGCCGAGCTGGCGGGCGCCGTTGTCGAAGATGAAGGCGGTTGGGCCGGCGTGATAGTCGTGGCCGTTGAGCATCACCTCGCCGGACTTGAAGCCGGCGGCAAACAGGGCGCGCGCGGCCCCCCACCAGTCCGCCCCCGCATATTCGGGAATGGCCAGCTGGCCCGGGCTTGCGAAGGCGCGCAGTGCCTGGCTGGCGGGGCGGCCGGTCAGTCCGGCAAACGGCGGGTGGGCCTGCTGGGCGGCAAACAGTTCGGCGCTGTCGAGCAGGGGCAGGGTGGCCAGTTCGGCCAGATCCTCGAGACGGCATTGACGATAGGCACTGGAGTAACCGGCGCAATACTGGCTGACGTGGGTAAGTTGATGATTAAGCTGGTCCAGTTGCTGTTGTGCACGCAAGGCGGGGGGACGAATTTCCAGACCATCGTAGTAGTGTTGCATGGGGCCTCCTGGCGCCGTGAAACCTGCTCAAGATTAGTCTGCCTGCTGGAAAAATGCCTGCCGGGGAGCGCGTCGCTGCGATGGGATATGACGAATGGCTGCGCTAGACTGGAGCTTCACCAATCGACTCGGGACGAGAGATCATGATTGCAGTTGGCCAACCCTTGCCTTCGGGCGAATTTACCTTCATCACGGCTGCGGGCAAGCAGATACAGGATGTCCAGACCCTGTTTGCCGGCAAGAAAGTGGTGCTGTTCGCGGTGCCCGGTGCCTTCACCCCCACCTGCTCCAACGCCCATCTGCCGGGCTATGTGGTGCTGGCCGACCAGTTTCAGGCCAAGGGGGTGGACGCCATCTGTTGTCTGTCGGTCAACGATGCCTTCGTGATGAAGGCGTGGCAGGATACCCAGAACGCCGATGCCATCACCATGCTGGCGGACGGCGACGGCAGCTGGACCCGGGCCCTTGGCCTTGCCAAGGAGACCGGCGCCTTTGGCGGCCTGCGTGCCCAGCGCTTTGCCCTCATCGCCAACGATGGTGTGGTCGAGCAGCTCTTTGTGGAAGAGCCGGGCAAGTTCGAGGTGTCGGATGCCCAGAGCCTGCTGGCGGCGCTGTGAAATCATCAATCGTCGTTTGATTTCCCCTTGAAATAGAAAGGCGGCCCGCTACACTGGGCCCGCTTCTGGAAGAAGCCAGGCCCGTGCCTGGCTTTTGTGTTTGCAGACCATGGAATAGAGACGATATGACCCTGGCTTTTGTTGCCCTGATTGCCGGACTGGCGCTGCTGGTCTGGAGTGCGGATAAATTTGTCGATGGCGCTGCCGCGACCGCCCGTTATGCCGGCATGCCGCCGCTGCTCATCGGCATGGTGATCATCGGTTTTGGTACCTCGGCCCCCGAGATGGTGGTGTCGGCCCTGGCCGCCTCCCAGGGCAACCCCGGGCTGGCGCTCGGCAATGCCTATGGCTCCAATATCACCAATATTGCCCTGATCCTGGGTTTGACGGCTCTCATCAGCCCGATTGCCGTTGCCTCCCAGGTGGTGCGCAAAGAGATCCCCATCCTGCTCGGCATCACCCTGCTCTCCGGTGTCCTGCTCATCGACGGTCATCTGGGTCGCACCGATGCGGCCATCCTGGGCGTCGTGTTCGTGGCGCTGATGGGCTGGTCCATCTGGGCCGGCATGAACGGCAAAGGGGATGCGCTGGATGCGGAGACCGAAGAGGACATCGAGAGCGAAGGCATGTCCCTCAAGCTGGCCCTGTTCTGGCTGGTGGTAGGGCTGGTGCTGCTCATCGGTGCCTCCCGCCTGCTGGTATGGGGCGCAGTGACCATCGCTCAGGGCTTCGGTATCAGCGATCTGGTGATTGGTCTCACCATAGTCGCCATCGGCACCTCGCTGCCGGAGCTCGCCTCCTCCCTCATCGCCATTCGCAAGAATGAGCACGATCTGGCCCTCGGTAACGTGCTGGGTTCCAACCTGTTCAACACCCTGGCGGTGGTCGGGATCGCGGCAGGGATCCATCCGCTGGATGTGGCGCCGGAAGTGCTCTCCCGCGACTGGAGCCTGATGATGGGCCTGACCCTGCTGTTGCTGGTGATGTGCCTGGGTCGCAAGGGGCAGGGGCGGATCAACCGGCTGGAGGGGGGCGTGTTGCTCTCCTGCTTCGTGGGTTACACCGGCTGGTTGCTGACCAGCCAGTTTATCTGACGATTCGCCAGACAATAAAAAGAAGGGGGAAGCATCGGCTTCCCCCTTCTGTTTTTGGCGAAGGCCAATCAGGCCACGGCCACCAGCTTTTGCCCCTGCTGGGCGCTGTCCAGGATCAGGATGCTCGCCTTGGGGAAGAAGTTGAAGGTGGAAGCCGATGCCCAGGTGTAGGCCCCCATCACCCGGCCGACCACCAGCTCGCCAATCTCCAGATCTGGCAGCATGATGCCGTCGCGGATCACGTCCACGCTGTCGCAGGTAGGGCCGGAGAGCACGGCGTTGTGCAGCTCGCCGTGGGCATAGGGGGTGCTGACCGGATAGGTGACGTGGTCATAGAGCTGGCCGTTGTAGCTGCCGTAGAGACCATCATCCAGGTAGTACCAGATCTTGTCGCCGCGGTGGGCCTTGCCCATGACGCTGGCCACCGAGGTCATGGCCGGCGCGCTGATGAAGCGGCCCGGCTCGGCGATCTTCTGCACGGTGGCGGGCAGCTTGGCCAGCGCCTCGCGGATCGGGGCGCAGAAGCCGTCGATGTCGAACTCGCCGCCGTCGTAATCCACCGGGAAACCGCCGCCGATATCCAGCACCCAGGGCTTGAGCCCAAGATCCCAGGCCTGCTCCATGATCTCGCGACAGGCGTCGATGGCCTGCACGTGGCGACGGGCGTGAGGCACCTGGGAGCCGACGTGGAACGACAGCCCCATCACCTTGATCCCCTTGGCCTGGGCCAGCTGCAGCAGGGGCAGCGCCTGCTCGGGTGTACAGCCGAATTTCTTGGAAAGATCGACCTTGGTCTCGGGATTGGGGAAGCTCACCCGCAGCAGCAGCTTGACCTCGTCCTTGTAGGGCAGGAACTTCTCCAGCTCCAGCGGGTTGTCATAAACGAACACGGTGCAGCCGTACTCCAGCGCGTAACGGATGTCGCTGTCGCGCTTGATGGGATGGGTATGAATGCAGCGCCCCGGGCGGACACCCTGACTGCGCACCAGATCCACTTCGCCATTGGTGGCCAGATCGAAACAGGCCCCCTCTTCCTTCAAGACAGAGACCACCGCCTCGTGGGGCAGGGGCTTGAGTGCATAATGCAAGCGCACATCGGGCAGGGCGGCCGCCAGGGCCCGATACTGTTTGCGGACGGCTGCCTTGTCGAGCAGCAGCAGGGGGGAGCCAAATTGTTCAACCAACTGACGGTAATCTTGTGCGACCAGGGTCTCGTTCATTCTCTTTTGAAAGTCCTTAGGGGGCGTGATATGCCCAAGCCATATGCGATTGAACCGGCGACGGCCGGGTCAGGCGAGCGGTCCGGCGGGACCAACCTGGCACAGTGCATAAATTTAGAGCAAAGCGCTTGGTTATGCGCGGGATTATCGGCTTATTGAGTTTCTGTGCAAGCATTTTGATTGGATATGTTGTTGAGTTTTTCTGCATGAAACGAGATAGAGAATTGCTTTTTATCCCGTCATCTTGCGCGTCGGGACACGTTTGATGCAGGCCAAGTTAACTCTATGATTGTTAACCACTATTTAACATCTTGCCGATGAGATGGCCGATCATGAAAAAAGTGCGGGAGCGGGCCGGCAAGTGCGAGACAGCTCACAATTTTTGGATTACCATGCCCGCTTCCTAATCCAAATTAGTTCGGATGAAGGTAGCAGGAGAGTGATGGGCAACCATCCACCGAAGAAGTGAATCTTTCAGGTACCGGGCAACCGGTGTGGACTGCTACTGGACGATACTCTGGAGAGACCCGTTGAATCGGGCGCCGAAGGAGCAAGGCACCATGATTGCATCGCAATCTGGCGCCGGAAACTCTCAGGCAAAAGGACAGAGGGGATGGGATGGTTGTACCTGAGCTTGGAACTGTTCACGATCTGTAACGAGAGGTCGTCAGCAAGGTAAAGAGCAGCGCAGGAACCGGAGTGTATGTGAATACATGAGCCTCTCGGTCCCACATAAGCGAGCTGCGCATTAGCCTTGATCACGGCCTCGCAGTAAGAGTGTGAACACGTTCTTAGCCCGCATCCGATCGCCTCTGGCTGATCGCGACACCTATGGGAAGATCATCCTTCTCCTCCTTAATTTCTGTTTCTTAAGGAGGATGCATGTCATCAATTCAAGCGGCGCTCACCGCCATCGATAGTTTTGTCTGGGGGCCACCCCTGCTGATCCTGCTGGTCGGGACCGGCATTTACCTTACCCTGCGTCTGGGACTGCTTCAGCTGGTGCGTTTGCCACTCGCCCTGCGTCTGGTATTCGGCCGTGATCAGGGCCAGGGCAAGCAGGGGGATGTCTCCAGCTTTGGCGCTCTGTGCACCGCCCTCTCTGCCACCATAGGCACCGGCAACATCGTCGGCGTTGCCACTGCCATCAAGCTCGGTGGTCCGGGCGCCCTGTTCTGGATGTGGATGGCAGCCCTGTTTGGCATGGCCACCAAGTACGCCGAGTGCCTGCTGGCGGTCAAATATCGCCAGCAGGATGCCAACGGCCAGATGGCCGGTGGCCCCATGTACTATCTGGAAAAGGGGCTTGGCTCCAGGGTGCTCGCCAAGCTGTTCGCCCTGTTTGGCATCGGCGTGGCCTTCTTCGGGATCGGGACCTTCCCCCAGGTCAACGCCATCTCGGATGCCATGACACTGTCGTTCTCGGTGCCCCGCGAGGCGACCGCCGTGGTACTGACCCTGCTGGTGGGCCTGGTGACTCTGGGGGGGATCAAGTCCATCTCCAGCGTGTCAAGCAAGGTGGTCCCCTTCATGGCCCTCTTCTATATCGCCGCCTGTCTCGGGGTGCTGTTTGCCAATGCCGCTGCCTTGCCGGATGCGGTGGCGCTGGTGCTGCAGAGCGCCTTCACCGGCCATGCGGCCACCGGTGGCTTCGTCGGTGCCGGCATCATGCTGGCGATCCAGTCCGGGGTGGCGCGAGGCGTCTTCTCCAACGAGTCCGGGTTGGGCTCGGCCCCCATCGCCGCGGCGGCGGCCAAGACCAATTCCTGCGTGGAGCAGGGGCTGGTCTCCATGACCGGCACCTTCTTCGACACCATCATCATCTGCACCATGACCGGCCTGACCCTGGTGGTGACCGGAGTGTGGAGCGGGGATCTCAGCGGCGCCGCCATGACCAGCCAGGCCTTCTCCCAGGGGCTGGATGCCCATATCGGTCAGTATCTGGTGAGTATCGGCCTGCTGTTTTTTGCCTTCACCACCATCCTTGGCTGGAACTACTACGGCGAGCGCTGCACCGAGTACCTGTTCGGGGTCAAGGCGATCAAGCCCTACCGCCTGGTCTATCTGGTGCTGGTGGCGTGCGGCGCCTTCCTGCATCTCGACATGATTTGGCTGCTGGCCGATATCGTCAACGGTCTGATGGCGGTGCCCAACCTCATCGGCCTGATTGGCCTGCGCCACGTGGTAATCGCCGAGACCCGGGCCTACTTCAGCCGTGACCGGGATACGGAGTCCGAGCCTGAGCCGCAGACCGCCTGATCTCGCCACCGCGTCTCACGTTCCCCTTGAAAAGAGCAAGCCACGACCCAGGGTCGTGGCTTTTTTGTGGGTGCCTCCAAGGGGCGGGGGCTCAGGGGAGCTGCACAGAGGAGGGGTCAGTCAGTCGTCAGCAACCGTTGCAGTCTGTGGTTGACCTCGGCCACCAGTTCGCCATCGCTCCCTTGCCAATGGATGGCTTGCGCGAGCGTGGTGGAGGTGCCCGGCAAAAAGCGCAGCTCCCCGCCCGCCAGCTCGTAGAAGCGGCTCGCCATCCGGGTACCCTCATCCACATCCCCCGTCACCAGCAGCATGGCCTGGGCCAGCACGGCGCCGCCGTGATCCTGACCCGGCGCCAGCCAGCGCTGGGCGGTGCCGGTTATCTTGCGCCCCCCGATCACCAGGTTGTACTGGCCGTCACAAAACGAGCCGGGCACGAAGTCATAGCTCCCCTCAAGGCCGTATTGCGCCAGCAAACTCAGCAGCGGCGCACCCAGCAGCCGGTAGTAGTGGGCGAGATCCGTGGTGGTGCGGGGCAGCAGCAGGGAGAGGTTGAGGATGCCGGCGCCGTGAGGCACGGCGGTGCCGCCGCTGTCGCGCACAAACACGGGCCAGCCTTCGGCGGCGAGCTGCGCGCAGGCGCTTTGATAATGAGGCAGTCGGGTGTCCTTGCGGGTAACGATGAGGCATTGGGGCGCCTGCCAGAGGTGGGCCATGGCCGTACCCGTGTGGGCGCAATCGCGCAGCCAGTGCTGCTCCCGGGCGAGGATTTGATCCGGGGTATGGCTTTCAGGCAGAGGGGGAAGCAGGGAGTAGAGCATGGTGGCATCCTGAAGCATGACAGGCTTTGCACACTACCCGTGGCGGGTAGCCAGGTAAAGCCCCGCATGGCGGGGCTCTATGGCCGTTAACGGGGAGCTTGGGCGCAGGGCTTGCTGCGTTTGGGCAGCAGCAGGTTCAGGACGATGGCGGTGAGGCCGCCGGTGGCGACGCCGTAGGAGAGCACGCTCTTGGCCAGCTCCGGTAGATGCTGCAGCACCTCCGGCACCTGGGCGACCCCCAGCCCCATGGCGAGCGATACTGCCAGGATCATCAGGGCACGGCGGTCGAGCTCTTCGCGGGCAATGATGCGCACCCCGGCGGCGGCGATGGTGCCGAACATGACGATGGTGGCACCGCCCAGCACGGGCTCGGGGATCTGCTGCACCAGGGTCGCCACCGCCGGGAACAGACCGAGCAGGGCCAGCATGGCGGCGATGAAGAGGCCGACGTGGCGGCTGGCCATGCCGGTGAGCTGAATGACCCCGTTGTTCTGGCTGAAGGTGGACATGGGGAAGGTGGAGAAGAGCGCCGCCAGCATGGAGTTGCAGCCGTCGGCCAGCACGCCGCCCTTGATCCGCTTCATGTAGACCTTGCCGCTGACCGGCTCGCCGGAGACATCCGAGGTGGCGGTCATGTCACCGATGGCCTCGAGCGCCGTCACCACGAAGATGATGGCAAGCGGCACGAACAGCTGCCAGTCGAAGCCGAGACCGTACTTGAGGGGGACGGGCACCATCAACATCGGCCCCTCGAAGGTGGGGGCGTTGATCTTGCCAAGCAGCAGCGCCACGGCATAGCCCACCAGCATGGCGATCATGATGGCGGAGAGGCGCAGCCAGGGGTTGCGGCTGCGTTGCAGCAGGACGATGAGACCAAGCACCAGCAGGGAGAGAAACAAGTTGCTGTGGCTGGCGAAGCTGCCATCGGCGAGGGCACCGTAGCCGCCCCCCATGCTAATGAGGCCCACCTTGATCAGGGTCAGACCGATGAGCAGCACGACGATACCGGTCACCAGCGGGGTGATCACCTTCTGCACCAGGTGCAGGCAGCGGCTCAGGATCACCATGGTGAGGGCCGCCACCAGCATGGTGCCGAACAGGGTGCCCAGCATATCGTCGGTGGGCATGGCGGCCTGTTTGAGGGCGAGGCCGGAGGAGATGATTGGCCCGAGGAAGTTGAAGCTGGTGCCCTGCACCGAGAGCAGGCCGGAGCCGACGGGACCGAAGCGGCGGGTCTGGATGTAGGAGGCAATGCCGGACATGACCAGCGACATGGAGACGATATAACGGGTATCTTCGGCGGGCAGGCCCAGGGCGTTGGCGATGATGAGGGGCGGGGTGATGATGGCGACGAACATGGCAAGCATATGCTGCAAGGCGGCGAACAGCGTCTGGGGCAGGGGCGGGACATCGTCTATGCCGTAGACCAGTTCGCTGTGTGCCCGCCTGGGGGGATGGGCCTCGGGGGCGGTCTGCGTGGTGGCAACCTGTTCCATAAAAACCTCAACGTGTGTGGGGATGGGGAGAAAAATTGGGCGCTATTGTAGAGATTGGCGCGCTGCTGACCAGCGTTTATTAATCAGAAAAAGGTTTATTTTTCGGTGGGTTGAAACGTTTGCGTGCGGCGATTATGATATGTCGCTTTGTGTGAGCCAGATCTCCTTTTTATTCATTGCGCAAATGACATTCTTACCACTTAGTAGGTGTAAAATGGGCCCCCGACCTTGATGTGGAGCCGCTGGATGCTCAAGTTGTCAGAGTTCTGGAGTGCCAAGGCACACTCCGAAGACTTTACCCGCACGCGCATGGGTTTTATGACGGTGCGTTTGCGTTTGCTCACCTGCCTGCTGATCGTCGGTTTGCCCGCCTGGGCATTGGTGGATTGGCTGACCCTTTCCCGTACCCATTTCGAAGAGCTGCTTCAGGCCAGGATCTTCTGTGCCCTGGCGCTCTCGCCACTGATCCCGCTCTCCTACCTCATCAACTTCAGACTGCAGCGCATGAAGCTGGCGCTCGGCTACCTGATGGTGGTGATGATGCTCTTCTCACTCGTCAGTTTGCACAGCTTCGGGACCGAGCAGCAGCTGCAGGTAGGCTATGTGGTGTTCCCTTATCTCTTGATCACCCTGTTTGCCATCTTTCCCATTCCCCTCCTGCGCGGTTTGCAACTGGCCGGCGTGGTGCTGCTGACCATGGTGCTGGGGCGCTGGTTGTTGGTGGGGCAGACCCTGTGGAGCCAGGCCACCCTGAACCAGGTGTGGGTGCTCAGTCTGTTTGCCATGGCCAGCTGCTGGGTGCAGTGCGGCCAGCTCAACATGCTGCTGCGCCTCTATCGGGAGTCCACTACCGACGAGCTGACCGGCATGATGAATCGCCGCCTGTTGCTCAAGCAGCTGGAGCAGGCCCGGGCCCGGTTGCTGACCAGACAAAAGCCGTTTGCCGTGCTGCTGCTGGATCTCGACCGCTTCAAACGAATTAACGATATCTATGGCCATCTGGCGGGGGATGCGGTGCTCAAGGAGGTGGCCACCACCCTGGATGAACAGCTGGAGTCCGGCATGGTGCTGGGGCGTTATGGCGGTGAGGAGTTTGCCATCTTGCTGCGCAACTGTGGCGATCCCGAGGAGGCGGTCCGCATCGCCGAACGGCTGCGGATATCGGTCGAGGCGCGTCTGGTAAAGAGCCCGACGTCCGACGAGTTGCTGGAGGTAACGGTCAGTATTGGCATCGCTCTGGCGCGGAGAGGCGAGAGCATAGATGCCCTTATCAACCGGGCCGATGAGAGCCTCTATCAGGCCAAGATGGCGGGGCGCAACTGCGTGGTGGTGGAACGCCCGCAGGCCGAAAAAGCAGATGCCGCCTGAGGGCGGCATCCTGTGGTTTGCTTGGGCGTGAGGGTCAGCCCAGGCGGTATTTGCCGGAGAGCTGCTGGGCCAGCAGCTTGAACATGTTGAAGACCGCCATGGTCTTGCCGGTCGGGGTGCCATCTTCGGCCAGGAAGTACTCCCCCTTGAACACCAGGATCTCCCCCTTCTGCTCCACCGAGTCGGCACGCATGCCGTGGATGAAGTCTTCGTGTTCCCGGATCATCTTGTTGGCCATCTCCAGCAGGGCAGTCTCGGTGATCAGCTCTTTCTGTGGTTGCATGCTCGTCTCCTTAAACGACTACTGGACAGGGGCATAGCAGGCCCTGCCTCTGATTGAAGAGGGGGCTAGCATACTGCAAACGGGGTTTTTCTGTCATTGATATGACCCCGGGTTTGTTCTCCCCTATCCCATCACCAGGTTTCTGAGCCAGCGGCGCTGGCGGATCCTGTGCTGCACCAGCAGTACCTTGCTGAGTTCCTCCAGCAATACCACGGCGACCACCCATGAGAGAGGCCAGTCGAGCAGGCTCACCGCCACCCAGGCAAGCGGCAGGCCGATGCACCACATGCCGACAATGTCGATGAAGATGCTGTAGTTCACATCGCCCCCCGAGCGCAGCACCCCTATGATGCCCACCATGTTGAACACCTTGAGCAGCATGCCAAGACACATGATGGCAAGCACCTGCCCCGCCTCGCCCATCAGCTCGGGGGGCAGGTTGCCGACCCACTGCAGCAGGCTGGTTTGCAGCAGCCAGACCGCAACGCCAACCAGCAGGGCGCCCACGGGGGCGAGCAGCAGGAAGAGCTGGGAGTGTTGCCAGGCCGCCTCGTACTCCTCGGCCCCGAGCCGGTGGCCGAGCAGGGTGGAGCAAGCCACCGCCAGCCCGAAGAAGAGGGAGATGAGGATGCTCTCCAGCGTCCCGAGGGTGGTCATGATGGCGAGCGAATCGGTGCCAAGGTGGGCATAGAGAAAGCCGTAGAGCAGCATGCCGAAGGCCCAGAGACCGTCATGAAACAAGAGCGGTAGGGCGATCAGGGTAAAGCGCACCACCTCCTTGCGTTTGAAGGCGGCCAGCCAGTCGACAGCGCGCGGAACAAGGCGCGACTCGTGACGTCTCACGTAGAGCAAGAGCAAGGCGGTCTGCAGCAGTCGGGAAAGTGTGGTGCCCCAGGCCGAGCCGGCCACCCCCATGGCCTCGAAGCCGAAGTGGCCGAAGATGAGGACATAGTTGAGGATGACGTTGGCAATGATGGCGATGATACCGATGCGGGTCGGCGCCGTTGCGTTGCCGATGGAACGCAGGGCCGACTCCAGCGGCACCACAATGGCGGTGCAGAGGATGGTGGCGCCGGTGATCATCAGATAGTGGTCGGCGAGCGGGCGCAACTCGGGATCCTGGCTGGCAAAGCCCAGCACGCTACCCGGTGAGAGCACGTAAACGAGGGCAAACGGCAGGCTCACCAGAGTGGCCCCCACCAGCGCTAGCGCCAGGGAGCGGCGCACCCCGGCCATCTCGCCGCGACCATAATATTGTGCCGCCAATACCGAGACCCCGCCTGCGAGGCCCGCTATCACCAGCAGATTGAAGAAGAAGACCCGGTTACCCAAGCCGACAGCCGCCACTGCCGTGGTGCCAAGCTGGCTCACCATCATGATGTCGATGAGACCGAGCAGGGAGAACATCATGGACTGCAGTGAGACGGGCAGGGCCAGTCGCCACAGTCTGGACATGAACTCGCGATCGGTGGTTTGTTTTAAAATTGCTTGCCAATAATTCATTTGTGTTAACCGGGTATAAGAAAAGCAAGGCTTGTCAGGGGTATGATAAGAGGCTAAGCGGGTGGTCTCACTGTGAGTGAGTCTCGGTTTTCTTGTGCAAAACTATCCTGTTGGGGTGTTATGGGATTTGTCAGCGATTGTCTGGAAATTGCACCGTCTTGCGAAGAGCGGATGCTGGGGCGTGAAGGTCTGCCCCTGCTCGGCGAGGCAGGCATCTTCCTGACCGGCCTGTCGGCGATCCGCGAACACTACCTTATTCGTCGCAACCGGCCCGAGTTTCACATCCTGATGGTGAGCCACGACGAGGGGGGCGCACTGCTCACCGACGGGGGAGAGCAACCCATTCCTGCCGGGTCGCTTATCTTTTTGCCCGCAGCCGTGCCGGGTGGCCTCAAGCTGGTGGGCGAGCAGTGGCACACCAGCTGGATCCTGCTTGACGATGTGCCGCGCTGGCAGCATCTGCACCGGCTCGGCCATCGCATCTGGCAGGGGGATGGCGGAGAGCAGCTCCATCATCTACTCAGCCTGATCCAGGGAGAGGGGGCCCGCTCGCCCTTGCAACCCCAACTGCTGAGCCTGTTGCTGGCGCTCTTGGAGCGTACCCTGCAGGGTGAGGTGCGTGGCACTCCCGAGATCCGGTTGCAGGCGCTGTTTCGCCGGGTGGAGGCGCATCTCGACGAGCCCTGGAGCGTGGTTCTACTCGCCGATCAGATGGCCTGCTCAGTACCCCATCTGCATCGCCTCTGTCGCCAGGTGTTCGGCATGGGGCCCATGGCCTGGCTCACCCAGCTACGGATGAACAAGGCGCGCCAGCTGCTGCTCTATACCAACTGGCCGCTGGCCGAGCTGGCCGGCCGGGTCGGTTACAGCGATGGCGCCAACTTTGCCAACCGCTTTCGCCGGCTGACCGGCCAGACACCGGGCGCCTTTCGTCGCCTGGGTCGCAAACCTTTTGCAACGGATGTGCAAACTCTTTGAAATTAACGGCGCAAGCCCATAGGATCGGCTGGCCCCAACGTTTAGGTACCAGACCCATGTTTGAAGATAATAATCAGAAACGTCCTCTCTACATTCCCTACGCCGGTCCGGCCCTGCTGGAGACCCCGCTGCTCAACAAGGGCAGTGCCTTCACCAGCGAAGAGCGCAGCAACTTCAACCTCGAAGGACTGCTGCCCCACAACATCGAGACTATCGAGGAGCAGGCGGAGCGGGCCTACCGTCAGTTCATGGCGTTTGGCAACGACATGGACAAGCATATCTACCTGCGCAACATCCAGGATACCAACGAGACCCTGTTCTACCGTCTGCTGCACAACCACCTGACCGAGATGCTGCCGGTTATCTATACCCCGACCGTGGGTAAGGCGTGCGAGGAGTTCTCCAACATCTATCGCCGCGCGCGCGGTCTGTTCATCTCCTATCCGGACAAGGACAGGATCGATGACATGCTGCAAAACGCCACCAAGCAGAACGTCAAGGTGATCGTGGTCACCGATGGCGAGCGGATCCTGGGTCTGGGGGATCAGGGGATCGGCGGCATGGGCATTCCCATCGGCAAGCTCTCCCTCTACACCGCCTGTGGCGGTATCTCACCGGCCTACTGCCTGCCGGTGGTGCTGGACGTGGGCACCAACAACCAGCAGCTGCTGAATGACCCCTTCTACATGGGCTGGCGCAATCCGCGTATCTCGGGTGAAGAGTACGCCGAGTTCGTCGATGCCTTCATCCAGGCGGTCAAGCGCCGCTGGCCGGAGATCCTGCTGCAGTTCGAGGACTTTGCCCAGAACAACGCCATGCCGCTGCTCAACCGCTACAAGAACGAACTGTGCTGTTTCAACGATGACATCCAGGGCACCGCCGCCGTGACCCTGGGCAGCCTCATCGCCGCCTGCAAGGCCTCCGGTGCCAAGCTCTCCGAGAAGCGGGTCGCCTTCCTCGGTGCCGGCAGCGCCGGTTGCGGCATCGCCGAGCAGATCGTGGCCCAGATGAAGGCCGAGGGGCTGACCGATGCGCAGGCGCGTGGCCGGGTCTTCATGGTGGATCGCTTCGGTCTTATCACCGACAAGATCCCCAACCAGCTCGACTTCCAGCGTCGTCTATCCCAACCGGTGGAGCGCATTGCCGACTGGCCGGTGGGGGACAACATCTCCTTGCTGGAGGTGATGGAGCACGGTCGTCCGGACATCCTCATCGGGGTCTCCGGCCAGCCGGGGCTGTTCACCGAAGAGGTGGTGAAGACCATGCACAAGCACTGTGCCCGTCCCATCATCTTCCCGCTCTCCAACCCCACCTCCCGGGTCGAGGCGACCCCGGCGGATCTGATCCGCTGGACCGATGGTCAGGCCCTGGTAGCGACCGGCAGCCCGTTTGCACCCGTGGAGTACAAGGGCAAGCGCTACGTCATCGCCCAGTGCAACAACTCCTTCATCTTCCCGGGGATTGGCCTTGGCGTCATCGCCTCCGGTGCGACCCGGGTGACCGATGCCATGCTGATGTCGGCCAGCCGCGCGTTGGCCGAGTGCTCGCCGCTGGTGAAAGGGGAAGAGGGGTCACTGCTGCCGGATCTGGCGGACATTCACGAGGTCTCCCGTTACATCGCCAAGATGGTAGCCAAGACAGCCATGCTGCAGGGCAAGGCGGTGCAGACCCCGGACGAGGTGATCGATCAGGCCATCGAGGCCAACTTCTGGCACCCCGAGTACCGCCGCTATCGCCGGACCTCCTTCTGATACGGTCGCGCAAGTAAAACAAAAGGGATGCAGCAGCATCCCTTTTTTGTGCACCTCTGTCATCGTGATGGCCTCATGAAGCGGGACTACTCACCGGCCTGCTGGGTACCGGTCACCCGGATCTCGACCCGGCGATCCGGGGCCAGGCAATCGATCAGCGCGGCTCTGGCCTTGATGCCATCACACTGGCTGCCAGTGACCGGGTTGCTCTCGCCGTTGCCCTGAATACTGACCTGATCTGCGGGCAACCCCTTGTTAATCAAAAAGTTCGCAACCGTCGTTGCGCGCGCCTCCGACAGGGTCTGGTTGCTGGCATCCGAGCCGATACGGTCGGTATAACCCATCACCATGGCACTGCCATCCTTGGGTTTAACGTCGACGATCTGCTGGTAGAGTGAATCGAGCGCCTGCATGCCTTCCGGTTTGAGGTCCGCCTTGCCAAAGGCAAACAGCACGTCCGAACTCAGGTTGAAGGTCTGATCCACCGGTTCGGGGGCGGGCGGTGGTACGGGCACCACCATGGGAGCGGGTTCAGGTTCGACCGTTTTGCTGCGGTTGGGATGGATTACCAGCTCCAGGGTGGCTGCGCTGATGTCACTGACCCAGCGCTGGGTGCCGCTGCCGACCTTGTCGTTGTCCGAATCATCCCCGACTCGCACCATGTAGCGGTAGCGCGCCTGAATATCGATCCAGTCGTGCACTCTGGCGGTCAGCCCGAGCCCGGCCAGCGGGGCCAGGCTGTCATCCCCCCCGTTGATGGAATTGACGTGGTAGATATAGCCACCCCCTTCCGCAAACACCGAGAAGATATCGTTGAGAGGCAAGCGGCCGATGACGGAGAGGGTCGCCCCCTTGCTGTTGAAGTCCGTGCCATTGATATCCCAGTCACCGGTGGAGAGGTAACCGAGTTCGGCGCCCAGGTTCTCGTTGAAGTTGTAGCCCCCGAACAGGGAGAGTGCGGTCGCGTTCTTGTCGGCATCCTGGCTGAAGTCATCCAGATCGTGGGCGATGGCGACGCCGCCACCGATCCCGCCGTACCAGTCGTTGGCATGGGCCGCCGAGGGCAGTGTCACGGCCAGCGCCACCGCGAGCCAGACGGGTTTGGGTGTCTTGTTCATCTTGTATCCTCATTTGTTGTTATCTGGGGCAGCATTCCAGTTTTGAGGTAGTTGCCGCTCTTAGTTATAGGTGATACCGACTGTTTAACCAGTCAGGCACTGCGAGGGGGAACACTCATGGGGCAATGGGTGGCCGGGAGTGGCCGAATGGCGCGCAAAAAAAGAGGGAGCCCTTGCGGGCCCCCTCGGCTTGTATGCATCGGGTTGCGAGATTATTCGGTCACTTGCTGTACGCCGGTGACGCGTACTTCTACGCGACGATCCGGGGACAGGCAGGAGATCAGCTCGGCCTTGCCCTTGACGCCGTCACACTGGTTGCCGGTGACCGGGTTGGCTTCGCCACGACCTTCGATGGAGACCTTGCCAGCCGGCAGGCCCTTGCCGACCAGGAAGTCGGCCACGGTACGGGCACGGGCTTCGGACAGTTTCAGGTTGTAGGCATCAGAGCCGATGCGGTCGGTGTAACCGACGACCACGGCGCTGCCATCTTTCGGCTGCACGTCGACGATGTCCTGATACAGGGTGTTCAGCGCTGCAGCACCTTCTGGCTTGAGGGTAGATTTGCCAAAGGCAAACAGCACGTCAGAGCTCAGGGCGAAGTTCTTGTCGACAACGACCGGCGCGACAGGCTCGGGCTCGGGAGCGGGAACCGGTGCAACATAGGAGGTACGGTTCGGGTGCAGTACCAGTTCCAGGGTCGCCACGCTCATGTCGGTTTCCCAGGTCTTCGGCTCGTCGCCCAAGTTCCACAGATAGCGGTAACGGGCCTGTACGTCGATCAGGTCGGAGAGCTTGGCGGTCAAACCGATGCCGGCCAGCGGTGCGGTGCCGTTGTCGCTGTCGCCATTGCCGTTGACGTGGTTGAAATAGGCACCACCTTCCGCAAACAGGGAGAAGACGTCACCCATGGGCAGACGAGCAATACCGGACAGGGTGGCACCCTGGGTCTTGAAGTCGGCGCCATCAATGCCGCCTTTGCCGGCATAGAGATAGCCAAGCTCGGCACCAAAGTTCTCGGTGAAGTTGTAGCCGCCGAACAGACTCAGGGCAGTGGCGTCCTTGTCTACATCCAGACCCTGAACATTATCCAGATCGTGGGCATAGGCCCAGCCTGCACCGATACCGGTATACCAGTCACCAGACGCCTGGGCAGTGGTACCGGTGGCCGCGATTGCCAGCGCAATCAGAGTGGGAGCCATTTTGATTTTCATCGTTTTATCCTCGTTGCGTGAGCCCCTTGAGGGCATTCTGTGCACTTGTTTTTATGGTGGCGAAAAAATTGCCAACAAGATGGATAGCAGATGGCTTCGGGACACTCATGATGCGTCTACATCATGGACAACAGGCCGGACAGAAGCGCTTTTTAGTGCTTATCCAATGCCTTAGAGGCTTAGCTACTTTATGCTTTTGAGGTAGTACAGGCAAGCTAAGAGTCAAATGTGACAGGGGGATGTCAGGAAGGAAGAGGGGATAAACAAATGGGGATGCTATTGCATCCCCATTTCGCACTTTATCTTGCGCAGTTCAGATTATTGCTGAACTTCTTGTACGCCAGATACGCGAACTTCTACACGACGGTCCGGGGCCAGGCAGGAGATCAGCTGAGCCTTGGCTTTCACGCCGTCACACTTGGTGCCGGTAACCGGGTCAGCTTCGCCACGACCTTCGATGGCAACCTTGCTGGCAGCCATACCCTTGCTTACCAGGAAGTTGGCAACGGTGCGGGCACGGGCTTCGGACAGTTTCTGGTTGTAAGCGTCGGAACCGATACGGTCGGTGTAACCAACGACAACAGCGCTGCCATCTTTCGGCTGGAATTCAACGATTTGCTGGTACAGAGCGTCCAGAGCCTGAGCACCTTCCGGCTTCAGGGTGTCTTTGCCGAAGGCAAACAGCACGTCGGAGTTCAGGGCGAAGCTCTTCTCGACAACTTGCGGAGCCGGAGCTTCTTCAACAACCGGAGCCGGAGCCGGTGCTACGTAGGAAGTACGGAACGGATGGTATACGGCTTCCAGGGTAGCCACGCTCTGGTTGGACTTGTAGTGGGTGCCTTCTACGTTCAGGTCAGCCACGTCCCACATGTAGCGGTAGCGAGCTTGCAGATCCAGGGCGTCGTTGACTTTGTAAGTCACACCTGCACCGGCCAGCGGGGATACTTTGGTATCGCTGATGCCCAGACCATCGGTGTGAGCCCAGTAGGCGCCGCCTTCAGCGAACAGGGAGAAGTCGTTGCCCAGCGGCAGACGAGCGATACCGGACAGGGTGGCACCCTGGTTCTCGTAGCGCAGACCTTCGGTGTTGCCACGGCCAGCGTACTGGTAGCCCAGCTCGGTACCGAAGTATTCGTTGAAGTTGTAACCCACGAATGCGTTGGCAGCAGCCGCATCTTCTTCACCGTTGTTCACGCCTTCGATCTTGTTCAGACCGTTGAAGTGAGCAGCACCGACACCGGCACCGAAGTAGATGTCGTCAGCAGCGTGAGCAGCAGTAGCACCCATGGCAGCCATGGCGATGGCGATCAGGGAAGGAGCCATTTTCATCATAAAAAAATCCTCGTTGAGAGCGCACGTTATTCACATGCTTCGCACTTTGTCATTTATGTAAGCTGCAGGCTCCGCCGAACGGCTGGCGTCGAGTCTGGCAGATGACCCGGCAGATTCCGGGTCGCACACTCTCCTGGTGTGTCGAGCAACTTGGTCGGGCACGCAAAGGTGAAAACCGCGACCAGGCAGCAGGTGTCATTCCGATGACGAGGCGCACTCTATGCCGTTTTTAAAACATGATCAAGCTCACAAATGCACCGGATACAAAATTATCAGGAAGGGATAACTGGCTGTTTATGCTGATTAATTAGTGATCTAGGTAGGCACGGTGCAGCTTTTTTTCCAGTCTCATATAGGCCTGAACCCAGTCGGAATGCGGGTTGGCCTGATTTTCCCTGGCGGCGAAAACGGCGAGATAATCGACCTCTGTTGCGCTTTGTAACAGCGGAATGAAGCTCGTCAGAAAATGACGCGCCAGATAAGGGTCCAGTGGCCAGATGTTGAGAATGGCACGAGCCACCGGTTGGACCGCCGCCGGACAGATGAAATGAAGGTGACCTGCCTCCAGCCAGGTGGCCATGTCCGGCATGCCGGAGACGGGGACCAGGCCGCCATCGCCAGGGGTCACGGCCAGCCCGAGAACCTGACCGTTGCGGGTGAGCAGACGACCATGACTGTCCTGGCCACCATCGTGGCTACGCAGGGAAAGGGTCGGTTCATCCTGTTCCAGATAGAGGCTGCATTTGTCTGACAGCTGGGCCAGTACCTCGTTGGCATGATGCTGCAATGCCGAAGGGAGCCAGAAGGCTTCGGCGCGATACTGTTCACCCTGGGTTAGTTGTTGTTGCAGTTGGGATACGTTCGGGACGGTGTGCAGGCGGGAAATAATGCCGGGAAACGCCATACTAATTCCTCTTTATGGGTAGCTGGCGAATTATACGAGCAATTCTGTTGCCAACAATAAGGGTTTCTTTTCGAGACTGTTTACCTGAGGCGGCTGAGCGATTACCATCCCCGTTGATAGCAAGGGTTGTCGCCGAAAGGCGCTCATAAAGATAGAGACTCGACCATAACGAGTCCGTACAAAACTGATACACTTGACTACGAGTCGTCGCGAAAAATAAAAGGCGGAGTACATCCGCCAAACGGAGTATGGAACAATATGAATTCAAATATCGTCACTGTTGGCAAGAAGATCCGTCAGATCCGTGAAGCAGTCGGTTTGAGCCGTCCTAAATTTGCTGATTTGCTGGGTGTTCCCCCCACAACCCTGAAGAACTACGAGCTGGGTTATCGTGAAGTTGGTGGCGCCTTCCTGGTTGCCCTGGCTCACCACCCCGAGCTGCACAAGTTCACCCTCTGGCTACTGGCTGACAAAAAAGTCGCCGAAATCGGCCAGATCGGACCGGACGACCTCGCCAAGGCGTGAGTGTCACTGTGACAGAAAATGCCGCCATCGGGCGGCATTTTTTTGTCTGGAAAACAGGACTGATAACCGGATGTAGCGCAAATCGTGCTCCAGATAGCGCTTTCCCCTGAAAAATATTGGCAAGCAATTACAAACCTCAGAAACTTCCTACCCTTTAATCCGCTACCCCGCATGATGCGACAGAGAGTGAGACAATAATGAGTCAAACCACCCCCAAGGCCAGAGACGGCTTTACCAGCAAATTCGGCGTGCTGGCCGCGACCTTAGGCTCCGCCGTTGGTCTCGGCAATATCTGGAAATTCCCCTACCTGACCGGTGAAAATGGTGGCGCCGGTTTTCTGCTGGTGTATGTGATCGCCACTCTGCTGGTGGGGCTGCCGGTGATGATCTCCGAGATCATGCTGGGTCGCAAAGGCAAGTCAGATGCGGTCAGCACCCTGACCAAACTGGCTCCCAAAGGGCAACCCTGGTGGCTGATCGCGGCCATGGGCGTGCTGGCCGCCTTCCTTATCATGTCGTTCTACTCCGAAGTGGCGGCTTGGGTCTTTGCCTACATCTTCAAGGCGATCGACGGCTCCATCCTCTCGACCAACCCGGAAGTCACCGGCGCTGCGTTCACGGCGCTCATCACCAATCCGCTGCAGAGTTTGCTGTGGCAGTGGCTGGTGCTGATCCTGATGGGGGGCATACTGCTGATGGGGGTCTCCAAGGGGATTGAGGCGGTGACCAAGAAGCTGATGCCGGTGCTCTTCATCCTGCTGCTGGTGATCGGCATTCGCAGCCTGACTCTGCCGGGGGCGAGCGAAGGGCTCTCCTTCCTGTTCTCCCCGGACTTTTCCAAGATCACCGGTGCCGTGGTGCTGACCGCCATGGGGCTGGCCTTCTTCAAGCTCTCCATCGGCATGGGCACCATGATGACCTATGGCAGCTACTTTCGGGCGGATCAGAACATCCCTGCGACCGCGTTTCGGGTGATGTGCGCCGATCTGTTCGTCTCCATGTTGGCCGGCATCGCCATCTTCCCGGCAGTCTTTGCCTTTGGTTTTGAACCGACCGCCGGTCCCTCCCTGCTGTTCATCACCATACCGGCAGTCTTTGCCAGCATCCCGTTTGGGCATCTTTTCATGGTGCTCTTCTTCGTGCTCTCCGCCATCGCGGCCACCGGCGCCATGCTCTCCATCCTGGAGGTGCCGGTTTCGGTGCTTTCCGAGCGCTTTGGCATGAGCCGCCGCCGGGCCACCCTGATCAACCTGCTGGTGCTGGGGGTGGTGGGGTCCACCTGTGCGCTCTCCAACAGCACCATGGCGGACGTGCAGATCGCCGGCAAAACCTTCTTCGATCTGTTCGACTACCTCTCCTCCAACGTCCTGATGCCGCTGGGGGGCATCTTCCTCTGCCTGTTCGTTGGCTGGGTGTGGGGCGAGGAGCGGATGAGAGAGGCCCTGACCAATGGCGGCGAGCTGGCACTGCCCATCCTCAAGCCGCTCTTCTTTATCATCCGTTATGTATCGCCGTTGCTGATCCTGATCGTGATGCTCAAGGGGCTGGGACTCTTCTAGGTTTCGCTGAGCCGAATAGCAAAAGAGCGCCGCAAGGCGCTCTTTCTGTTTTGCTTGTGTGTTGGATAATGATTAGAGCACCCCGAGTCGTCCCAGTTCATCCTTGAGCTGATCCAGGCTGCGCTCGACGCAGGCCTCCCCTTCGTTGATGGCATCGACGGCGCGATGAAAATCCATGATGGAGAAGCTGCCAAGGCGCGGGCAGAGCTGGATCTCCGGCGGATCCCCCGCCATCCGGGCCCGGGTGATGCGCTCCTGCATGATGTTGATGGAGCCCGTCATCACGCTCCACATGCCCGGGGTGGCGGGTGTGCTCTCGCCCCGGTTGAGCCACTGGCTGAGCAGGCCGCCGTTGCTGACCTGATCCGGCTGGTCGGTCCAGGGTTGGTGCATGTCGGTGTTGAGGTTGACCGCGATCACCACCTCGGCCCCCATGGCGCGCGCCAGGGAGATGGGCACGGGGTTGACCACGGCGCCATCCACCAGCCAGTGATCGTTGACCCGGGTCGGGGTCAGGATCCCCGGCATGCCGCAGGAGGCGCGTACCGCCTGGCGCAGCGACCCCTGCTGCAGCCAGACCTCGCGGCCGGTATCGAGTTCGGTGGCGACGCAGGCGAAGGGGAGGGGAAGGTCTTCCAGATCCGGGTTACCCAGGTAGTTGGCGGCGATGCCAAACACCTTCTCGCCGCGAAACAAGCCGCCGGAGAGGGCGGGATCGAGCAGGCTCACTACCTGCAGCCGGGTAAAGTCGCGCACCCAGGCCTCCAGCCGATCCAGCTCGCCGGCGGCGTAGGCTCCCCCCACAAAGCTGCCGATGGAGCAACCTGCGATGAGATCCGGCTTGATGCCGAGGCGTTCAAGGGCACGGATGACGCCGATATGGGCCCATCCTCTGGCGGCTCCGCTCCCCAGCGCGAGCCCTATGCGGGGTTTTCGTGGCACGACTTTCCTCCTGAAAGGGGTTGGAACACCAGCTTACCCCGTGTGTTCGCAGGCGTCACTCTGCCATCTTTCACTGCGGTTGCGACCGTTGGCCTTGGCCTGATAGAGCGCCACATCGGCGCGGCGCACGGCCTCGTGGTGGGGGATATCCTCGCAACAGGCGTGGTGGCCCAGACTGATGGTGACGGCAAGACCTGGAGCGATGGCGCCCCAGTCATGCCCGGCGACGACGGCGCGCAGGCGCTCGGCCACCTCGGCGAGCAGGGCACCGTCGCTTTGGGCGATCAGTACCAGAAACTCCTCGCCGCCCCAACGGATCAGGCAATCCTCGCGCCTGAGCTGCCCCTGGCACAGTCGCACCAGGTGGATCAGCACGGCGTCGCCGACACCATGGCCGAAGGTGTCATTGACCCGTTTGAAGTGATCCGCATCGAACATCAGAAAACCGGTCTGCTGCGCCGGCGTCAGGGTGTTTTGCTGCTCCAGCTGCGCCAGGTAATGACGGTTGAAGGCCCCGGTCAGATTGTCGTGGCAGGAGAGGTAGTTGAGTCGCTGGTTGAGCCGCCTGGCCCTGAGATTGGAGAGCGCCGCCAGCAGCATGAAGAGGATGGCCAGCAGGGTGGGGCCCGACTGGCAGATCATGGCCTGCAGCAGGGGCCAGAGGGAAATGGTGTGGATCAGCCGCAAGGGGGTGTCCGGAATGGCCAGGATCAGGCGCAAGGTGCCCTGCTGCCAAAGATAGGTCGAGGAGGGTGTCAGATCGGCGGGCGCGACCGCGTTTGCCGCGCTGCTGGCCAGCACCTGGCGATACTGGTTGATCAGCATGTAGTCCCCGAGTTCCGGGATCAGCTCGTCAAGCTGCTGATGCAAGCGCGAGAGCTGGATATCCATGCTGAGCATCCCCACCAGATGACCATCCTGATAGAGAGGGCGTGACAATGTGATGAGCTGGCCTGTCCCTGCGAGGTCGTTGAACGGGCGCGAGATAATGGTGCCCCGCTCCGGGTTGTGGGCTGCCAGGGCATCCTGCCAATAGGTGCTCTGGTAGAGCGAGGGAGAGAAGCGAAACCGGCTGGAGGGGACCCAGGGATAGAGATAGATAAAGTGGTCCACTCCGGTGAAGTAGACCCAGGCTATCTCATTGTCAAACTCCCGGCTCGCGGTGGAAAGCAGGGGGGAGAGACTCAGGGCCAGATGCAGTCTGGCTTCCCGTTTGCTCCCCGGTGGTGGCAAGGGACCTGCGCCGGTCAGGTTGCCTACCAGCTTCCGGGGCAACTCGAGTGGTCGATGGTCAAGCGCCAACCCCTGGTCCGGTAGTGCTTCGATATGGTGATAGAGCTGGCGGGTCAGAGCCGACTGGGGTGTGCTGCGCAGCCGCTCCTCGGCCTGGCCGTGCATCGCCTCCAGAAACACCTGGCTCTGCCTGAATTGATCCCGCAGATGGATGGCGCTGTTGAGGGTGTCGCTCTGGTAGACATCCTCTATCTGCTTGAGCGACTGGCGTAGAGCCAGGATGATGAGCAATGCGGCCAGCGCCAGCAACGGCCAGGTGAAAGGGGAGAAGAAGCGGCGATCAAACAACGTCGATAGGAACAAGGTGTCCACACCTGTTGGTAATGGAGAGCCTCCATTTTATGCCAATCTGTTGAGGAATTAATCATTTAATCACCAACACGATGATCTTCCTCCCTTTTTGTTACGTTTTGTCACATTTGCTCATAGTCACGGCATAGTCAGGGGCTAAAATGGCCCCTATCCGGAATATCTTTCCTTCTACTCTCCATGGATCGTTCGATGAAAATGCGTATCTGGCTCAGCCTGGGACTTCTTTGTGTCGTGGTGGCCGCCGTCTGGGCGTATCGCCACAGTGAGCCTGCCGCCAAGGCACCCGCCAGACAAATCAATATCCGTACCCAGACCGTGACCCAGAGTCTGGCGGAGCCGACCCTCAAGCTGGTGGGCAAGCTCACCGCCAACCGTTCCGTCATCATCAGCCCGGAGGTCACGGGTCGCATCGTCAACATAGCGGTGCAATCGGGCCAGACGGTGGCCAGGGGCGAGACCCTGATCGCGCTGGACTCGGGCAAGCAGCAGGCGGAACTGGCCGAGCAGAGCGCAAGCCTGCGCGACGAGACCCGCAAACTGAATGAAATGCGCAAGCTGGTGGCCCGCGGAGCCGTGACCCAGTCCGAGCTGGAGGGGCAGCAGGCCGCCGTCGATCAGGCGAAGGCGCGGCTCGATGCCGCCCGTTACGAGCTCTCCCTTCGTACCCTGCTGGCCCCGTTTGCGGGCCGGGTGAGCCTTATCGATCTCAGCGAAGGGGCCCTGGTCAACAGCGGCGACAACCTGCTTCATCTGGATGAAGTGGACAAGCTGCGCCTCGATCTGGCGGTGCCGGAGCGTTATCTCTCCCTGCTGCACCCCGGCATGGCGGTGACCGCCACCAGCAGCGCCTGGCCGGATCAGCACTTTGCCGGCACCCTCACCACCCTGGACAGCCGCGTCTCCAACGGCAGCCAGAACATCAAGGCGCGGGTGATGATCCCCAACGCCAATGGCCAGCTGCGCCCCGGTATGCTGCTCAATGTGGTGCTGGCCCTGCCGGCCCGCCAGCTGACCCTGATCCCCGCCCAGTCGGTGGAGTACGTGGGTGAGCAACGCTTCGTCTATCGTCTCGAGGCCGATGGCCGGGTCAAGCGGATACCCGTGGTGCTGGGTGAAACCGAAGGGGAGACCGTCTGGGTCACCGAGGGGCTCAAGGTCGGCGATCGCATCGTGGTCGAGGGGCTGGTCAACCTGCGCGATGGGGTGCTGGTGCACGATCTGGCGGAGGTCAATGGCTGATGTGGCTCTCGGATATTTCGGTCCGCCGCCCGCTGGTGGCGGTCGTGCTCAGCGCCTTGCTCACCGTGTTTGGCCTGGTGGCGTTTTCCAAACTGACGGTGCGGGAGATGCCGGACGTGCAGACCCCGTCCGTCTCCATCACCACCACCTATGAGGGGGCGGCCCCCTCGGTGATGGAGAGCCAGGTCACCAAGCCCATCGAGGATCAGCTCTCCGGCATCAGCGGCATCAAGAACATCAACTCGGTGACTCGCAAGGGGCGCTCCATGATCACCGTCGAGTTCAAGCTCGGCTGGAACATGGTGGAGGGGATCTCGGACGTGCGCGATGCCCTCTCCCGCGCCCGGCCGCGACTGCCCGATGAGGTAGACGAGCCCCTGGTAACCAAGGACAGCGGCAACGGCGACGTGGCGGTCTGGCTCAACTTCAGCAGCAGCCAGATGGACCGCACCGCCATGACCGACTACGCCAACCGGATCCTGGTCGATCCCCTGAGCCTGGTGGACGGGGTGAGCGAGGTGATGCTCTCCGGCGATCTCACCCAAGTGATGTATGTGCGGCTGCGCCCCGCCGACATGGCGGCCCGCGGCATCACGGTGGCAGACGTGGAGGATGCCCTCAAGCGGGAGAATATCGAGCTGCCCGGCGGGGAAATTCGCAACAACAGCATGACCATGTCGGTGCAGATAGCCCGTCTCTACCACAGCGCCGAAGATTTCCAGAATCTGCAGATCACCACCGCCAGCAACGGCCAGAGCATCTATCTGGCGGACATCGCCGATGTCGAGGTGGGGGCCAAGAACGAAGACAGCGCCTACCAGCGCAATGGCCGCGAGAGTCTGGGGATCGGCATAGTCGCGCAATCCACCGCCAACCCGCTGGCGGTGGCGCAAGGCATAGAGAAAAAGCTGGGCGAAATGCAGCGCTTTTTGCCTGAGGGAGCCGTGCTTGAGGTGGACTATGACTCCACCATCTTCATCAAGCAGGCTATTGACGAGGTGTACGAGACCCTGGCCATCTGCGCCGTGCTGGTGGTGGCCGTGCTCTATCTCTTCCTCGGCCAGGGGCGCACCACCCTCATTCCGGCGGTGACGGTACCCGTGTCGCTCATCTCGGCCTTTATTGGCGCCTGGTATTTCGGGTTTTCCATCAACCTTATCACTCTGCTGGCGCTCATTCTCGCCATCGGTCTGGTGGTGGATGACGCCATCGTGGTGGTGGAGAACATCCACCACCATCTGCAGCGGGGTGAATCTCCCTTGCTGGCCGCCTGGCACGGTACTCGCGAGGTGGGCTTTGCGGTCATCGCCACCACCGCCGTGCTGGTGATGGTGTTTGTGCCCATTGCCTTTATGGATGGCATGGTGGGCAGGCTCTTTACCGAGTTTGCCATCCTCTTGTCGCTCGCCGTGCTCTGCTCCTCCCTGGTGGCGCTCACCCTGACCCCGGCCATGGGCTCCTGGCTGATGCGTCCGCTGGACAGGCCCAACGCCCTGACCGCGGCTCTCGATCGCGGCCTCGGCTGGGTGGAGGGGCACTATCGCACTCTACTCGGCGCCGTGCTGCGCCACTCCCGCTGGACGCCTCTGGTGCTGCTGCTCTGCCTTGGTGGCATCGGCGCCCTGTTCCAGCAGTTGCCCACCAGCCTGACCCCGACCGAAGACAGGGGCGTGGTCTATGTGTTCGTCAAGGGGGCAGAGGGGACCAGTATCGAGCGGATGAAGCGCAACATGCAGCAGGTGGAGGCGGCCATCATGCCCATGTTGGGCAAGGGGCTGGTGCAGGCCATGAGCTTTAGCACCCCGGCCTTTGGTCGCGGCGGCGATCAGACCGGCATGGTGATCATCCAGCTCACCGACTGGGCCGAGCGCGACGTCACCGCCACCGAGTTCTCCCGCTCCCTGGGGGGCAAGCTGGCGGGCATTCCCGACGTGATGATCCGCACCTTCCAGCCGGGTTTTCGCGGCGGCTCCACCGCGCCGGTGCAGTTCGTGCTGCAGGGCAACGACTACGACGAGCTCTACCAGCAGGGGCTGGCGCTGCAACAGGCCGCCCAGGGCAGTGGCCTGATGCTGACGCCGGATCTCGACTACGCCGAGAAGACCCCGGAGCTGTGTGTGACCATAGATCGCGACAGTGCCAGCCAGCTTGGCATTCCAGTCTCCACCGTGGCGAGCACCTTGCAGGCCTTGCTGGGCGGGGTGAGCAAGACCACCTATGTGGACCGGGGCGAGGAGTATGACGTCTACCTGCGCGGCAACCAGCAGGAGTTCAACGGCGTCTCGGATCTTGGTCGCATCTATCTCAAGGCCGCGAACGGCGAGATGGTGAGTCTCTCGACCCTGGCTACCGTCAAGCAGGTGGCTACCGCCAACCGCCTCAACCACTACCAGCGGCAAAAGGCGATCACCCTGACTGCGGACGTGCACCCGGATCACACCCTGGGGGAGGCCCTCGACTTTCTCGATGGCTGGGCCAACACCCACCTGCCCACCGGCATGACAGTGGATTACGCCGGCGACTCCAAGGATTATCGCGACAATCAGGGGGAGATGGCGCTGGTGTTCGGCCTCGCCCTGCTGGTGGTCTATCTGGTGCTGGTGGCCCAGTTCGAGAGCACCCTGACCCCGGCGGTGGTGATGATGACGGTGCCGTTTGGCACCTTCGGCGGCCTGCTGGGGCTCTGGCTGACGGGGCAGGAGATGAGCATCTACAGCCAGATCGGCATGATCATGCTGATCGGCATGGTGACCAAGAACGGCATCCTCATCGTCGAGTTCATCAACCAGCTGCGCCAGCGCGGCGAGTCGTTCGAGCAGGCGATCATCGCAGGCTCGGTGCGCCGCCTGCGCCCCATTCTGATGACCTCGCTCACCGCCATTATCGGCGCCGTGCCCCTGATGCTCTCCATGGGGGCGGGTTACGAGAGCCGGATGGCGGTGGGGACCGTGGTCTTCTTCGGCCTCTCCCTGGCGACCCTGGTCACCCTGCTGGTGGTGCCCGCCATCTACCACCTGATCGCCCGCCACGCCGGCATGACGGGGGCGCGGGATCGCCAGGTGGACGAGGCGCTGACTGCCAAGGGGGCAGGGGATCAGCAAACTCCGGCGGCATAAGTTGCCAGCCTCCATCATCAAAAGGGCGCCTGCGGGCGCCCTTTTTCATCGTGGAGCCCCTTATCCCGCGCGACTTATGGGGGCAAAAAGCCATCGCTCCCCTTGGCAGCAATCGGTATAATGCGCGACCCGAATTGTTCCAGGTGGTTAAAATGCAGCCGGTACCCAACCTTTTCTCCTATCCCCGCTACTGGGCCGAGTGCTACGGCACGGCGCCCTTCCTGCCCATGTCCCGCAAAGAGATGGACAAGCTGGGCTGGGACAGCTGCGACGTCATCCTGGTAACCGGCGATGCCTACGTGGATCACCCGAGCTTCGGCATGGCGGTGATTGGCCGCATGCTCGAATCCCAGGGCTTTCGGGTCGGCATCATCGCCCAACCGGACTGGTCATCCAAAGATGACTTTATGCGCCTGGGCAAGCCGAACCTCTTCTTCGGGGTGACGGCGGGCAACATGGACTCCATGATCAACCGCTACACCTCCGATAAAAAGCTGCGCCACGACGACGCCTACACCCCGGGGGATGTGGGCGGCAAGCGCCCCGATCGCGCCACCCTGGTCTATACCCAGCGCTGCAAGGAGGCCTTCAAGGAGGTCCCGGTGGTCATCGGCGGCATCGAGGCGTCGCTGCGCCGCATCGCTCACTATGACTACTGGTCCGAGACCATCCGCCGCTCCATCCTGCTCGATGCCAAGGCCGACATCCTGATTTACGGCAACGCCGAGCGCCCCCTGGTGGAGGTGGCCCACCGCATCGCAGGCGGCGAGACCATCGAGACCATGCAGGACATTCGCGGCACCGCCGTCATTCGCCGCGAACCGCTGCCGGGCTGGCGCGGGGTGGATTCGAGCAAGCTCGACCAGATTGGCCGCATCGACCCCATCCCCAACCCCTATATGGAAGGGGCGCCGTGTTCTGAAACAAAGAGCGGGGATGATGAGGGTACAGCGCCAAGTGAGCAGGAGGCCAAGCCCATCCTGGTGCAGCCGCCAAGGCAAAAGCCGTGGGAGAAGACCTACGTCAAGCTGCCGGCGTTCGAGCGGGTGAAGGAAGACAAGGTGCTCTACGCCCACGCCTCGCGCATCCTGCACCACGAGACCAACCCCGGCTGCGCCCGCGCGCTCTCCCAGGCCCACGGCGATCGCATCGTCTGGGTCAACCCGCCCGCCTTCCCGCTCGAAACCGACGAGATGGACGGGGTGTTCGGCCTGCCTTACCAGCGGGTGCCGCATCCGGCCTATGGCAACGCGAAGATCCCGGCCTTCGACATGATCAAGACCTCGGTCAACATCATGCGCGGCTGCTTCGGCGGCTGCTCCTTCTGCTCCATCACCGAGCACGAGGGGCGCATCATCCAGAGCCGCTCGGAAGAGTCGATCTTGAAAGAAATCGAAGAGATCCGCGACAAGGTGCCGGGCTTTACCGGTGTCATCTCGGATCTCGGCGGTCCCACCGCCAACATGTACAAGCTGCGTTGCAAGAGCCCCAAGGCCGAGCAGACCTGCCGTCGCGCCTCCTGTGTCTGGCCCACCATCTGCCCGCACATGGACACCGACCACAGCCCGACCATCAACCTCTATCGCAAGGCGCGCGACCTCAAGGGGATCAAGAAGATCCTCATCGCCTCCGGCGTGCGTTACGACATCGCGGTCGAAGACCCCCGCTATATCAAGGAGCTGGCCAAGTACCACGTCGGCGGCTACCTCAAGATCGCGCCGGAACACACCGAGGAGGGGCCGCTCTCCAAGATGATGAAGCCGGGCATGGGCAGCTACTACCAGTTCAAGGAGCTGTTCGACAAATACTCCAAAGAGGCGGGCAAGCAGCAGTACCTGATCCCCTACTTTATCTCTGCCCACCCGGGCACCACGGATGAAGACATGATCAATCTGGCGCTCTGGGTCAAAGAGAACCGCTTCAAGCTCGATCAGGTGCAAAACTTCTACCCGTCGCCGCTGGCCAACGCCACCACCATGTATTACACGGAGAAAAACCCGTTAAACAAGGTGAGCCGCGAGGGGGGCGATGTGTTTGTCGCCAAGGGCGAGCGCCGTCGCCGCCTGCACAAGGCGCTGCTGCGCTACCACGACCCGGCCGGCTGGCCGATGATCCGCGAAGCCCTGCTCGCTATGGGCAAGGGCCACCTGATTGGCAACGGCCCCGGCTGTCTGGTGCCGCCGGAAGGTCGCAACGAACGTGCCGCCTCAGGTAAAGGGATGAAACCGGCCCTGACTCGCCACAGCAACATCAGCCATCAGCGCGGCAATGGCGCGGGCAACAAGGGGGCAGGCCAGAGCAACGCCTCGGCTGCCAACAAGAGCGGCAAGGGCAATGGCAAACCGGTGGGCGCCGAGCTGAAGTTGGGGAAGGGGAACAGCAAGCCCGTCGCCCAAGGTGCAGGACAAGGTAAACCGGCCGGCAAACCTGCCCACAAGGGCAAAGCCCCGACCTGCGCAGGCTCCGCCAAGCCGGGCACTAAACTAGCCGCTCAGGGCGTCAAACCTGCGGCCAAAGGCAATAGTGCCAAGCGACCGGTGCGGTGAGGTTTCCTGATTGGCAAACGATAGAAATAAAAAAGGCGACCAGAAGGTCGCCTTTTTAAGAAAGTAATAATGGATAAACATACATTTAATATACTAGTGATATTGTCACTATATTAATAAGAGTAATAAAAATAGAGATAAGGAGGGATTTTATATTCCTTCCCATCATAGACTAGTGTGTCGACTCGCCGGTCTGTTTCAAACTCCTCATTAATGCACTCCACGCTTCCTCCATTAAATTTCTCGGTCGACTTGGTGTTACTGGATATACTAGTCAGAAGAATATCCTTGTAACCGGATGATGAGTCATTTTTTCGGACATGAAGCAATGATTTTCTGACGGCATATTCAGCGCTGCACATCTGATTACTTTTGCCAAGCCGATGGTGGGAGTCAACAATCAACCCTTTCATAACCAAGGCAAGAGACCCATTATCTTTCGGCTGGAACAGGTTCAAGGTAGTAGCAAGACGGCGCTTTGTATCCCAGTTAATTCTTAAGCCAAACGCAAGATGTGAAGGGTTCAACTGATATGGTGCGGTATCAATAAACATATCACCATCGGAATAATCCTCATGTTCGAGGAGGTCGTGACGCACCGTTCTATATTTGATGCTCATATCATTACTATCAATGACTGCAACATCCAGACTGGAGTACATCATTTGACCATGGGCTCGCAATGGAATCGCGATGATCACCATATTGTCATGCGCAGGCCATGTTTTACACGTATAATTCTGTGTTAATCCCTGATACTTCTTGTTATTATAAACGATCTCGACATGATCATTGTAGTTTGCTGCAGCCAGAAGTGACTTCATGTACTGTAAACATGGGTCGGCAGATGCATTGGCACTAACCAAAATAAAAAATGAAAATAACAACCTAGATATCATATCTCTTACCATTTGACCTATCGAAAAATATAACGCTCATACAACATATACCACTATTTTTACTTTCATTATCCTAGCTAGATCAGCTTCATGGCAGTACACAACATTTATATCTTAAACGCTATGAAATAATGAAACCAGGGTAAATGGACATCCAACTTTTTGCTGCTGCGCTACCACGATCCGGCTGGCTGGCCGATGATCCACGAAGCCCTGCTGGAGATGGGCAAGGGCCACCTGATCGGCGACGGCCCCGGCTGTCTGGTGCCGCCGGAAGGCCGCAATGAGCACTCCGCCTCAGGTAAAGGGATGAAACTGGCCCTGACTCGCCATAGCAACATTGTTTACCAGCGCGGTAATGGGGCTGGCAATAAAGGTGTTGGCAGTCAGAGCCATGGTGCGGCTGCCAACAAGAGCGGAAAAGGTAATGGCAAGCCTGCGGTAAAAGGGAACTGTGCCAAGCGACCGGCTTGGTGACTCCCCTCGTTTTGAGAAGATCTAGAAACAACAAAGGCGACCATCTGGTCGCTCTTGTTTTACTTACTTACTTCTTTGATTGCTTGAGTTACAGGTGTAGAGAGAATTTCAACAACAGATTTCTGATTTGAAATGTCATTATCGGAAGATGCATATCCAGTTGATTGAGGTGAAAATATACAGGAGGCAGCTTGAAGAAGAACTGCATCACGAATTCCATCATTACCAGATGCTTCAACTAGGGCGGAATGAGTCATCAGAGCATTTTGTCTATGTTTATTGATAATGGCGTTATGTTTATGATTTAAAAAATTTTTCGCCGATAAAAAAAGCATATAAGCCATGACAGAGAAAATTAAGAATTTACTTATGGATAGTTGAATTGCATCATAAGTACTCTCTGGTTTTAAAAAAGGTATCTTATGTATAAAAAGAGAGAAAAAAGCAAATAGACCCAAAGCAATTGATAGTTTAACTGAATATCCTTGCCATTTTTTTGCCTCATCTAAGTGTAGGTTGTATTCTGCATTAAAGTGAGACGCTTGTTTTGTTACGCCTTCTTCTGCTGCAACTCGTCTAATTTCATTTAATACATCACTGGCATCTTTCTCATGTCTAGATAATTTATTAGCAATTTTCTCTGACTTGTCTTCAATAGCTTGAAGGGTAGCGCGCGCATCAGAATCCAAACGTTGAAAATCAGCCGATCGATGTAAAGAATATGATATGTATGGATGCAGAGCTTGAAAGGCTGGTTGATATGCATTCTTTAAAGAGGATATTAAAGAAGTTCTGGCGCTAGTTGGGCTTTGTTGTTCCAAATCAAAATCTAATATCTGTGAAAATATTTTGAAATGGCTATTGGAATTATCTCTAATTTTAGTTAACCCGTCATCAGGAAAATCTTGTAGTGCTGTGGTTGAAAGCCTATTGTAAAGGTCTATTAATAATTTGGCATATGAGATAGCTTCAGAAAAATTGAGTTTTTGTCCTAGTTCTGATTCTCTTGCTAAAGAATTAGGATCAAAGTTTTGAATGCGAGTTAATGACTGCATAGTCTCATTATAAATGGATTCAGTTCCTACAAACATATGTTATCCCCAGTATTTTATTAGGACATTTTTAGGCGTTACGTAAAATAAGCCAAGTTATGGTAATTTAAGTTTTAGTCGCATGAAGTTAATTTTTTGTGGATGTTAAAATATATTTCCTTCTAAATGAAATGTATTTTGTAAAACTA
The DNA here is from genome assembly GCF_041402525.1 of Aeromonas sp. S18(2024). Taxonomy (NCBI): domain Bacteria; kingdom Pseudomonadati; phylum Pseudomonadota; class Gammaproteobacteria; order Aeromonadales; family Aeromonadaceae; genus Aeromonas; species Aeromonas sp. S18(2024). The sequence goes on along the minus strand of NZ_JBGLQV010000002.1, from coordinate 274,953 downwards.
GTTCTTATGATTGCCTTGCCATTTGGTGAAAAGCCAACATGACCAATTATAATCACATCGGAACCATCCAATTCTGAAACTGTATTTAATTTAAAGTTTTTTATAAGCTGCCCTGTTAATTCTGGTGTAAACATTATGCTCGGTTCTTTTCGGTAGTCACCATAGTTGAGCCATAAAACGCCTCTTTGGTCAATGTTGAGGTTGTTTATCGTACCCCAAAAAATACATAGTCTACCTATATGATTTTTAGTTACCTCTTCAATTTTGACTAAATTATCTTGTAGCGTACCATTTAAAATCACTCGTCCAGAATCAGCGACAATACTGATGTCTTGTCCTTTCTCTGCGTAATTTTTATTGCGACATAAATTTGTCAATATTTGTTTGAGAGACTTATTTATAGGAAAGCCAGATATATTTCCTAATGCTTTTTTTGGCCTATGTGTTTGCCATTCTGATTCAATGTCATCATGTTTTTCGTTAGCTTGAGATATATAAATAGATGAGCTGATGTTTTTATCTAAATCAACTCTAATATTTGAGTTGTTTTTACTTTCATCAGATTCAATTTCGTCATCATCATCTGAGCCTATCTCAATAGTGGAGGCTTTGCACTCTTCTTTGTGGTGAGCCGCAAAGCAAGCTACACGTTCAAATTTTTCTGTTGTGTAGCTTTTTATATACCAAGCTTTTCTATTGCACTCTAAGCAATAGATCAGCCCCCTATATTTATCTGATTCTTTCTCATAATCTAATGTTGTGCAAACAGTGTTATCCTCTATATATAAGCATTTTAACATATGGAATATCCTTAAACTTTAAAATTTTATTTATGAGGAGATTATGAGAGAGATTAAAAATCTTATATGTTGGGCTAAAAATCGTAGGTCTGGGCAGAACGAAGTGAAGCTCAACGTTTACAGCGAAAATAGATCTTTAATTTTGATGCGTTGATCAATTCCATCCACGATTGTCCCGTTTTGGTGGGGCGATAATTCTCGTCTGTTGGGCTTTGCTACGCTCTGCACCAACCTACAAAACCACGCTACCGCCCATGGATTGCAGCCTCCAAAATGCTCACTTAACCAGCAGGGTAGTTACCCATTACTGATTAATAGGCACCGTATGGGGATGTTAACCATACGAGGCTGCTGATGCGAGCACAAATTTGACATAACTATCAGAAAGACCTCGTTTTTTGAGCTCTGTCATCAAAGCACTTGGAAGCAATCGATAAAGGCAGCCAGGCGGAGGCGGTTTTGCTATCTTGGCGGCCGATTAACAGGGGGGGAGGCCTGATGGCGTCCCCGAGCGCATCGCAGCCATTTTTCCGGCATAGCGCCGGCAAAAACCGGCGCGTCACTGACATAGAACCGATACGGCACCGACAAGGGAGTAGTGAGATGGCAGTAAAAAGCAAATCCAGAAGCGAGAAGATCGGTAGCGGGCTTGGGCTGGTATTCGGGATTATCGGTTTCAATATGCTGGTGCCCGTGCTGTTCGGGCCGCAGGCCGGGTTTGAGCTGGTTCCGATGATCCTGGCCATGGTCAGTGCCGTGGTTGGCTCCGAACTGGGGGCCATGATCGGCAAGCGGATCGATGCCCGTAAGCAGGCGAAGCCATAAGCCATCACCACAGAACAAATAATCAGGGCGACAGAGGTCGCCCTGATTATTTATGGTTATCGCGCTACCTGCGCCTTGGGCACTGGCGCTGGCTTATACCCTCAGTGGCAAGGGCGTGCTACCTTGCCCACCACAGTGTTGATGACAAGGAGTTGCAATGCGCATTGCCCTGATTGGTCTTGGCGATATCGCCCAGAAAGCCTATCTGCCGCTCTTGGCGAGCGACGAGCGGATCACCCCGCTGCTCTGCACCCGCAATCCGGTGGTATTGGAGAAGCTGGCCCGCCAGTACCGGGTCGCCGAGTGCTTTACCGAGGTGGCGGCCATGCTGGCCAGCCGCCCCGATGGGGTGATGATCCATGCCGCCACTGCCGTGCATAGCGAGATTGCCCAGCAGTGCCTGCGCGCCGGCATCCCCACCTTTGTCGACAAACCCTTGTGCGACAATCTGGCTGACGCCGAGGGGCTAGCCAATCTGGCCATCGCGCAAAACTGTGCGTTGTTTACCGGCTTTAATCGCCGCTATCTGCCGGCTATGGCGCCTACCCGCGCCCAGCCGCTCAGCGAGCTCAACTGGCAAAAACACAGATTCGCCCTGCCCGGGCGGGCACGGGATTTTCTGTTCGACGACTTTATCCATGTGCTCGATAGCCTCTGCTTCTATGGCGGCGTGCCGGACGGGGAGCTACATGCCGTGCTAAGGCGCAGCCCAACCGATGCCAGCCTGCTGACCGGGGTGAGCGTGGCCTGGCAAAGCGGCGATCGCGCCATCAGCGGCAGCATGAACCGCAGCGCCGGTATCACCGAGGAGCGTATCGACGCTTACGGCGACAACTTGTCGCTTCATCTGGAAAACTGCACCCGCGGCATCGTCGCCCGCGACAAGACGGCGCAGGCGCTGGTGCCAAATGACTGGCAGCCGGTGCTGGCCCAGCGGGGCTTTGCCGCCATGCTGGAACACTGGTATCAGCAAATTGAGAAGGGCCGTGCCGATGACGAGCTGATCGCCTCCTACCTGCACGGCCACCGGCTGGCGGAGCAGCTGGTCGCGCTGGCGGGGGAGTAACCATCCCTCAATCCGGTGCAAATGACGGTGTCGTTCATACTTGGGCTGCCTGCGGGCAGCTTTTTTATTGGGCGCCTGGCGGCCTATCACCACGCGATGGAAGGGAGAGAAGGGATGAAAGGGATCTGTGCACTGATGGCGGCGCTGCTGGCCGCCCCGATCTGGGCCGCCAGCCTGACCTATCAGGTCGCCGGTAGCGACTTTGAAGGCTACCAGACCAGGGGGCGCGACGGGGGGCCGATTATTTTGCTGATCCACGACTGGGACGGGCTCACCGATTACGAGATAAAGCGCAGCGAGATGCTGGGCAAGCTCGGCTACAACGTCTTCGCGGTCGATCTGTTTGGCAAGGGCGTTCGGCCCGCGACGATTGAGGCGCGCCGTGAGGCAACCGGGGCTCTCTATCAGGATCGCGCCCGTATGCGCCAGCTGCTGGACGGTGGACTGGTGGCGGCCAGGCAGGCGCTGGGGGAGGGGCCCGTGGTGGTGCTGGGTTACTGCTTTGGCGGTGCCGCGGCCCTTGAGATGGCGCGAAGCGGCAGCCCGCTTGCCGGGGTGGTGAGCGTACATGGCGGTCTGGCCACGCCGCCGGATCAGGATTATGGCAAGACCCGGGCCGCGTTGCTTATCCAGCATGGTTCGGCGGATGTGTCCGTCTCGCTGCAGGAGTTTGCGAGCCTGGCCGAGCAGCTGGAAAAGGCGGGTGTGCGCCACGAGATGACCACTTACAGCGGGGCGCCCCACGCTTTTAGCGTGTTCGGCGGAGAGCGCTATCACCAGGAGGCGGATGCCAAATCCTGGCAGCGGCTGGTCGGCTGGCTGGCAGAGGTGACGGGGCGCGCCGGCTGAGATGAAAACAGGCGGCAGGGTTGCCCCTGCCGCCTGTCGCTTTTTCCCTGGCCGCCCGTCGTGGGGCCTGCACATCAGGGGATCAGATGCATTTTACCGGCTTGGGCAGGCCGCCAATCTTGGTTGCCTGCTTGGCGGGCCCTTCCGGGAACAGCTTGTAGAGGTAGCGGCTGTTGCCCTTCTCGGGGCCGTATTGTTTCTCCATCGCCTTGACCAGCGCGCGGATGGCCGGGGAGGTGTTGAACTCCAGATAGAAGGCGCGCACGAAGCGCACGACTTCCCAGTGCGGCTCCTCCAGCACGATCCCCTCCTGCGCAGCCAACACCAGCGCCAGCTCCTCGCTCCAGTCGTTGCTGTTGAGCAGGTAGCCCTTGGCATCGGTCTCGATGAGTTGGCCGTTGAATTCCAGCTGATGTTTGTCGGCAGACATGGGGGCTCCTCGCTAATGGGGCTATCGGGATTGGGCGGGCATGGTAGCGCCTTGATCCCCGGTGAGCAACCGGCTCTCGTTGGCAAGGTTCAGTAGCTGATCCGCCAGCTCGCTGATGAGGTTGAGCTGCTGGGTCAGCATCAGCTGCTCCTCGCTGCACTCCTGCGCTTCATCCGGGGTGATCAGCAGGCGCTGGCCGCCAAGAGAGCTGGAAGGAGTACCCGCCAGATGACCTGCCGCCTGTTCCAGGGTGTGGCAGATGTGGTAGCGCATCTCATCGAGCCCGCTGATGGCCTCCAGCTTGTCGCGATGGGCCCCGAGCGCCGAGATGTAGGAGAGCAGGGCGTGGTTGCGCCAGGTGAGGGTAAAGCAGAGATCGAGGAAGCGGCGGCGCTTTTGCGGCTCCACCAGCATGCTCTGCCAGGCGGTGGCCAGTTCGCTGTCCGCGAGATGGGCGCTCTTGCGCGCCACCCGGTAGTCGATGGATTCATCCCGCTGCGGCTTGAGGCTGGCCAGCACCGCTGAGAGGTAGCGGGCATTGGCTGACAGCGAGTTGGCAATCAGGGTCGGCAGGCGCTTGTATTGCCAGTCCGGCCAGAGCCAGGCCACCAGGGCGTAGGCGATAAGGCAGCCGAGCAGGGTATCGAGCAGGCGCGGCCCCAGGATGGCAAAGCCGATGCCGTCCAGCAGGTTGAACGCCATCAGCACGTAGAGGGTGATAAAGCAGACGGCGGCGCTGTAGTTGTTGCGCACCTGGGTGAAGAACAGAAAAGCCGCGAGCCCCATCACCACCAGCTGAACGTGCAGCTCGGGGAAGAGCCAGAGCACTGGGATCCCCACCAGAATACCGGCGAAGGTGCCGAGCATCCGCTGCACCAGCCGGCGGCGGGTGGCGCTGTAGCTCGGCTGGCAGACAAACAGCACGGTGAGCAAAATCCAGTAGCCCTTGTCCATGTCAAAGGCCTGCAGTATGCCGTAGCCGATCACCAGCCCCAGCGAGAGCCGCAAGGCGTGGCGAAACACCATGGAGTGCAGGGTGAGGTGCTGTTTGAGCTGGGTCAAAAATGGCAGGCGAGGGGGGCTTGCCAGCGGCGGCAGGCTCTGGGGGGCCTGATCCGGGTTTTGCAGCCCCTCGGCGCTGCCCAGCAGCTGGTTGATGCTGGCCAGGTTGCGGCGCAAAAACTTCATCGGTGTCAGCAGGGTTTTCGGGTAGTGCTGCTTGAGGTGGGTGAACTCCAGCTGATCGCCAAGGGCCTCCAGGGTCCAGTGGATGCGCTTGTTGTGGGCATAGGGCTTGTGCACCAGGATGGCGTAGCCGAGCCGCTGGCACGCCTCAGAGAGCTGCAAAAAGACCTCCTGAAAACCGTCCAGCACTATGCCCTGCTTGAGCTCGGCTTCCAGCCGGCTGTAGGGGTAGTGGCTGGAGGTGGCCCGCTCGTGAATCTCCAGCGCCAGCAGGTAGAGGCGCAGCAGGCTGGCGAGCTCCGGGCTTGCCGGATGGCGCGGGGAAAGGCGCGCATTGAGGGCCGACTTGGTGAGGTTGAGCGCGCTCACTAGGTTGATGTTGAGCTGGGCCAGATTGTGGCGAATGGCCTGGGCGCCGTGCTCGTCCGCCGGGAAGAAGCGGGATTTTTCCAGCAAGTAGCGGCCGAGGGCGAAGTAACTTTGGGCCAGCTGCTCGTGCAGCGTCTTGTAGGGCAGCAGCCAGAGCCAGAGCAGCGACACCAGCCCGTACCAGAGGGCGCCGGTGCCGAGCGCCAGCGGCTGGTAGAAGAGGCTCGGCGCATGGGCAGCTCCCAGCATGGTGTAGATGGCAATCAGCAGGGTGCCGAAGCTGATGGTGGCGTAGCGGGCACCGAGCGCCCCCACCATCACGAAGATAAAGGTGGAGCTCGCCAACCCGATGGCAAACAGCCAGGGAGTGGGGTAGAGATACTGCACGCACAATGAGGCAAACAGGAAGCAGAGCAGGGTCATCCCCAAATTCTTCACCCGGCCCCACAGGCTGTCGTCGGTTTCGGCGATGGCTCCCGCCACTACCCCGAGGGAGAGCAGCACGGTGAGCTGGATGTCGCCGGTCGCCAGGGTGAAGGCAAGCAGGCCGAGGATGGCCAGCAACACCTTGAGGGCGAAGTAGATATGGCTGTCGGTCAACAGGCGGCGCAGCAGGCCGGAAAAGTCCATCGGCATGGAAGTGAGAACAACCCTTTAACGAAACGAGTGCGGGATGGTAACCCGCCAGGATCGGCATGGCCCTGATTTGGATCAGGGCCACTTGGCTTCATCTCCTTGATCTGCAACTTATCCTGACAGAATCGTGCGCCAATAAAAACCCCGCCGAAGCGGGGTCTTGTTCATCATCGACATCTATCAGTTGCGGTTGCCGCCCAGCAGGCTCAGCAGGCTCAGGAAGATGTTGTAGATGGAGACATACAGGGTCACGGTGGCGGAGATGTAGTTGGTCTCGCCGCCGCGCACGATCTGCTGGGTAGTCAGCAGGATGGCGCCGGAGGAGAACAGCATGAACATGGCGGACAGGGCCAGGCTCAGGGCGCTCATCTGCAGGAAGATGTTGGCGACCATGGCCACCAGCAGTACCCAGAAACCGACGAACAGCATGCCGCCGATAAAGGAGAGATCACGCTTGGTGGTCAGGGCATAGGCAGAGAGGCCGAAGAAGGTCAGCGCGGTACCGCCCAGCGCGGTCATCACGATCTCGCCGCCGCCGTTGTTCATGTACATGTTGATGATGGGGCCCAGGCTATAGCCCAGCAGGCCGGTCAGGGCGAAGGTGAACACCAGACCCATGCCGTTGTTGCGGTTCTTCTCGGTCAGGAACATCAGACCGTAAACGCCGATGAGGAAGATGGCCCAGTGCAGGGGCGGCATGTTCATCACGGTTGCGACCCCCGCCACCACGGCAGAGAAGCCCAGAGTCAGGGAAAGCAGCATATAGGTGTTACGCAGTACCTTGTTGGTATCGCGTACGGCACTTTGGGTGCCTGTGTAGATAGAACGGGTATCCATCTTGGTGTCCTCTTGATTTCCGGGTGAAGCGGCAAATTCCGCTTCGTTCATCGCATTGTATGCACTGAAGGTTGGGATGACGAGTGCTGATTTCAAGCGACACCCCAGCTCATTGCCTCCTACTATCCCAAAACAAATATGTATTGCATATGAACAAGGGCTTGACGTAGTATGCACGCCGTTCGGAGGGGTGGCAGAGCGGCTGAATGCACCGGTCTTGAAAACCGGCGATGGGCGACCATCCGTGGGTTCAAATCCCACCTCCTCCGCCATATTGATGAAAAAGCCCGGTCGATGATTCGACCGGGCTTTTTCGTATCTGCGATTCGGGGCAAGGTGGCCCGACGCGCCAGTGCGTCAGGCCAATCTGCACTCAGTGCGGCTGATGATGCAGCATGCCGGCCGCCACCATCGCCGTGGTGGCCACGGCGCTGCAGCGTGCCGAGTCCGCGCAGCCTTGCGAGGTGCCGGCGCTCTGCGCGTCACGTTGGTAGACGGGGACTCCCTCTTTGATCGTCTCCTCGACCCGGATATCGGCCAGGGTCTCGGGTTTCACCTTGAGCGGGTTGGCCGAGAGCACCACCATGTCCGCCAGCTTGCCCACCTCCAGAGAACCCTTGCTGCGCTCCTCCTTGTATTGGGTCGCCGCCCACAGGGTCTGGGCTTTCAATCCTTCCAGCGCGGAGACTCGCTGATCCGGTCCGATGGGGCGGCCGGTGCGGCTGACCCGGTTGACGGTCGCATAATAGACCCGCATGGAGTCAGGCAGCGCCACCGGCGAGTCATGGTGGGAGGTGAAGATCATCCCCAGCTCGCGTGCCCATCCGGTGGGGGAGATATGCTGCGCCCGCTCCTTGCCGAGCACGGAGTCACTGTGCCAGTCCCCCCAGTAGAAGGTGTGCATCGGGAAGAAGGAGGGGAAGATGCCGAGCCGCTGGAACGAGGCGACCTGATCCTTGCGGGCGGTCTGGGCATGGATGGCGACGAAGCCGCGATCCGGCTTGCCATGCTGTTTCTCGCTGGCCTCCACCCCCTTGATCAGCTGATCGATGGCGGCATCCCCATTGACATGGGTCAGCAGTTGCCAGCCGTTGCGCTGGGCCAGTTCGATGTAATGGGCTGCCTGCTCGTCGCTCATGCTGGGGTAGCCCTTGTAGCCGGCCTTTTGTCCTGCTGGCGGGACGAAATAGGGCTGGGTCAGCCAGGCGGTCTTGCCCTGGGGGGAGCCATCGAGATTGAGCTTGGCGCCCGCTACCCGAAAGCCGTTCATGTACTGCTGGGCATAGTAGGGCGGTGCGATGACATCCCGCGCGATCTGGATATCGGGATAGGCCGCCACGTCGAGGGGCAGCTTCTCTTTCTGGGCCAGCTGGTACATGGTCTTGACGGCGGACGAGGAGGCTCGTCCCTCCTGGGCCGTGGTGTAACCGAAGCTGGCGTAGAGCGCCATGCCCGCCTTGAAGATTGCCTCGTTTTCCTGGTTGTTCAGTTTGGCGAACATCGGCAGCAAGGCGCCAAAGAAGGCGGTCTCCTCCAGCACACCATCCGGAGTCTTGCCGTCCGCTTCACGGCGGATCTTGCCCCCTTCCGGATCCTTGCTGTCCGGGCTGAAGCCGGCCAGCGCCAGCGCCTTGCTGTTGAGGGTGGCGAGGTGGCCGGACTGGTGGATGATGATCACCGGCAGATCCTCTGAGACCGCATCCAGCTCCTGACGGGTGGGGTGGCGTTTTTCCTTGAGCTGGGAGTCGTCATAGCCAAATCCCAAAATAATCCCGTGCGCCTTGTTTTGCGGTTTGGCGGCCCAGTCGCGCAGTCCCTGCTGCAGCTCCGCTATGCGGGTCACGGCGCCATCGGGCGGGGCCAGCAGGTTGGCCGAGAGCGCCTGAATGCCGGTGTTGAAGACGTGACCATGGCCATCGATAAAGCCCGGGATCAGGGTCTTGCCCTGCAAGTCGATCACCCGGGTCGCCTCGTCGCGCAGCTTGAGGATGTCGGCCTCGCTGCCCAGCGCCAGAATGCGGCCATTCTTGATGGCCAGCGCCTCGGCCGTCGGCGCCGCGTCGTTAACGGTGACTATGTCGCCCCCGAGGTAGATGGTCTGGGCGGTGGGTTTGGCGGGGCTGACGGCATAAGCCGAGCTGGCGGCCAGCAGGGCGATGGCGATGGGGGCAAGTTTCATCTGGCATTCTCCGTGCGCGTTGTCGGTGCACCTTGTCCGTGCAGATTGTCCATGTAAACAATGACCCGGGAGGGTGACGGTACCCTGTCACGCAACAGGGCGATCACGTCCCGTCCGGGCAGGTTTGCTTCGCAGCAAATGAATGAATATACAAGGAATTACCCTGCTCAAAAGTGATGCAGCAGCCAAATTGACCGATTTCATCATAAACGCGGCGGGGGTGCCACCAGGCTCCCCCGCCGTTTCCTTTTCCGGCACTCCCTCATGCTGGCAGCCCTGTTTATGACTCAGTGTGCCACTCCCGATAGTTGGCGAGGAGATAGCCCCGCTGGGCGATGAGTGGCGGCAGCGCCGGGTCGGTCAGGATGGCGAGCTCGGTGAGGCGGGGCTGGCAATAGGAGCTGCCCTGCATCTCCAGATCAATGAAGGAGGGGTGGCACATGATCTCGAGGGAACTGGCCCCAAGTTCATCAGCCTCGTCCAGCAGCTGCAGCAGGGTGTCCCGGGTCAACTGCTCCCCATAGAAGCGGGCGTCAAACTGATCGCAGCTCAGGGTATGGTGCACGCTCAGGCCATGGCGGGCGATCTCGCCGCGGTCGATGCGAAGGGGCAGCCGGTGCTCCATGGCAAAGGCTTCCACCAGCGGGTAAAGGGTCGGCAGCATATGCACATGGTGGTGGCTGTCGATATGGGTGGGCGCCTTGCCAAATACGTCTATAAAGCGCTGGTACTGGCTTGCCAGCTCGCAGCGGATCTCCTCGGGATCGAGGGTGCCCGCCTCGCTCTTTTGCCAGATCCCCTTGTCCAGCATTCCCTGTTCGTTGACCAGGCAGGTGAGCGGGGTGAGCGGGCGTCCCCAGCTCAGCATGAAGTGCAGCCCCACCGGCAGCTCGGGGAAGCGCCCGGCCAGCCAGGCGGCATGCTCGATGGCCGGGGAGGTCACGATGGCGGTGGTGGAGCTGACGACGCCTTGAGTGAAGGCTTCGATGATGCCGTAGTTCTGGGCGCGGCACAGACCGAAGTCGTCGGCATTGATGATCAATCTCTTGCTCATGACGGTTCTCTTCCTTTCAGGCGCCCCGCTCGTAATCAAACGGGGCGCGATGGTCTCAGGCGAGGGCGTCGATGGCATCGGCGAAGTTTGGCAGATGTTCGCGGTGGGCCAGCAACAGCTCGCGGGCAACGAGGCGGGCATCGTTGTCGGAGTGAATGAGCGGGTTGAGGTTCATGGCGAGCAGCAGATCCTCCATGTTGCCGCTGATGGCGGCCCGGGAGGCGGCGATCTCGAAGCTCTTGATGAGGTGTACCAGACCATTCACCTTGTCGTCAAAGCGGGTGAGGCGGGGGTGAGGGATGGCGCCGTCACGTCCGATCCGGCAGGTCATCTCCACCGTCCAGTCGGCCGGGATATTGGTGACATGGCCCTGGTGGGGAATGATGACATAGTGCTCGCTCTGCTTGTCGTTGTAGATGGCGCTGATCACCTCGCAGGCGGCATCCGAGTAGTAGGCGCCACCACGAAGCTCCAGCTCCTTGGGTTTTTCGCACAGCTCGGGGTTCTGGTAGAGATCGAACAGCTTCTTCTCGACCTCCTGCACCACCTGGGCGCGGGCCCCGCCCTTGTAGAACTCGCCCATCTCGATCCCCAGCATCTCTTTCTCCTTGAAGTAGTAACGCAGGTAGGAACAGGGGAGCAGGCGCAGCCCGCGGATGAGGCTGGCATCGAAGGGGAGGTCGAAAATGTTCTTGACCGAACTGGCGCGAGTCAGGGTGCCGTCGGCCACCCCTTCCAGCAGCTCGTCGAAGCGGGACTCGCCGTTCACCAGCACGTCGCCGATGAATACCAGGTGGTTGAGGCCGAACAGATCCATGGAGAGGTGATCCTGCTCGGTCAGCTTCAGGGCATCCTTGACGAACATCTTCATGCCGACCGGGATGTTGCACACCCCGACAAAGCGGCGGAAGTTGGTGTGGCGGTGGACTGCCTCGGTCACCATGCCGGCCGGATTGGTGAAGTTGATGAGCCAGGCATCCGGGCAGAGCTCCTCGATGTCACGGATAATATCGAAGATGACGGGGATGGTGCGCAGCCCCTTGAACAGGCCGCCGGCGCCGTTGGTTTCCTGCCCCAGCATGCCGTGGCTCAAGGGGATGCGTTCGTCTTTTTCTCGCGCCTGCAGCTGGCCGACCCGCAGCTGGGTCGTCACGAAGTGGGCACCCGCCAGCGCTTCACGGCGATCCAGGGTCTTGTGCAGCGTCATGGGGATGCCGGCCTGGCGGATCATCCGCTGGCACAGACTGAAGATGATGTTCAGCTTCTCTTCGCCGGCGGGAATGTCGACCAGCCACAGCTCGCTGATGGGCAGCTCGGCATAACGCTTGATGAAGCCGTCGACCAGTTCCGGGGTGTAGCTGCTGCCGCCGCCTATGGTGACTACCTTGATCTTCTCGTTCATAAATCCCTCTTTCATCTTTCTCTATCTGGTTGAACAGGGGCCGCTCTGCTCTGGCGCCGGGCCAGGGATGAGCGGGGCCGCAGCCGCCTGATGCAGGGGCTGGTCAAAATGGGCGAATTGTTATCTAACTCACTGTTTTAAATCGGGAACAGGGCCCCGCCTCAGGCAGGGGTTTCAAATTTCGGGTAGAGATATTTGCGATAGCTGCCCGGGGTAAACGAGGTCAGTTTCTTGAAGTTCTTGATAAACAGGCTGACGTCGTTGTAGCCGGTCTCGAAGGCGATGTCGGCCACCGAGTTGTTGGTCACTTCCAGTTGCATCTTGGCGTAGTTGACCCGGATCTCGTTGATGATCTGCATCGGCGTCTTGTTGTAGTAACGCCGGGTGGCCCGGGTCAGGTACTCCTGGCTCTTGCCGCAGAGGGAGACCATGTTGGCCAGCGCATCTTCGGCAAAGAGGGGACGGTTGTGCATCTTTTCCACGGTCTCGTGGAGCCAGAGGGGGAGATCCTCGCTGGCGGAGGCCTCCTTGTAGTGACGCAGCCGGTTCATCACCGCAAAGGTCACCACCTCGAGAAATTCGGTCAGCGCCTCTTCCCGAAAACCGGGGGAGACCAGCACCGACTCTATGTAGCTGAGAAACTCGCTCTTGAGCTGATAGGCCTGGGAGGCGACGAAGTGATCCGGCAGCAGGTATTTGAAGTGCTCGTCAAAGTAGCTGCGGCTGATCCCGACGTTGAAGATGCGGGTGGTGCCGAACTCGTAGAAGCTCTGGTGGCTGGAGCCCAGCGGGATGAAGACCACGTCTCCCCGCTCCAGCAGCACCCGCTTGCCATTGACCTCCTGATAGTAGCGACCGGTCAATACCAGGGTGAACTCGTAATAGTCGTGCTGGTGCAAACCAGTTCCGCTCACCTGCTTGTTGTAGATGAACATGTGGAACGGTTTGTTGTTGAACAGCTCGGTTTCCCGGATTGTCTTGACGCTCATGAGTCGCTTCCTGATCTGCGAACCTATGGCGGGGCAGGGTGCCCCGCCCTGGGATTACTTGCTCTGCAGCTTCTCGTGCAGCTCGATCAGCTCGCTGATCAGCTCACGGGCCAGCATGGAGGTCATCAGGTGATCCTGGGCATGCACCAGCACCAGGGTGACCGGGATCTTGCCTTCCCCCTGATCCCCCTCGATCAGCTGGGTCTGCACCAGGTGAGCGGCATTCAGTGCCTCGCGGGATTGGGCCATCAGCTGGTGGGCGGCGGCCAGATCCCCCTCCTTGGCTTTCTTCAGGGCGGTATAGGCCAGGCTGCGGGCCTGCCCCGAGTTGATGATGAGCCCCATCACTACCTCTTCCAGATCGCTGGCGGTATCGCTCTCTGCGGGGATTTGATCCAGATCGAACATGTTTGCTTTCTCCTTGATTGAAACCGGTTAATTGAAACCATTGTGACGGGCGACGTCGGCAAACCAGTGACCGCTCTTCTTGATGGTACGCTGCTGGGTTTCGAGATCGAGGCGCACCAGGCCATAGCGGTTTTTATAGGCATTGAGCCAGGACCAGTTGTCGATAAAGGTCCAGAGGTGATAACCGCGACAGGCGCTGCCCTCCTCGAGGGCGCGGTGCAGCCACTCAAGGTGCCCGCGGATGAAGTCGATGCGGTAGTCATCTTCCACCCGCCCTTGCGGGCCGATGAAGCGCTCCTCCCCCTCGACTCCCATGCCGTTCTCCGAGATGTAGCAGGGCAGGTTGCCGTAGTTGACCCGCAGATCGGTGAGAATGTCGTAGATCCCTTTCTCGTAGATCTCCCAGCCGCGATGGGGGTTCATCTTGCGCCCCGGCATCTCGTAATAGTCGAAGAGATCCTCCGGGGTGCGCGGCGTGCCCGACCAGAGTTCGTCCTTGGCCTTGACCCGGCGCGGCTGGTAATAGTTGATGCCGAGCAGATCCACCTTGCCGGCGGCGAGCAGCGCCTTGTCTCCTTCCGCTACCTGGGGTAGCAAGTCGTACTGCTCCAGCAGGGCGATCAGCTCGGGGTCGTAGCAGCCCTTGAGGGCCGGGTCGAGGAAGCTCTTGTTGAGCAGCAGATCCGCCCGACGGGAAGCCTGCAGATCGGCGGGCTCTTGGGAGCGGGGATAGGTCGGCGTCAGATTGAGGATGATGCCAATTTCGCCATCCTCCTGGCGTGCCCGGTAGGCCTGCACCGCGCCGGCGTGGGCCAGCGCCGTGTGGTAGGCGACGGTGACCGCCCGGCCAAAATCGACCACGCAGGGGTAGTGATGGTGACCCAGGTAGCCGCACTCGACCGGCACTATGGGCTCGTTGAAGGTGAACCAGTGCTTGATGCGATCGCCAAAGAGGGCAAAGCAGTGGCTGGCGTAGTGGATGTAGGCGGCGACCACTTCCCGGCTCTCCCAGCCGCCACGCTCCTGCATGCACATGGGCATGTCGAAGTGGTAGAGGTTGATGAGCGGAGTGATCCCCTCGGCCAGCAGGCGGTCAAACACTGCGTTGTAGAAGGCGACGGCCTCGGGGTTGATCTCGCCGGTGCCATCCGGGATCAGCCGTGACCAGGAGATGGAGGTGCGAAAGCTGTTGTGGCCCAACTGCTTGAGCAGGGCGATGTCGCTCTCGAAGTTGTCGTAAAAGGTGGAGGTATCGGTCGGGCCTATGCCACCGTGAAAGCGCTCCGGCGCGATGGCAAACCAGTGATCGAAAATGTTGGCGGACTTGCCGCCACGAGCGGCGGCGCCCTCCATCTGCGGTGCCGAGCTGGCACTGCCCCACCAGAAGTTATCCGGAAAACGATACTGCATACTGCGTTTCTCCAAACTGGCGGGAGGAACCGGGCTCCTCCCGCGCGTGTCGTCAGAACTTCAGGGCCTGAGCGATATCTTCCTCGCTCTCTTCTTCCTCTTCGATGACGTTCTGGGCCTTGTTGGCGATGATGACGAACGGCACATACATCATGGTGGCCACCCCCAGGTTGAACAGGGCCAGCAGGAAGGCCGCCACGCTGCCGTTGGTGTTGAAGAAGGCCCCCAGCCCCGCCGGCATGGTCCAGGGCGCCATGTTGGTGATGGGTGGAATGAACCCCGTGTAGTAGGCAAACAGGGTGATGCCCGTCAGTACCGGCTGCACCATCACGAAGGGGATGAGCAGCACCGGGTTCATGATGACCGGCAGGCCGAACAGGATGGGTTCGTTGATCTGGAACATGCCGGAGGGCAGGCCCAGCTTGGCGACCTGACGGTAGTCATCGCGGCGGGAGACCATGAAGATGGCCAGGATAAGGCCGAGAGTCGCACCGGTACCACCCAGATAGATGTAGGAGTCGAGCATCGGCTTGGTCCAGACATGGAACTCCTTGCCGGCGGCCAGCGCCGCTTCGACCGAGCCGTACTGGGTGTAGAGCGCCACGTTCTCCAGAGTAAATGGCACCAGGATGCCGTTCTCGAGGGCGGAGAGGGCCAGGGAGCCGTGTACCCCGAAGAACCAGAGCAGCGGGGAGAAGAGCACATAGACCCAGCCCACCAGGCCACCCATGCTGGCCAGCGGCGTGGAGATGGTGTCCATGATGAGCTGGTGGAAGTTGGTGCCGGCGTTGCCGAGCAGGTAGGCGATTACCCCCATGATGGAGAGGATGATGAAGCCCGGGATCAGCGCCGAGAAGGAGCGGGAGACTGAGCCTGGCACGCTGTCGGGCAGGCGGATCACCCAGTTGCGGCGCACGATGAAGGTGAACATTTCGGCCACGGCGATACCGATCAGCATGCCGGAGATGATGTTGGCGCCGCCCAGCCAGTTGGCACCGACGGCGTAAGCCTCACCGACGCTGAACGGAGTGACCGTCATGAAGGCGGCAACCGACAGCAGACCGGCAGCGAGCGGGTCAACTTTGCGCTCTTCCGCCAGCGCCATGCCGATGAAGAAGGGGGTCATCAGGGACATGATCCCCAGGGTGCCGTTGTAGACGCTGCCCCCTATGCTCTTGAAGCCATCCAGGGTGGCGATGGTGGCGGGATCGAGCCGCACCCCCATTGAGTAGAAAAAAGAGCCCTCGCCAAAGCTCAGAAACACGTTGTTGATCAGCACAAACATGGCCCCGGCGAGCGTCAGGGGCATCAGTTTGATAAAGCCGTTCTTGATGGCATTGACGTGAGGCTGTTTGCCCAGCTTCACGGCAATCGGCAGGATTGCCTTCTCCATCGATGCGATAAGGTTGCTCACATCCCTCTCCTTACTGTGCGCTGTGCTGCTTGATGGCCGCGACGGCCGCCTTGAGAACACCCAGACCATCCACTTTTCCGTACAGGATGGAGTCGATCACCTCGACCGGCTTGCCCGGCAGTTGTTGCTGGATTTCCGGCAGCATGTAGGCGATTTGCGGGCCCAGCAGGATCAGATCGGCATCGACCCCCTTCTCGGCGGCCAGGGTCTCCGGATAGGCATCGATCACCACGGGGACATCATATTTTTCTGCCTGCGCCTTCATCTTCGAGACCAGCAGTGACGTGGACATCCCGGCAGAGCAAAACAGGTAGATGTGCTTCTTTTCCATAACCATTCCCTCAACGCTTGAAAATCAAATGAACAAACCGGTCGAGACGGCGGCGAGTCGCGCTGCAAGCCTTGATCATCTCAAATTGACCTCATTGTATCGACACATCCTGTTTGACAGGTATTTCGCAGTCCACATCAATTGTCTCTGGTTGACCAGGCGATCTGCCGCTCTTCACAGTTTTCGATGTGCCAGGATTGGAAAAAAGACGATATAACGAAGATAAAAAGAGAGGTTGATGATTTATTTTTATTTAAATCAATTAATTGTGTATTTTCTGTGGGTCGTTGACCTGCTTTGCGAGAAAAATGCGAAATTGTCTTCACCGGCTCAAATCTGCAAATTAATGCAATCTGATTGATATTCCTGCCAGATCTTTCAGATTGTCTGAATATCACTCAGATGGGGTTTTATTGACCTCGCGTTAATGAGAAATCAACCAGAGGGGTGGTCTCGGTCAGGGCGTCAGAAAGGTGAGAGAGGGGCAAAAGAGATACAAGGAAGAGTGACAAGCGCTAACTGGCAAAGAGCGGGAGAGGCAGCAGAAAGCGGGACAAACAAAGCAGAGCCGTCGGTGAAGCAAGCAAAGCGGCTCAGATCAAAAAAGCTGATCCTGTAGAGGAGAGAAACGCCTTGGCTTGCGTTCTCTCTCCCCCCTGAAAAGGCCAAGGCGCCAAGGCGAGAGAAAAGCAGCGGCCCCGGCACAGGGTGCCGGGGCCGCGAGTCGTCTCTTGCGGGGCGCAGACGCCAGTATGTCAATGTTGGTGAATTATCCCACCAGACCCATCGCCTGGGGCAGTGCCATCGAGATGGCTGGCACATAGGTGACCAGCAGCAGCACCAGCGCGATGACCGCGAAGAAGGGCAGCAGCGGCTTGATGACCCCCTCAATCTTGATCTCTCCAATCTTGCAGCCGGTGAACAGGATGGGGCCGACCGGGGGCGTGATGGTACCGAGGGAGAGGTTGAAGATCATCATGATGCCGAACTGCACCGGATCCATGCCGAACTGGGTGCAGATGGGCAGGAAGATGGGGGTGAAGATCAGCACTGCCGGGGTTGGGTCCATGAAGGTGCCCACCAGCAGCAGCACCAGGTTCATGATCAGCAGGATGATCAGGAAGCTGTCAGTGAAGGAGAGCAGGCCGGAGGCGATCAGGGCCGGGATCTTGGTAAACGCCATCACCCAGGACATGATGGAGGAGGCGGCCAGCATCAGGATCACGATGGCTGTCATCTTGGCGGTCGCCAGGAAGATGGCTGGCAGGTCGGCCGCCTTGATGTTCCGGTAGCAGATGCCGAGCACGAGGGAGTAGACCACGGCAATGGCAGAGGCCTCGGTGGCCGTGAAGATGCCGCCCAGGATGCCGCCAATGACCACCACTATCATCATCAGGCTGGGAACCGCATCCAGCAGCAGCTTGAGATGCTGACCCTTGAGGGAGTTCTTCTCCGCCACATAGCCACGACGCTTGGCGATGAAGCCCGCTACCAGCATGACCCCCAGTCCCCACAGGATGCCGGGGACGTATCCTCCCATGAACAGGGCGGTAATGGAGACGCTGCCTGCCACTGTGGCATAGACGATCAGGGAGTTGCTGGGGGGGATCAGCATGCCGGTCGGGGCCGAGGCAATGTTGACCGCGGCGCTGAAGGCGGGATCGTAGTTATCCTTCTTCTGGATCGGGGACATGATGCCGCCGATGGCCGCTGCGGAGGCGACGCCGGACCCACTGATGGAGCCAAACAGCATGTTGGCGACCACGTTGGTCTGGGCTAGGGGGCCGGGCAGGAAGTTGCTGACGATCTTGGCGCAGTTGATCAGCCGGATGGCGATGCCGCCATTGTTCATCAGGTTGCCGGCCAGGATGAAGAAGGGGATGGCCAGCAGGGCGAAAGAGTCCAGGCCGACGAAGACTCGCTGGGCCGAGGTCAGGATGGCGCCATCAAACGGCAGGATCATCGCCATCGCCAGGAAGGAGGAGAGCCCGATACTGATGCTGATGGGGGTGCCGATGAACAGCAGGATAAACGCACCGATGAACATCACCAGCGCAACAACAACCGCAATATCCATGGTTACACCTTTTGCTTGAAGGAGAATTGCTTGGCCAACCCGTACTGGTTGTACAGGCAGTAGAAGACAGCCAGCACGCCGCTGATGGGAATGGCGGCATAGATCACCCCTATGGGGATCTGCAGCGCGGAGTCGAGTTGCCCCATCTGGCGATTCATGCCGATATAGCCACCCACTGTCAGGACCAGCAGGGCAAAGGCCGTGGTGGCCAGCTCGCCGATCATCTCCATCAGGATGCGCACATTGTGGGGCATGCGATCGCGCATGAAGGTGATCGCCATGTGCTCGCGCAGACCGAAGACGTAGGCACCCCCGATCAGGACCAGCCAGATGAACAGATAGCGGGAGAGTACTTCGCTTACGGCACTGGGGCTGTTGAACAGATAACGGGTCACGACCTGATAGGTGACCAGCAGCGTCATCACCCCCACGAGGGCGATGCAAAAGTAGGAGACGGCAAGATCCACTTTCTGCTTGATGCTGGTCAGGGTGGCGCAGAAGCTCTTCTGAACAGCGGGTTCACTTGGTGCAGAGAAAGGAGTCGGTTGTTCAGTGGGTTTCATGACTGATCCTCATAAAAGGGGCTGCGATGGCAGCCCCTGGCAACAAGCGGCATTAGTTGGCCAATGCGCGGATCTTGCTGAAAATGTCTTTCTGTTCCGGCGTGGTCAGCAGGGTCTCCTGCAGCGGCTTGCAGCGAGCCTGGAAGGGGGCGATATCCACCTCGGTAAAAGTGGCTCCCTGGCTGGTAGCAGTCTGCTTTGCGCTTTCCAGTGCCTGGCTGAAGAGGTCAAACTCGGTCGAGGTACTCTCCTTGGCCAGCTTGCGGAAGGTGGCCTGATCCGCGGCATCCATCTGGCTCAGGAAATTTTCGTTGACCACCAGCAGGTCGGCCACCATCACATGACGTGTATAGGAGAAGTGTGGTGCCACCTCGTACTGTTTCAGGTCGGCATAGGTGATCTCGTTATTCTCGGCACCATCCAGCACCCCTTGCTGGATGGCTGAGTAGACCTCGCCCTGTCCCATGGGCACACCGGTTCCCCCCATGCAGCCCAGCATCTTGACCATGGTGTCGGACTGCATGACCCGGATCTTCTTCCCTTTCATGTCTTCGGGGGTCTTGATGGGGGCTCCCTTGACATACATGCTGCGCGCGCCAGCGGTATAGGCGGTCAATACCTCGAAGCCGTTGCCCTTGGTGGAGCTGAACAGAGCATCCAGAGTTCCGCCGGTGAACACTTTGCGCTGGTGCTCGGGGCTGTCATAGATGTAGGGCATAGCCAGTACGGAGAAGTTCTTGTTGAAGTTCTCGACCAGGGGGTTGGCGACCACCGCCAGCTGGATGGCGCCGGACTGGACCAGCTCCAGCGCGGCACGCTGATCACCCAGCAGCTCGTTCGGGTGGATCTCCAGCTTGTATTTCCCGCCGGTGGCGGCCTCCAGTTTCTGGCTGAAATCTTCAAGAGCCTTGTACTGGGGGTTGTTCTCGGACTGGTTGAACGCTGTTTTCAAAATCACGGGACCAGCAGCCTTGCTGTCTTCACCACATCCAGTCAGAAACAGACCAGCGGCTACAACAGTGCCAATAAGAGACAACTTGGGCAGAGCATTCTTCGTACGCATGTGTAACCCCTCTATGGGTTGGTTATCTTGATGGTGTTCATGCTACGTGAATCCGGCACGATTTCAGTGATCAAACTCAAGATAATGAAATGGCGTTTCTGTTTTGTAAGAATTTGAAATCATTTTTTGTGGGATGGCGGTGTTGCATTCCGTTACAGGCGGTAAGGCAAGGCTGCAAACCGGCTCTCAACGCGGGGTGCAGGGGGGGAGTGGAAACTTGCCAATGGGCTCTAGGGCTGGCTGTGTTGGCGATCCAAAAGGGGATAAAAACAATCAGCCCCCACAAGGGCGGGGGCTGTATCGCAGACGTTGGCCCGGATTACTGCGCGGCCAGCCAATGTTTGCAAACCTTGAACACAGCCTTCTTGATCCTGGCTGGTGCTCGTACCTGGCAGGTGGGTCTGTGTACCTCGCCGGGGTAGAAGATGGCGAAGTCACCGCGCTCGAGCTGCAATCGGGTGGTGATAGTCGGGTTCTCCAGAAAGAGCAGATCCGGTTTTGTTTCCGGGTAGGTATGAGGAGAGCTGACGGTGGCGCTAGTGGCGATCATCTCCTGGCCATCCAGCACTATCTGGATATCGAGGTAACGATCGTGAAACTCGCTCTTCAGGTTTGCCTCCTGAGCCGTGGTGGGGGGCGAGACGATATAGAAGACGGCATCGTCGATGAGATCGTATTTCCCCTCCTCCTGTTGCTGCAGGCGAGACAGAGACAGCTCGTCGCGAGTCAGGAGTTGCAGCAGCGGGGCGGGCAGCATGGCGATGTCGAGCCGGTTAAGATTGCCAGTGATCATGGCGTGAGCTCCTTGGATGGAGCCGGCGACTCACTCGTGTTGCATCGCCGGATCCGAGGTGACGTGACGGACCCGCGAGAGGGGTCTGCGCAAGGTTACAGGGCGGCCATGGCCTCCTTGGCCAGTGCACCAATCTTTTGCCATTCGCGGTTGTCGATGAGGTTGGCGGGGACCATCCAGGTGCCACCACAGGCAAAGACGGCGGGCAGGGCCAGATAGTCTTTCACATTGCTCGGGCTGATGCCGCCGGTGGGCATGAAGGAGACCGGGTAGACGGCGCTCATGGCCTTGAGCATGCCCAGTCCACCGGACGGCTCTGCCGGGAAGAACTTGAGGGTATGCAGACCCAGCTCCATGGCCTGCTCCACCAGGCTGGGGTTGTTGACGCCCGGGATGATGGGCACGCCGCGGGCCTGGCAGTATTGCACTATGCGCGGGTTGAGCCCCGGGCTCACGATGAAGTCTACGCCGGCCTCGATGGCCTGATCGACCTGGGCCGTGGTCAGTACGGTACCAGCACCGATGATCATCTCCGGAAAGGCTTCCCGCAGGCGGCGGATAGACTCGGCGGCAGCCGGAGTGCGGAAGGTGATCTCTGCGCTGGGCATGCCGTTGTCCATCAGGGTCTTGCCGAGAGCGACGGCATCATCGGCATCCTTGATGGCGATGACGGGGATGATCTTCAGGGCGGAGAGTTGTTCAAGCAATATCGACATGGGAAGCCTCGTTGGCTGAGTGGTCAGGAGTAATGTGGGGTGGCATCGCCGTCAGGGGGATGATGGCACCACGGTGTTGAATAACGGTGCTTGCCAGCAGGTGGGCATAACGCGCTGAGTCGGCCGGGGATTGCCCTGCCAGTCTGGCAGCAAGGTAACCCGCACTGAACGAGTCACCGGCAGCGGTCGTGTCGATCACGCACTCTTTTACCAGCGCCACGGCCGGCACTTCACAGCTGTATGCCTGCTGGACGATGAGGCAGGGGGCGGCGCCACGCTTGATGACGATCTCTTCGACACCCAGCTCGCGAGTGCGGGCCAGGCATTGGGCCTCTTCGCTGTCGCCCCAAAGGGCAAACTCGTCATCCAGGGTCAGGAAGGCGATGTCGGTCAGGGCCAGCATGGCGCGATAGGCTTGCCTGGCCGCTTCCCGGCTCTCCCAAAGGCGTGGTCGATAATTGTTGTCGAAGACGATTCGGACGCCGGAGGTCCGGCACTCGGCCAGCCGCTGCAGCAGAGTCTGGCGATCCTCATCAGAGAGGATGGCGAGGCTTATGCCGCTCAGGTAGAGGTAGTCAAACGCCTGCAGCTGGCGGCAGATCTCGCCGCTTTTGGGTGTCTGCAACCAGTAGCGGGCCGCCGCGTCGTTGCGCCAGTAGTGGAAGGTTCGTTCCCCCCGCTCGTCCGTCTCGATGAGGTAGAGGCCGGGCAGCTTGTGGCCGAGCCGCTGTACCAGTTCGGTGTGTACCCCCTCCTGTTGCCATTGGGCCAGCATGGCACTGCTCATGGGATCCGTGCCCAGGGCGCTGACATAATGCACGGCGACATCTGGATTGGCGCGCGTCAGATAGACGGCGGTGTTGAGGGTGTCCCCCCCGAAATGGCGCACTATGCCGTCCTGGTTTTCGGACAACTCGATCATGCACTCGCCAATGACGGCGACTTTGATAGCCATAATTTCTCCCGCGTACTTCGCGTTGGTGACCCGACCATTTTATTTAATTGCCATTCAATTGAAATAAAGTAAAACGTAATTTCATTAAATTTGTGACATCGGTCTTATGTATGACAAGATGACGAAATGCGCCCGCCAAAGGTGTTTCTACTATCGAGGGAATACAGGGCGAGAAAGAGGGGCCATGGAGCGGGTGAGGTGGTAACAGCGGGACGAAACCTGGTCGTTCCCGTGTGGTGAAGAGAGGGGACTCAACGTGAGCAAGGCCACATAATGTCCTCATTATTCACTGATTTATCTGGATAATCGCCACCAACTCTATGACTGCCAGTTCATTTCAAATACAATGAAACAATCAATCATTTTTTTTGGAAGTAGACATGTCTGTGATAGATAACTCGCCTGATTCAGTCTCATCTGTGCTCAAGGTGTTTGGCATTTTGCAGGCGCTCGGGGAACAAAAAGAGATCGGGGTGACGGAGCTTTCCCAGCGCATCATGATGTCCAAGAGCACCGTCTACCGCTTTTTGCAAACCATGAAGACCCTGGGATATGTCTCCCAGGAAGGGGAAACCGACAAGTATGCCCTCAGTCTGAAACTGTTCGAGCTGGGCGCCAAGGCGTTGGAGCACCAGGATCTGGTCAAGATCGCCGATGAGCAGATGCACCGTCTTGGCAAGCTGACCAAGGAGACCCTGCATCTGGGTTCGCTGGATGAAGACAGCATCGTCTATCTGCACAAGATCGACTCCGAATACAACCTGCGGATGTACTCCCGTATCGGCCGCCGTCGTCCCCTTTACAGCACCGGTCTTGGCAAGGTGATGATGGCCTGGTTGCCCGAGACCGAGGTGCGCGCCATGCTGGCCGACGTGACCTTCGAGCGCTTTACCGAGCACACCCTGAAGGATGTCGATGCACTGCTGGTGGAGCTGGCACAGGTGCGGGAACAGGGTTATGCCGAAGACAGGGAAGAGATGGAGCATGGCCTGCGGTGCTTCGCCGTTCCCATCTACAGCCGTATGGGGCGGATCATTGCGGGGCTCTCCCTGTCACTGCCCCTGGTGCGTTTCCATGAGGAAGACAAGGAGACGCTGGTGGCTCAGTTGCATGATGCCGCGGCCAAGATTTCCGCCGGTCTGGGCTTCCACGACTATCCCTTTGGGATGAACGACCAGCGCGGATAAGGTTCATCCGTCATAAAAGAGCAGGCTTGGCCTGCTCTTTTTTTATGTGTGGTATGGGACTGTTTGCCTGCGCGGTCAGGCGTTTTGCGGTGTTGCCCGGTAGAGCTTGAAGATGGTGTGGCTGTTGATGACGAAGAAGATGCTCTCCTGCAGGATGCCGCCGATGGATCCCGCCCAGACATTATGGGTCAGCCAACAGACGGTACTGCTCAGCATGCAGAGCCTCAGAGCAATGCCGTTGAGGCGAAACAGGGCATAGGTGCTCAGGGTGGTGCCGAGCAGGGTCAGTATCTGCACCGGATGGGTAATCTGGGGGATGACCAGCAGCCAGGCCAGCGCCAGAAACAGCACCATGACGCCCAGGCCGCGGTAGTACCCCGAAACCCAGTTGCGTACTGCACAGAGCAGACAGTTGATGGCGGCCACGGAGGATCCCAGCAGCAGGAAGTGCAAACCCATCAGGGTGCCGTTGAGGGTGAGGTGGAGTCTGAACTTGTTGTCCTGGCGTTGCATGAAGGCCGTGGCGCCAACGAGGCAGGCCAGCAACCCCACGGATTGGGCAAACCAGTTGCTATCGAGAAACATATCGCCCTCCTGTCAGGGGACAATGACGAAAGGCGCCTTGCGGCGCCTTGTCACATTGCGCTGGATCAGCGGGCCAGCCAGCCGCCATCGACGGCAATCGTGTAGCCATTGATGTAGTCGGAGGCGGCGGAGGCCAGGAATACCACAGGGCCCATCATGTCGTCCGGTTCACCCCAGCGCCCTGCCGGGATCCGCTCCAGAATGGCGGCATTGCGGTCATCGTCGGCGCGCAGGGCTGCGGTATTGTTGGTGGCCATGTAGCCGGGGGCGATGGCGTTGACATTGATCCCCTTGCTTGCCCATTCGTTGGCCAGCAGGCGAGTGATACCCATGACGCCGCTCTTGGAGGCGGTGTAGGAGGGGACGCGGATCCCGCCCTGATAGGAGAGCATGGAGGCGATGTTGACTATCTTGCCGCCTGTGCCCTGGGTGATGAACTGTCTGGCTACCGCCT
This sequence comes from Aeromonas sp. S18(2024), assembly GCF_041402525.1. Taxonomy (NCBI): domain Bacteria; kingdom Pseudomonadati; phylum Pseudomonadota; class Gammaproteobacteria; order Aeromonadales; family Aeromonadaceae; genus Aeromonas; species Aeromonas sp. S18(2024). Next base: position 250,376 of record NZ_JBGLQV010000002.1, on the reverse strand, counting down.
GGGACATGAAGAAGACGCTCTTGATGTTGATGTTCATCACGTCGTCCCAATCTTTTTCGCTGAAATTGATCGCATCTTCCCGGCGAATGATGCCGGCATTGTTCACCAGCACATCCACATGACCGAAGTGGGAAACTGCCTGATCCACCAAGGCGGGCAGGCTCTCCACCTTGCTGACGTCGGCCTTCAGGCTCAGGAAGCGGCGACCAATCGCCTCCACTTTGGCGATGGTCTCGGTCGGCTCGACGATGTTGATACCGACGATGTCACAGCCCGCCTCGGCGAGCCCGAGAGCCATACCCTGACCCAGCCCGGTATCACAACCGGTGACGATGGCGACCTTACCTTTCAGATCGAATGCATTAAGAATCATAACGTTACCTCTAAACCACGGGACGGTGGAGTGTCTTGCCACGGCGAAGCGGCCACCCTGGCCGCCCACCATTCATTGTTTTGATCAGCGCAGGTCGCGGACCGCGACATGGTCCATGTCACCGAACACCTGGTTCTCGCCCACCATGCCCCAGATGAAGGTGTAGGCCTGGGTGCCGACGCCGGCGTGAATGGACCAGCTCGGGGAGATGACGGCCTGTTCGTTGTGCACCAGCAGGTGACGGGTTTCGTCCGGCTTGCCCATCATGTGGAAGACGGCGGCGTCTTCCTTCATGTTGAAGTAGAAGTAGACCTCCATGCGGCGCTCGTGGGTGTGGCAGGGCATGGTGTTCCACAGGCTGCCCTCTTCCAGTTGAGTCATGCCCATCACCAGTTGGCAGGTCGGTAGCACGTCCGGTACCAGATACTTGTAGATGGTGCGACGGTTGCTGGTGGAGGCATCGCCCAGGGTCGCCGGAGAGGCTTGGGCCTGGGTGACCTTGCGGGTCGGGTAGTGGGTGTGGGCGGGGGCGCTGTTGTAATAGAACTTGGCCGGTTGGGCGGCGCTGACGCTGGCAAAGCTCAGTTCCCGTGCGCCCTGGCCAACGTAGAGGGCTTCTGCATTGCCTACCTCGTAGGTGGTGCCATCCACGACCACCACTCCCGGGCCACCGATGTTGATGAGGCCAAGCTCGCGCCGTTCGAGGAAGTAGGTGACGCCAAACGCCTTGCCCAGCTCGTCGGAAAAGGTCAGCGTGGTATCGACCGGCATGAGACCACCGAACACGATGCGGTCGATGTGGCTGTAAGTCATGGTCAGCTGATCCGGGGTGAAGATCTCTTCCACCAGAAACTCACGGCGCAGGCCCTGGGTATCCAGTTGCTTGGCATGGTCGCTATGGATGCTTTGACGAGTTTGCATAATGAACCTCAATTTCAGGGCCTTGGCGGCATAAATGACAACGTATCTGGGAATTCTCTTTGTTGAAAACACGATACCAACAAAAAGAAATGCCATCAACATAAAAACAAAACGATGTTTTATATTTGTGAGGTGGTCGTTTTTATTCGAACCGGCAGACAGGCAAAGCGAAGCATCGGGCGACGGATGTTCAGGGGGAAGGAGCGGAATGCTAGGGTGGTGAAATCAGAGTGATGTGCCTTGTCAGCAGCTTGCGCGACGCGCTGGGGCCGGGTCATCCAGGGACAGTCTTGACGGGGTTAAGCCTGCCGGCGGCCTTGGCTCAGAAGCAAGGTCGCCAGGCTGAAACGATAGCGGCCCCGGCACAGGGTGCCGGGGCCGCTGGTTAAGAGGAAGGGCTCAGATCCGTCCCTGATAGCGCAGGGGGAAGCGCCCCTGACTGTCGGGCTGGCCGAGGAAGGGGAGTCCCTGCTGCATCTGGGCGGGCAGATCCGGCCCCGGCTTCAGGCTGCCCTGGAACAGGTACTGGCCGTTGGCCTGCAGCTCCAGGCGACCCTGGGTCTCTACCGCATTGGAATCCTGCTTGAGTTCGGCCACTACCCTGGAGTCGAGGCAGGTGAGTTTTACCTCGGGGTCGGCCAGCGTCAGCTTGCCGGCCGGGGTATCGGCAATGGCGTCATACCAGTCGAGGTTGCCGTAGAGGTTGTCGCACCAGGGAGCCCCCTGGGCAAACTGGTCGATCTTGAGTTGCAGCTGGCCGGCCACGGTGAGCGGGAAGGGCGGGCGCAGCGGGAGGCGGGCCAGCAGCCAGGGCGCCGGGGCGTTGAGGGTGAGATCGCGGGCAAACAGGCTGCCCTGCCAGCCGATCACCCCCTGGCCATTGAGGCCGTGGCGATCGCCAAAACGCACCGACACCTCGGGGGCGAAGCGTAGCAAAGACCAGCCATTGAGCTCCCAGCGCAGCTGGTTCACCGATTCGCTGGCGTATTGCAATCGGGCTATCTGGCCACTCCAGAGGGTGCCGCTGACCCCCTCCAGCTTGAGCAGGTTGGCCATCTGGGCAGGCAGCGGCAGATAACGCGCCACCAGGGCCGCTGGCAGGGTGGCCAGCAGGAAGATGAGATAGGCCACCAGAAACAGGGTGGCAGTCAGGATTCGCTGTTTCATTGGGGACGACTCAGTTGCAAACGTCTGACCTTGACCAGGCCCGGGGCCAGGTCTTCGCGGGCGATCTCGATGACCTGGATCTGGATGCCGTGCTGCTCCACCAGGGTGGATAGCCAGAGCAGCAGATCATCGAACTGGACCGTATCGATCCACACCTGCAGTTCGCTGCCCTGGGGTTGCAGGCGGGCAATCTTGATCTTGTGGTTGAAGGCGGTGCGGTTGACCGTCCCTTCCAGGGTGCCGCCGGTATCAGCCGGCACCACCTGGTTGCCGCGCATGGCGATTACCTCGGCCCCTTTCTCCTTGAGCCAGGCCAGGGTTTGCTGCTGGTTTTGTACCTGGCGCTCCCGCTCCGCGATACGGTTGTTGAGGGGATGCCAGACGCTCCAGTAGCAGAGCCCGATCAGCAGCAGTATGCCGCCTGCTGCCACCAGCCGCTGTTCCCGGGCGGTGATGCCGTGCCACCACCCATGCAGTTTTGCCATCATGATGATTTGTCCTTGAGCACCAGTGCACCCTCTACCTTGCCCTCGCCGCTGCGTACCTCGCCCTGCTGCACCTCGAAGCGCTTGCCAGCCAGCTCGCGAAAGCGCTCTATCTCGCCATAACCGGGAGCGCTGACCTGCAGGCGCAGCTCGCTGCGGCTGGCATCAAAGCGCAACACCTGGGGCTTGAGACCGGGGATCTCGGCGAAGGTGGGGGCCAGTTCAGTCAGCATCAGCAGGATGCCGTTTTGCGGGGCCTGTCCCAGTTGCTTGAGGTGCTGGGCCATCTGGCTGCGTACGTTCACAATGCGGCTCTCCCCGGGGAAGATGCGGGTGTAGACCTGGCGGATCTCCCCCTTGAGCGCCTTGTCCTGCTGTTCCAGCTGATAGAGCTGCGCGCCACGCTGGACCAGGGCTACCAGCAACAGCAGGGTGGCAGTGATGGCCACCTTGCGCCACTGCTGCCAGTAGCGGGCATATTCGGTCTGGGGACGGTAGGGTCCGGTGAGCAGGTTGGCGCGACAGGCGAGCGCCCCCCTGGCCAGTAGCAACATGGGCAGCTCGGGCTCGGCGGCCTGCCAGTTGGCATTCGCCATGGCGGGGGGCGGCGTATGGCTGTGGATGGTGACCGGTTCGGCCTCGGCCGCCAGCAGCAGGGCCAGCAGGGCCTCGTCGGTGACGATCCCCTGCCATGGGCCCTGACGGATCAGCCACTCTTGCTCCAGTTGCAGAGCCGACCAGCCGTCGCTTGCGGGGGGCAGGGCCAGCACATCCGGTAGCAGTTGCAGGCTTTTGAGCCCGGCGGCCTCGAGCCAGCCGAGCCACTCGGTCATCTTCTGGCGATCCACCGCCATCAGATCCACGTTGGGGCCATCGTGGGCCAGCGCTACCAGGTGAAGATCCTCCACATCGGAGGCGATCTGCTCCTCCAGCAGGTAGGGGAGGGCCGCCGCCGACTGGCGGCTGTAACGGCCGGGCAGGGTGACGCGCCGAAACAGCAGATCGCTGCCCGGCACCAGAGTGACCACGGGACGGCCACCGGCCCGTTCCTGCAGCTCGTTCAGCGCGTCGGCCGAGGGGAGCTGGCCGGAAGCGATGATCTCCTGCTCCTGGGCAGACCAGACCAGCCAGGCCACCGGTTGTTGTTTATTGGTCCCCAGACGGATGACCAGACTCTCGCTCACGCATCTCTCTCCTGCGATGCCGGCGCACCCCGAGTGGGCCGCCGGTGCGCAGCCTGCCGGCTGCATCCAAAATCGGTCGGGTGCCGAAGGCTTGCTTCGGCTTCCCTCATTCGGCGGTGCCGTTCAAACGGCGCAGCACCACCAGCTTGTTGTCCTTGCCGCGCTGGAACAGGGTCTCCAGCCAGGCGCGGGTGTCCCCCGTCTCGGCGACCACGCGGGCGGCAAAAAAGTCGCTCTTGACCACCAGGGCCTCCTTGAGCCCCTTGATGCTCTCAAGGGGGACACCCATGCGATCCGTCATCAGCTTGATCTCTTTCCACCCCTTCTTGGGGCGCTCGGTCAGCAGCCGTTTGGCATCGTCCGGTCCTATCTTGCCCCGGTAGAGTGCCACCAAGAGGGCCGGCTGCTCCGGATCCAGCGTGTTGATATTGATCTTCAGCTTGCTGCTTGGCAGGGCGCAGACATAGGGGGCCAGTTTGGCATAGACCCTGGCCGTGACCCCGCGCACCGCCCTCAGCTCATCCTTGCCCAGCATCCATTGGTTGGCAGTCAGATAGGGAGGCTTGAGCCCTTCGTAATAGGCGTCCTCGGCCCCCAGACTCGAGACCAGCATAGTATCCTTGTCGACCCAGTCGCGCACGGCATCGGTAAGCTGGGCCGCTTCGTAATCCTCCATCCCCAGCTGGCTCAGGAGTTCGCGAAACACCTGCACCGGATAGGGCTGCTGTTCCAGCTCCTCGCCCACCCCCGCGGCACTCGCCACGCTCAGGCTGTTGAGGTTGAAGCAGGATTGCAGGTCGGTCACCTCGCCACGCAGCTTGCCATCCTCCAGCGGGAACACCGACTCCTTGCGGGCCCAGTTCTGCCCCAGGCTCACCACCTCGGGGTCATCCTTGAAATCCTGGGTCAGCACCTTGCTCACCAGTGCCTCCGCCGACATGGCATACCACCAGGCCTGCTTGCCCGCAGTGAGGTTGGCGGTGCGGCGCAGCTCCAGCTGCAGGCGGCCGCTCATGTTGCTGGCGACGATCACCATCACGGAGAGGATGAGCAACACCACCAGCAGGGCCATGCCCCCCTGGCGGTCCAGGCGGGCGCTACCCCTCATTGGGAGTGACTCCACTCTGGTTGTCATTCACGCTTCCGCCATTGTTGTCTGTTGTGCCACCCTGATCGGTGCTGCCGTTGCCGGTGTTGTTCCCGTTGTTGCTATCCGGGTTGTCCTGGCTCTGGCTGTTCTCTTCGTAGCGCTGGCCGCCGGCACCGATCAGGAACTGGCGGCGAATGGTGCCGTAATCCTCCAGATCCAGCTCGACCGCGAGCCCGTAAGGCAGCACGCTGCGCTGGGTCCACTCCTCTCGCCAGCGCCCCTGATCGTAGAAATAGAGGCGCAGGGCTGTGACCCCCTTGAGCACCGGCTGGATGCGCGGCTCGCTGCCGATCACCGGATCCGGGTAGAGATAACTCAGCCGCTCCAGGGTCTGATCCTTGAGGCGCCAGCCGACCCGCTGCAGCTGGGAGCGGGGCAGCATGCCATCCGGGTTGAGCCAGCCGCCGCGCATAAACGCCATGCCCCAGTCATCGCTCTGCTGGCCGAAGCGCGACGCCGCCAGCAATACCTTGTTGCTTTCGCCCTCGATGCGGCCGCTTCTGGGCACCATCTGGGTGACATCCCGCTCCAGCAGGGTGAAGGCGAGTTGCAACTCGTAGAGCCTGGCCTCCTTGCGCTTGGCCACCTCGTCGCTGGTGAGCACCCCCTGCAGCACCTGATAGGCGCCAAGGCTCAAGGTGGCGAAGATGGCGATGGCCACCAGCATCTCAAGCAGGGTAAAGCCGGCGTGACGGGGGGGGTGGCGCATCATCGGTTGATATAGGTCCGCAGCATGGCGACCGGGCTTGCTGATTTCGCCTCGGTGCGCACTTCCATATCCAGCGCCTTGAAGTTGTTGTCGCTGGTGGCGACGCCGCGATAGCGCCAGTACCAGGTCTGTCCGGCCAGCTGCTCCTCTCCCTCCACCCAGCTGTCGCCGGGCCACTTCTTCTCGAGCTTTTGCTGTACCAGCTGGTTCTCCGCCACCCAGGTGGCCAGCGTCTTCTCTTCCAGGTAGTTGAGGGCCGAGAGGTGCTCGCTGGCTGTCTTCATCACCGCCAGGCCCGCGATGGCGAATACCGCCAGCGCGACCATCACCTCCAGCAGTGTCATGCCGCGCGCCTTCATTCTGGCTGCTCCTCATCACCGGTCAGCAGGGTCAGGCGACCGAACTCGTCCCCCTTGACGATGCGGATGTAGCGGGCATCGTCATCCTGCTGGGTGAAGGTGAGGGTAAACGACGTGAGCTCGCCTCCCGGGAAGATGAGCAGCTGGGGCGTGCGTTCTTTCTCGTCCCGTTTCTGCTCGCGCTCCTCGTCGGGATCGGGCTGCCAGCCAAAGCCGCCGAGCTCAAGGCCCAGCGTCATGTTCTCTGGCAGCTCGACCTGGCCGAGCTGTCTGTCATCGGCGATCGGCTGCCATTTGCGATCCCGGGCGGCGCGCTGCATGTACTGCCAGCCATTCTCCTCGATGCGAAGACCCACCAGGCGCCCCTCCATTACCGCATACTCCTGTGCCAGCTGCAGGGTCGCCATCAGGCGGCGTGCCTGCTGGTCGAGCTCCCTGTCGCCCCGGGCGCCCCCCATGCTGAGGGTGACGGCGGTGGCCACCAGCCCCATCAGCATGGCGACCAGCAAGACCTCCAGCAGGGTAAAGCCGGATTGGCGACGAAGGGCCGGACTGACTCTCACGCAGACCTCAGCGGGCAGGGCGAAGCAGGATGCAGGGGCACGCATTCACTTACTGGAAGTCCTTCAGGTTCCAGTTGCCGATGTCATCATCGCTGCCGGCTTCGCCATCCGGTCCCATGGTGAAGATGTCGAGCTTGCCAAACTGGCCCGGGCTCAGCAGCTGATACGGGTTGCCCCAGGGATCCTGCGGCAGGCGCTTGATGTAGCCACCCTCGCGGTAGCTGCGCGGCGCCGGATCGACGGTCGGCTGGGTGACCAGAGCCTCCAGACCCTGCTCTGTGGTCGGGTAGCGGTTGTTGTCCAGCTTGTACATGTCGAGGGCATTTTCCAGCGCGACTATGTCGGAGACCGCCTTCTGCTGGTCGGCCTTCTCCTTGTTGCCCATCAGGTTGGGCACCACCAGGCTGGCCAGGATCCCGAGGATCACGATGACCACCATGACTTCCAGCAGGGTAAAACCGGATTGACGACGTTTTTGCATGACTGACTCCCTAACGAAATGAGATGGCATGAACCATCAACGATTAATTGTTAAACCGCGATCGTTCGATTACGCCTGTCGGCTAATCGAACCTACGGGTTCGATTGGGTTTGTAGGTTCGAATAGCGAAGCGTATTCGGACACCCTCACCTACAGATTCACCATATTGTTGAGCTCGAGGATCGGCTGCAGGATCGACATCACGATAAACAGCACCACCCCGGCCATGGAGACCACCAGCATGGGTTCGAACACCCCGAGGGCGATGTTGACCTGGGACTCGAACTCCCGATCCTGGTTGTCCGCCGCCCGTTCCAGCATGCCGTCGAGCTCGCCGCTCTGCTCCCCGGAGGCGATCATGTGCAGCATCATGGGCGGGAAAATCCTGGTTTCCGCCAAGGATTTGCGCAGGCTGGTCCCCTCGCGTACCCGCTCGGTGGCCTCGCCGATCCGCATCCGGGCAAAGTCGTTGGAGAGCACTTCACCGGCGATCCGCATCCCTTCCAGCAGCGGTACGGCGCTGGCGTTGAGGATGCTCAAGGTGCGGGCGAAACGGGCTGTGTTGAGGCCGCGGCTGACCCGGCCTATCACCGGCAGGCGCAAGATGACCTGATGCCAGCGGCGGCGACGCTTGTCGTCGGTCAGCCACCAGCGCCAGACCAGGCTGCCGGCAAACAGCAGCAGCAAGAACCAGAGGCCATAGGCCTGCATCAGCTCGCTGGTACCGATAAGAAAACGGGTGGTGCCGGGCAGCTGCTGGCCCATGTGCTCGAACTGGGCCACCACCTTGGGGACCACGGCGGTGAGCAGAATGGAGATGACACCGATGGCCACGCAGGTGAGAACGATGGGGTAGATCATCGCCTGCAGCAGCTTGGTGCGCATGTGCTGGCGCTGCTCGGTGTAGTCGGCCAGGCGGTTGAGCACCTTCTCCAGGTGACCGGACTTCTCGCCGGCCGCCACCATGGAGCGAAACAACTGATCGAACACGTGAGGGAAGGCCCCCAGCGAATCGGCCAGCGAATACCCCTCCACCACCTTGCTGCGCACCGTCGCCACCAGACTGCGCAGATGGGCCTTCTCGCACTGTTCGGCGACCGCCTTGAGGGCCTCTTCGATGGTGAGGCCGGCGCCCACCAGGGTCGCCAGCTGGCGGGTGATCATCGCAAGCTCAGCGGTGCTGGCACCACGGCGGAACAACACGAAGCGGTTCGCCTCGCGCTTGGCCTTCTCGGTGGACTCGTTCACCTCGAGCGGGGTCAGCCCCTGCTCGCGCAACAGCTGGCGTACCTGACGGGCGGAATCCCCCTCCAGTACGCCACTCTTGTTGCGTCCCTTGCCGTCGAGGGCCTTGTATTCAAATGCCGCCATCTCAGTCTTCCCGGGTCACGCGCAGCACCTCTTCGAGGCTGGTCTGCCCCTTGAGTACCTTGTCGATGCCGTCGCGGCGGATGCTGGGGGTATGGCCCCGGATCAACCGCTCGATGGCCAGCTCGCCACTGGCGCCGTGAATGGCCTCGCGCACTGCTTCGTCCACCACCACCAGTTCGTGGATGCCGGTACGGCCGCGATAGCCGGTGTGGTTGCACTGCTCGCAGCCCATCGGATGCCAGATCTGCTGAGCGGCGGTCAGTTCGATACCCATGGCGAGGCGCTCCTGCTCGGTAACCGGGCGCGGGGCGCGACAATCCGGGCAGAGGGTGCGCACCAGCCGCTGGGCCAGCACCGCCAGCAAGGATGAGGAGAGCAGGAAGGGCTCGATCCCCATGTCCCGCATCCGGGTGATGGCGCCGATGGCGGTGTTGGTGTGCAGGGTCGACATCACCAGGTGACCGGTCAGGGATGCCTGCACTGCGATCTGGGCGGTCTCCAGGTCACGGATTTCCCCCACCATCACCACGTCCGGATCCTGACGCAATATGGCGCGCAGGCCGCGGGCGAAGGTCATGTCCACCTTGCTGTTGACCTGGGTCTGGCCAACCCCTTCCAGGTCATATTCGATGGGGTCTTCCACCGTGAGGATGTTGCGATCCCGCGAGTTGATTTCGGAGAGCGCCGCATACAGGGTGGTGGACTTGCCCGAGCCGGTCGGGCCGGTCACCAGGATGATGCCGTGGGGCTTTCTGATGAGTTCGCTGATGATGGTGCGGTTGCGCTGGGTCATGCCGAGCTGCTTGAGCTCGAGGCGGATGGTGTTTTTGTCGAGCAGACGCAATACCACTCGTTCGCCATAGCTTGACGGCATGGTGGAGACCCGCACGTCGACGGCGCGCCCGCCAATGCGCAGAGAAATACGGCCATCCTGGGGCACCCGCTTCTCGGCGATGTCCATGCGCGACATCACCTTGATGCGCGATACCAGCAAGGAGGCGAGCTTGCGATGGGGGCGCAGGATCTCCCGCAGCACCCCATCGATGCGAAAACGAATAACCAGGGCACGCTCGAAGGTCTCGATATGGATGTCCGATGCCTCCTCTTTGATCGCCTCGCTCAGCATGGCGTTGATGAGGCGGATGATGGGTGCATCGTCGTCGGCGTCCAGCAGATCCTCGCTCTGGGGCAGCTCTTCGGCGAGGGTAAAGAAGTCCATCTCGTTGCCGAGATCTTCCATCAGCTGGCGTGCCTCAGAGGAGTCGCGCTGGTAGTGGGCCATCAGCAGCTCTTCGAAGGCGTCGCCATCGAGCATCTCCACCGCGAAGGGGACGCCTGCGACCCGGCGCACCTCGAGCAGGGCCTGCGGCGTGACCCCCTGACGGCACTGCAGCAGGGGGGCGCCATCACGCTCGGTCAGGATCACCCCGAAGTTGCGGGCAAACGCAAATGGCAGCTCGGGCAGTGGCGGCGGCAGTTCGCTGTCGTCCAGCTGGTAGGCGCTCATCAGGGCTTGCTCTGCACAAAGGGTGTGGTGCTCTCGACCGTGCTTTGCTGGCGAAGTTGCATCTGCTGGAGCTGCTTTTTCACCTCGGGGGAGACCATCACATCCTGACCGTATTCCGGCAGCACCTGGCGCTTGGGCGAGGTGAGGTAGGCATCCTGAGCGGCGGCTTCCAGCTGCTCGGCGCGGAACAGGGAGTACTTGTTGTTGGAGATGCCGGAGTAGACATTGGCATCACGCAGTATGGTCGGCCGGATAAAGACCATCAGGTTGCGCTTGGAAGTCGTATTGGCGGTGGAGCGGAACAGGTAGCCCAGCACGGGGATATCCCCCAGCACCGGCACCTTGGAAATCTCTTCCTTGGTCTGTTCGTCCATCAGGCCGCCCAGCACCACTGTCTCGCCGCTTTTCACCAGCACGGCGTTTTTCACGGTCCGGGTATCGAAGGTGGGGCCGAGCTCTGCGGTGCCCGAGGCCTGCGCCTTGGCCACGCTGGAGACCTCCTGCTCTATGGTGAGCAGCACCGAATCTCCTTCGTTGATCTGGGGAGTGACCACCAGCTTGGTGCCCACCGTCTTGCGCTCTATGGTGTTGAAGATGTTGTCGCCCGAGGTGGAGCTTTGCGAACCGGTCTGGACCGGTACCTCCTGACCCACGTTGAACGACGCCTCCTTGTTGTCCATGGTGACTATGCTCGGGGTGGAGAGAATATCGCTCTTGGTGTTGGAGGCGAGCGCCGTGGCCAGCATGGCCCAGTCGCCATGGTAGAAGCCGGCGGCCATACCGTTGAAGCCGCTCAGCAGGTTGCCAAGACCATCGGTGTTGCCGTTGTCCTTGTAATCCTTGCCCGCGATGATGGCAGAGCCGAGTCCGACTCCTGTATTGGTGAACTGGGTGCCACCGCCATTGGCGTTGCCCCACTGGACCCCGAGGTTGAGGCCATCGCCATCCAGCATCTCGACGATGATGGCTTCGACCAGCACCTGGGCACGGCGGATGTCGAGCTTGGCGATCACCTGCTCGAGCTCCGCCATCACGTCAGGCTGAGCGGTGATGACCAAGGCATTGGTGGTCTCGTCGGCGGAGATGGCAAGCTTGCCACCGCCGATGCTGGCGCCCCCCGTGGTGGCCGCAGTGCCCCCCTTCTTGTCAGCCTCGATGCTGGAGCTGACCCCTTTGAGCACCTCGACCATATCCTTGGCCTTGCCATATTTGAGGTAGAAGACCCGGGTGTTGCCCTGGCTCTGGAGATCCCGATCAAGCTGGCGAACCATCTGGATGATGCGGGCGCGCGCCTTGGGTTCGCCGCTGACCACCACCGAGTTGGTGCGCTCGTCGGCCACCACCTTGGGGCTCAGCAACAGGCTGGCGGTGCTTCCCTGGGGGTTGCCATCCTTGTTGAGGTTGGTCACCAGGCGCACCATTTCGCCGGCGGAGGCGTATTTCAGCTTGATGATGTCGACCTCCTGATCCCCGGCGCGGTCAACCCGGTTGACCACCTCCACCAGGCGATTGACCACGGCGGCGCGACCTGTGATGAGCAGCACGTTGGACGGGTCGTAGTGGACCACGTTGCCACCGCCTGCATTGTCGTTGAGCTGGCGCAGCAGGGGGGCGAGTTCGCGCACCGAGACGTTGCGCACTGGCACCACCCGGGTCACCATTTCGTCGCCGGAGCCCGGGTTGCTGCCATCCACTACCGGAATGGCTGAGGTCTTGGCATCCCGCGAGCGCAGCACCTTGAGCACGCCGTTGTCCATGGGGACCACGGCAAAGCCGTAGACGTCGAGCACGCTCAGGAAGAACTGGTAGTATTGATCCTCGTTGAGCAGGTCATAGCTGCGCACGTTGATCTTGCCCCGCACCGACGGCTCTATGATGACGGTCCGGTTGAGGTTCTTGCTCACCGTGTTGATGAACTCTTCGATTTCGACGTTCTTGAAACTGGCCGCGTATTCGGTGGCCCAGGCACTGCCTGCCATCATCAGTGCCGCAGCCATGGTAGCCAGACGCCAGCCTTTCCCTTTAGTGCTCATTCTTGGTACGACTCCAAAATCATTATTCTGCCAGGCTCACATAGACGTCGAGCTGTTCGCCCTGACGCTCTATGGTTACCGTCATTTCCGTGGCGCTAGCCATCTGTTGCATCGCCTGCATGGCTTGCATGTTGTCTCGTAAATCCAGCCCGTTGATGGCGATGGCCAGATCATTGGCCTGCAGTCCGCTCTGGTTGAAGAGGGTAGGATTGCTGCCCGGATTGAGGCGATAGCCCGTCATCCGGCCATCCACCTGCACCGGTGAAACATTGAGGTAATCGGTGATCTTGCCCGGGTTGGCCATCAGCTCCTGGCGCAGGTCGGTGAGGGTGTTGCCCGGTTTCTCCGGGGTCGGCAGCGGCTTGCCGTACTCCTCCCCGTCCAGCATCAGGGTCTCGTCGCGGCCGTTGTGGGCGATGATGACCCGATCGGCAAAGATCTGGCGGATTTTGGCCTGGGTGCCGTCGATCATATCCCCGACACCGTAGGAGTTTTGTCGCCCGGAGATGGCGATGATGGCGATCGACCTGGCCGGATCCGAGCTCGCCAGCACGCCGTTGAGCTGGGCATTGAGTTGGGTGCGGGGAGCATTGGCGGCCACGGCAGTGTTGTCCTGCGCCCTGGGCAGGGGCTTGCCAAAGAGGGCAAGACGGCTGATGTCATCAAGCTCGATGCGCGGGCTGCCCGGGCTGGTAGTGGCGACCATGGCCGGTTGCCAGGGTTCACTTTGCTGGGGGCTTGCCAGGGTGAGCAGACGCCAGGTCAGGCTGGCACTCTGCTGGGCCAGCATGAGCAGCAGCATCAGGAATACCAGCTGGGCAATCCTGGTCATGGGGAGGCGCCGGCACTGGGCCAGCAGCCTGGTAAACATGTCGTCCCTGAATCGTAGCGCCATATTAATCAATCACTTCCAGGTTCCGGTGTGGTTGCGTATTGTGAACGGCCCGTTTGCCTGACACAACAGGCGTATGCATACAGGTGAGTATTTAATCATTTCGTCGCAAGGAGACACGGCGCCACTTGAACGCCAGGCGTCAGGGGTTGTCAGTTGTGACCCGTTTGGCATCCTCTTCATATCACAGACCCGCGACCCGGGGTGAACGGTTTGCTTCATCACCCTGCTAACCATGCCAGTCCTGCAGCGCCTTGAGGGTGACGCTCTGCCCGCCCACATCCAGCACTATGTACTCCTGCGCGATGGCGACGAGGCGCACGCCGGGTGCCAGGTCACTTCCCTCCCGGTATTCACGGCCATTGAGCAGCACGGTGCGTTTGGCCGGGTTGGAGGAGAAGACATGAGAGCCGTACATCAGCGGCGGCACCTGCTGGCGCACCGCGGGCGGCGCCGCATTCAGGCTCATCAGCTGGCTCGGGGCGACCGCTGGCCCGCTGGCCTGGGGCTCCTGCAGCGGTGTCTCATTGAGGGCGCGCAGCAACTGTTCGGCCAGACTCGGGGCCGGGTTGCCATTTTTAACCACCGCCCTGGGTTGCTGCACCACGGGCTCCGGCAGGGGAGGCGGCAGCGGTCGGGTGATCATCGCCTTGGGCTCGACTCGCACGAAGGGGGGCCTGACCACCTCCTTTACCTCGACCTTCTCCTCAATGGGACGATTGTGCAGCAGGTGCCAGCCATAGTTGGCGCCGGCGCCCAGCAGCAGGGCCAGCGGCGCGAGCAGCCAGCCGATGCGGCGAGGGTGACGCTCCTCCTCCCGGGGTAGCGGCAGCCCCATGGCGGGGATATGGGCCGGGATGGCCGGTTGTTCGGCGCGGCGCAGCGCCTTGAGCAGGGTAGACATCAGGAGGCCTCCTCCAGTCTGGGCATGGGCTCGCCGGAGAGGGCGTTGAGACGCAGCAGGGTATTGCTGCCGGCGATGCCGTCCGGGGTCAGCCCCTGATCCCGCTGGAACTGCTGCAGTTTTTGCTTGAGCTCGCCATCGAAGCGGCGCACCTTGCGTTCCGGTTGCTGCAGGGCGCGGCTCAGGGCGTTGTCGAGCCACTGGAGCTGGGATTGGCCAGCGTTGCTGTTGATGAGGCCCACGCCACCCTTGGGCATGCGCCACAAGAGGGTGTAGCTGCCGCCCCAGTTATCCTGGAGCCATTGGCGCTCTACTTCCCAGCTCTGATCGCCGATCATCAGGCTGGCCTGCTTGGGGCCCAGGGTTACCAGGGTGGCGTAGTAGATCCCGCCGGTCTCGTCGGTCAGGGTGATCATGGCGGGGTGCTGCAGGGCGCGCAGATCCTCGAGGCTTGCTTCCCCCTCCTGACAGCGCAGGCCGGCACGGGGGGCATTGGCACAGGTGGCGTCGTCCAGTTCGGGTTCATATCCCCATACCCGGTAGAGATTCTGCATGGCGCTGTCGGGATCGAGCGCCTGGTTGATCGCCTCGGTCAGCTGCTCCTGCTGCTCGGCGGTCTCGTCTATGGTGACCGGCACCTCGACCTTGACCACGGGGCGTTCGGGAAAAACGCCGAAAAATTGCCAGCCCCACCAGCCGGCAGCCACCAGCAGGGCGCCGGCCAGGGTCACGGTCAGCCCCGAGAGCCAGCTCCCTTCGTCCCGCACACCGGTCACCTCGAAGGCCGCCTGGCTGATGTCGGTAGGGGCAACCTTGTAGCTGGCGCGGGCGAAGGCAGCGATCAGGGCGCGATCGCAGATGAGGTTGATGAGGCGGGGCACGCCGCCGCTCAGGCGATGCAGGGTCTGGATCGCACCCGGGGTAAAGATGGGCTGCACGCAGCCGGCCACCTGCAGGCGGAACCTGACGTAGGCATCCACGTCGGTGGCGGAGAGCGGCAACAAGTGGTAACGGGCGGTGATGCGCTGGGCCAGCTGGCGCAGCAGGGGCTGACGCAGCATCTGCTGTAGCTCCGGCTGGCCTATCAACACCACCTGCAACAGCTTCTTGTCGTCGGTCTCGAGGTTGGTCAGCAGGCGTAGTTGCTCCAGTACACCGGGCAGCAGGTGCTGCGCCTCGTCCACCAGCACCACGCTGCGCTTGCCCGCCGCCAGGTTGGCCAGCAGGTGATCGCGAATGAGATCGAACAGCGCCTTGATCCCGGCCTCTTCCCCATAGGCAAGCTGGAACTCGTCGCAGATGGCGGCCAGCAGATCCCGTTCGGTCAGGGAGGGGTTGAGGATGTAGGCGATCTCGGTATCCTCCGGCAGCTGTTGCAACAGGCAGCGGGAGACTGTGGTCTTGCCGGTACCCACCTCGCCGGTCAACAGCACGAAGCCGCCCCCATCCTGCAATCCGTAGGTGAGGTGAGCCAGGGCTTCGCCGTGGCGTTCACTCATATAGAGGTACTTTGGATTGGGGGAAATGGAGAACGGAGGTTCCGAGAGGCCGAAGAACTGTGTGTACATGGGTATTCTTTTGTGACCGGCGGCAGGTGATAAAGATTCAGGGATGATAACAAACCTGGCTCTGATTGGCAGTCATGATTGGCTCCTTCGGCCCGATATCGTCACTTTTATATCGCCTTGTGATCCAGGTTCCATAATTCTCGGGGCCAAATGACTAAAAAATGACACATTATTTAAAAATAATATATTTATCAGCTGGTTGTGTGTTAGTGAGGAAAACGTTAGCGCGACTCTGAGGGCCATCAACCGCAGTGAATGAAGGGGATTATGGCGGCTGCGAAAGGGGAATGACGCCGGAGGGGGAGGGCCGCCATGTTGACGGCCCCTTTGTCAGTGACTGTCCTGAAAGCGGGCGGCAATCTGCTGGAAATTTGCCTCACAGGCGAGGAAGGCATCGACGATGGCAGGATCGAAATGGCTGCCGCGGCCCCGGACTATGATCGCCTTCGCCTCCTCATGGCTGAAGGCGGGCTTGTAGACCCGCTTCGAGATGAGGGCGTCGTAGACATCCGCCACTGCCATCAGTCGGCCGGAGAGGGGGATCGCCTCGCCGACAAGGCCGCTCGGATAACCGCTGCCATCCCACTTCTCGTGATGGGTGAGGGCAATTTCCCGCGCCAGGTGCAGGAAGGAGTTGGAGCCGAGCTGGGCCTCGGCGCTCGCCAGGGCATCGGCGCCTATCTGGGGGTGGCGCTTCATGATGGCGAACTCCTCGTCAGTCAGCTTGCCCGGCTTGAGCAGGATGGCATCGGGAATGCCCACCTTGCCCACATCGTGCAGGGGGGCCGACTTGAACAGCAGATCGATGGTGGCGTCGTCCAGCGGGTAGCGGGCCCGTTCGTGACGGCTCAGGTATTCGGCCAGCACCTTGACGTAGTGCTGGGTACGGATGATGTGGGCGCCGGTCTCGTTGTCCCGGGTCTCCGCCAGGGAGGCGAGCCCCAGGATGGCCACGTCCCGGGTCAGGTGCAGCTCGTCATGGCGCGCTTTCAGCTCCCCGATCATCTGATTGGTGCTGGCGGCAATCAGGCCGAACTCATCATCCCGGATAACCGGCACCCGGGCGTTGAGATCGCCGCACTGCACCCTGGCCATGGTGCGGGTCTGGTGCATCAGGGTCAGGGAGAGGTTGCGGCCATAGCCGTGAATGATCAGGGAGAGATAGCCGAAAGTCACCACCATCACGAAGGCTATTTCCAGCAGTATGTAGTGCTGGGCTGTGAGGTGCGGCAAGGTATCCCCGACCGTGATCAGCCACTCCAGATCCTTGTTGAACAGCAGGAAGAAGACGGCCCCCAGCAGGGTCAGGGTCGCCAGGGCAAACAGGGAGAGCTTGCGCGAAACCGGCATCGCCAACGGATGACTCAGGGCGAAGGAACCCTGCTGTTCCCGCTGTTTGGCACTGAGCCAGTCCCGGGCCAGGGTCAGGTCCGCCGCCACCAGAAAGCCCAGGGTCGTCATGCCCAGCAGGATCTTGAGATGACTCTCCAGCGGGAAGGTGTGCACCAGGGCGTTGTAGGTGGAGATCATCAGGGCGCCCAGCAGGAAGAAGCCGACCTCGAGCCCGAAACCGCCCAGCCCCCGGGCGGTGAGGCGGCTGCGTGGCAGCAGCCAGCTGCGCATGACGAACATGAAAGTGAAGGCCACCAGGGTGGGCATGACCAGCTGGGGCAGGGTCAGGCTCTCGAGAAACGGGCAGACCTGCAGCCCGTAGAGACAAAAGAGTGACAGTGTCACGCCGTAGTGAAGGGCACAGCGCCCCGTGATCTTCTGCATAATGTCGCCCAAACAACGGATGATTGTTATGAGGGGCCAGGCCCCTTTTTACAGGCGCCGCAGCAGCAGGCTGCCGATGGAATAACCGGCTCCGAATGAGCAAAGCACGCCGCAGGCCCCCGAAGGAAGGTCGCGATTGTACAGATGGAACGCGATAATGGAACCCGCAGAGCTGGTATTGCCGTAACTGTCGAGGATCACCGGGGCCTCCTGCTGGCTGGCATCGTGCCCCAGCAGCTTGCGGGCGATGAACTGGTTCATGGTGAGGTTGGCCTGATGAAGCCAGAGCCGGTTCAAGGCATCCGCCCTCCAACCCTGCTCGTCCAGCTGGTCGGCGATCAGGTCGCACACCATGGGCAGCACCTCCTTGAACACCTTGCGCCCCTGCTGGCGAAACAGCTTGTCATCGCCGTAGCGGGTGCGTGGGCTCAGGCGGTTTAAAAAGCCGAAGTTGTTGCGGATGTTGTTGGAGTACTGGGTCATCAGCTTGCTGGCCACCAGTTGCCAGGGGTTGGCCACCTTGCAATCGGTCTCCCGTTCCAGCAGCACGGCGGTGCAGGCGTCGCCGAAGATAAAATGGCTGTCCCGATCGCGAAAGTTGAGGTGGCCCGAGCAGATCTCCGGGTTGACCACCAGCGCCAGTTTGGCTGTGCCTGCCGCCAGCATGTCCGCCGCCGTCTTGATGCCGAAGGTGGCGGAGGAGCAGGCCACGTTCATGTCAAAGGCCATGCCGCTCGCCCCCAGATAGTGTTGCAGCTCGATGGCGAGCGCCGGATAGGGGCGAGGCATATTGGAAGCAGCGACGATGACCAGATCGATCTCCCCCGGCTCGCGACCGGCGGCGATCAGCGCCTGCTCGGCGGCAGCCACCGCCATCTCCACCATGATGGAGGGCTTGTCATCGGGGCGCTCCGCCATCAATGGCTGCATGATGTCGGGATCCAGCACACCTTCCTTGCTCACCAGATAGCGGCTCTTGATGCCGGAGGCCTTCTCGATGAATTCGCAGCTAGAATGCTGCCTGGCCGGCAGCTGGCCCGCATCGATGGCGGAGGCATTCTCCTCGTTGTAGAGATCCACATACTGGTTGAAGGCTGCCACCAGCTCTTCATTGCTGACGGCAAAGGGTGGGGTATAGAGGCCTGAGCCACTGATCACGATAGGGGTCATCTTTGCTCCTCGCCGGGTGCACTCCCGGCTTGTTGTCCGTTCGGGTAGAGAGGTTCATTACAGCTGGTCGATAGCTTGAGTGAGACCGGCCAGGGTCAACGGGTGCATGCGCCCGCCGATCAATTCGTTCATCAGCTTGATGGAAGGGTGCCAGAGCCATTCCCGGCGCGGTGTGGGGTTGATCCACACCAGCTTGGGGAAGTGCTGCTGCAGCCGGGCGAGCCACACCTGGCCGGGCTCCTCGTTCCACTGTTCGACACTGCCGCCGGGCCAGGTGATTTCGTAGGGGCCCATGGTGGCATCCCCCACCAGGATCACCCGGTAGTCGCTGCCGTAGGTGCGCAGCAGCCGCAGGGTGTCGAAGCGCTCCTCGTGCCTGCGGGTGTTGTCCTGCCAGACAAAGTCGTAGAGACAGTTGTGAAAGTAGAAGTACTCCAGGTGCTTGAACTCGTGGCGCAGGGCGGAAAAGAGCCGCTGCACTTCGGCCACGTGGGCATCCATGGAGCCCCCCACGTCGAAAAAGACCAAGAGCTTGACCCCGTTGTGGCGCTCGGGGCGCAGCTTCACATCGAGCCAGCCTTGCCTGGCCGTGCTCTGGATGGTGTCGTCGAGATCCAGCTCGTCGGGGCTGCCCTGGCGCACCCAGCGCCTGAGTTTGCGCAGGGCCAGCTGGATGGCCCGCTGGCTCAAAGGCGAGTCGTCGCTGAAGTTGCGATAGTGACGCGCCTCCCACACCTTGACCGCCCGGCCGTGCTGTCCCTCTCCCCCCATGCGGATCCCTTCGGGGTGAAAACCGCCGTGGCCAAACGGGCTGCTGCCGCCAGTGCCGACCCACTTGTTGCCGCCGGCGTGACGCTCTTTCTGCTCCGCCAGGCGC
This sequence comes from Aeromonas sp. S18(2024), assembly GCF_041402525.1. Taxonomy (NCBI): domain Bacteria; kingdom Pseudomonadati; phylum Pseudomonadota; class Gammaproteobacteria; order Aeromonadales; family Aeromonadaceae; genus Aeromonas; species Aeromonas sp. S18(2024). The sequence goes on along the minus strand of NZ_JBGLQV010000002.1, from coordinate 230,886 downwards.
TGGTTTAGGGTCTCCAGCAGCTGGTCGAGTCCGCCGAGGGACTTGAGCAACGCCTTCTCCTCGGGGCTCAGCAGCCGCTCGAACTCCTTGCGCAGCCAGTCGTCGGGTAGCGCTTCGGGCAGCAGGGGAGTGGCCTGCAGGCCGTCGTAGTATTCGGCGAAGGCGCGGTCGAAGCGATCGAAATGGGCCTCGTCTTTCACCAGCAGGGTGCGGGCAAGCAGATAGAAGTCATCCATATCGACGCTGGCCAGGCGAGCCCCCAGGGCAGCGTGCAGATCCAGCAATTCACGCAGGCTGCAGGGGAGCTTGTGGCGGCGCAGGTGGGTAAAAAAATCGATCAGCATCTAGCTACCACGGCGGGCCAGAAAGGCGAGCTTCTCAAAGAGGTGCAGATCCTGCTCTGTCTTGAGCAGGGCGCCATAGAGGGCGGGCACCAGCTTGCCGGGCTCGCGGGTGCGCATCGCCTCCGGGGCGATATCGTCGGCCAGTAGCAGCCGGATCCAGTCCAGCAGCTCCGAGGTGGAGGGTTTCTTGCGCAGTCCCTCTACCTCGCGCAGCTCGAAGAAGAGCGCCATGGCCTCCTCCAGCAGCGCATCTTTCAACTTCGGATAGTGCAGCCTGACGATGGCCTGCATCTCGGCCTTGTCGGGGAAGCGGATGTAGTGAAAGAAGCAGCGGCGCAGGAAGGCATCCGGCAGCTCTTTTTCGTTGTTGGAGGTGATGATGACCACGGGGCGCTGGCGGGCCTTGACGCGCTCGCCGGTCTCGTAGACGTCGAACTCCATGCGATCCAGCTCCAGCAGCAGATCGTTGGGAAACTCGATGTCCGCCTTGTCGATCTCGTCGATAAGCAGCACGGGTCGCTGGTCGGCGGTGAAGGCCTGCCACAGCTTGCCGCGGCGAATGTAGTGGTCGATGTTGGCGACGTTCTGGTCGCCGAGCTGGGAGTCCCGCAGCCGGGCCACCGCATCGTATTCGTAGAGCCCCTGCTGGGCCTTGGTGGTGGACTTGATATGCCAGGCGATAAGTTCAGTGCCCAGATGGTCGGCGACCGCCTCGGCCAGCACCGTCTTGCCGGTGCCCGGCTCGCCTTTGATGAGCAGCGGCTTCTCCAGCACGATGGCGGCATTGACCGCCATGCTCAGTGCATCAGAGGCAAGATAGTGGCTGCTTCCTGAAAATCCCATAGCGTCCGATCCTTTGACGAGGGGAGGCCCGTGGTGATGGCGGGACTCAGTGAGAGAATAAGCTCTATATGTTGTAATAACATATTGTTATAACGATTCGTCACTTCTCATTCAGAAACCACAGGGTAATCTTGTTTCATCGCCTTAACAAACACAGGGATAGCACCATGAGCAAAATTTTCGAGGACAACAGCCAGACCATAGGCAACACCCCGCTGGTTCGTCTCAACCGTGTTACCAAGGGCCGCGTGCTGGCCAAGATCGAGAGTCGCAACCCGAGCTTCAGCGTCAAGTGCCGGATCGGCGCCAATCTCATCTGGGATGCCGAGAAGCGCGGCGTGCTGACCAAGGGCAAGGAGATCATCGAGCCCACCAGCGGCAACACGGGTATTGCTCTGGCCTTTGTGGCCGCAGCTCGTGGCTATCCCATCACCCTGACCATGCCGGCCACCATGAGCCTGGAGCGTCGCAAGCTGCTCAAGGCCCTGGGAGCCAACCTGGTACTGACCGAGGGGCCGCTCGGCATGAAGGGTGCCATCGCCAAGGCCAACGAGATCCTCGAATCCGAGCCGGGCAAATATGTCCTGTTGCAGCAATTCGAAAACCCGGCCAACCCGGAAATCCATGAAAAAACCACTGGCCCCGAGATCTGGGACGCCACCGATGGTGAGGTGGACGTGTTCGTGGCCGGCGTCGGCACCGGCGGTACCATCACGGGTGTTTCCCGCTATCTGAAACAGACCAAAGGCAAGGCCGTGGTCTCCGTGGCCGTCGAGCCGGCCGAATCTCCTGTCATCAGCCAGAAACTGGCGGGTGAAGAGATCAAACCGGGCCCCCACAAGATCCAGGGGATCGGCGCCGGCTTCATCCCGGGCAACCTGGACCTGACCCTGCTGGACCGTGTCGAGCAGGTGACCAGCGACGAGGCTATCGAGATGGCGCGCCGTTTGATGGAAGAGGAGGGCATCCTGGCCGGGATAAGCTCGGGCGCCGCCGTGGTCGCAGCCAGCCGTCTGGCCGAGCTGCCGGAGTTTGAAGGCAAGACCATCGTTGTCATCCTGCCGAGCGCGGCGGAGCGTTACCTCTCCAGCGCCCTGTTTGCCGGGGTGTTCACCGAGCAGGAACTGCAGCAGTAAATGTACGGATCTTTTCAAAACAACGGCGCTCCTCGGAGCGCCGTTTTGTTATGGACTAGACTCTGCACTTGGCCGTGACGCGAGGGAGCGTCACTCGACCCTTATTTTTTGGGGTAAAATAACAAGCGTTGCCGCGACAAAAAAAGCAGACATTCTGTGATAAATCTCATATCCTGTGCGGCGTCACGCGGTTTTTGATGGCTAGGTATCACAAAGTAACAAAGTGTTATTTTTCGTTATAAATTAATTTCAGGCCAGTCCTGATGCGGCTTTCAGCCGGATAACGGAAAAACACCGGCCAACAAACCGATTACTGCACAGAAACTTGACCTGGATTAAACCATTGCGGGTCTGCTTTCGTTACTTTACAACATATCCATACTGACACGGTGGGGCGAATCGTTTGATAAACGCTCAATCCATCAAAAAATATCAATAATATGGGGTGAAACCATGTACGAGAAGTCTGTTGTTATTACTGCTGAAAACGGCCTGCACACCCGTCCGGCAGCTCAGTTCGTGAAAGAAGCCAAAGAATTCCAAAGCGAGATCACTGTGGTCTCCGGTGGCAAGTCCGCCAGCGCCAAGAGCCTGTTCAAGCTGCAGACCCTGGGCCTGACCAAAGGCACCAACGTGACCATCCAGGCCGAAGGTCCGGATGCTCAGCAAGCCGTTGAGAAGCTGGTTGCCCTGATGGACGAGCTGGAGTAATCCAGCTTTATTCCTCCCCCACAGTCGTTTTAATAGGAAGGATTATGATATCTGGCATTCTTGCGTCCCCCGGTATCGCATTCGGTAAGGCGCTTCTTCTGAAAGAAGATGAGATCGTTATCAATCAAGGCAAGATTTCCGCCGATCAGATTGATGCCGAGATCAACCGTTTCCTCGAAGCTCGCACCAAGTCAGCTGCCCAGCTGGAAGCCATCAAAGAGATGGCTGGTCGTACCTTCGGTGAGGAAAAAGAGGCCATCTTCGAAGGTCACATCATGCTGCTCGAAGATGAGGAGCTGGAAGGGGATATCAAATCCTTCATCAAAGACAACAAGGCTTCCGCCGACAAGGCGATTTACGAGGTTATCGAACAGTACGCCAAGATGATGGCCGAGCTGGACGACCCCTACCTGCGTGAGCGCGCCACCGATTTCCGTGACATCGGCACCCGTCTGGTCAAGAACGTACTGGGCATCGCCGTTGTCAACCTGAGCACCATCGACGAAGAGGTTATCCTGGTCGCCAAAGACCTGACCCCGTCCGAAACCGCTCAAATCAACCTGAAGTACGTGCTGGGCTTTGTCACCGACATCGGTGGCCGTACCTCCCACACCTCCATCATGGCCCGCTCCCTGGAGCTGCCGGCCATCGTGGGTACCAACGATATCACCGAGCGCGTCAAGAACGGTGACGTGCTGGTGCTGGATGCGATCAACAACCAGATCGTGATCAACCCGACTGCCGAGCAACTGGCCAAGTTCAAAGAGATCCAGGCCCAGTTCCAGGCCGAGAAGGACGAACTGGCCAAGCTCAAGGATCTGCCTGCCATCACGCTGGATGGTCACCAGGTCGAAGTGTGCGCCAACATCGGTACCGTGAAGGATACCGAGGGTGCCATCCGTAATGGCGCCGAAGGCGTGGGTCTGTACCGTACCGAGTTCCTGTTCATGGATCGCGATGCGCTGCCGACCGAAGACGAGCAGTTCAAAGCCTACAAAGAAGTGGCCGAAGCGATGCCGGATCAGCCGATCATCGTCCGTACCATGGACATCGGCGGCGACAAAGAACTGCCGTACATGAATTTCCCGAAAGAGATGAACCCCTTCCTGGGCTGGCGTGCCGTGCGTATCTTCTTCGATCGCGCCGACATCATGAACGCCCAGCTGCGGGCCATTCTGCGTGCGTCTGCCTTCGGCAAACTGCGCATCATGTTCCCGATGATCATCTCCGTCGAAGAGTTCCGTAGCCTCAAAGCTACCGTAGAGACGCTGAAGGCCGAACTGCGTGCCGAAGGCAAAGCCTTTGATGAAGCCATCGAAGTGGGTATCATGATCGAGACCCCGGCTGCTGCCGTCATGGCTCATCATCTGGCCAAGGAAGTGGATTTCTTCAGTATCGGTACCAACGACCTGACCCAGTACACCCTGGCTGTCGACCGTGGTAACGAGATGATCTCCGCCATGTACAACCCGCTGTCACCCTCCGTCCTGACCCTGATCAAGATGGTTATCGATGCGTCCCACGCCGAAGGCAAGTGGACCGGTATGTGTGGTGAACTGGCTGGTGACGAGCGTGCCACCCTGCTGCTGCTGGGTATGGGTCTGGATGAGTTCTCCATGAGCGCCATCTCTGTACCGCGTATCAAGAAGCTTATCCGCAACACCAACTTCGAAGATGTGAAGGCGATGGCTGACCAAGCACTGAGCTTCGCCACTGCCGCAGAAATCGAAGCCTGTGTAGATAACTTTATTAAGCAGAAGGCAGTCTGCTAAGATCGGCTGCAAACAGCGACAAATCATCTCTAGGAGCTTTACTATGGGTCTGTTTGATAAACTGAAGAAACTGGTTTCCGACGATAGCTCTGATACCGGTGGCATCGAAATCTTTGCTCCGCTGTCAGGCGAAATCGTGCCGATCGAAGATGTGCCCGATGTTGTCTTCGCTGAGAAAATTGTGGGTGACGGTATCGCCATCAAGCCGGCTGGCAACAAGATGGTTGCTCCGTGCGACGGTACCATCGGCAAGATTTTCGAGACCAACCATGCGTTCTCTCTGGAATCCGACTCTGGTATCGAGCTGTTCGTTCACTTCGGTATCGACACCGTTGAGCTGAAAGGTGAAGGCTTCACCCGTATCGCTCAGGAAGGTCAACAGGTCAAGCGTGGCGACACCATCATCGAGTTCGATCTGGCCGTTCTGGAAGCGAAAGCCAAATCTACCCTGACTCCGGTGGTCATCTCCAACATGGACGAGATCAAAGAGCTGGTGAAGATGACTGGTGCCGTTGTTGTGGGTGAGACCCCGGTTATCCGCATCAAGAAATAATGCAGCGCTGGCCTGTGCCAGTTACTGCAGCAAAAAACCGAAGCCTTGTGCTTCGGTTTTTTTATGGCCGCTGTTCTATGGTGCAAGCCGCTTTCAGCACAGGAGAAGTGCGTTATTTCATCAGCCCGGTCATGAGTGCGAAACAGGAGGTCGCACTGATAACTGTTCTACGTTCTACGTTCTACGTTCTACGTTCTACGTGAGCGCTCAGCGGCCTATGGTCTACGGTTGGCAACGGCCATCATATCCATAAGCGGCTGGAAGGCGTAGGCACCCTGATAGGGTGAGCAGAAGGCTAGCAAGGGAGGCGGTGCATCTGGCTGGCTCATATGGGTTGTCTCCTTGCGCAGAACACTGGGAAGGGGTCTTGTCGTGGCCCTCCTCTGCCTTAGCAGGCATAAAAAAGCCGCTCACAGGGTGAGCGGCTTTTGTCATCGGCACGGCCGGCAAGAATTATCAGGCTGGCTGCTGGCCGGGCTCTGCAGGCGGCAGGCTGGAGTGGGACTCCAGCTTCTGCTCCTCTCCCTGCATGTTCTTGATGTAGACATCCATCTGGTTGAAGGCGATCTCGATGCCGTTCTCGCGGAACAGGGCATCGATCTTGCGGTTCAGCTCGTCAATGGCCGGGTTGCGATCACCCAGTTCGCTCACGAAGAAGCGCAGCTCGTGATCCAGAGTGCTGGCGCCAAAGGTGAGGAAGAAGACGATGGGTTCCGGATCCTTGAGCACCCGGCTGTTCTCCATGGCCGCCTGCATCAGCAGGGTACGGGTCAGCTCGAGATCGGAGCCATAGGCCACCCCGACCCTTACGATGACGCGGGTAATGGTGTCGCTCAGGGACCAGTTGATCAGCCGTTCGGTCATTAACTGCTGGTTGGGGATGATCACTTCCTTGCGGTCGAAGTCGGTCAGGGTGGTAGCACGAATGCGGATCCTGGAGACGGTGCCGGAGAAGCTGCCGATGGTGACGGTGTCACCGATCCGTACCGGACGCTCGAACAGGATGATGATGCCGGAGACGAAGTTGGAGAGGATCTCCTTCATGCCAAAACCGATACCGACTGACAGGCCACCCGCTACCCACTGCAGCTTGTCCCACTGGACGCCCATCATGGAGAGAGCGGTCAGCGAGCCGACCCCGATCAGCACATAGTTGAGCATGGTGGTGATGGCGTAAGCGGTGCCCTGGGCTAGGTTCAGCTTGGAGAGCACCAGCACCTCCAGCAGACCCGGCAGGTTGCGGGCCAGCGACCAGGCTCCCCCCAGCAGGAGGAAACCGATCAGCACGTCGCTCAGGCTTATGGGGAAGAGCACTGCATTGGCGCCAGTCCCTTCACTGCGATGCCACAACACCATGCTGTCGAGGTAGGCGAAGACCGCCACCAGATCGGACCAGAGCCAGTAGAAGGCGACGCCAAAGATCAGTAGCAGCACGGTGCGAGTCAGACGCAGGGACTGCTGGCTGACCTCTTCCAGATCCATGGGCTGCTCTTCGATGGATTCTCCCCCTTCCGCATCCTCCTGGGCCTTGTGCTCCCGCTTGGCCACGGCACGGCGGTAGGCCAGGCGGCGGGCCGCCAGCTCGAGGCCACGCAGGGCGGTGCGATAGACCAGGCTCCAGAGGATGAGCATGTAGAAGGATTCGATCAGGCGACCGGTCAGTTTCAATGCCGTGTAGTAGTAGCCCAGACCGACCAGTATGATCAGGGCCACGGGGGCCAGCGCCAGAGCCATAGCGACGATGGACTTCTGCATGCTCGTCTCGCCCTTCATGCGGGCGCGGGAGATGGGGAAGACCAGATAGGCGGTCAGGCCCAGTAGCGCCAGAGTGAGCGCCTGGCCGATCACGTCGTTGCCAAGGGTGGAGGGTTCAACTACCGCCTTGGTCGACAGCATGATGAGGGGCAGCAGCGGCAGCCATAGATAGTGCATGCTGTTGCGCTTGGCCTGCAGCTCGGCTTTCGGTATGCGGAAGTGGCTTTCGGCGATGCCGCCCGGACGCATCACGGAGAGGTAGACGCTGAACACCAGATAACCCAGTGCGAGGTTCAGGGTGATCTGGAAGATAAGCTTGGGAGTGAGCAGACCACAGTAGGTCAGCAGCAGGCCGATGGCGAGGATGAACAGGCTGCCCGGCAGGCGCTCCAGCACGGTATATAAGAGGGCCGCCGGGGTATGCCACTGGCTGTCCTGGCGGAAGCGGCCCAGATCCTTGGCGATCTTCTTCTGGCGCTCGATCAGGGTCGGGCGCTTCCAGATCAGCAGACCGGCGACCAGCATCAGGGGAAGGGAAAGCAGCGAGATGGGCAGCACCATTTCCCCCCAACCCTTCCAGTCAGGTTTCAGCACCCAGTCGGAGGCCTGTTTGAAGGCCTGGGCCGGCCAGCTGATGAACCACTTGCCGTCGATGGGCTTGTTGCTGCTTACCCAGAAGATATGTTGCTGCAAGGTAAACTCGACCGAGGCATAGACCCGGCTCAGCTGCTGCTGGGTCAGCTGCAGGCTGATGGCATTGGTGAGCTGGCTGTCGAGCTGGCGGTTGAGCTGATCCAGCAGATTGATGCGGGTATCGAGCAGCTTGGAGAGGCTGGCCCTGTCTTCGGCAGTGACGGGATCAGGGCTCTGGGCGATGAGGTTGTCCAGATACTGGTTCTTCTGGAACAGCTGGTCGCGTTGCTGGCTCAGCTCGAACTGGGCCAGATGCAGGTCGGCAATCTGCTCTTCCAGGTTCTTGACGGCGACGGTCGGTGCCGCCTCCAGCTGCTGGTAGAGCTGATAGAGAATGCGCGAGAGCAGCAGATTGCCCTTGAGCATCTGCACCTGTTCATTGAGGTTGCGTTCGGTCTGGGTGCCGCGCTCCAGCCAGCTCTTGGCCTGCAGATTCTTCTGCACCAGCGAGTTGAGGTTGGTGGTGGCGCTGATCAGTTGCTGGCTGAGCTGGTGGTTGATCTCCTGCTCTCTTTGTACCAGCGGACTGTCTTCGGTGGCCACCAACTCGCCAGTCTGCTCGGCGGTTTTCTCGGTGTCACCCAGGCGCTTGGCGCTGCTCTGCTCCTGCAGCAGTTGCAGCTTTTGCTCTTCGCTGGCGAGACGGGCGCTCTGGTAGTCGCGCTGCTTGATCGCGAGATCCTGCATGCTGGTACGGTTGTCCAGCTCCTTCTGCAGATTGGCCAGCTGCAACTCGAGCAGTGCCAGCTCGGTATTGAGCTTCATCTTCTCGGCACTGCTGACACCCTCGCCGGTATTGAGGCGGCTGCGGATCTCCTGGCTGCGCAGGTAGACCCGGCTCATGCTGGTCTGGGCGCGCTCCGGCAGGGTCTGCAGATTGGTGAGCTGGCTGGCGATGGCACCGAGGGCTTCCTGGGCGTTTTGCATGTTCGCCAGCACATCGGGCTGGCGGCTCTCCAGCTCGTTCAGACTCATGCTGGCGTATTCGCTCTTGATCTGCTCCGCACTCTTGCCCTCGTTCAGGGCGTTGAGTTTGGCGCCGATGTCGCGGATCTCGGCCGGAAGTGCCCGGATCCGCTGAGCCTGGGCCTTGGCCTTCGCCTCTTCCTTGTCGATGCTGTCGAGCAGGCTGAGGGTGTCGGTCAGAAATTTCTGATCGGCTTGTTGCGAGACGGTGAGGGTCTCGGATTTACCCAGGCTGTCCAGGGCACGCTGGACGCTGGCGCGCTGGGGAACCTCTTGTGCCATGGCCTGCGCAGTGCAGAGGCTGGCGAGTAGACAGAGCAGCGGCAACAGGGTGGCCGAGGCTCTTTTCAATCGTATTGAGAGCATAAAACTTCCGGGTTATTACTCGATGTACGGGGGATATCCCGCTTAAATTAAAACCGCGTGGATTCTATCATCGGGTTTGTCAGGGAAGCAGGGGGAGGGATAAAAAAAACGGCGCCCGCAGGCGCCGTTTTCAGCAGTTCGGTACGGATTACAGTACGTGAACAGAAGCGGTGTTGGTGGTGCCGCTCGGTACCAGAGCACCGGAAACCATGACAACCACGTCACCCTTCTGACCCATGCCGCTCTCCAGCGCCACTTCTTTACCGATGCGATAGAAATCGTCGGTAGAGGCGATGCTGTCAACCACGTGAGTCATGACACCCTTGGTCAGTACCAGCTGGGCAGCAGTCTTCTTGTTGGTGGTGATGGCCAGGATCCAGGCTTTCGGGAAGTACTTGCGGATGGCCTTGGCGGATTTGCCGCCTTCGGTGGCAACCACGATCAGCGGGGCATCCAGCTTCTCGGTGGTCTCTACCGCACCCTTGCACACGGCTTCGGTGATGCGCAGCTTGTTGCTGTCGTTGGACGCAGACAGGTTGGACGGCATCACGGCATCGGTACGCTCGCAGATGGTGGCCATGATGGTCACGGCTTCCAGCGGGTATTTACCCTTGGCGGATTCACCGGACAGCATGACCGCATCGGTACCGTCCAGGATGGCGTTGGCCACGTCGCCGGCTTCGGCGCGGGTCGGACGCGGGTTCTTGATCATGGAGTCCAGCATCTGGGTCGCAGTGATGACCACTTTGCGGGCCTTGTTGCACTTGGCGATGATCATCTTCTGGGCGAAGATCACCTCTTCAACCGGGATCTCTACACCCATGTCGCCGCGAGCGACCATGATGCCGTCGGAGACAGCCAGGATGTCGTCGAAGTTGTCCAGGCCTTCCTGGTTTTCGATCTTGGAGATGATCTGGATGTTCTCGCCACCGTGGGCCTTCAGGTGCTCACGGATTTCCAGTACGTCTTCTTTCTTGCGGATGAAAGAAGCAGCAACGAAATCAACACCCTGCTCGCAACCGAAGATCAGGTCGCGCTTGTCTTTCTCGGCCAGGGCCGGCAGCTTGATGGAGACGCCCGGCAGGTTGACGCCCTTGTTCTCGCCCAGGTCACCGTTGTTCAGCACTTTACAGACAACTTCGCGCTCGGTGATTTCGATGACGTCCAGACCGATCAGGCCATCGTCAACCAGGATGCGGTTGCCGACGCGCAGGTCGTTGGCGAAACCCGGATAGGTCACGGCGACCTTGTCCTTGTTGCCAACCACGGTCTGGTCGGTGGTGAAGGTGAAGGTCTGGCCGGCGACCAAGGCGACATCGTTGCCACCTTCCAGCTTCATGGTGCGGATTTCGGGACCCTTGGTGTCCAGCAGGATGGCGGCTTGCTTGCCGGTTTCGGCCATCACGGCACGCAGGTTGCTGATACGGGTACCGTGCTCTTCGTAGTCACCGTGGGAGAAGTTCAGGCGCATGACGTTCATGCCGGCATCCAGCATCTTGGCCAGCATTTCTTTGGATTCGGTCTTGGGACCGATGGTGCAGACAATTTTGGTCTTTTTCATGTCAGTCTTCATGGTTAAGGAGTTTCCGCCGAGCAATATACACCAGTTTTTGGATTCTTTTTATGATCCAGAAACAACGTTTTGACTAGATAACGTTTTCTTTTCAGGGATAACGTTTTCCTGATTGTCACTTTTCAGGGTATACACCTACTGGTCTGAGCTGACAGGGGACAAGTGTTTCCATCTGTGTCTTGGCGGCCGATTCAGGAGCAAATGTTGTAAAATGACAACTTGCTCAGTGTCACCGTCCTGTCACCCGCATGGGCAAGAATGTTAGTTCATTCGTCGGCATCTGAAGGGTTTCAGGATGAAAAACAGTGGATGGGCGGGGCCCGGGCTGTTTCTGCTGGGGGCCAGCTTGCTGGTGATGCCAACGCGCTTTTGGCCAGACAATCAAGGCTGGCTAAGCGGAGTGCCACGGCACGAAAGTGCGCTGACACTGGGCTGGCGGGAATGGCAGGATCAGCAAGTGGCCACCAGGCTGGCCAGCCGTCTCCTAGTTGCGGGGGAGAGGGGTACCGATAAACGAAATGCTCACTTGCCCGCAGAGCGGCAAGAGTGAAGCAGGGTTTTAGCTCTCGATGATTATCAATAATTGGTAAACAGTGCTTATCCATTTCACCTGATTGTTAACCTGAAAGGGTGGGCAGATAATGTACTCCAACGGCGTTATTCCTTGTGAATGGCGCCACCCGATACCTTGTTGGAGTGACTGTCATGTCCCTTGCCCCTGTCTGGTTTATCTCCCACGGCGCCCCGGATCTGGTGCTGCGGGATCGCCCCGCCACTCGTTTCCTGAGCACCCTGCGACTGGAGGGGCTCAAGGGGCTGGTGGTCATCTCCGCCCACTGGTTCAGCCGCGAGCTGGAGCTCAACGTCGAGCCGGCTCCGGCCCTGATGTACGATTTCTACGGCTTCCCCGAGCCGCTCTACCATATGCGCTGGCCCGCCAGCAGCCCGACCTGGCTGCAGCAGGCAGTGGGTGACGAGCTGGCGGTGGCCGGATGGCAGGTCAGTACCGTGCGGCGGGAGCTGGACCACGGGGTCTGGTCACCCATGTCGCTGATCGACCCGGACAGCGAGATCCCGTTGGTGCAGATATCCATCCCCGTGAACTTCACCCCGGCGCAGCTGTGGCAGCTCGGGGAAGCGCTGGGCCGGCTGCGCGAGCAGGGGATCGGCATCCTTGCCTCCGGCGCCATCACCCACAACCTGAGGGTGCTCGGACCGGATCACTCCGCCACGGCCCCCTGGGCCCGGGAGTTTGTCCGCTGGCTCGAGCAGATGATGGCGCAAGGGGACAAGCAGGCGCTGCTCGACTATCGCCGGCTGGCCCCCGGGGCGGTGGAGTCCCATCCCCACGACGATCACCTGCGCCCCCTGTTTGTGGCGCTGGGTGCCGCCAGTGGGGCGAGCCCTGTCCGGCTGCACGAAAGCTGGGATCTGGGCAGTCTCTATATGGGGGCTTACCGCTTCGACTAAGGCGCTCGCTGTGGGCATGAACGACAAGGCCCCGCCATTGGCGGGGTCTTTTGCTATGCAATCCCGGTACCGATGGGACCAAGCGGTGCCAGTCAGGGCACGATCACCCGGCTTTCTCCGCCGCCGAGAGCCTCGACTCTCACCTGCACCCCGATCCGCTCCACCAGGGTCTGTACATGGGAGATGACCCCGATCTGGCGACCGGCCGCCTGCAGGGAGTCGAGGCTGGCCAGCGCCAGATCCAGGCTGTCCGGATCCAGGGTGCCGAACCCCTCGTCGATGAAGAGCGACTCGACCTGGGTCTGGCGCGACGACAGGCTGGAGAGGGCCAGCGCCAGGGCCAGCGACACCAGGAAGCTCTCGCCACCGGAGAGGGAGTCCACCGAGCGCACCTCGTCCCCCATGTCGAGATCCACCACCTGGAGTGCGAGATCGGTGCCGGGCACCCGCTCCAGCCGGTAGCGGGGGGAGAGCTCGCCGAGCTGGGCGTTGGCCTCCAGCAGGAGGCGCTCAAGCGTGAGGCTCTGGGCGAAGGTGCGGAACTTGGCACCGTTGGCCTGGCCGATGAGATCGCACAGTTGCTGCCAGTGATCCGCCACCGCCTGCTGGCTCGCCAACTCCTCTTGCAGGCTGCCCGCCTTGAGGGCGGCGGCCTCCGCCTGGGCCAGGGTGCTGCGGCACTCGAACAGCTGCTCGTCGAGGGTGCGACACTGGTTCTCCTGCGCTGCCAGCCGCTCGCCGAGTGCCTGCTCGGAGAGGGAGGCCAGCTCGGGGTGATGTTCCTGATAACGCTCCCGCTTGCTCTGCTCCTGTGCCAGCGCTCGTTGCCGTTCGGTGAGGCGGGTACGGGCCTCGGCCAGGGCATCGTCCAGTGACTGCAGGGCGGCGCGGCGGGCCTTGAGCTCCTCCTGGCCGATAGCCAGCAGACGGCGCAGATCATATTCGGCGATGCCGAGGGTAGTGGCGTGAGCGGCCCAGCGTCCCAACACCTCGCGTTTGCGGCGGCTGCTCACCTGCTTTTCCTGCTCCACATGGGCGAGGCGGGTCTTGAGCTCGGTCAGTCGCTCCCGCAGGGTGCGCCCGGCGCCGGCTACTTCGTCGAGCTGGCTGGCGGCCAGCTGCAACCGCGCCTGCCAGCGAGCCTCGACCTGGGGGATCCCTTCACCTTCCAGGCAGGCCGCACGGCTCGCCAGCAATCCCTGGCGCTGCTGTTCGTGCTCCTTATAGTCACGCTCCAGCTTGTGCAGCCGCTCGCGCTGGGTCTGCAGGCGGGCCTCCTGGGCACTCAGGGTCGGGGTGAGGCTGGCAATCTCGCCGGCCAGTCGCTCCCACTCGCTCTGGCCGTGCAGATAGGCCTCGCAGGTCTGCTGCCACTCGCGCCACTGCTGACTGCCTAGCCACTGGCGCCAGGGTTGGCCCCCCATCTGCTCGTCGAGCCGGTTGGCCCCCTGTTCGAGGCGCAGGCGCAGGGTGCTCTCCTGCTCGCCCATCGCCTTCACCTCCCCTTCCCAGGCGATGCGCTGGCGGTCGGCCTCCTGCCACTGCTGATCAAATTGTTGATGGCGGGTGGCCAGCTGGCTGAGTTGCTGGCGGATGCCCTGCAACTGCTGCTGCCCCTGCTGGGCCTGACGCAGGGTCTGCTGGCTCTGGGCCAGCCCCTCTTCCAGCGCCTGGCCACGACCGAGTAGGGTGTCCAGCAGGTGCTCCCATTCGGCAGGGCTCTGGCGCAGTGGCAAGGGGTGGCCGAGCAGCGCCTCCCCACCGAGCTGTTGCCAGTGCTGGGTCAGCTGCTCGGATCTCGCCGCCAGCTCGGGCAGATGCTGGCGACGCACCGCGAGCTGGCGGGTCAGCTCCTGGCGCTCCCCTTCGCCCTGCATGTGCTGGTGATTGAGCCGTTCCCACTCCAGCTCCAGGCTGCGAGCTCGCTCCGCCAGCTGACCCAGGATCCCTGCCACCTGGGGCTGACTCTGGCTGTAGGGGTGCTCCTCGGCGCCGCAAAGGGGGCAGGGGGTGCCATCGCTCAGCACGTGGCGATACTGCTCGAAGCTCGCCACGGCGCGGGCCTGCTCCAGGGCGTGGCGCGCCTCGTCACGTTGCACCGCCAGCCGCTCCAGGGCGGGGGCCAGCTCCTGGCCCTGGCTGGCGAGCCGGGTCAGAGCTTGTTCCTGCTGGGCTATCTCTTGTTGCAGGCGATCGTGCTGCTCGCCGTGGTTGCGGCCATAGTTGGCGAGATCCAGCAGCTGGCGCAGCTGGCCCAGCTGTTCTGTCTGCAATTGCCACTGCTCCTGCGCCTTGGCAAGGCGGCTCTCCCACTGCTCCTCCTGCAGATCGTCCTGCAATTTTTGCAGCCGCTCCTGCTCCTGGCGCCAGTAGTCACGCTCCTGCCGGCCTTGCTCCAGCTGGTGTTGCAACTGCTGCAGCGCACGCACCTTGTGCTCGCGCAGGGTCAGCAATTGTTGCAGCTTGTCGGCATCCTCGGCCCAATCCTGCATCGCGGTGAGCAGGGGTTGCCACTGGCGAGCCTGGGGAGCCAGCTCCCTGTGCTCTTCGAGCCAGGCGCCCCACTGCTGATACTGGCTCTTGAGGGCGGCTACCTGTTGGCTCAGCTCCTGCCAGCTCTGCTCCAGGGTGAGCTGCACCTCGCGCTCCTGGCTTCCCTCCTGCTGGATCTTCTGCAACTGCTGCTGTTTTTCCAGCAGCCGGGTGTCGAGCTCCTGCGCTCGCTTGAGCTCGGGTTGCAGGGCGCCCCACTCCCGCTCGGCAGCAATCTTGTCCGCCAGCAACTGCTGCTCATGGAGCGCATTTTGTCTGGCCTGCTCCTCGAGGCGGTCCAGCTCCGGCCCAAGCTCGGCGATCACCTTCTCCTGCTGCTGCACCTCCAGGGTGAGGCGCGCCAGCTCATCGTGATCGGCGCGGGCCACCTGGGCCTGCTCGGCCCGGGCAAACTCCTCCCGCTCGGGGGCCGCAGCATCGTGAGCCTGCCGGGCAGCGCTCAGTGCCTCTTCCCCTTCGCGGCACCCCTGCAACTGGGCTGCGATGCGGCCATCCAACTCCCGCAGATCCTGCATCAGCTGGCGCTGCTGTTGTTCGTGCTTGAGGGTGGTGGAGAGGGTGAGCTGGCGAGCGATCCACGCTTCACGGGTCGCCTCGTCCATCAGCGCCACGTCGCCGAGGCGCTGCGCGATGGCGGCGAGCTTCTGCTGCTCTTCCCGCGCCCGTTCATAGGTCTGGATGGAGATGGCGGAGTAGAGCTCGGTGCCCGTCATCCGCTCTAGCAGGGCGGAGCGTTCGTTGGCATCGGATTTGAGGAAGGCGGCAAACTCCCCCTGGGGCAGGATCACCGCACGGCGAAACTGCTCCCAGGAGAGCCCCACCAGCTCGTCGATGCGCTCTTGCAATTCCCGTTTGCTGCCAGAGAAAACCTGGCCCGACTCGACGTCGGTCAGGCTGCGCTCCTGGGCCTGAAAGCGCCCCTCAGCCCGGTTACGGGCCCGGCGCACCGCCCAGCGGGCCAGCCAGGTGCGACCGTCACAGCCGCGAAACTGCACCTCGGCAAAGCCGCTGGCGTGGCCGCGGCTGAGGATGCCGCGCACGTCGTTGGCCTTGAGCTTCTCCTCGTCGTCCGCGCGGCCCACCTCGGCCACGTTCTTGCGGTTGGCGACAAAGCGCGGCATCTCGTCATAGAGCGCCAGACAGATGGCGTCGAGCAAGGTGCTCTTGCCCGCCCCCGTGTTGCCCGTGATGGCGAACAGTCCGGTGGCGCCGAGGGCCCCTTTGGTAAAGTCGATGGTGAAGGGGCCGGTCAAACTGGCCAGATTTTCACCTGACAGGGATAAAATTTTCATGCGCCGGCCTCCTTCACCTGCTCCAGGATCTCTTCAAACGAGGCAACCAGCCCGACCTCGGGCTCACCTTCAAACTGGCGTTGATAACAGAGACGAAACACCTCGGTGGGGGAGAGTTCGTCCAGCCTGCGCCGCTCACGGCCATCGGCCAGCCCCTGTCCCGACCCCTGATACTGGGTGTTGATACGGGCGAGGCGCACCGGCTTGCCCGCCAGCGCCGCCAGAATGCGCTCGCGGATACGGGCCTCGGGTTTGGGCAGCAGCAGTCGCACCTCGAGGAAGGGTTGCGCCTCCTGCGGGCGATCCGGCAACTCAAGCGCGTCGATGGCGGCCAGGGCCTCGTCAAGGGAGCCCAGTGGCAGGCGGATCATCTCGACGCTGCGGGGCACCGGGATAGGCTCTACCGCTGTGAGCTGGCCGGCTTCCAGTGTCACCTCTAGTACCTGATGGCGGTAGCCGGTCTCGGTCAGCGACAGGGGCAGCGGCGAGCCGCTGTAGTGAACGCCTTCAGCCGGGCGCTGGGCCAGATGCAGGTGGCCCAGCGCCGTGTAGTCGGCGCCAGCGAAGATGTCGGCGGGCAGGGCGTGCTGGTTGCCGCCAAGCACCCGTCGCTCCGACAATTCCGAGAGCTGGCCCGCCGCCAGATAGGCATGGCCCATGGCGATCAGGGCTTGATCCTGCTCGCAGCGCTTGCGCCCCTCGGCGAGCACTTCTGCATAAATCTGACGCACCCCCTCAATGAGTCTGTCCTGCCCCTCGGCCAGCGGTTCGACCCGCAGATCGCTGCTGCGCAGAAACGGCACGGCGGCGCACCAGGCGGCCACCTTGCCTTCGTTGTCGTGCAGCGGCACCAGCAGGCGATCGGTCTCAAGCTGGCCATCCTTGTCCCGGCTGATGCTGCCCACCAGATGGAGATCGAAGGCCCGCAGCAGTTCGTGGGGGGCATCGAGCTTGGAAGGGGAGTCGTGGTTGCCCCCGATCAGCACCATGTCGAGGTTGGGCATCTCGGCCCGCAGCCGCGCCAGAAAGCGGTAGAGCTGCTGCCAGGCGCTGGCGGGGGGATTGGCGGTATCGAACAGATCGCCTGCGACCAGCAGGGCGTCTATCTGGCGTGCCTTGAGGGTGTCGGTCAGCCAGTCGAGGAAGACATCGTGTTCAAAACGGCGGTCATGGCCATGGAGTTGATGGCCAAGGTGCCAGTCGGCGGTATGGAGGATTTTCATGAGAAAGCAACCCGGATCCTGGGACGGTGCTAACGGCACCCGATGGAGACAAGATGAGGATCCCTCTCGCTTTTTTCAAGGGAAACTGGCCGCCAGCTTGGCGTCAAGCGGGTATGCAGCGCATCCGGTATTGCGGGTGGCCGGTAAAGGGATCGGACTCCTCGCCCTCGATCATGAAGCCGTGACGGCGATAGAAGCGCACCGCCGGCTCGTTTTCCACGAACACCCTGGCATACAGCGAAGCCCCCTGGCGTTTGGCCTCCTGCAACAGGGCATGACCCACGCCGCGCCCTTGCCGGTCGGGGCGTACGAACAGGGCCGCCAGGTAGTCATCCACCAGCGCGATAAAGCCAAGCAAGTCGCCGCGCTCCTCAAACACCCAGATGCGGGCACGATCCAGATAGCGGGAACGCAACTCCTCCTGGGCCTGCCACCAGCAGGAGGCATCGACGAAATCGTGTGCTTGCAGGGAGGCCAGCAGCCAGATTTCGACGATCTCTTCCATGTCTTTCGGGCTACTCGGCCGCAACATGCTTTGATCCTTGTTAACAATTCAAACATTCGCAGTCTAGGGGAGTTTGCCGATCGAGTCGGGGGCGAACATGACTCCCTGTGACGTCGATCGTCCTTTATTTAGCGAGAATGATTGGCTGATCACAAAGCGCCTCTCTAGTACAATGCCCGCCGGACAATCTAGAGACCGAGGACGCCATGTGGTTTAAAAACCTGCAGATTTATCGCTTTACCCGCCCCTTTGACCTGACCGTGGATCAGCTGGAGACTCAGCTTGAGGCCTGCGCCTTCACCCCGTGCGGCAGTCAGGACATGTCCCGTTTCGGGTGGGTCAAGCCTCTTGGCAAATTCGGTTCCACCCTGACCCACAGCGCCTCCGGTCACATCCTCATCTGTGCCCGCAAGGAGGAGAAAATGCTGCCGGGTACCGTGGTCAAGGAGATGCTGGCGGAGAAGGTAGAGGCGATCGAGTTCGAGCAGGGCCGGGCCCTCAAGAAGAAAGAGAAGGAAGCGCTCAAGGAGGAGATCCTCCACACCCTGTTGCCGCGCGCCTTCAGCCGCACCAGCCAGACCTTCGCCTGGATCAACCCTGCCGACAACCTGATGGTGGTGGATGCGGGCTCCGCCAAGAAGGCGGACGATCTGCTGGCCCTCTTGCGCAAGTCCATCGGTTCCCTGCCGGTGGTGCCGGTGGCCCTGAAGAACCCGCCCGAGATCACCATGACCGAGTGGCTGAACGAAGGCAATCTGCCGGCCTCCTTCACCCTGGAGGATGAAGCCGAGCTGCGCAGCGCCATGGAGCACGGCGGTATCATCCGCTGCAAGCAGCAGGATCTGATGACCGACGAGATCAAGAACCACCTGGCCAACGACAAGCTGGTGACCAAGCTGGCTCTCAACTGGGGCGAGACCATCAGCTTCGTGCTGGGGGACGATCTCTCCATCAAGCGCCTCAAGTTCAGCGAAGAGCTGCGCGAGCAGAATGACGACATCACCAGCGAGGATCCGGCAGCCCGTCTGGATGCCGATTTCGCCCTGGTGACCGCAGAGCTGGCCCAGTTCATCCCGGCGCTGTTTGCCGCCATGGGCGGGGAAGAGCAGTCCATCTGATGCACTCCTTGTCAGCAAGAACCGCCTGCGGGCGGTTTTTTTATGGCCGCATGAGTCGGTTCAATCTGTTGATAAATGAGTAAAATATTGATTTGGCTAGGTAACTTGAGTCATCAGCGCCAATCGTGACATAGTCGTCCTTTATGGTCATAAAACAGACAAGGAGAGTGTCATGTTGCGCAACCCCCTGGGGCTAGCCATCGCCCTTGCCCTGCTGGCCGGCTGTACCAGCGAACCGGGCTTTCACTATGCTGCGCCACCCCAGACCCTGATCGCGCCGGAGGCGGCCAGCGGCTGGCAGGAGAAACAGGGTTGGCAGGGCCGTGACTTCATGGTGGCTGCCGCCAATCCGCTGGCGGTGGATGCGGGCTACCAGATCATCAAGGCGGGTGGCAGCGCCGTGGACGCCGCCATCGCGGTGCAATTGGTATTGACCCTGGTGGAGCCGCAATCCTCCGGCATCGGTGGCGGCTCCCTGCTGCTGGTGTGGGATGGCCAACGGGTCAGCGCGGTGGATGGCCGGGAGACGGCCCCCGCTGCGGCCACGGATCAGCTGTTCATGAAAGATGGTCAGCCGATGGCCTTCTACGATGGCGTGGTGGGCGGCCGCTCAGTCGGGGCACCCGGCACTGTGCGCGCCCTGGCGCTGGCCCACGAGCGTTATGGCAAGCTGCCCTGGGCAAGTCTGTTCACGCCGGCCATCACCCTGGCGGAGCAGGGGTTTGTGATAAGCCCGCGCCTGGTCACCCAGCTGGCAAAAGATCCCTATCTCGCCAAAGACCCACAGGCGCGCGCCTACTTCTACCAGCCTGATGGCAGCCCCAAGCCGGCGGGCACACGGCTGACCAACCCGGCGCTGGCCAAAGTTCTGAAAACGCTGGCAGATCAGGGGGCTGATGCCTTCTATCAGGGGCCGCTGGCCGATGCCATGGTGGCCAAGGTGCGCGGTCATGCCACCAATCCCGGAGTGCTCAGCGCCGCCGATCTGGCCAGCTACCGGGCCCGGGTGAGTGACGGCCTCTGCTTTGACTATCGCCAGAGCAAGGTGTGCGGCTTCCCGACCCCCTCGTCGGGCACCATCGCGCTTGGCCAGATCTTCGGCATGCTGGAGAGTCGCAATATGGCGGCCCTCACACCCGTCACCACCCCGGCAGGGGGGCTTGCCGCCTCGGCTGACGCCATCCATCTCTACAGCGAGGCGGCGCGCCTCGCTTTCGCCGATCGCAACCGGTATGTGGCCGACAGCCGTTTCGTATCGGTACCGCTGGCCGGCCTGCTCGATAAAGGCTATCTGGCTGAGCGTGGGCGGCTTATCGGCGAACGCTCCATGGGGATAGCTCAACCGGGCTCGCCGCCACAGGCGCTGGCCATGGGCCGCGATGCCACCCCCGAGCTGCCGTCGACCAGCCACATCTCCATCGTCGACCCGAGCGGCATGGCGATCTCTATGACCAGTTCCATCGAGGATGGCTTCGGCTCGCGCCAGATGGTCAACGGCTATCTGCTCAACAACCAGCTCACCGACTTCTCCTTCACCTCGGTGGATGCTGCCGGCCTGCCGGTGGCCAACCGGGTGGAGCCCGGCAAGCGGCCGCGCTCCTCCATGTCGCCCCTGCTGGTGTTTGACAAGGCAAGCGGCGAGCTGGAGATGAGTCTGGGCTCCCCGGGTGGTTCGGCCATCATCAACTATGTGGGCAAGACGCTGCTGGGGACCCAGGATTGGGGCCTCAATCTGCAACAGGCCATCAACCTGCCCAACTTTGGCAGCCGCAACGGTCCTACCGAGCTGGAGGCGGGACGCACCCCGGATGCCGTGGTTGAGGGGCTGAAGGCGAGGGGGCACGAGGTGGTGCTCAATGAGCAGACTTCTGGCCTGCAGGGGGTAGAGCGCAACAAAGAGGGATGGTTTGGCGCCGCCGATCCGCGCCGCGAGGGGATCGCCAAGGGGGAGTGAGGTGTTCCCGTCGCAGCCGTTCCATCACAACAAGGCCAGCATGATGCTGGCCTTGTTGTTGGTGCGTGACGGGCTCGAAGAATGCGTTACTGGATGCCTGGCAGCTCCACGTCGAAGATCAGGACAGAATTGCTCAGTGGGATCTTGCCGGTGATGTGATTGCTACGGGCCAGCTTGTTATCGGTCCCGGAAGAGGCGTCACTGGATGCCCAGTAGCTCCACGTCGAAAATGAGTACCGAGCCGGGCGGGATCTTGCCAGCAGCGCGATCGCCATAGGCCAGGTTGGCGGGAATGTAGAAGCGGGTCTTTTCCCCTTCCACCATCAGCTGTACCCCTTCGGTCCAGCCCGGGATCACCTGGTTGAGGCCAAATTCGATGGGTTCGCCACGGACCACCGAGCTGTCAAATACGGTGCCATCCAGCAGTTTTCCCTCGTAGTGCACCTTCACCTTGCTGGTGGCGGTGGGGTGAACCGTGCCGCTGCCCTTGGTGAGCACCTCATACTGCAGGCCGGAGGCGGTGGTGGTCACCAGCGGGTTTTCCTTGTTGCCGGCGAGGAACTCGGCGCCGATGCGCACGTTTTCCGCGGCCAGCTTCTTGTTGTTGCTGCTGGTGTAGAAGTAGTAGGCGACACCGGCAACCAGCAGCGCGATCAGGATGAATTTCATCGATTTTCCCTTGTGAGAACGAGAGCGGCATCTTATCCCAGCCGTGGCGTCAGGGCGAGTCGGGGCGGGGCAGGATGTGACAGAACAGGCAAATGAGAAGGGGGAGGAGCCAGGCTCCTCCCCCTCGTTTTCATGATGAGCGTTACTTGGCGGCCACCATCATCAGGGCGGGCAGGGCGAAGAAGAGACCTGCCACGTAACCCAGTGCCAGCAGCTTGTTCTCGCTGCCAACCCGGGCCAGCCACTCGGCGGCGCGCACCGGCAGGTCGCGCAGGGCCGGGATGCCGTAGATGAAGATGACGGCGAAGACATTGAACAGCACGTGAACCAGGGCGATGGTCAGGGCCAGCTGGGCACCGGCGCCGCTGATGGCGGTGGCAGCCAGCAGGGCCGTGATGGTGGTACCGATATTGGCGCCCAGGGTGAAGGGATAGAGCTGACGGGTGCTGAACACGCCGCCGCCGGCCAGCGGGATCATCAGGCTGGTGGTGGTGGAGGAGGACTGCACCATGATGGTCACCAGGGCACCGGAGGCGATGCCGCTCATGGGGCCACGGCCCAGCGCCTTGTGCAGCACCTCTTTGGCGCGGCCGACCAGCACCTGTTGCAATACCTTGCCCAGATAGGTCACGCAGCCCAGGATCAGCAGGATGCCGATGATGATGGTGGC
This sequence comes from Aeromonas sp. S18(2024), assembly GCF_041402525.1. NCBI lineage: Bacteria > Pseudomonadati > Pseudomonadota > Gammaproteobacteria > Aeromonadales > Aeromonadaceae > Aeromonas > Aeromonas sp. S18(2024). The sequence goes on along the minus strand of NZ_JBGLQV010000002.1, from coordinate 208,720 downwards.
GATGGAGGCACCCTTGCCCGGCAGGAAGGCGACGGCGCTGTCGATCAGCTGCTGGGCCGGGGCGGTCAGCGGCTTCATGAAATCCATCCCCTTCATCGACATGTCGGCGGAACCGGTGAAGAAGGTAGCCAGGGTCTCGGCGCTCTTTTGCAGCAGGCCGAACATCAGCTCCAGGGGCAGGAAGATGGCCACGGCCATGAGATTGAAGAAGTCATGGACGGTGGCGGCGGCGAAGGCGCGGCGAAATTCCGCCCGATCCCGGATATGACCCAGGGAGACGATGGTGTTGGTGATGGTGGTGCCGAGGTTGGCGCCCATGACCATGGGAATGGCCATGCTGATGGGCAGGCCGCCAGCCACCAGGCCGACGATAACGGAGGTCACAGTGCTGGAGGATTGCACCAGGGCAGTGGCCAGAATGCCGAGCAGCAGGGCGACGAAGGGGTTGTTGGCAAACGCGAAGATCTGGGCGGCACCCTCGGCACCGCCGGAGAAGCCTTTGAAACCATGAGAAACGGCGCCGACGGCGACCAGGATCAGATAGACCAGTACGATAACACTCATCCAGTTGAACAGGGCGCGGGTCGCGGTCTGCTGCGGCAAGGAGTCATTGTGTTGCATAAAGCCTCTTGGGACGGTCGTTCCGTCTTGGGTAGTTGATGACAGGCGCATTTAAGCAAGGCTCCATGACAGAAATATGACAAAGTGACACTTTTATGATGGTTTGATGACATGGCCCTGTGCGCTGGTTGACCACTCGGGGAGATCTTTTTTGGCGAAATCGGTCAGAAACTGTCGGCTCCTTTTCCTGAGCATGATGATGAAGGGCTCCGTTCGTATTCGTGCTTGTGCTTGGCTGCCAGCGTTATATGCTGGCTGTTGTTCCTTCCATCAAAGAGAGTGGTGCTGTCATGCGTGCATGGATACTGTGTGTTTCCCTGGGGTTGCTGTCTGCCGGCGTGCAGGCCGAGTGCAATCTCGAAAAAGCGGCCAAAAACGAAGCCCTCAACGCGACCCTGGGGGTCAAGGGACGCTGTGATACCGACAAGCTGGTGGAGCAGAAGACCAAGGACGCCAAGAAAGAAGTGAAAGAGGTGAAGAAGAACACCGCCGAGGCGATCGACAACAAGACAGATGGCCTCAAGGAGACGCGCGACGATATCAAGCAGACCAGCAAGGACGTGAAGAAGGTGGTGAAGGATCCGGTCAAGTCGGCCGCCACCGCCGTGGTCAACAAGGGCTAAGGCTGGGAGCCGCCAGCGGTACGCCGTGCAGCGCAAGAAAGGGAGCCAATGGCTCCCTTTTTGTTTGGCAGGTCGTCGGCGCGTTAAAAACTGACGGAGAAAGCGCGCTCAGAGGAGCCTAAAGAGCATAAAGGAGCTATTCGGTGCCAAGGCCGGGCCTGGGAGGGTACACTGCGGCGTCATGTTATTAGCAATGGTGAGTCTGTCATGAAACATTGGTCCCTTCTCCTCCTGCCTCTGGCGCTGGCCTCCCTGCCGTCCCAGGCCAATCTTCTTTCCTCCGGTTGCAGCGCCAAGGATATGGCGATAGGTTCCGCGGTCAACAGCGCGACCGGCGTCAACAGCCGCTGCTCGGCGGCCAGCACCAAACAGCGGGTCGAGAACGCTATAGACAATCCGGGGGATTACGCCAAGCGCAAGGCTGCCGAGGCGACCGGGGTCGATGAAGCCTACAACAAGGCGCGCAACACCAAGCAGCGGGTCGAGAATGCGGTAGAGAACCCAGGGGATTACGCCAAGCGCAAGGCGGCCGAGGCGGTCGGGGTCGATGAAGCCTACAACAGGGCGCGTAACACCAAGCAGCGGGTCGAGAATGCGGTAGAGAACCCGGGGGATTACGCCAGGCGCAAGGCGGCCGAGGCGACCGGGATGGATGAGGCCTACCACAAGGCACGCAACGCCAAGGATCGGGTCGATAACGTGGTGGATGATCCGCTCAAGGCGGCGGGCAAGGCGGCGCTGCGCCACACGGGTACATACTGACGGATAAGAGGCAGGGGAGCGCCGTCCCCCTGGCCAGCGCATTAAAAAGGGGAGCCAGTGGCTCCCCTTTTGCTATCCGGTATCCGCGCCATTATTGAGCGTCGGTCGCCTCTTCGTACTGGCGGAACGGGATGCGGAACACCGCCAGACGCAGGAACAGATAGGTGACGCCGAGGCCAGCCCAGATCAGGCCCAGCTCCAGGGAGCTTTGCTCCAGGTTGATCCACAGGGCGCCGATGGTGGCGGCGCCAAGCAGCGGCAGCAGCAGGTAGATCAGGTGATCTTTCAGGCTCTTGTTGCGTTTCTCGCGGACCCAGAACTGGCCGATGACCGACAGGTTGACGAAGGTGAAGGCTACCAGGGCACCGAAGTTCACCAGCGCCAGCGCCATGTCCAGATCGAACGACACCGCGGAGAGGGCCAGGGCGCCCACCAGCAGTACGTTGATGGCCGGGGTGCGGTATTTGGGGTGAATGTAGCCAAACACCCGCTCCGGGATCATGCGATCGCGGCCCATCACGTAGAGGATGCGGGAGACACCGGCGTGGGCCGCCATGCCGGAGGCCAGTACGGCGACCGTGGTGCACACCAGCACTATGCTCTGGAACAGGGTGCCGCCCACGTAGAGAGCGATCTCGGGCAGCACGGCGTCCGGCTCCTTGAAGCGGGCCAGATCCGGGAAATAGAGCTGCAGGCAGTAGGAGACCACTACGAAGATGACGCCACCGATGAGGGCGGTCAGCACGATCGCCTTGGGGATCACCTTGCCGGCGTTCGGGGTCTCTTCCGAGAGGGAGCTCAGGCCATCGAAGCCCAGGAAGGAGAAGCAGAGGATGGTGGCACCGGTAAAGAGTGGCACCATGCTGGCGCTCTCGAAGTGGAACGGCCGGCTGCTCATCAGGGTGGCGGCACCCTCGCCATGGTAGAGGCCCCAGCCCATCAGGCCAATGAAGACGACGATGATGGCGAGCTGGATAAAGACGATGGCGCCGTTGAAGTTAGCCACCAGGTTGATGCCGCGCAGGTTGAGGAAGGTCATCACGGTCACCAGGCCGAAGATGAAGATCCAGGGATCGACACCCGGGAACATGGCGGTCAGGTAGATCTTGGCCAGCAGGATGTTGATCATCGGCATGAACATGTAGTCGAGCAGGGATGACCAGCCGACCATGAAACCGACGTAGGGGTTGAACACCTTCTGGGCATAAGTGTAGGCAGAGCCCGCGGAGGGGAACTTGCGCACCAGGTGGCCATAGCTGAGGGCAGTCAGCAGGATGCCGCCCAGCGCCAGCAGGTAGGCGGTGGCGACCCGGCCTTCGGTGATGTCACCGACGATGGCGAAGGTGTCGAATACGGCCATGGGGGTCAGATAGGCGAGACCCATTACGATAACCTGAGTCAGGGTCAGGGTCTTGAGCAGCTTGGCGCCTTGAGATGCCATTACGCTTTCTCCTCAATCAGTGCCGGAGCACATGCTTGCAACGCGCACAGGGAGACGAAAAATTCGCAGACCTGTACATCAAGGGCGCCGGGGAGGCGCATACCGGTGTTGGCCGGCAGGAAAGCATTGAAACGCCCCATTTTTTTCCTCTTAACGTCGGGAGATTGTTGGCAATCTCGGTATCACTTCCGGAAGGTTTCCGGCCTCTGTGGTTGGTTTGGTGTTCTGCCCAAAAGAAAGAACCGATGTTGCAAGGAACATCGGCTCTTCAATTGGCCGCGTATTTTGCATTCGTGGCCCCCTCGTGACAAGCAATAATGGGCGCCGGATCGCATTTTTTTGCACTCTGCTTTGACAGGTAAGCGATCACTCTCCCCATGCCGCCCTCATGGTGCTTCTTCCCCCGTTTTTCAGGTCACGCTGGATGAAGGAGCCTCGCTCTCATCCAGTACGGAATCTCGCCATTTCGCCGCTACAGGGCGCATTGACACAGGAAGAGGCGCACGGGCCGGGTGGCGTCTTCAGGTTGGCTGGCAAGGGGATCTGTCTGGTACATGGCTCCCGCTCTGGCGACCAGCACAAGGGCGGAGAGAGGCGCGAATAAATGGTCACTTTATCCGGGTGAACACCGCTTCTGGTCATGCGTGCTGGGGGCAAGCCAGGGGATTGAGTACATAGGGGTTCTTTATCAGGCTTTCAATCAGGCATGAAAAAAGGAGCCTAAAGGCTCCTTTTGATTCAGTACATTCATGTTCGCACAGACTTACTGGGCCACCTCGACCTTGTCGGCGGTGTGCAGCGGAATGCGGAACACCACCAGACGCAGGAACAGGTAGAGGGCACCGAGCGCCGCCCAGATCAGCCCCAGCTCGAAGGAGGAGGGCTCGAGGTTGAGCCACAGTACCCCGATGCAGGCGGCGCCGCACAGGGGCATCACCAGGAACAGCAGGTGATCCTTCAGGGTCTTGTTGCGACCGAGCTTCACATAGAAGTGGGCAATGACCGCCAGGTTGACGAAGGTGAAGGCCACCAGGGCGCCGAAGTTGATCAGGGCCAGGGCGATCTCCAGATCAAACGACACGGCGGAGAGGGCCAGGGTGCCCACCAGCAGCACGTTGAGCGCCGGAGTCTGCCACTTCGGATGAATATAGGAGAAGAAGCGCGCAGGCAGGGCGCGATCCCGACCCATCACGTAGAGCAGGCGCGACACGCCGGCGTGGGAGGCCAGCCCCGAGGCCAGCACTGCCACTGTCGTGCACACCAGCACCACAGCCTGGAACAGCTTGCCACCCACGTAGAGGGCAATCTCGGGCAGGACCGCATCCGGTTGCTGGAAGCGGGAGATGTCCGGGAAGAACAGCTGCAGGAAGTAGGAGGTGGTGACGAACAGCACGCCGCCGATCAGCGCGGTCAGCACGATGGCGCGGGGGATCACCCGATCCGCGTCCGGGGTCTCTTCCGACAGGGTGCTGATGGCATCAAAACCCAGGAACGACAGACACAGGATGGAGGCGCCGGTCAGCAGGGGGTTGATGTGCATCTGCTCGGAGAAGAAGGGACGGCTGCTGGCCACGGTTCCCAACCCTTCACCGTTGTAGACACCCCAGGCGATGAGGCCGATGAAGACGGCGATGATGCTGAACTGCATCATGACGATCAGGCTGTTGAAGTTGGCCACCAGCTTGATGCCGCGCAGGTTGAGGGCCGTCATCACGGCGGCCAGACCGAAGATGTAGGTCCAGGGCTCCACGTTCGGGAACAGGGCCTCCAGATAGATCTTGGCCAGCAGCATGTTGATCATCGGCATGAACATGTAGTCGAGCAGGGAGGTCCAGCCCACCATGAAGCCCACATAGGGGTGAAACACCTTCTGGGCATAGGTATAGGCGGAACCGGCCGACGGGAACTTGCGTACCAGATGGCCATAGCTCAGGGCGGTGAACAGCATGCCCATCAGGGCAAACAGATAGGCCGTCGGCACATGGCCGTCAGTGATCTCGGTGACGATGCCGAAGGTGTCGAACACTGCCATGGGAGTGAGGTAAGCCAGGCCCATGACCACGACCTGCCAGAGTTTCAGGGTCTTTTTCAGACCAACCGCCGGGGTTGTCATCATGCCTGTTCCTCACGCAGTGCCGGGGTGGCACGGTCCATCAACGAAACCGGGAGAGTGGCCCGGGGATCAAGGGCGCCAGGGTGGCGCGCACCGGCCAGGGCCGGCAGGAAAGCATTGACATGCCCCATGTTGTTCCTCACTAAGACTTGGTGTCGGGAGATTGCTGCCAATCTCGCTATCTTTTCCGGGGGTGATCCGGCCTCGTTTATGGGTTTGTTCACTGTGAAAAAAGTACCGATGCCGCTGGGCTGCACCGGTACTTTCAGTGGCCGCGCATTGTGCATTTGCAGGGCCCCCTTGACAAGCGATAAAAGGGGCAAAATTGCATTTATTTGCACTGGTGAGCGGTCACTTTCATGCTGGTCAGTCCAGCATGGCCTCCAGTGACTTTTCAAGGATTTGCAGCCCTTCGTCAATCACGGACGCAGGGGCGGTCAGGGGGGCGAGAAAACGGATGACATTTGCGCGCACACCGCATGACAACAGGACCAGACCGCGCCTGCCCGCCTCGGCCACCAGACGCTTGGTGAGGTCGGGATCCGGCTGGGTGGCATCGCGCTGCTTCACCAGCTCCATGGCCACCATGGCGCCGGGGCCGCGAATTTGACCTATGCAGTCAAAACGCTCGGCTATGCGTTGCAGTCCTGCCTTGATCTGCTCGCCCTGGGCCTGGGCCTTCTGGTTGAGCTGCTCCTCTTCGATCACCTCCAGGACCGCCAGGGCGGCGGCGCAGGCGATGGGGGAGCCGGCATAAGTGCCGCCCAGACCACCCGGCTTGGCCGCGTTCATGATGTCGGCCTTGCCTACAACGGCTGAGAGGGGGAAGCCGCCGGCCAGGCTCTTGGCCAGGGTCATGATGTCCGGCTCGATGCCTGCATACTCGGTGGCGAAGGTCTTGCCGGTGCGGCAGAAACCGCTCTGGATCTCGTCGCAGATCAGCAGGATGCCGTGCTGATCGCAGATACGGCGCAGGCTCTGCATGAAGCGGGGGGAGGCGGGATAGAAGCCACCCTCGCCCTGAACCGGTTCGAGGATGATGGCGGCCACCCGGCTCGGTTCGATGTCGGCGCTGAAGCAGAGGTCGAGGGCCTGCAGGGCATCCTCTTCACTCACTCCCAGATAGTCGGCGGGGAAGGGGATGTGGTAGACCTCGCCCGGGAAGGGGCCGAAGCCGGTCTTGTAGGGAACCACCTTGCCGGTCAGGGCCATGCCCATCATGGTGCGGCCGTGGAAGCCCCCCTTGAAGGCGATGGTGCCGCTGCGGCCGGTGTGGGCGCGGGCTATCTTGATGGCGTTCTCCACTGCCTCGGCGCCGGTGGAGAGAAACAGAGTGCGCTTCGGTGTGGAGCCGGGCACCAGGGCATTCAACTTTTCCGCCAGCTCGATATAGCCGGGGTAGGGGGTGACCTGGAAACAGGTGTGGCTGAATTTCTCCAGTTGGGCCTGCACCGCCGCCACCACTTTCGGGTGGTTGTGGCCGGTGTTGAGCACGGCGATGCCGGAGGCGAAATCGATGTAACGGTTGCCCTCGATGTCCCACAGCTCGGCATTCTGCGCCTTGTCGATAAAGACCGGCAGCAGGGTACCGACGCCGTTTACCACGGCAGCTTCACGGCGGGCCTGCCAGGCCTGGTTTGACTGGTTGTCTGAATGACTCATTTTTCCTCCCTGCGGGGGCGTTTGCCCCCTCTCTTGAGTGTTGGCGAGGCTCCCGGGCGGGAGCACTCACTTCGTCCTTGAATAGTGTGGTGGCAAGCCTTGGCAGGCTGGCCAGACCTCGCCCATGCCCTTCCCATGGGGGGGAGGGCTGGGTTTGCTCCTTCCCTTGTGAAGGGAAGGTCGGTGGGGTGATCGTTATCCTGCCTAGCGGATGGCGCCAAAGCAGAGGTATTTGGTCTCGAGGTACTCCTCCAGCCCCTCGGCCGCCCCTTCGCGGCCCAGACCCGACTCCTTGATGCCGCCAAAGGGGGCCAGTTCGGTGGAGATGATCCCCTCGTTGATGCCCACCATGCCGTATTCGAGCCGCTCGGCAACTCGCCACACCCGGGCGATGTCGCGGCCATAGAAGTAGGCGGCCAGGCCATAGGGGGTGTCGTTGGCCAGCGCAATGGCCTGCTCTTCGCTGTCAAAGCGCACCAGCGGTGCCACCGGCCCGAAGATCTCCTCCTGCAGGATGGGGTTGTCCCCCTTCACCTCGCCGAGGATGGTGGGCTGATAGAAGAGCGGGCCGGCGGGGTGGGCCTCGCCCCCCAGCAGCACCCTGGCGCCGGCGTCCCGGGCCTGGTTGACCAGCTCGGCCACCTTGCTGGCGGCGGCGGGGTTGATGAGGGGGCCAATCTGGGTGCCCTCGCTCATGCCATCCCCCACCTTGAAGGCTTTGACGGCGGCGGTCAGTTTCTCGGCGAAGGCGTCGTAGACGCTCGATTGCACCAGGATGCGGTTGGCGCAGACGCAGGTCTGGCCCGCATTGCGATATTTGGAGGCCAGCGCCCCTGCCACGGCGGCATCAAGATCCGCGTCGTCAAAGACAATGAAGGGGGCGTTGCCGCCAAGTTCCAGCGACACCCGCTTCATGGTGTCGGCGCATTGGCGCATCAACAGCTTGCCGATGCGGGTCGAGCCGGTGAACGAGAGCTTGCGTACCACAGGGTTCTGGCACAGCTCGTCACCCACCGCCGCCGCCTGATGGGAGGTGATGATGTTGATGACGCCCGCCGGGATGCCCGCCTCTTCGGCCAGTGCCGCCAGAGCGAGGGCGCACAGGGGGGTCTCGGCGGCAGGCTTGATGACGATGGTGCAACCGGCGGCCAGCGCCGGACCCGCCTTGCGGGTGATCATGGCGATGGGGAAGTTCCACGGGGTGATGGCGGCGACCACCCCCACCGGCTGCTTGATGGTGGCCAGACGGCGATCGCCGCTAAAGCCCGGGATGGTGCGGCCATAGGCGCGTTTGCCCTCCTCACTGAACCACTGGATGAAGCTGGCGCCGTAGGCAACTTCCCCCTTGGCTTCGGCCAGCGGCTTGCCCTGCTCGCAGGTCATGATGCGGGCCAGCTCGTCGGCGTGGGCCGTGATGGCGGCAAACCAGGCGTAGAGTTTGTTGCTGCGCTCCTTGGCGGTCAGGGCGGCCCAGGCCGGTTGGGCGGCCTTGGCGGCCTCGATGGCGCGGCGGGTGTCCTCGGCATTCATGTCGGGCACCTGGGTAATCACGGCACCGCTGGCCGGATTGGTGACCTCGAAGGTGCGGCCGCTGGCGGCATCGCACCAGTGACCATCTATATAGGCGCGGGATTTGATCAAGCTGCTGTTGGGTGTAGTTCCTGACATGGGAAGCCTCGAGTGTGGATCCGGGCAGCAGGGGGCCGGTTACCCGACCCTCCCTGTGGTGCTGCCGTATAAAATAATAAGCACAGGGAGAACATAAAGTGAGCCGAAATGTTTTTCAAGTGTTAAATATATTTGAATTATTGGTGTTTGGCATGCTAGAAAATGGGCTGTGACGCACGGTCTATCCCATATGGTGCCACAGAATGGTATCAAGGGTGTGCAAAATAATGAACGCTCGCGCTGTGTAACATAGCAAACAGCCGGGGGATGATTGGTCCGCTATTTTAACCAGCGGCGACAGGGAGGTTGATCATGTACCAAAGAGGCAAGAGCGAAGATACCCGGGGACTGCCATGAGCGGATTGCCATACCAGAGCATGGGGGAGCGGCTGGCGGCGGTGCGCCATCAGCTGGGGCTCTCCCAGCGGCGAGCCGCCGAGCTGAGCGGCCTGACCCACGGCGCCATCTGCATGATAGAGCAGGACAAGGTGAGCCCGTCGGTGGCCTCCCTGCAAAAGCTGCTCACCGTCTATGGCTTGCCACTGTCGCGCTTCTTCGCCGAAGAGGAGCAGAGCGTGCCGAGCGTGGTGATCAAGGCCGAGCAGCTGATCGAGCTGGGCAGCCAGGGGGTCTCCATGAAGCTGGTGCACAACGGCAACAACCGCCGCCAGCTCGGCTTCATGCTGGAGACCTATCCCCCCGGCACCGACACCGGTGGCCAGGTCAAGCACCAGGGGGAAGAGGTCGGCACGGTGCTGGAGGGGTCGGTGACCCTGACGGTGGCAGGACAGAGTTATCAGCTGGAAGCGGGCGACAGCTATGTGATCGACACGGGCGAGCCCCACAGCTTCAGCAATCCGTCGGGGCAGACATGCCGCATTGTCAGCGCGCATACCCCGGCAAATTTCTAGTGACAGGCGATGCCTCGCTAGGGAAAAGAACCGGTAAGGAAACAGGGATCATGACCGAGCATGTAAACAGTTACTACGCAGCCAGCGCCAATCAACATGCGCCTTTTGCCACTCTGACCGAGCAACTGGAGTGCGATGTCTGCGTCATCGGGGCGGGTTATACCGGCCTCTCCAGTGCGCTCCACCTGGTAGAGAAGGGATACAAGGTAGTGGTGCTGGAGGCGGCCCGGGTCGGCTTTGGCGCCAGCGGTCGCAACGGCGGCCAGATCGTCAACTCCTACAGCCGCGACATCGACACCATAGAAGCGAACTGCCCGCCGGATCAGGCCAGGCTGCTCGGTTCCATGCTGTTTGAAGGGGGCAAGATCATCCGCGATCGCATCAAGCGCTACAACATCCAGTGCGATCTGCAGGAAGGGGGGGTGTTCGCCGCCGAGACCGAGAAACAGCTGCACGAGCTCAAGGCCCAACAGGCCCGCTGGCAGAAGTGGGGCAACGACAAGCTGGAGCTGCTCGATGCCAAGGGGGTGCGCGAGGTGGTGGCGAGCGATCGCTACGTCGGCGCTCTGCTCGACAAGAGCGGCGGCCATATCCACCCCCTCAACCTGGCGCTGGGGGAGGCGGAGGCGATCCGCATGCAGGGGGGGCTTATTTTCGAACAATCCGCCGTCACCAGCATCACGCCGGGCCAGCCTGCGCTGGTGAAGACCGCCAAGGGGGCGGTCAAGGCGCGCTTCGTGATGGTGGCCGGCAACGCCTACCTCGGCAACCTGGTGCCCGAGCTCGCCGGCAAGAGCATGCCCTGTGGTACCCAGGTGGTCACCACCGAAGTGCTGGGGGAGGAGCGGGCCCGTTCACTGCTGCCGCAAAACTACTGCGTGGAAGACTGCAACTACCTGCTCGACTACTACCGCACCAGCGCCGATCACCGGCTCATCTATGGCGGCGGTGTGGTTTACGGGGCGCGGGATCCGGCGGATATCGAGCGGCTGATCATCCCCAAGATGCGCAAAACCTTCCCCCAGCTTGCCGACGTCAAGGTGGAGTACACCTGGACCGGCAACTTCCTGCTGACTCTGTCGCGCCTGCCGCAGTTTGGTCGTATCGGCCCCAACATCTACTACATGCAGGGCTACAGCGGCCACGGCGTCACCTGTACCCATCTGGCGGGCAAGCTGCTCTCCGAGGTGTTGAGCGGTCAGGCGGAGCGCTTCGATGCGTTTGCCAAACTGCCCCACTACCCCTTCCCGGGGGGCCGCATGTTCCGCATTCCCTTCACCGCCGCCGGCGCTGCCTGGTACACCTTGCGCGATCGCCTGGGGGTGTAAGCGGCCCAGCGGGAGGCGATGCAAGGGCAAGGCTCTATCGTCAGCCCGGAATCACCCGAGGGAGGCATCATGCCTCCCTCGCTTTTTGTCTGCCAAATGTTTGCCAAACCCAACACCGGTTGCCTCCCCCGTGCTTTGGCTAGAAGCGGTAAGGGAAGCGGATCCCGATACTGTAGTCGGGGGCATCCGTGGTCAGCCCTGCCGACCAGTTGACCACCATGGAGAGCCGGTCGGTGATGGCCCATGTCGAACCCATGCCAAAGCTCGCCGCGTTGGCGTCCGAGCCGATGACCTTCTCCATCCCGAATCCTTCCACCCCCTGTTCGGACTCGCGGGTGATGCGCTGGTTGATGTTGAAGGAGAGGCTGAAGCGCTCGTTCAGGGCGAACGCGACCCCGAGCCCGTATTCAAACCAGTCACCCAGCTGGACGCTGCCCGGTTGCTGCCCCGGTTGATAGGAGATGTCGTCAAAATCCTCCTTGAGGCTGTGGCCATAGTTGATGTTGGCGAACAGGATGGCGGGATCCAGGGTCCTGACCAGCGAGAAACCGGTCGACAGCTGCCAGAGCCCGTTGCCGGTGGCGAGCTCCTTCGGGGTCATCAGGTTGCCCGATGCCGAGGTGTCGAGCTCGATGCCGTAAGGATCCTTGCCGGTCGGTGCCTTGACCCTGACATTCCACACCAGATCCGGCCACTCCTCGTCTTCGGCCATGACCCGGTAGTAGACGGCGAGGCTGAGATCGCCGAGCCCCCCGTCGTTGACGCTCTGCTCCTCGAAACTGCGGCTGGAGTTATCCTTGCCGGTGCTCTGGTAGTTGCTGCTGCGAAACAGGTAGGGAATGGCGAGCTCCAGCTGCCAGCGATCGTTGAGGGTGTAGCGGGTCACCAGATCGGCGCTGATCTGATCGGAGCGCACCCTGTCCAGATTGATCTCGCCAAGAAAGATGGCATCCAGCGCGAGAAAGCCGCGCAGGGCGAGATCCTTGCGGTTGTAGTGCTGGTAGGAGAGGCCGAGGTCGAAAGTCAGGGCGCGATCGAAGACGTTGTGCTGCTCCAGCAGCAGATCTTCGGTGCTGCGACCGGGCTCCGGGCTGCGACGGTCCGGTTCCTGCGGTGCCCTGGCCGGTGTCACGGCAGCCGTGCCGGTGCCCGTCGCGGTTACTCCGCTGCTCTTGACGGCTTCCAGCCTGGCCTGCAGCTGGTGGAGCGCCTGATTTTGCTGGATCAGCTGCTGGCGCAACTGATCCAGCTGTTGTTGCAACGCCTCTTCTTCTGCGGTGGCACCCCAGCATGTCAGCGGGGTCAACATCATCAACAGCAGGGGGGACTGTTTCATGGGAGCGGATCCTTGTTGTCGTTTATCGTCCTTTTTTCGTGCCGTCAGGGGAGCAGAGGCTAGCGGGAGAACCAGATCCTCGTCTGGTTGAAGGTCTGCAAGCCATCCCCCCTGACCCGATTGAGTTGCAGCAGGCCGCGACTGAAGTCCGTGCCCCGCAGGCTCTGCTCCAGCCGGACGCTGCCATCCGGGGTGCTGAACTGCAGGCCCGCGTAGTTGCCCGAGACGCTGTAACTGGCGGTGCCGAGCACGCCCTGCTGCTGATAATGGCCGGCGGAGACAAGCTCGCCTGCCATTTCGAGAGGCGTCGTCCCTATGCCTGTGAGGTTCACCGAGCTGTTGCCGCGCCCTTCCAGCTGCATCACCTGCACCAGGCCCGCCCCCTGCACAGGGGCGCTGGCAGGAGCCGTGGCGACCGCGCTGGCCCCCCCCTTGATGCGAATATCCAGCCTGGGGGTGTGCTGCTCCACGCTCAGCGCCAGGTTCATGGCCGCCGTCTGTCGGGACTGGGCCGTGGTCAGGGTGGAGATGAACTCGATGCCAAAATAATGGATGCCGTGAGCGCTGACATAACGCCCCCGCAAGCCGGCCAGCTCGCTATCGGACATCTGTGGGGCAAACTGATCCGACAGTTGTGCCAGGGGATCGGATGTCGCCAGCAGCGGGAGGGGCAAGGCCCCCAGGCTGCAGACGAGGTAGAGGGCGGGTCGGGTGTTCATGGTGACCTCACATTAGCTCTTTGTGCTGGAAGCCAAAGTCCAGCAGGGATGTTGCATTGACCGGGGCGAACAGCCCGCCTCTGCCTCTGGCCGAGAACGGAGGGGAGGGGTTGGCCAGGGGAGCGTCCGGGCGATAGCCTGCACCGATCACGGCCAGCAGGATCCCGTTCCAGCTTTCCTTGAACTCCCTGAACGAGATGATGCGGTTGCCAAGGGCAGGGTCTGCCAGATAGACACGGTCACGACGGTCGATGGCGCGCAGCACGGCGAAGTGCTGATAGCCGCGAATGTTGAGCAGCACTATGGTCGGCACCCTTACCTGGCGCAGCTTGGTATCGCTCAGGCGGTAACCCCGGGCACGCATCCCCAGCATCTGCACGTACTGCTTCATGTCCAGCATGGAAAAGCCGTAGCGTTTGACCTGCGCCGGATCGGCCATGGCCATCATGCCGTCCATCACCCAGCGTTCATTGGTCGCCTGGCCATAGGCATGGCGCAGTATGGTGGCCACCGCCGCCGCGCCACAGCTGAAGTCGGTATGCTGGCGCTCGAGATTGGCATAGCGGCGCTCCTGGATGCTCTGTACCGGTTTGGCAAGCCCCCCCAGCGCCGGGAGATGCTCTCCCATCGGCAGGGTCGCCGACCAGACGACGGGGCTGAACAGCAACGGCAATAGCCAGCGCATTGACACCTCCTTGTGGGCAAAAAATGGGGGGCACACAGGCCCCCCAAGGGTGGATCACTTGGCAAATCCGGCTGCCAGCGAGAGGTTGTTCGCTTGCAGATTGTTGGTGCCAGACGCGACGTTCACCCCGATATTGCCCACGGCACCATTGAAGGAGCCGCCGTCTATGGTGGCATGGTTGAAGGTTTCACGGGCGGTGTAGGTGTTGACCACAGGGATGTAGCCGGTCACCGAGCCGTGCAGTGTCATATCACCCTCTTCCTTGAACTCGAACTTGGAGTCCTTACTGCCGTCGTTGTCCAGATTGTCGTAGTCGATGTGACCCCAGAGGCTGCCGCCGTTGGGGTGATCACGATCCTGCCAGATCTCCGGATAGACGTTGTTGGACTGCTTGCTCGTCCCCTCGTAATTACCCTTGGCATCGAGCTTGAGGTGAACCGGGGCGTTCTCCACCGTTCTGGTGGCGTTCAGGCTCTTGTTCTCGGTCAGGTTCTTGGACACATGCTGGCTGTTGGCCACGGTGGCCACCGCCATGGCGCCGGTGGATACCGAGGCGGCCAGGTTGTTGGCCTGCACGTTGCCGGAGCCGGAGGCCACGTTGGCGTTGATATTGCCTGCGGCATTTTTGAAGGCGCCACCACCGACACTCGCCCTGTTCTGGTGCCCCTGGTTGCTGGCCCAGTTCATGCTGGCGCTCTGGCTGGAGAAGATCTCGGCATCCGAAGAGCCACCCGCGCTGCCGTGAGGGTGGCCACCGCCCATGACAAACTCGGCATCGACCTGGTCATAGGCGGCCAGGGAGACGCTGTTGCCCTGCACGTTGGAGTCACCGGCCGCCACGTTGGCGCCGATGTTGCCGGATGCCCCCTGGAACGAGCCATCAATCTTGCTTGCGTTCTCCGTTCTGCTGTTGGCCGTGCCTATCATGGTGCTGGATTGCTGGTTGTCCACGACGGCCATGCCGAGCTTGTTGACGTTGACAAAGCCGCCGACCATCACCTTGCCTTCGTACTTCACATCGACCTCAGCCTTGACCTTCTTGGTCAAGGTTGCCCCCGTCTCATCCTTGTCACCGCGGTACTCGGCGGATGCGGTGCCGGACATCGCCATGATGACAGCGGCGGCTAATGAGCTGTAAATAAGTCCACGCATATTGAGTCTCTCCATTGAACTTTCTGGGGAAGATCCGCCCATCGGCAGGTGCTGCGCCCCCGGACTTCGCTTCCTGTCCCTGCGGCATCAGGGTGATGCCGTTACTGCGCCCGCCAAGGGCAGGGCAACCATGTTGACGGCCTGGTTGCCCTGTCCCGTGACCTGGTTCACCTGAATGACCCCTTTACTGCCGCTCAGGGCGTTGTCATCCAGATAGATGCTGGTTGTCATGCTTGCGGGGAGCTTGCCCGGGGAGGGGCTGGCGATACTGTTGCCCAGATTCACGTCGGTCACGACGCTTATCCCGGCGTCGCCCAGTGACAATGCGAAGCCATTGAGTTGCTGGTTGGCTTCACCCGCTGCCTGGTTGATGCTCAAAAGCCCCTGGTTCTGGCCAAGTGCCGCGCCATGGATAGCGACGCTCTGGTGACCGCCCGGGGTGACGCTGGATTGATTCTGTTGGCTGAACTGAATAACGGCCGGACCCGAGAGGGAAATAGATGCGAGGTTGCCTTGTTGGTTGTGATTGCCAGCAACCATATTGACGCCCAGGTTGCCACGAATATTGCCAAGCGCTTGCGACCCCAAATCAACACGATTCTCCGCTTGTGATGAGTTCATCAATTGGAGGAGTGAAAGGATCGCCACGACAATATATTTCATCATGCTATCTCTATTGTTTGTCACCTGGGGTTTACAGATATAGCAATGGAGGTGCCAAAATTTAACCTATTGATTTAAATGATTTTTGTGTTTTCAGGTTGCGCCGTTTTGTCTCAAATTTGAGACTGCATTTTTATGTCATCCATCAAGGTGTTGTTTATCAATGAATTTATTTTTCTCAGCCTAAGACTGGCTTGTCTCAATATTGCTGCGCATCAGTCAATTAGGCGGGATGGTTTATAGTTATCGTCACCTGATGTGCTCGAATTAAGCTCTTTGATAATGAGAATTTCTATCAAAATAAAAACATGAACCTTGCGGGGCCAGGATTGGCACGCTTATAAGAAGCTCGAACAAGGAGGTTTCCATATGACAGCAACGGCATTATTGCTCATCAATTCATGTGCCGTACTGGAGAGTCTGCTGGTCAAAAGCGAGTGGCGGGTGGAGCAGGCAAGTTCACTGGCGATGGCAGAGAGAAAGTTGCAGGAGAAGGATTATCCCCTGGTACTGGTGGCCATCGAGCCTGATCAGCACGAGGCATTGTCGGCCTTGATCACGCAGCACGCGAGCAGCCTGTGGATTGGCCTGATCCAGCGTGATGCCCTCGCCAGTGAGGAGATGCGCAATTTGCTGGCCGCCTGCTTCCATGATTTTCACACCTTTCCCCTCGAGCGGATACGGCTCTCCCACAGCCTGGGCCATGCCCTCGGCATGGCCCAGCTGATCAGGCGCTATCGCCCGAAAATAGCGGAACAACCGCGCTTCATTCAGGGGGAAAGTGCCCCCATTCGTCAGCTGCGTGAACAGATCCAGCGCTTGCAGCACTGTCGCCTGCCGGTGCTGGTGACCGGGCCCAGCGGCACCGGCAAGGAGCTGGTCGCCAGGGAGCTGCACTACAGCGCGTTTGGGGAAGATAGTCCCTTCGTGGCCGTCAACTGTGGCGCCATGCCCCACCAGCTGATCCAGTCCGAGCTGTTCGGTCACGTCAAGGGGGCCTTCACCGGGGCCCAGAGTCGCAAGATAGGCAGGATAGAAGCGGCCGATGGCGGCACCCTGTTCCTCGACGAGATAGGCGAGCTGCCGCTCGAAGATCAGGCGACCTTGCTGCGTTTCTTGCAGGAAGAGAGCATAGAGGCGGTGGGCAGCCATGTATCCCGCAGCGTCGATGTGAGGGTCATTGCCGCAACCAACATAGACGTAGAGCAGGCGGTGGCCAACGGCTCGTTTCGCATGGACCTTTACTATCGGCTCAATGTGGTGCGCCTGCGCACACCCGCGCTGCGTGAGCGAGCCGAAGACATCCAGCTGCTGGCGGACGAGGTCCTGGCCGAGGCGCGGGGCAATCGCATGATAAGTTTCACCCGCAAGGCGCGCCAGGCCATGCAGTCTTACGACTGGCCAGGCAATGTCAGGGAGCTGCGCAACCGGGTACAGCGGGCCGCCGTCATGTGTTCGGGCCCCTTTATCGATGCCCAGGATATGGAGCTGATCCACAGGGACTCCCAGCTGCTGAACATGAACAACTCCCTCAAGGCCGTGCGTGAAGCAGCAGAACGCCAGGCGCTGCAACGAACCTTGACCCGTTTCCCGGATCAGCTGGAAGAGGTGGCGCGCCAGCTCGATATCTCCCGTGCGACCCTCTACCGCCTGCTGGACAAGCACGATTTGCTGTGAGCTGGCGCCCCGTCAGGGTGGCGTGAAGGAAGTGGTCTATACCAGCGGGAGTATGGGCGGCGGTGTTGCAACCCGTCCGTGGCTTGTCCGGAAGATGCCAGAAACAACAAGGCCACCCAATGGTGGCCTTGTCATGAGTGCGTATTTGGTAATTTTTACATTACTGCGAGTATGAGACCTTACCTGTATCACTTATATGAATAACATTTTTTTGTTTTAGCTTTGCAATAATATCTTGTTTGTCCTTTTCAGAAATTCCGCCTTGGAATTGAAACATCGCGCTAATGGAATTGGATAAAGACGTGAGCTTGCTTGGTTTTAACTTTAATAATCGTTCGGTAACATAATCAGTTTGATCATGACCATTTGATTCAGAAGTAATTCGTGGGGCGGGGTATTCATCCTCTTCTTGTTTTCGTCCTAATTGAAGTAAAAGTTGAGCAAGTCGAAACTTGTCTCTATAACTGAGTTGTTCACAAACCTTGGCTATCTCTTCATATGACATTGTTACGTTCCTTGTGTTGCCATTAATAGCTATTTTATAGCTAATATCAATTGTTTCGACTCAATATTATGAGCTGTGTATTAAGTTTCTCCTACTCAATATCTTTGCCAGTACATCGGGATGGTAGAACGCCCACTATGCTCACACACTTGGTGTGCCCCACCGATAAAACCGCTGCGGACATAGAAGCGCCGCGCTGCATCATTCTCTGCATACACCCTCAAATCGAGGCGCTCATATCGTCTTTTGAGGTGCTCAATCAGTTGGCGACCCAGCCCCTGTGACTGCTTGTCCGGGGTAATAAAGAGGGCTGCGAGTGCTCCCTGGTGATAGGAGACAAACCCCAGGAGCTGGCCACCTTCCTCATAGACCCAGCTTTCGCTGGCGGGCAGATAGATATCCCGCATTGCCGTCCGCTGTGCATACCAGAAAGAGGCGGGGATAAAGTGGTGAGCCCGTATGGATGCCTGATACCAGAGCTCTACCATGGCATCCAAATCGGCAGTAGATAATGGACGGATCATGGTTTCCTCAATAGTTAAAAATGGAGATGGAGTTGACTCGATGAGTCAAGCGTCATGGGGCGTTCGTGGACAGATGATGACTTTCTCGTAGCTGAAAATCATTCAGCTATCGTCACCGTATAATGGCGCTCTACGTTGGCCGTAATCTCTCCCCAATACGAGGATTTGACTCTGGTTTGGTGCGCTTGAAAGGCGAGCTTATCGACAAACTCTTCATAGACATCGAATCGACATGGATTAGCGCTATCTTGAATTACCTCAAAGACAAGGCAACCGGGCTCAGTGCGAGTCAGTTGGATATGTTTGGCAAGCTCATCTTTAACCTGAGCTAAATCTGATGGAGGAACAATAATACATCCCTTTAGTATCACCTTGCTCACGGCTTCCCTCAAACAGAGATATTTTAATGTTGATAATAAACAGGGTAAATAACTGACATTTAAAAATAAAAACGAGAATAAAACAAGTATATAATATGTGCTATTTTATTATGGCAGTAGATGTCTAATGTTTTTTAATTCTTCAATGTATATGTCTAAATGTTTCTTTGATAAGGCAATTGGGTATCCAGCACATGATGATACTAGAATGTCGTGATGATTAACCATAAATAGCCCTTCACTCTTTAAATAATTTCTATAATCATCAGCAGAAAAACTCTCCAATGTATGAACATCTACTGTCTCTACCAATTGATTTATTATTTGAGTTTTCTTCATAATAAAGAGATCTTATAGGTATAAAGGATGCATATTTTTCAAGGTTTAACATTTGTCATCACGGATTACTCACTACGGTCAAGCTACCGCCCCTGAGTTACAGCTCCCACACTGCTGTTATGAACCAATATGCTTCGGACAAAATCGGCAAGAAGGCGCATGGCGAGCCTTCGGATGCGTTGCTTTGTCGAGCGACCATGATACCGAATGAAGCCTTTTCTGGAAGAGGCAATGGGCAATAATCAGTCGTGGATCAATAAATTAAACACGGGCTGGGTTGCTGCCTGAATGGGTCGGTGGGGAGTCTGGATGCGGTGAAAGGGGGAAGAGTAAAAACACTGCGGCCACCCGAAGGTGGCCGCAGTGTATGAAGGTTGTGCCTTATTTGCGGGTCAGCTTGTCCAGATAGCCCATGGCAAAGGCGGAGACGACAAAGGTGATATGGATCAACAGGTACCATTTGATCTTGTCGTTGGGGATATTCTCGGCATTCATAAACACCTTGAGCAGGTGAATGGACGAGATAGCGACGATGGAGGCGGCCACCTTGTTCTTGAGAGAACCGGCATCGAGCTTGCCGAGCCACACCAGCTTGTCGCTCTCATTCCCCACGTCGAGGCGCGAGACGAAGTTCTCATAGCCGGAAAACATCACCATCACGATGAGCCCCCCCACTAGGGTGATATCGATCAGTGACAGGGTGACCAGCACCAGATCCACCTCTTTCATTGCGAAGATATTCGGCAGGATATGGATGATCTCCTGAAAGAACTTCAGGCCCAGCGCCAGCAGGATAAGGCTGAGCCCCAGGTAGATGGGGGCCATGATCCAGCGCGATGCGTACATCAATCTTTCAAACATGTTTTCCATGGTGTGATAGCAAGTCCATCAAAGGGTTAACAGACAAAAACGCCTCTAGCTTAACCGAGATGGGGCGCATCACAAGTATCTGAATGAAAACGGTGGGGGATTTGTGCGGTGGGCACACGACAGGCGCGACCCGCATTGCAGGAGGGGAAAGCAAGGGCCCTGTGGCAGGGCCCCTGAGGGTCAGGGCAGGGTCAGGGTAAAGCGGGCACCGCCAAGGGGCGATTCATCCACCCGGATCTGGCCGCCGTAGCTGTGGACTATCTCGGTCACGACCGCGAGGCCAATGCCTTGCCCCGGGGAGCTGTCGGCCCGCACGCCGCGCTGGAAGATCTGCTCCGATTTGGCTGCCTCTATGCCGGGGCCGTCATCTTCCACTTCGATGCGCAGCTGCTCGGCCTGACGGTGCACCGTCACATGCACCTCGCTGATGGCGAACTTGCAGGCATTGTCGAGCAGGTTGCCCATCAGCTCCATCAGATCCCCCTGCTCACCGTGAAACAGGGCGTCGTCATCGAAGTGAAACTGGGTCTGCAGCTTCTTGTGGCGATAGACCTTGGTCAGGCTGGCCAGCAGTTTCTCGATAAGGGGCACCGGCTCAGTGCCTTTGCTGGCGAGGCGCTGGCGGCCGGTGACGGCGCGCCTGAGCTGGTACTGGACCATCTGATCCATGGTGAGGATCTGCTCGTTGATGTTGTCGTGGATGTCGCGCCCGAGCTTGCTCTCCCGGGTGGTCATCTGGATCAGCGCCAGCCGGGTTTTCAGGCTGTGGGCGAGATCGTTGAGGGCGTGCTGGTAACGCTGGGTCTGCTGCCGCTCGTTCTCCAGCAACTGGTTGATGGAGTCGGTAAGGGGCGCCAGTTCCCGCTCGACATCGCTGGAGAGGGCGTCGAGCTTGCCGGCCCGGATCTCGTCGAGCTGGCGGGCGATGGCGCGCAGGGAGCTGAGGCTCCAGAAGGTGGTGAGCACCAGCATGCCCGCGAGCAGCATATAGGCCAGCAGCGCCTGGCGCGCGGTCTGGCTGAGGTAGGCGAGCGCCTGGGCGTGGTAGCGCTTGGCGGAATCTATCATCACCACGTAGTAGGCGGTGGTGCCGGTACCGGGGTTGCGAACAAAACGCAGGCTGTAGACGAAGTAGCTCTCGCCGTTTTGTATGGTGTGCTTCTTGAAGAAGTAGTCGAGATCCATCCCCCCCAGGTACTTCATCAGATCCCCGCAGATGGTCTGCTTGGTCTTGATCACTTCGGGCAGATGCAGGCTGGACCACACCAGGGCGCCGTCGGCACGGCAGATCAGAGTGTCGAGGTTGCGATCCCCGGCATTGCGGGAGAGGTGGCCAAGATCGGCGGATTTGTTCTGGGAGGGCTCGGTGGAGGAGAAGAGCTTGGCCAGGTTCTCCTGCATCCGGGCGCTCGCCTTCTGGCTCAGCTCCTCAACATGGGCAAGGTAGAGGGCATACACAGCAAAGCTCATGATGAGGGCGATCACCAGCAGCGAGCTGAGCAGCAGCTTGATGTGCAGGGAGCGGCGCAGCAGCTGCACGGGGCGCAGCAACAGGGGGAGCCGCATCAGTTGCACGACAGGTTGAAAATGTAGCCCTGGCGACGGATGGTGGAGATGGGTTGAATCGTCCCTTCCGGATCCAGCTTCTTGCGCAGCCGGCTCACCATCACCTCTATGGTATTGGGGTCCCCTTCGCCGTCGCCGTAGAGCTGATCGAGCAGCTGCTGCTTGGAAACCACCTGACGGGCATTGCGCATCAGGTATTCCAGAATGAGGTACTCGAAGCTGGTGAGTACCGCCACTTCGCCGGCGATGGTCAGCTCCTTGCGGGAGAGATCCAGCTCGTAATCACCGGCCTTCACCCGTGGGGAGATAAACCCGGCGCTGCGGCGCAGCAGGGCGTTGAGGCGGGCCAGCAGCTCGTCTTTCTGGAACGGCTTGACCAAATAGTCATCGGCGCCCGCTTCCAGCCCCTCGACCTTGTCCTGCCAGTTGCCACGAGCGGTCAGGATCAGGATGGGGAAGGGGATCTGTTGTTCGCGCATCTGGCGGATCAGCTGCAGGCCGTCCATGTCCGGCAGGCCGAGATCGATGATGGCCACATCAATGGGATAGTCAGCGGCGTAGTGCAGCGCAATACCAGCCTGATCCGTGCTGTAAACCTGATTGTCGGCCTCGGTCAGCAGGGAGGAGAGGTGGTGATTGAGCAGCTTGTCATCTTCGACCAACAAAATTTTCATGATATGGGCGGTCATAGGAGGTCCAGGCTGCCAATTAGAAAGGGTTAGTCATGCAGAGTCAATCCGTATCCTAATGCGCCCCGCCTGTATCGGGACTGAATCAGCCCGACTTCAGACTTTTTGTCAACTGGTCGTTTAAACCGGACATGATGCTATTGATGGCATCCAGTCCGGTATCTTGCCGGCGGTTCATGCAGCAAGAGAGGGTGATGGATGAAAGATCAGCCCCGAAGATGGCGCGCCTGCCTGCAAGGCAGGGAGCGTAGCGACCTTCTTTATATCGTCTGGTTCTGCTGGGGAGCGGCCCTGCTGCTCTATGTGCTGGGGTCGGATAATTACTTATGGCCGGTGGCGCCCATGCCGCTGGTTTTGCTCATTTGGTTGATGGAGAGAGTCAGGATGTTTGGACGAAAACGTGCGAGTCAGTCCGGTGACAGCGCGCCGGCGGGCACTACCGTGATCGCGGCGGGAGCCCGCTTCAAGGGAGATCTGCTGCTTGACGGTGACCTGGAGGTGCAGGGGCACGTCAACGGCACCATCGAAATTGGCAAGGGGGTGCTGCGCATCATGCAGGGAGGCTTTGTCGAAGGGGAGGTGAGTGCACCCAGGGTCGTCATCAACGGCCTGCTGGACGGCACCTGCAGCTCGCAAGAGGTGGAGATCCTGGAAAATGGCCGGATGCAGGGCGTATTCAAGGGAGGCACCCTCTCCATCTGCAAGGGAGGCAATTTTATTGGCCACTCCCAACCGGCGGAGAGAGCGACCATCGAGCCGCCAAATAACCCGCTGCCCGATAGCAAGAGCGGCAAGCCCAAGGCAAAAGAGCAGGCCCGGGGAGCCGGGGATAAAGTGGCCGAGACGCTTGTCGCGCAGGCTTGAACCAATTTGCCAGAAAGAGAGAGGGGGCCTTGTTGGCCCCCTCTTTCGTCTGTGCTGATGATGTCAGTCGCGCTGCTGCGGCAGCATCATGGTCAGGGTGTTGTCCTTGCGCACATGGTGGTGATAGAGGGTCGCCGCCGCATGCAGGGCGATCAGGGCATAGCCGATATTGCCCAGGGTCTCGTGTATCTCCTTGAACCACTTCTTGAGTTCGGGATCCGGGGCGACCAGCGCCGGGAGCGTCATGCCGAAGAAGAGGACGGGTTTGCCGCCGGCGCTCAGCAGCAGCCAGCCAAACAGCGGAGTGAGGATGATAAAGCCGTAGAGCGCGATGGGCGCCAGCTTGGCCAGCAGGCTCAGCATGGGTGGCAACTCGGGCACGATGCGGGGCGTCGGACTGATGGCGCGCAGAAAGAGGCGGACCCACACCAAGGCGAAGATGAGCAGCCCCAGCATGAAGTGCCACTGTTTCATCAGGTCCCGTCCCGGATCTCCCTTGGGGAAGATGTCACGAAATTCGATCAGGGCGTAGACGGCGATCATCAGCAACAGGGTCAGCCAGTGCAGCCCGATATTGAGGGCGCCGTAGCGTTGTTCGGTATTCATCAGCATGATTGGTTTCCTTCAGTGAGAGCGTCACATCCGTGTGGCATAGCCGGGCGCGAGGTCGGGCCGGTTCCATGGGCGGCAAACGGCGGGTGGGTACTGCAGCCGTGGGCGGCCGGGGAGAGGGTAGCACCTGACCACACCGTTTGCAGGGCCATTAGGCGCCCGGGTGCGTGAAATGTTCGTGAAACCGGGCACTGATGGGGCCCTGTCAGCCTCAGGCGGCTTCGATGGCCAGCACCTGACAAACGGGTTCGCTGATGCTAAAGCGCACGTTGCAGTCAAATAGCCGCACCCCGTACACCTTGTCATCCGGCTTACCCTGCTTGTAGGCGGGGCGCGGATCCTGAGCCAGCACCTCGCTCACCAGCTGGCGCAGCTCGGGATGGGCCTTGAGCCAGGGTTGCAACTGCTGCTCCGCCTCTGGCGTGAAGCTCACGCAAAGAGGCGGGGTGGGGGCATCCGGGGCGAAACCGCCACGGGCATCCGGCAGGCTGTCGGCATAGGGGATGTAGGGCTTGATGTCGACGATGGGGGTGCCATCGAGCAAGTCCACCGCCCCCAGCTCCAGCCACAGCTTGCCGCGCGAGCGGCCAACCCCGTGCAACTCGACCACGGAGAGGCCGAGGGGGTTGGGGCGGAAGGTGGAGCGGGTGGCAAACACCCCGACCCGCTCGTTGCCGCCGAGGCGCGGCGGGCGCACCGTCGGGTGCCAGCCCTGATCCATGGTCTGGTGAAACACGAAGCTGAGCCACAGGTGGGAGAACTGCTCGATGCCGCGCAGCACGTCCGGCTGATCATAGGGGGGCTGCAGCTCGAGGCGGGCGCGGGCCGATTTGACCAGACCGGGCTGGCGCGGGATGGCGAACTTCTCCTTGTAGGGAGAGCGGATGATACCCAGGGTGTCGATTTCGAACTTCATGGCGGATCCTGACTGAAAACCCCGGCAATTTAGCACAACCGGCCCCAAAACGCAGGCATGACCCGATAGCATCCCTGCGCGTCTGCTGCCGTGATCCCCGTCCCATCCCGGCGCTGCGCAGGCTGTGTCTGGCTGCCAAGTTGCGTAGGGTAGGGGCAGACAAGGAGCCGGCAGGATGGCGGCGCGGTCAGTTTGCGCAACATCAGCCGCAGAGGATGAACAGATCGGTGGGGAGACGGGAGCGCCTGTGCCGATCAGGAGGGACATGGATGAAATTGCTGATCATCGGCGGCACCGGGTTTCTCGGCCGCCATCTCACCGCGCTGGCACTGGACTGGGGGCACGAGGTGACCCTGTTCAATCGCGGCCACTACCAGCATCCGGACTGGCGGGATCTGGTTCAGCTCACCGGCGATCGGGACCGGGATTTGAGTGCGCTGCAAGGGGATGGTCTCTACTGGGATCTTGTCATCGACACCTGCTGCTATCACCCGGAGCAGGCAGCGCGCCTCTCGGCGGCACTGCTCGGTCGCTGCGAGCGGCTGATCTTTATCTCCACCATCAGTGTCTATCGCGACTTTGCCCAACCAGAGATGGATGAGTCGGCGCCCCTGCACGAGATCAGCGAGGATGAATTCCCCACCGACTATGGCCCGCTCAAGGTATTGTGCGAAGCCGAATATCGCGCTCGCTGGGGGGCACGACTCTGCATCCTGCGCCCCGGTGTGCTGTGCGGCCCCTTTGATCCCACTGGGCGCATGGCCTGGTGGGTAAAACGGGTGCAGCAGGGGGGGGCCTGGCTGCTGCCGGGGGATGGTCAGGATCGACTGCAATATCTCGACGTGCGCGACTGCGCCGAGTTTGTCCTGCGGGCCGCCGAGCGCCAGTTGGGGGGAGTCTTCAACCTGGTCAAGCCCGGCATCACGCTGGCGGACTGGGTGGAGCGGCTGGCCGCGAGACTGATACCGGCCAAGGTGCTACAGCCCGAGTGGATGCCCTGGCAAGAGATGCTGGCGGCCGGGGTTGAGCCCTGGCAGAGCTATCCCACGCTTTTGCCCAACGGGCTGGCTGAGTATGCCGGCTATGGCCGCATCAGCGCCGAGGCGGCCATCGTGCAGGGGCTCAACTTCCGTCCGCTGGAGGAGACCGCCATCGATCTGGCCCATTGGCTCGCCGACAATGGGGCTGTGCCTTTGGACGGGATGACGACAGCAGAGGAGGCGGCGCTGCGCCAGCGCCTCAGCGTGACGCAATAGCGCTTGCCATGAAACCGGACCCATGCAAAAGAGGGCATCCTGCGGGATGCCCTCTTTATTTTGGGATGCTGATGATGGTGCCCAGGAGCTTGCTTATGGGCGCAAGCTGGCGCCAGCGGCGACCAGCAGCTCCTTCAAGATGGTGCGATGGCAGCGGGACTCCTGCTCGCAGTAGCAGCCCACCGACAGGTTGGTGGTGTGGGAGAGGGCGGCCAGGAGCGCCAGATCGTGTCTGGCGGCGGGCGTTGCCATCTCGGCCTTGTACTGCTTGCAAAACGCCGCCCACTGGGCCTGTGTCTCGGCGCCCTGGCCCAGCTTCATGGTCTCGCTGCTGGGGGCAAGGTTGGGGAACCAGACGTCATACCAGTTCTGGCTGGCAAACTTGTCTTTGGGCACCCCGCGAGGGGGGCGGCGCACGGTACCCACCCGCAACCCCTCATCAGGGAGGCGGGGAGTGCCGAGGCGGACGATAGCCAGCGCCATGGCTTACTCCTCGGCGACTTTCAGTGCCTGGCCGTAGCAGATCACCTGCTTCAGGCAGCCCGGGGTGTCGCTGAATTCGGCGCACTTGTCGATGGTCACGCCATTGCCACCCATGTCGGCGGCGTGGCGGCGGGCCTGGGTACGGGCATCGCCAGCATTGGGCTGCGGCTGGTTGGTATCGGCCTGGCAGGACTCCCCCTCGACGGTGCCAAGGTAGAGATAGTTGAGGTCGGCCAGCTCGTTTTGTTCGTAAATACGAACACCGCCCGGCTTGAAATAGTCGTCGAAGTTCTCTTTATCCAGATTGCTGTTGAAGGCGTAGTTGGCACAGCCGGAGGCAATCAGGGGCATCATCAGGATCAGGCGTTTCATATCAGCATCTTGTCGAATAAGGAGAGGACATTATAGGGGCCAGTCGTCGGTGGCGACCAGCCCCCTCTCGCGCCATGGCGTCAGGGTGTGACCCCGGTCAGACCGGCGCCAGCCGCTGGTGCAGGCTGCGGTAGTAATCGTCGGCCAGCAGGGCCTGATGGGGGGCACACAGGCGGATCTGGCCCTCTTCCATCAGGGCGATCCTGTCCATCCGCTCCAGCCCCAGCAGGCGGTGGGAGATGAGCAGCAGGGTGCGATCCGCCCCCAGCTCGAACAGCAGCGCCATGATCTCCCGCTCGGTCTGGCTGTCGAGCCCTTCGGTCGGCTCGTCCAGCAACCAGAGCGGGGCGTCGTGCAGCAGGGCGCGGGCGATGCCGATGCGGCGCCGCTCACCGCCGGAGAGCGGTCGGCCGCCATCCCCGAGCCAGGCATTGAGGCCGGTATCGCTCAGATCTTCATCATCCTCCAGCAGGTTGCCAAGGCCTACCCGGTTCAGTACCTCGACCAGCTGTTCGTCGCTCGCGTCGGGGGCGGCGAGCTTGAGGTTGCCGCGCAGGGTATCGGCAAACAGGTGCACCCGCTGGCTCACCACCGAGATGGAGGCGCGCAGCGCCCCTTCGCTGTAAGCGGTCAGCGGCTTGCCATCAAGCAGGATCTTGCCCGCCTGCGGGCTCCATTCGCGGGTCAGCAGCCCCATCAGGGTGGACTTGCCGCAGCCGGTCTGGCCCAGCAGCGCCAGCTTCTCGCCAGCGTGCAGTTGCAGGGTGCAGCCACGCAGCACCGGATGGGGGTTGCCGGGGTAGCCGAAATAGAGGTCGTTGATCTGCAGGGCGCCCTGGGGAGCGTGACGCTCCTCCTCCCCCCACTCGGGAGCCTTGGCCTCCTGCAGGACCTCGTTGAGGCGGCGGGCCGAGGTGAGGCTGGTGGAGAGGTGCTGGAAGGCGCCGGCCAGCGGCATCAGGGCCTCGAAGCTCGCCAGGGTGGCAAACACCATCAGCGCCGTGATGGGATCCGGCGTCGCTCCTGCCACGCCATGGCCTGCCAGCCACAGCATCAGGGTCAGGGTCCAGCCGCTGAGCAGCTGCACCGAGGCGTTGGCCAGTCCGCTCACCCTGGCCATGCGGGCCTGGGCGCGCAGCAGGGCCTGTTCTGCCTGTTGCAGCTCGCCAAGGGCCTTGGGGGCGGCGGCGAACATCTGCAGCTCGGCCTGACCGTCCAGATAGTCCACCATGCGGGTGCGCAGACTCGATTTTTCGGCGATCAGCGCCTGCCCGGGTTTGCGGCCGAGGAAGTAGAACACCAGCGGCAGGGCGATCATGCCAAACAGCAGGATAGCGCCCAGAGTGAGGGCCAGCTCGCTGTCAAAAAAGGAGAGGAAGAGCACCAGGCCGGCGCTGCTGAGCAGGGCCGCCCCTATGGGGGTGAGCAGGCGCAGGTAGACGTGGTCCATCGCATCGATGTCGGCCACCAGGCGGTTGAGCAGATCTGCCTGGCGAAACCCGGCCAGGGCGCCGGTGGCAAGGGGCGAGAGCTTTTGCCAGAACCAGACTCGCAGCCGGGTCAGTACCCGGAAGGTGGCATCGTGGCTGACTACCCGCTCACCCCAGCGTCCGGCGGTGCGGATGATGGAGAAGAAGCGCACCCCGCCTGCCGGCGTCATGTAGTTGAAGTGATCGCGGGTGGCGGCCGCCATCCCCGCCACGGCGGCGGCGGAGAGGAACCAGCCGGAGAGTGACAAGAGCCCCATCCCGGCCGCCAGGGTCACCAGTGCCAGCAGCAGACCGATGGATAGGCTGAGCCAGTGCTGGCGGTAGAGGCGCAGAAACGGCAAGAGATCAGTCATCGAGAGAACCCTCGTTACGTTGGGACAGCAGGCGGGCAAAGGGCCCCTGCGCGGTACTGAGTTGCTGGAAGCTGCCTTCTTCCACCAGCTTGCCGCGCTCCAGCACCAGGATCTTGTCCATCTTGGTGAGCTGATCGAGGCGGTGGGTGATCATCAACAGGGTCTGATCGGCCATGGCCTGCTCCAGCGTGGTCATGATGGCGCGCTCGGAGTGGCGATCCAGGCTGGCGGTGGGTTCATCCAGCACCATCAGCTGGGTGGATTTGAGCAGGGTACGGGCCAGCGCCAGGCGCTGGGCCTGACCGACGGAGAGGCCACCTGCCTGATCCCCCACCGGATAGTCGAGCCCCTTCTCCATGGCAAATTCCCACGCCTGGGCCCGTTTCAGGGCATCTTCCAGCTCGGCGTCGCTGGCCGATGGCTTGGCCAGCAACAGGTTGTCCCGCAAGGAGGCGTGGAACAGCTGGGGGTTCTGGGAGAGCCAGCCCAGCTGCAGGCGCCACTGGCTCATGTCGAGGGTAGCCAGCTCCTGACCGTTGACCTTGAGCTCGCCTCGATAGGGGGCAAAGCCGAGCAGGGCGTTGACCAGCGAGCTCTTGCCTGCGCCGCTGACACCGATAAGGGAGGTGCGTGAACCCGCTTCCAGGGTGAAGTCGAGGGGGCCGACCAGCACCTTGCCCTCGGCGCTCAACACCTCGAGGGCGCGTGCTTCCACCCGGATGGGGCTGTCTGCTTGAAAAGGCGCGTTGCCAGAGGCCGGTTCACTCACCTCGGCCTCGAGAAATTCCAGCAACTGTTCGGCGGCGCCGATGGCCTGCGCCTTGGCGTGATAGTGGGCGCCGAGCTCGCGCAGGGGCGCGTAGAACTCGGGGGCGAGGAACAGTACGAACAGGCCGGTAAAGAGGGTCACCTTGCTGCCATAGTGGCCGAAGTTCAGGTGATCGATATAGGAGAAGCCAAAGTAGACGGCTACCAGAGCCACCGAGAGGGCGGCAAAGAACTCCAGCACGGCGGTGCTGAGAAACGCCAGGCGCAGCACTTCCATGGTGCGCTCGCGAAAATCTTCCGAGGCATCGCGAATGGCTTCCCCTTCCGCCTGGGTGCGCATGAAGAGTTGCAGGGTGCGCAAGCCCTTGAGGCGATCGAGGAAGTGGCCGGAGAGACGGGCCAGTGCCTGGAAGTTGCGGCGGTTGGCATCGGCGGCGCCGACCCCCACCAGGATCATGAAGACCGGAATAAGCGGCGCCGTACCCAGCAGAATAAGGCCCGCGGCCCAGTTGACCGGGAACACGGCCACCAGGATCACTAAAGGTATAAAGACGGCGATGGCCATCTGCGGCAGATAGCGGGAGAAGAAATCCTGCATGTTTTCAATCTGTTCCAGCAGCAAGCTGGCCCAGCTGCCGGCCGGGCGGCGCTGGATATAGGCAGGGCCGAGCCGGCCGAGGCGGGTGAGCACCAGCTCGCGGATGGTCTGGCGCACCGCGCTGCCCGCCTGAAAACTGGTCACTTCGCGGCCATAGGCCAGCACTGCCTTGCCGAGGGTCACCAGCAGCAGGGTAATAAAGAGCGGGATGGATTGCTCCGGAGTCGACCCTTCGATGATGAAGCCATGCAGCAGGGTCGCCAGCAGCCAGGCCTGCGCCACCATCAGCACGCCCTGGCCCAGGCCAAATGCGATGGAGAGGCCGATCCAGCGGCGACCGTGACTCGATTGCTTGCGCAACCAGCCATAGAGACGTTTTTGCGTTTTTTTATCCATTACCACCATCCTCGCGTCGAGTGGCGCAAGACTATCCTTGCCGTTTGGCCTTGGCAACCTTGTAAATTATCTGTGTTCTAAATGTTTGGCTGAAAAAGCAACCGCCTGTTCAATCCTTGTCCGAACAGATTGATTTATTGAAAAAATTGACAGCGGTAGCATTGCGCTCGGCGGCAAAATGCATATAGTAAGAGCCCTGACGCGGGTGTAGTTCAATGGTAGAACGGTAGCTTCCCAAGCTGCATACGTGGGTTCGATTCCCATCACCCGCTCCAAATTCCAGATGGCAGCCAAGGCTGTTGTCACCCAAGCCAACAGGCTGTCTGTTGTGGGTATTCCCTCACACCAGAACGAGTTTTGATGCCAAGCGGGCATCGTATAATGGCTATTACCTCAGCCTTCCAAGCTGATGATGCGGGTTCGATTCCCGCTGCCCGCTCCAGCTTCCAGTCAAAAGCCCACTCCTGCGAGTGGGCTTTTTGCTTTCTCTCCCATTGCTTCCAGACTTCACTACCTGCCTTTTGGTCAGGGTGAACTATTTCCACTGATTGCTAGGTGGCGAAGGGATGAAATCCGTAGCGAAGAAATGAAAAAGGCGCCGGGGCGCCTTTTCAAGATGCGGTGTAAAGAGCCTTATTCCTGCTCCAGCTCGCCACAGAAGCGGTAGCCTTCGCCATGGATGGTGGCGATGATCTCCGGGGTGTCGCCCACGCTCTCGAAGTGCTTGCGAATGCGGCGGATGGTCACGTCCACGGTACGGTCGTGGGGCTTGAGCTCGCGGCCGGTCATCTTCTTGAGCAGCTCGGCACGAGTCTGGATCTGGCCCGGGTTTTCGCAGAAGTGCAGCATGGCGCGGAACTCGGAGCGCGGCAGCTTGAACATGTCGCCGGTGGGGCTGACCAGAGCACGGCTGTTGATGTCCAGCGCCCAGCCGTTGAACAGGTAACGCTCGACCAGCTTCTTCTCTTCGCCGCCAGCGGCCACATTCATGGTGCGGCTTAGCAGGTTGCGGGCACGGATGGTCAGCTCGCGCGGGTTGAACGGCTTGGTGATATAGTCGTCGGCACCGATCTCCAGACCCAGGATCTTGTCCACTTCGTTGTCGCGGCCAGTCAGGAACATCAGGGCGATGTTGTCGTTTTCACGCAGTTCACGGGCCAGCAACAGGCCATTCTTGCCCGGCAGGTTGATGTCCATGATCACCAGATTGATGGTGTGGGAAGTGAGGGCTTGGTGCATCTCGTCGCCATTGTTGGCCTCGAGCACGACATAACCTTCAGCCTCAAAGATGCTTTTCAGGGTGTTACGGGTGACCAGTTCGTCTTCGACGATCAGAATGTGTGGTGTTTGCATGAAAATTCCCAGATTCTTATCAGTTAATTATCTTAAATTTAACACTCTTTGGCGTATCAAGCCGAATTCCTGACTGATCCTGAAAATTAATTACGTCATCCTGGGTATGAGAGTCAGGTCGGAATATCGCGAATTTGGCATCAGCATTGGCAAACATCCCTGTGCCACATTTTGGCTCCCAACAAATCTGATAGAGAGAAGCCCGGAAAGGTCATCCATGACGGAAAGTTGCGGTATTTTATCAGTTAACAGGAGCATAACAACACTCTTTGCTGTCAGATAGCAACTTTTTAACTCTGTTTTGATATAGGTCAAACCCCAAGTTCACAGCATGATACTTGGCCTGATAACGATTTTTACCCCTATTAAATGTAATGGAATGTAACATGTGATTGACATGATTTTGTGGGAAAACTACAAGAAAATCCGCTTTATTGCGCCATTTGAGCCGCCTCCCTGGCCTGCTTTTGCCATCATCACCGCCTGGAATCCGGCCAGTCAGCCGGTGAGTGAACGACGCAACCTGCGCCGTGAAAGGGCCTTGTGGCGGCAACTGGAAGGGGAGAGCGTAGCCGGCCCCTTATGGGGCTCTTCCTCTGATGAGCAGTGGCGCGAGTCATCGCTGGCGGTGGCGTTGCCGCTGGCGCGGGCCTGCGAGCTGGCGGTCCGTTTCGGCCAGAATGCCTTCTACTGGGTAGAGGAAGGGCAGCTTTGGCTGGTACCGGTATTGATTGAAAACACAGCAGTTTGTTTGGGCAATATTGAATCCTACTGGATTGCCAGAACGCTAATCCGATGAAAGAATGAACACCTTCATGCATCTGAAAGGAATCAAATCATGCTGGATCTACTGCCCGACCTCTGCGATCAGCACGGTGATGTGCTGCAAGTGGCCGACCCTGTGTTTCAGGATTTTGGCGGCAAGGATATCTTCTACGGCCGCGCCGTTACCCTCTCCTGTTACGAAGACAACAGCCTGGTGCGAGAGCTGGTGACGCGCCCTGGCCAGGGGCAGGTGATAGTGATCGACGGTGGTGGCTCCCTGCGCCGCGCCCTGCTTGGGGATCAGTTGGCCATCAAGGCGGTGGAGCAGGGGTGGGAAGGCATTTTGATCCATGGTGCCGCGCGGGATGTGGGCACCCTGGCTACCCTGGCGCTCGGGGTCAAGGCGCTGGCGGCCTGTCCTGTCAAGACCGAGAAGCGGGGACAGGGGGAACTCGGCGCCGTGGTCAGTTTTGCCGGTGTGACCATTCATGAAGGGGATTATGTCTACGCGGATCGCAACGGCGTGGTAGTGAGTGCCACACCGCTGCTTTGATGATCAGAAGGTAAAGCCGACTCCCAAAGTAAGTGCCTGCTCGGCCGTAAAGGCGCCAATGCCATAGTTGGCGGTGAGGGAGAGTCTGGGGGTCAGCAGCAGGCTGGAGTTGAGTTCCAGCAGGGTGCTCTCTTGGTCGAGTGCCAAGTGGGTGATCTGGCTGCCAATATGGATGGAGGGGGAGATCTGGTAGCGCACCCCCGAGCTCATGTTGAAGCCGGATTGGCGGTTCTGATCCGCTACTGCCGGGCCGGCCTCCATGAAAACAGTCATATCGTCCATCACCGGGTACTGATAGCCGCTGTTGACCAGCCAGAGATCAAAACTGTCGCTGTGATGAGCTTGCTGATTGAGCAGTACCCCGGAGTAGCTCTTCATGTAAAGCGCGGGGTCCGACTCCTGCTTGAAGAGATCCCAGTCGGCGGCCTGAACGGCCATGCTGGCGCAGGATGCAAGCAGCGTGATGATGAGCGATCTGACCATTCGTTTCCCCTCCATGGGTCCGGAACTGGATCCAAGCATGGCACATGCCAGCTGTTAGTAAAGGGGACTCGGATCACAATAAATTTCGTTGGCCTGAGTCCCATACCGTGGTAAACAGGCGGTCGAATTGATGGTTCTAATCATTAAGAGGTGAATTCATGAGCAAGAAGCTGATATTACTGGCCGCTCTGGCCCTGGGAGGCTGCGCCGTGGCAACGGGTTCCAACATGGCTCAACTGCAGGCATCCGATTGGCAGTTGCAAGGTGCAACCGGCGATACCTTCACTTTGCATGTTGCAGACGGCAAGGTGGCGGGCAAGGGCGCCTGCAACCGCTTTTTTGGCGCCATCACCAAGCAGGGTGACGGTGTCTTGGCGCTGGGCCCCATGGGGGCTACCCGCATGATGTGCATCGGGGATCAGATGGGCAAGGAGATGGAGTACCTGCAGACTCTGGAGAAGGTTGCCAGCTACACCATCAACGGCAACCAGCTGACCCTGAGCGATGCCAACAAGGCGGAGCTGCTGACCTTCAACGCCGTGCCGGCCAAGTAACGACGCCGGTTTTTCGGTCGTGGCAACGCCCTCCTTTTGGAGGGCGTTGCTGTTTCTGGCATATCTCGTCGCAACTGGGCCGCCTTGTTTCCGCGATGAGAGTCTTGTTTGGTTGTGTCGGCAAATTGATCATTTCAATAGTTCTTGTATAGTTGAAATGAAGATTGCAGCCGAGGGTTCAAGATGAACAGAGAAGTGGCCACCAAGGTATTCGAATCGCTCGCATCCGGTATCCGGCTCGATGTGTGGCGCCTGCTGGTCAAGGCCGGGCTGGAGGGAAAGGTGGCCGGAGAACTGGCCAGCGAGCTCGACATCGCCCCCAACACCTTGTCGTTTCATCTCAAGGCGATGCTCAATGCTGGCCTCTTGTCGGTGGAGCAGGAGGGGCGTTTTCTGCGCTACCGCGCCAATATTCCCCTGATGCTGGATCTTATCGGCTATCTCACCGAGGAGTGCTGCGCCGGCCACCCGGAGGCGTGCGGCGTGATGCGCGCCGAGTCCACTTGCTCCCCCCATGTTCTGCCCGCGCAGCCTTGCTGCAACAAGGAGTAATGCCATGTCAGTCATCCAGGTTTTCGACCCAGCGCTCTGCTGTGCCAGCGGTGTCTGTGGCAGCGAGGTCGATCAGGCCTTGGTTACCTTTGCCGCCGATCTGGCCTGGGCCAGGGAGCAGGGCGTTGCCATCGAGCGTTTCAATCTGGCCCAGCAGCCGATGCAGTTCGCCGAGACCCCGGCGGTCTGCGCCTTCCTGACCCACGCCGGGGAGGAAGGGTTGCCGTTGGTGCTGGTGGATGGTCAGGTGGTACTGACCGGCCGTTATCCGAGCCGCAGCGAGCTGGCCCGCTATGCCGGGCTGCCCGCGCCGCAGGCCACCATCAAGGGCATAGTGAAAGGTGGCTGCCGTCCTGGCAGTGGTTGCTGTTAAGTCCGGAGAGTTCCGGAACCATGCCCTTGAGCCGACAGGAGAGTCTATGTACCAGTTTCTAAGCAGTCCGCCGCCGTTTCTCTTTTTCACCGGCAAGGGCGGGGTGGGCAAGACCTCGCTGGCTTGCGCCAGTGCGGTCGCCCTGTGCGATGTCGGCAAGCGGGTGCTGCTGGTGAGCACGGATCCCGCCTCCAACGTGGGGCAGGTGTTTGCCACCGGGATCGGCAATCGCATCACCGCCATCGCCGCTGTGCCCGGTTTGTCGGCGCTGGAGATAGATCCCCCGGCGGCGGCCAAAGCCTATCGGGAGCGGATCGTCGGCCCGGTGCGCGGCAAGTTGCCCGAGCGCGTGGTGCGCAGCATAGAGGAGCAGCTCTCCGGCGCCTGCACCACCGAGATCGCCGCCTTTGACGAGTTCACCGCCCTGCTGACCGACCCGGCGCTGCTGGCCGAGTACGACCATATTGTCTTCGACACAGCCCCCACCGGCCATACCATCCGCCTGCTTCAACTGCCGGGTGCCTGGAGCGAATTTCTGGCGCAGGGCAAGGGGGATGCCTCCTGCCTGGGCCCGCTGGCGGGGCTGGAGAAACAGCGCAGCCAGTATGCCGAGGCCGTCGCGGCGCTGGCCGACGACGCTCGCACCCGGCTGGTGCTGGTGGCACGCGCCCAGCATTCCACCCTGCGGGAAGTGGCCCGTACCCATGAGGAGCTGGCGGCCATCGGCCTGGCAAACCAGCAGTTGGTGATCAACGGCCTCTTCCCCGAAGACGCTATTGCCGGTGACTCGTTAGCAATGGCGCTCTGGCAGCGCGAGCAGCAGGCCCTCGCCGACATGCCGCAGGGGATAAAGGGGCTGGCCCGGGATCAGGTGCCGTTGCTGGCCACCAACCTGGTGGGGCTCGACAGTTTGCGCCAGCTGCTGCAACCACAGGATGCTGGTGAGCAGGCACCACTGGCAACGTCAGCCCATCAGCCAGTCCAGCCTGAGTTGAGTTCGCTGGTGGACGAACTGG
Organism: Aeromonas sp. S18(2024); assembly: GCF_041402525.1. Lineage (NCBI taxonomy): Bacteria > Pseudomonadati > Pseudomonadota > Gammaproteobacteria > Aeromonadales > Aeromonadaceae > Aeromonas > Aeromonas sp. S18(2024). The sequence continues at coordinate 172,729 of NZ_JBGLQV010000002.1, read as the reverse complement.
CTGCCGACGGTCACGGCCTCATCATGCTGATGGGCAAGGGCGGGGTGGGCAAAACTACCCTGGCCGCTGCAGTAGCGGTGGAGCTAGCAAGCCGCGGCCTGCCGGTTCACCTCACCACCTCCGATCCCGCCGCGCACCTCGGCGAGACGCTGGCAGGCAGCCTGCCCCATCTCGAGGTGAGCCGCATCGACCCCCGCGCCGAAACCGAGCGTTACCGCACCCAGGTGCTGGCCACCAAGGGGGCTGCGCTGGACGAGCAAGGGCGGGCGCTGCTGGAGGAGGACTTGCGCTCCCCCTGTACCGAGGAGATCGCCGTGTTTCAGGCCTTCTCGCGCATTATCCGCGAGGCTGGCAAGCGCTTCGTGGTGATGGATACCGCCCCCACCGGCCACACCCTGCTGCTGCTCGACGCCACCGGCGCCTACCACAGGGAGATCGCTCGTCAGATGGGAAACAAGGGGCTGCACTTCACCACCCCCATGATGCAGCTACAGGATCCCAAACAGACCAAGGTGCTGATCGTCACCCTGCCTGAGCCTACCCCGGTGCAGGAGGCGGCCAATCTGCAGGCCGATCTGCGCCGCGCCGGCATCGAGCCCTGGGCCTGGCTTATCAACCACAGCCTGCAGCAGAGCGAGGTGAGATCCCCTCTGTTGTTGCGGCGGGCCGAGGGGCAACAGCCCCATATCGAGGCGGTCGAGCGGCAGCACGCCAGCCGCTTTGCCGTAGTGCCGCTCTTGGCCGAGGAGCCGGTGGGGGCGGATGCCCTGCGCCGCCTCTGCCAGCACCACTGAACAGTCAGCATCACTGAACAAGGGCCCCGGCCGCGTGGCCGGGGCTGATGAACATTTGTCGTTAACGAAAGAGATGCGGGATGACCGCATCGGGAGCCCTCATGTCTGCAACCTGTGATGCCAAGAGCCAACCGGCGATTGGCTTTTTTGAACGTTACCTCACCGCCTGGGTGGCCCTCTGCATTCTGGTGGGAATTGGGCTAGGGCAGGGCTTGCCGGAGCTCTTCAAGGCCATCGGCGCCATGGAGGTGGCCAAGGTCAACCTGCCGGTGGGACTGCTTATCTGGGTGATGATCATCCCTATGCTGCTCAAGATCGACTTCGGTGCCCTGCATCAGGTGAAGGGGCACCTCAAGGGGATTGGGGTCACGCTCTTCATCAACTGGCTGGTCAAACCCTTCTCCATGGCCTTCCTCGGCTGGCTCTTCATTCGGGTGCTGTTTGCCGACTGGCTGCCGGCGGATCAGCTCGACAGTTACGTGGCGGGGCTGATCCTGCTGGCGGCGGCCCCCTGCACCGCCATGGTGTTTGTCTGGAGTCGTCTCACCAACGGCGATCCCTACTTTACCCTGTCGCAGGTGGCGGTGAACGATCTCATCATGGTGTTTGCCTTCGCCCCGCTGGTGGCGCTGCTGCTCGGGGTCTCTAGCATAGTGGTGCCCTGGGATACCCTGCTCACCTCTGTGGTGCTCTATATCGTTATCCCAGTGATCATCGCCCAGCTGCTGCGCAAGGCCTTGCTGCAAAAGGGGCAGGCCCATTTTGACGGCGTCATGACCCGCATCCAGCCCTGGTCGGTGGCAGCCCTGTTGCTCACTCTGGTGCTGCTGTTTGCCTTTCAGGGCAACGCCATCATGGAGCAGCCGCTGGTCATCGCCCTGTTGGCGGTGCCGATCCTGATCCAGGTGCTGTTCAACTCGGGGCTCGCTTACTGGCTCAACCGCAAGGTGGGGGAGAAGCACTCGGTGGCCTGTCCCTCCGCCCTGATCGGCGCCTCCAACTTCTTCGAGCTGGCGGTGGCCGCCGCCATCAGCCTGTTCGGCTTTCACTCCGGCGCAGCGCTCGCCACCGTGGTCGGGGTGCTGATCGAGGTGCCGGTCATGCTGCTGGTGGTACGCATCGTCAACGCCAGCAAACCCTGGTACGAAGCGGGGCTAAGCCGTTAACAGATGGCCGCCAACCCTTTTTATCTACTGTTTTTATTCACTTAAGCCATGAGAGACATGCCAATGAGTGCAATCACCATCTATCACAATCCGGAATGTGGCACCTCCCGCAACACCCTCGAGCTTATTCGCAACAGCGGCGTCGAGCCGACCGTCATCCACTATCTGGAGACGCCCCCCTCACGTGATGAGCTGGTGGCGCTGATCGCCGCCATGGGGATGCCGGTGCGTGAACTGCTGCGCAAGAACGTGTCCCCTTACGAGGAGCTCGGGCTGGCGGAAGATCGCTTCAGCGATGACGATCTGATCGACGCCATGCTGGCCCACCCGATCCTTATCAACCGCCCCATCGTGGTCACCCCCCTCGGCACCAAACTGTGTCGCCCCTCGGAAGTGGTGCTCGATATATTGCCCGATCAGCAAAAAGGGGCCTTCGCCAAGGAAGATGGCGAGCAGGTGGTGGACGAGCAGGGCAAGCGCCTCAAGTAACCCCTTAAACCCCTTCGACGGGCCGGGTTTTACCCTGTTTCGGGTGGGACCCGTGCCCTTTTTGAAAAAGTTGCCCCTGCCAATCGTTTTACCGCTTTTTCTGTGATACCAATCACTGTACCATCGCCGCCCGACCTGCCACCCGGCCGCATTTTTCCTTGCGACGGCGCTGGCGTCACCCGATACATGCTGTCACCCGGAACGTGAATGACCCCAGGATGGGACCCGCCACTAACCTGTAGGTTTGTGGTCTGTGTGTCGCGTGGGTCGGCCGCCTCCCGCCTGACCGTCTCGCGACACCCGTCTGCAGACTTGCCGTATGAAACTCCTCTCTTCATAGGTGCAAGATGACACTGTTATTGAGTCTGGTCGGTATGCTGGCCCTGATGTTTATCGCCTGGCTGGCGAGTGAAAACCGCCGTGCCATCCGTTGGCGAACCGTGCTGGGGGCGCTTGCCCTGCAGACCGGCTTTGCCGCTCTGGTGCTTTATTTCCCCCCCGGTCAAATCATGCTCGGTGCCATGAGCAATGGCGTCTCCGCCCTGCTCGGTTTTGCCGACAGCGGCATCCGCTTCGTGTTCGGCGATCTGGCGACCAACGGCTTTATCTTCGCCGTGCGGGTGCTGCCGCTTGTTATCTTCATCAGTGCGCTGATTGCCGTGCTCTATCACTTCGGCATCATGCAGTGGGTGATCCGGGTGCTGGGAGGTGGCATTCACCGCCTGCTCGGCACCAGCCGCGCCGAATCCCTGGTGGCCACCGGCAATATCTTCCTCTCGCAAGGGGAATCTCCGCTGCTGATCCGCCCCTTCCTGGCCGGCATGACTCGCTCCGAGCTCTTTGCGGTGATGACCTGCGGCATGGCCTCGGTGGCAGGCTCCGTGCTGGGCGGCTACGCCGGTCTTGGCGTGGAGCTTAAATACCTTATCGCTGCCTCCTTTATGGCGGCGCCGGGGGGCCTCTTGATGGCGAAGCTCCTGGTGCCCGAGCAGGAGCGGGTGCGTGAGCAGGACGAGATCACCCTCGACAAGAGCGACTACAGCAACGCCATCGACGCCCTGGCGGGCGGTGCCATGAACGGCATGAAGATCGCCGTGGCCATCGGCACCATCTTGCTGGCCTTTGTCAGCGTCATCACCATGATCAATGCCGGCCTCACCATGGTCGGCGAGTGGTTCGGCTGGAGCGCGCTGACCCTGCAGCAACTGCTCGGTTACCTGTTTGCCCCGGTGGCCTGGCTGATTGGCGTACCGGCTGACGAGATGATGGCGGCAGGATCGCTTATCGGTCAGAAGGTGATCATGAACGAGTTCGTCGCCTATCTGGACTTCGCCACCATCAAGGATCAGTTGAGCGCCCACTCCCAGATCATCATCACCTTCGCCCTGTGCGGCTTTGCCAACCTGGGATCGATTGCGGTACAGCTTGGCTCCATCGGTACCCTGGCCCCTGAGCGCCGCCACGATGTGGCCAGCATGGGCCTGCGCGCCGTACTGGCCGCCACCCTGGCCAACCTGATGAGCGCCACCCTGGCGGGGATCTTCGTCTCCCTGGCCTGATAGGGTCGTGCGCTATCACACCCCGCCCGCCACCAGACGCGGCGGGGTGTTGTTTTTAAGGGGGGAAGGGATTACTTGGCAATTGTCAGCGGGGAGAGGAGAGAGTAGCGTGACGGTGCTTCAGGCATTACCTAAGAAGGAAGTCTCCATGACCCGTCTCTCTCGCGCTTTTGCGATCTCCCTGCTGCTGGCCAGCGCCGTGCCAGCGTTTGCCGCCGCCACCTATACCTCGGATCTGCTGCTGTCGGCGAACTTCAAGGCCCCCTGGGCCAAGGCGACCCAGGGCATCAAGAACCTGCCCAAGTGGGTGCGCAGCGGCAACGGCACCAGCTCCCCGCTCGAAGCCGTGGCCGGTACCCCCTATCAGAGCGGCTCGGTCTGCAAACCCCACGACTGCGCCAGCCACTACATGCAGCTGCTGGTGGATGCCAAGGCCAAGCGGGTGTGGGGCGTGCTGATTGATCTGCCGGATACCGATGCCGCCCGCGAAACCCCGTCGAAGTTCGCCCGCTACACCTGGCTCGGCCAGCCGGATGAGGCAATGCGGGCCGCCCTGATGAAGCAGGTTGAGGCCGACCCCAACTGGAAGTAAGCATCGAAAAGAAAAAACCTCTGCCCGAGCAGAGGTTTTTTTATGGCGAAGGGGCAACGCTCTAGCGGCTCAGGATCCGCACCGACTTGATGCGGTTGTTGAAGTCGGTCGCCTCCTGCTTGCCTCCCTTGCGGGTGTAGTAGCCGCCGCGAAAGTCGGTCTCCTCGAAGAAGCGCACCACCCAGCCATCCGGCACGGTGAAGGAGGAGATGCGGTTGGCAAAGCCGTAGCGGCCGAGATCCGCAATATCTCGGTCGATGCTCAGGGAGTCGCCGCTCTGGTGGGCACCGTCGAACACCAGCAGGGTGCTGGCACCGTCGCTCTCATCGAGTGTGGTGGTGATGCAGCTTGCCTTGGCCGCCTCGCAAAACAGGCTGTTGTTGCCTTGGCCCTGCTGGCAGCGGCGGCTCACCTTCTGGCGCGCCAGCCACTCGCTGCGCCCCGCATCGGCATAGACGCTGTTGAAGGGGGTCAGGGTACAGACGTGGATACGCCCGCCGCCCTGGCTCTGGCCGTTCACCACGATCTGGGGATTGATAAGGATATCGGCGCGGACCGCTGTGCTCAGGGTCAACAGCGCCAGCAGGACAAACAGCTTGTTCATGGATGAGATCTTGCCAGTTCAAGGGGCGGCAAGGATTGCCGAGACGCCGCCTCGATGCAAGAGGGGGCGGCGCCTGCTGCGACACGCCTTGCCCGCCACAGGCGTCAAGATGCAGGGCCAAAAGCAGAACACCGGCACAAGGCCGGTGTTCTGAACAGCATGGCGGCGGGCCCGACGGGGCGCGCGGTCAGGGCGGCTTAGGCGTAGAAAGCCTCGACGGTGCCCTTGACGGTGATCAGCATGGCATTGCCGTAGCGATCCTTGGCCTTGGGGGAGGGGATCTTCACCCAGCCTTCGCTGATGCAGTACTCCTCGACATTGGTGCGCTCCTTGCCGTTCACGCGAATGCCGATCTCGTGCTGGAAGCACTCGGCCACATGGTGCGGGCTGCGCGGGTTGGCCGCCAGGCGGTCGGGCAGGGCCGGTTTGTTGTCGCTCATTTTATTTACCTGAGTTTGATAAAAAGTGGGTCATTGTAGGCAATGCCCGCCATGGGCTCAAGGCTGGTGGCACGCAACTTCACCTTCACTTCACCGAGCGGGGGTAGGCTAACGTTTTCAATTGGAGCTTCATTCTATGCCCACCATAGTCACTCACGCCGCCGTCCCTCTCTGCCTTGGGCTAGGGCTTGGCAGCCGGATCATCCCGCCGCGTCTGCTGCTGGCCGGTGTCGCCATCGCCATGCTGCCCGATGCCGATGTGCTCGCCTTTAAACTGGGGGTCGCCTACGGCCATGTCTTTGGCCACCGCGGCTTTACCCACTCCCTGCTATTCGCCTTTGCTCTACCCACACTGGCCATGCTGTTTCACCGCCAATTTCGGGCGAGCGCCGCCACCGTCTGGTCGTTTCTGCTGGTCTCGCTACTCTCCCACAGCCTGCTCGATTCGCTCACCACCGGTGGCAAGGGGGTGGGCTGGCTCTGGCCGTGGCGTGATGAGCGTTTCTTTGCCCCCTGGCAGGTGATCCGGGTAACCCCCTTCAAGCTGGAGGCCTATCTCACCGCCCGAGGTAAAGCGGTGATCCTCTCCGAACTCTGCTGGGTCTGGCTGCCGGGGGTTGTATTGATGCTGGGATTGTTAGGGTGGCGGGTGTGGGGAAGGGAATGGTAGTGATTGCCGGTTATATCGTGGCTGGACCAAATCCAAACCGGCAACGCTGGGTTTTCCATCTTTTTGAGTGCTGGTGATGCTACGCATTGTTCAGAAAAATGGGTGAATTATTTTTTAGCACAGACTTCCACAGCACTTTTTATACTTTTTCCCACTTTTACATGGGCAAGGCTCGTTTCTGCCAACTTTCCTTGATTCTGTTTCATTCCTTGTAGGAAACGGTGTATGTAAGTGTAAGGGGGGATGCCCGATGGTCATATTACCGATGTAAACACTCCCACCTCCAACACCAACAGCTAATGAGCCATTCAATATGTCAAAGCCAACCTTGCAGTCAGTTATTTCCATTGACGATGACTTCAATACTTGGCCATGCCTTGTTATAACTTCGAGGTCTCTGTTTTCACGACAGTTAATTTTAACACCACGATGAACCATCTCTAATCGTTCAACAATTAAACTATGTGGAGCCTCAGAACGTAGAATTAAACTTATATCTCCAAGGTTTTTTCTAATGGTTATTCTGGGGCCGACAACCTCAACATCCCAATTAGATGTTGATGTAATCCATTCATTATCTACAATTTTTAATATTTCAATTCCATCGCGGTCTGCTAGGAATGCATTAATCCGAAAGGGAGCACCTTTACATTCGGGCTTTTTGATCGAAAAAATTGAATCACCATCTATTTGGATAAGTGACTCTACATTTTTACAGGTTAAGGTACCAATCTTGATCGTTGGCTCAACAAGTCCTAAATCAAATGGGCCAAATGAAAATCCTTTTTGCTTACATATAGGGTTTTTAGAGCGAAGCTTTATGGTGTCTTTTGATAGAATTCTTCTTGAAACTCTATCATGACAACCGCCACATAATAAAACTATGTGTTCTGGATTGTGCTCTATGGCTTCAGAAAATGTAGGTTCTACATGTTCATACTGATACACTGCATTTCCGCAGTTTACACACCCAAAACCACAACGCTGACGCACTTCTCGTTTAACTGGGTCAGCAATTGTATCGGTTAGTCCATATTTATTAACTCTCAAACTAGTCCTCCTATGGGGCTAATTCCTCAATGTTCGTCGTACCTTTGCTGCGTAAAGCACTATAGATATGTAGTTGATTTAATTATTAAGTGCTCTAGATAAAAAAATCTAACTGAAGACGACAGTTTTCTTCTACACAAATTTTTATTTTTTCGCTAGATATTTTCCCGAATCCTTTCAGCTCAAATACCCCTAAACAAAATATATATGAGCATAGCATGGCAAAATAATAACTTTTATACCGTTCAATAGATGATTTACTTGTTCTGAATGGGCTTAAAACTGCCCCATGAGAGCGCTCATTTCTCATGTTAAATAACAATAAGGAAAGAAGTAACTCCATTCTGACGTTATGCGTTGGTACGTTTTTTTCATTAGTGAGATCTAAGCATTTATAAGAGGCGTCTCTTATTTTTTGCGTCCCCTTTTTGCCAGATAAATAAAGCTTTAAAAAACTCGCACCCTTATTTATTCGCTCGGTGGATATAGTTCCTGTTGCTTGATTAGTATCATCAAGCGCAAATCGTTTAATGAATTCATCGTGAAACTGAGAGCCAAAGCAATGTTTGGCCCGTTTAGACAAATTTTTGCTGTTTTCATCTGTCAGGAAATTAGCCTCACAAATGCGCTTCACTAAAAATCGACATGTCATGAGTGGTATCTGGGCACCCAAAATATCTATAATGGCTTCCCAATCGCCTCTTGACTTTTTCAAAAGCATGTCCGGCAGGCCCTGAACGATCCCTTTAATGCCCTTATTAGGAAAAAAATAACTACCGGCTTCGTCGATCGCTTTGAAGCAATGGTCAAACATATAGTCTGGTCTGTAAGGGAGAAACTCAAGACCATCTATTAGATGACCAACACATGTTTGATATATGGCGTCATCACCATAACCGAGCTGAACTGGTACAAATGGTATCACTCCACTTGCTTTATTTAGCTTTTCCTCGAACTGACGTTCAGCTTTAAATTGAACTGTTTTAGGATATTTATTATGACAAAGAACCCTTTCTTTTTTAAAATCCAAAATAAACCTCATGTAGTATAAATAATATAACGATAAACAGCCGCGAGATGGAAGATTGCACTAGCCCGAACACATCTAGTATGTTGGACTAAAAATAGTAGGTTGGTGCTAAACGAAGTGAAGCCCAACGTTTACCGCGAAATATATCGGTAATTCCGTTTTACGGATCTACCACATCCTTGTTTATCTCGCTCTGGTTGGCGCAATAATGCTCGGCTGTTGGGCTTCGAGAAGCTCTGCGCCAACCTACAAAAACCATGCTACCGCCCCTGAGTGACAGCCCCCAGTTCGCTGCTGTTAACCTGCGTGATAGCAACAATCGCAGCCATGGTGCGTTCCCTATAGAGGGATTGTCGTTTGGCTATCTTAAGGGCAAGGGATGAGCGTTGAGAAGCATGTTTTGGCGGGAATCTGTGTTGGGTCAACAAATTAGTCATTAAGGCGTGGGCTGAGTGAGCATCTTGTTTGGCTGGAAATGTACCATCCCCTCACCCCAGCCCTCTCCCAAGGCGAGAGGGGACAAAGACGCTGGGGCGTCAACAAGCAAAAATAGAAAGGGAGCCTATCAGGCTCCCTTTTTGCAGACATGGTCAATGGCATGTGGCCCATGCCGCTCCTTATCGATTGGTCGCTGCCTTCATCCCTTCCACAAACTCTTTCAGACGGGTCAGCATATGCTCCGGGTTCTGGTGGTGGGTTTCGATGATCTTTACCACGGCGGAGCCGGAGATGGCACCGGCGGCGCCAGCGGCGATCGCTTCACGCACCTGAGCCGGTTCGCTGATGCCAAAGCCGAGCAGGGCGGGGGGGGCGTTGAACTCGCGCAGGGTATTGATCAGCCCTTCCACCGGCATGCCGGCCTTGGTCTCGGCACCGGTCACACCGGCGCGGCTCACCAGATAGGTGTAACCATTGCCGAGCTCCGCCACCTGTTTCAGGGTCTCGGCGTCGCCATTGGGCGGGGCGATAAAGATGCTGTCGATGCCAAACTTGTCGGCGGCCGCCTTGTAGGGGGCGCACATCTGCACCGGCACGTCGGCGACCAGCACCGAATCCACGCCCGCCTGCTGGCACTTCTCGTAGAAGCCATCGATTTTGCGCACATAGACCAGGTTGGCGTAGACCAGGAGGCCAATGGGCAGCTGCGGGTACTTGGCGCGGATACGGCCTAGCAGCTCGAAGCAGTCGTCCGGAGTGGTGTGGCTGGCAAAGGCACGCAGGGCGGCGCCTTGAATGGTGGGGCCGTCCGCCACCGGATCGGAGAAGGGAATGCCGAGCTCGAGGGCGTCGGCACCCCCTGCTACCAGCGCATCGACGATGGCCAGCGACAATTCGGGGGTGGGGTCACCCAGCATCACGAACGGCACAAAGGCGCCCTGATTGGCTTCATCCAGACGGGAGAAGAGTTGTGCGTAACGGTTCATGACAAGGTTCCTTCTTTCTCGATGCTTTCTGTTTCCAAGATGTCAGCCACGGTGAAGATATCTTTGTCGCCACGGCCGGAGAGGTTGACGATGAGCACCTGCTCTTTTTCCGGTTCACTGCGGGCCATCTTGAGGGCATGGGCCAGCGCGTGGGAGGACTCCAGCGCTGGTATGATGCCTTCGGATTTGGCCAGCTCCTGGAAGGCGTCCAGCGCCTCCTTGTCGGTCACCGAGGGGTACTCGGCACGGCCGATGGCGGCCAGGTGGGCGTGCTGCGGGCCGACGGAGGGGAAATCGAGCCCTGCCGAGACGGAGTAGGACTCCTGAATTTGGCCCTGATTGTCCTGCATCAGGTAGGAGTGCATGCCAAAGAAGACCCCCTTGCTGCCGTGACCGAGCGGCGCACCGTGCTCGCCACTCTCGATGCCGTGACCGCCCGGCTCGACGCCGATGAGGCGCACCGACGGCTCATCGATAAAGTCGGCAAACATGCCGATGGCGTTCGACCCGCCGCCAACGCAGGCGATCACCGCATCGGGCAGCCGCTCTTCCTTCTCGAAGCACTGGGCCTTGGCCTCTTCGCCGATCATCTTCTGGAACTCCCGCACGATGGTCGGGAAGGGGTGCGGACCGGCGGCGGTGCCGAGCAGGTAGTGGGCCGACTCGTAGTTGGCGGCCCAGTCGCGCAGCGCCTCGTTGCAGGCATCTTTCAGGGTGGACGAGCCTGAGTGCACCGGAATGACGGTGGCGCCCATTAGCTTCATGCGAAAGACGTTGGGCTTCTGGCGCTCGCAGTCCTTGGCACCCATGTAGACCCGGCACTTGAGGCCGAGCAGGGCGCAAGCCAGCGCAGTCGCCACGCCATGCTGACCGGCACCGGTCTCGGCGATGATCTCGCTCTTGCCCATCCGCTTGGCCAGCAGCGCCTGACCCAGCACCTGGTTGGTCTTGTGGGCGCCGCCGTGCAGCAGGTCTTCACGCTTCAGATAGAGGCGGGTCTTGGTGCCCTTGGTCAGATTGCGGGTCAGGGTGAGCGGGGTCGGACGACCGGCATACTCGGTCAGCAGGGTCTGAAACTCGGCGATAAAGGCCGGATCATCCTTGGCATCGACAAAGGCCTTCTCCAGCTGGAGCAGGGCGGGGATGAGGATCTGGGGCACGTACATGCCGCCAAATTCACCAAAAAACGGGTTGAGCAGGGTCATGGTTTCTTCCTTGTATCTTGAGTCGAAAACGGAACATCAATTACGAAACAGCGATTCAGTAGTGGCCTCACAGGGCGCGCTTACAGTTGGCGCAGGGCGGCAAACGCAGCCGCCAGCTTGTGCGCATCCTTCTGGCCCGGGGCACTCTCTACCCCGGAGTTGAAATCAAGGCCGAGGCAGCCCACTTGCGCGGCTTGCAGGGCGTTGTCGGGGTTAAGGCCGCCCGCCAGCATCAGCTTGGCTTTATCGAGATTGGCCAGCAGGGCCCAGTCGAATGCCTGACCGGTGCCGCCGCTCTGGCTGCCGACTTTCGTATCCAGCAGCAGCCGATCCGCCGGATAGTCGAGGGCAGGCAGCGGTTCACCACTTGTGATTCCTACCGCCTTCCAGATCTGGCAGCCAGCCGGCAGCAGCGCGCGCAGTCCCTCGATATAGGCGGCATCTTCATCCCCGTGCAGCTGCACCGCGGTGAGGCCGAGCGCCTCCACCGTCTTGACGATGGTGGCGGGCTGGGCGTTGCGAAATACCCCGACATAGGCGAGCGGCGCGCCCGCCATCACGGCGCGAGCGGCAGGAATGTCTACATAGCGCGGGCTTTTCGCCACGAAGATCAGGCCACCGAATACCGCACCCGCCTGATGGGCTGCGGCGGCATCCTCGGCGCGGGTGAGGCCACACACCTTGTTCTGGCCCAGTACCAGCTTGCGTACTGCGGCCTCCAGATCCGGCTCGGCCATCAGGGACGAGCCCACCAGAAAGCCCTTGGCGTGGTGGTGTAGATCCGCCACCTGGGCGCGGTGGTTGATGCCGGATTCGCTGATCACCACCCGATCGCCCGGAATAGCTTTGGCCAGCTGTTTGGTGCGGGCGAGATCGACGCTCAAGTCGCGCAGATCCCGGTTGTTGATGCCGATCACCGGCGCACCAAGGGCGATGGCGCGGGTCAGCTCCTCCTCGTTGCTCACCTCGGTGAGCACGCCAAGGCCCAGCTCTTTGGCCACCGCGAACAGGGCGCGATAGCCCTCGTCGGTGAGCACCGAGAGCATCAGCAGGATGGCGTCCGCCTGATAGTGGCGAGCCAGATAGACCTGATAGGGGTCAATCATGAAGTCCTTGCAGAGCACAGGCTGGCTGACCCGGCCCCGCACCCGCGGCAGGAAGGCAAAATCCCCCTGAAAGAACTTCTCGTCGGTCAGCACCGAGATGGCGGTGGCGTATTTGCCATAGATGTCGGCGATGGCCTCCGGGCTGAAGTCGTTGCGGATCAAGCCCTTGGAGGGGGATGCCTTCTTGCACTCCAGAATAAAGCGGGTGGAGCCCGCCTTGAGCGCCCCGACGAAATCCCGATCGCTTGGGGTCAGCGTGCTTTGGAAGCTCTCCAGCGGCTGGGCCAGCTTGCGGGCGGCAACCCACTCCTGCTTGGCCGCCACGATTTTGCCGAGAATGGTCTGGCTGATGGAGGCCATGTTCAGAAAAGCATGGGGGGCAATAAGGTCTGACATCTCGTTATCCTTGCGAAGCTGGCTCTTGCCCGTTGGGCGTATTGAATGACTGCTGTGCGACATGGTGGCTGACATCATGCCTCCTGATGGCCCGTTTCCTGATGGCTTAGAATGGCCAGCCGGGCGGCGAGATCCGCTGCCTTGCCGCTCGCCAGCACAGCCAGCACCTCGGCCGCCGCGCTCTTGAGATCTTTTGCCTTGCCTGCCATCAGCAGCAGCGGGGCTACGTTGGCGGCGATGGCGGCGTTGTGGGCCGGGGTACCACGTCCTTCCAGAATGGCGGCGGTGATGGCGCGGTTCTCTTCAGGCTCCCCCCCCTGAATGGCGCTGACCGGGTAGGTCTCGAGACCAAAATCAGCCGGGGTCAGCAAGTACTCGCGAATTTCGCCGTCACGGATCTCGGCCACCTGGGTCGGGCCGTGGATGGCAATCTCGTCGAGCCCGGCGCCGTGTACCACCATACCGGTTTTCAGACCCAGTGCCAGCAGGGTTTCGGCGATGGGGCGCACCAGCTCGGGGGCATAGACTCCCATCAGCTGATAGGTGGGGCGGGCCGGGTTGATAAGGGGCCCCAGTACATTGAACAGGGTGCGGGTCTTGAGGGCCTGACGCACCGGCATGGCGTGGCGGACCCCGGCGTGGTACTGGGGGGCGAACAGAAAGCAGATGCCGAGCTCATCCAGGCAGCGGCGCGCCTGCTCCGGGCTCATGTCGAGCTTGATCCCCATCTTGTCCAGCAAATCGCTTGAGCCCGACTTGCTCGAGACCGAGCGGTTGCCGTGCTTGGCCACTTTCAGGCCGCAGGCGGCGGCCACCAGTGCCGAGGTGGTGGAGACGTTGATGGTGTTGAGGCCATCGCCACCGGTGCCGACGATGTCGCAGAAGGCGTAATCCGGATGCGGGAAGTCGCGCGCTTCGGCCAGCAGCGCCTCGGCTGCGCCGGCGATCTCCTCCGGGGTCTCCCCCTTGAGTTTCAGCGCCGTCAGCAGGCTTGCCAGCACTATGGGGTCCACCTCGCCGCGCACCACCTGGCTAAAGGCGTCACGGGCGGCGTCGCGAGTAAGAGACTGTCCCTGATAGAGGGTGTTGAGATGATGATGCATGGGGTCTCCTTACCTTAACGCACGCTGCTTTCGGGACGGGTGATATGGGCGAGGGCCTGGGTCAGCAGGCGGGCCCCTTCCGAGGTCATGATGGATTCCGGGTGGAACTGAAAGCCCAGTACCCGTTCGTCCGCCTGCTCGATGGCCATGGGCATGCCCTGATAGTGGGCAATCACCGTCAGCTCGTCCGGCACATAGGTGGCGACCAGCGAGTGATAGCGGGCCACCGGCAGCGGGGTCGGCAGACCGGCGAAGGCGCCGTGGCCGTTGTGCTCAATCAAAGAGCGCTTGCCGTGGACGATTTCGCCCGCCGCACCGACGGTGCCGCCGTAGGCTTCGCACAGGGCCTGATGGCCGAGACAGATACCGAGGATGGGCACCTGACCGCGGGCCAGCTTGATCAAATCAATCAGGCAACCCGCTTCATGGGGAGCGCCCGGGCCCGGGGAGAGCACCAGCACGGCATCGCCCTCGCAGGCGGCGATCTCGCTCATGATGCGGCTGGCCGGCAGGCTATTGCGGTAGATCCGCACCGGATAGCCGAGGGAGCGGAACTGGTCGACGAGGTTGTAGGTAAAGGAGTCGAAGTTGTCGAGCAGGAAGATATTAGTGGCTGTTGATCCAGTACTCATTGGCTCACGTCCTTATGTTGCTCCTGCTGGGCGCTCAATGCTTGCAGGGAGGTGCCATGGCTGGCGGCGATGGCGGCCAGCACGGCGGCCGCCTTGGCGCGGGTCTCGTCCGCCTCGGCCTGGGGTTTGGAGTCATAGACCACGCCGGCGCCGGCCTGCACATGGGCCACGCCATCTTTGACGAAAGCGGAGCGGATCACGATGCAGGTATCCATCTCACCCGCGCCGTTCAGATAGCCCACGGCGCCGCCGTAGCTGCCGCGGCGCTTGCCTTCCACCATGCGAATCAGCTCGCTGGCGCGGATCTTGGGGGCGCCGGTGAGGGTGCCCATGTTCATGCAGGCCTGATAGGCGTGCAGGGCGTCAAGGTCGGAGCGCAAGGTGCCGACCACCTTGGAGACCAGGTGCATCACGTGGCTGTAGCGATCAACTTTCAGCAGCTCCTTGACGTAGCGGGTGCCGGGCTCCGAGATGCGGGCGATGTCGTTGCGGCCCAGATCCACCAGCATCAGGTGCTCGGCCACCTCTTTTTCATCCTGACGCAGTTCCAGCTCGATGCGGCCATCGAGATCCCGGTTGATGGTGCCATCGGGGTTGAAGCCGCGGCGGCGGGTGCCGGCAATGGGGTACATCTCGACATCGCGACTGGTAGCGCAGAACTTCACCGCGCTCTCGGGCGAGGCGCCAAACAGGGTGAAACCCTCATCCTGCACGTAGAACATGTAGGGGCTGGGGTTGGTCTGCTTGAGGCGGCGATAGGCGGCGATGGGGCTGGGGCAGGGCAGGGAGAAGCAGCGTGACGGTACCACCTGGAAGATGTCGCCGCGGCGGATAAAACCCTTGAGCTTCTCCACTTCGGCGCAGAATTGCTTGTCGCTCTTGTCCACCTGCATGCCGCCATGAATGCCCTCGGCCGGGGGCTGGGGAGCAAGTGCCCGCTCGGCCGCCTGCTGGCAGGCCAGCTTGAACTGCTCGAGGCGATCGCTCAGGCGGTTGTAGCGCTCATCCAGCTCGCGCTCGTCGCTGTCGCCGCCAAAGATGCAGGCGAGCAGCGCCGTAGAGCGTGCGATATGGTCGATGGTGATCAGGGTCTCGGCCACATAGAAGCAGTAGTCGGGGCAGTCGTTGCTCCCCTCGGGGACCTCGGGCAGATCCTCAAAGGAGGCGATGAGGTCGTAGGCGAAGCTGCCCGCCATAAAGAGCGCCTCTTTGCCCTGCTCGCACCCAAGCTCTTGCTGCAGGGTGCGCAGCACGTCCAGCACGCTGGTGCCCTTGAGGCGGCTGTCTTCATCGAGCGCCCGATCCGATGCCGGGAAGTCGAGTTGCAGCTCGCCAGCCACCTCGCTCTGTTTGATGACGGTGCTGAGGCGCTCGCTCAGCAGGCGCTGCAGCTGGACGCCGTTGTCATTGAGGCTGCGTACCCGCACGGTGCGGCCACGGCACTCGATGCGCAGGCAGGCATCCACCAGCAGCAGACTCTGTTTGCCCGCCTTGGAGTCGATCTCCACCGATTCCAGCAGCAGGTTGTTGGGGCGGCCCTGACAGAGCTGGCTGTAGAGCGCCAGCGGGTCGGCCACATAGGGGGCGTTTAACTTGAGGGTATCGAATTCACCCAGTGGCAGGCGATATGTGGCTGTCATAGTGCGTTCCCTTGCGTGTGATGCGTGTTACCGATGTTCATGACGTCTAATACCTTTAAAAATGCCTTTGAAATTGAATGGATCTGGTTGCGCTTGTCAGGGACGCCATCGCCAGGTCGGTATGCTTGTCTGAATTCTCGGTTTCATCACAGGTCCATTTGCCGGATAATAAAAAAGCCCGCTGGGGTCAGCGGGCTTTTTCTTTGGTTCTTTGTTTGCTGTCAGATTACAGGTACAGCAACGACCACACGCCCGCATGTCAGGGAGTGTGCCACCACCAAATGGTCAGGATGGAAGTCGTTTGCATGATAAATTCCTGTAAAAAGATGTTTGCAATGAAGTGCCTACAGAAAACGATAAAGCCGCGGCCAAGTCAAGTCGCTTTTTAGCCTTCTTTCACCGAATTACTACAAACAGTGACCTGACCACGAGAGCGGAATAATCTGATGAGATTCGATCTTCACTGCCATACCACGGCCTCCGACGGGGTGCTAAGCCCGGCAGAACTGGTGCGCCGCGCCGCCGAAAAAGAGGTGGCGGTGTTAGCAGTTACTGACCACGATACCCTTGCCGGGCTTGATGAGGTGCGCCAAACCATCGCCACCGAGCAACTGCCGCTGCGGCTGGTGAGCGGGGTCGAGATTTCCACCGGCTGGGAGCACCACGAGATCCATATCGTGGCGCTGGGCGTGGATGAAAAAAATTCACGTCTGGTGGAATTTTTGCGCGGGCAACAGGCCCGCCGCGAGGCCCGTGCCGAGGAGATAGGGCGCCGTCTGGAGAAGTGCCTCATCCCCGGCACTTATGAAGAGGCCAAACAGCTTGCCGGTGACGCCGCCGTGACCCGGGCCCATTTCGCCCGGGTGCTGGTGGCGCGCGGGGTGGCCGACAACATGCAAAAGGTATTCAAAAAGTACCTGAGCCGCGGCAACAAGGGCTATGTGCCGGCCGAGTGGCCCGAGATGCGCGATGCCATCGCCGTCATTCACGATGCCGGCGGCCTGGCTGTGCTGGCCCACCCGAGCCGCTACGATCTCACCGCCAAGTGGATCAAGCGGTTGCTGGTGGCCTTCAAGGCCGCAGGTGGTGATGCTATGGAGGTCTCGCTGCCCCAGCAGAGCCCCCAGGAGCGGGCCAATCTTGGCCAGTGGGCGAAAGATCAGGATCTCTATATTTCGGTGGGGTCCGATTTTCACTTCCCCTCCAACTGGACTGAGCTTGGCCGCCACCTCTGGCTGCCCAAAGAGGGCACGCCGCTCTGGCTGGCCTATCCCGGCCACTTCGGCCTGAGCGCCGAGGAGCATGCCGGCCTGCTGGCCAGCCGTTAATGAAGCGGGCGCCGCAACGCCAAACAGATTAAGGTAGTGTCATGGGGTTGCGTCCATGACCATCAAGCGGGCAGATGTTGCTGCCCCCATTGCGAGAACATGTTATGAGTCAGCACTTTTACGTACATCCGGAAAACCCCCAGGCGCGTCTCGTCAGCCAGGCGGTGCAAATTCTGCAAAACGGCGGTGTCATCGTCTATCCCACCGATTCCGGCTATGCCCTGGGCTGCCAGATGGGTGACAAGGGAGCGCTGGAGCGTATCTGTCGCATCCGTCGCATCGATCCCAACCACGACTTCACCCTGGTGTGTCGGGATCTCTCCGAGATCGCCACCTACGCCAAGGTGGACAACAGCGCGTTTCGCCTGATCAAGAACAACACCCCGGGTGCCTATACCTTCATCTTCAAGGCCACCAAGGAGGTGCCGCGGCGCCTGATGAATGAGAAGAAGAAGAGCATCGGCATCCGGGTACCGGACAACAAGATCGCCCAGGCGCTGCTCGAAGCCCTCGGTGAGCCGCTGCTCTCCACTACCCTGATCCTGCCCGATTCCGAGATGGCGGAGTTCGACCCTGAGGAGATCTTCGACAAGCTGGGCAAGCAAGTGGATCTGGTGGTCAACGGCGGTTATCTGGGCGAGCAGCCCACCACGGTCGTGGACTTCTCCGACGACGAGCCTGTGCTGCGTCGTCGCGGTGCCGGGGATCCGACTCCGTTTGAGTGAGACCGCTGAACCCGTGTCCGTGACGGCCACGACGATTCCCGGCGAGACGGGGGAGGGGGCAGCAGCCCTCACCCCTATCGCGAAAGTCCTGGGGCAGCCCTATCACGAGCTGCCCCAGGATCTGTTCATTCCGCCCGATGCGCTGGAGGTGTTCCTCGATACCTTCGAGGGGCCGCTCGATCTCTTGCTCTACCTCATCCGGCGCCAGCAGCTCGATATCCTCAACCTGCCTATCCTGCAGATCACCGCCCAGTACATGGAGTACGTAGAGCTGATGCAGGGGCTCAATCTGGAGCTGGCGGCGGAATACCTGCTGATGGCGGCCTGGCTGGCGGAGATAAAATCCCGCCTGCTGCTGCCCAAGGCGCCCGAGCTGGAAGATGATGAGGAGGGGGAGGATCCCCGCGTGACCCTGATCCGTCGCCTGCAGGAGTACGAACGCTACAAGGTCGGCGCCGAGCGGGTGGACGCGCTGCCCAGGGTGGAGCGGGAGATCTTCATCGCCGCCGCTCTGCCGCCGGATTTTGGCTCCCTCAAGCCGCTGACTCCCGATGTTTCGCTGGTTGAGCTCGCCCTTTACATGCAAAGTGTGGTAAAACGCGCGACTCATTTTGAACATCACCAGATCCGCCGTGAGCAGATCCCGACCCGGGTGCGGATGGCGGAGATCCTCGCCATGCTCTCCCTGGGCCAGACCCTGCGCCTTGAACAGGTGCTGCGGGCCGAAGAGGGGCGCATGGGCGTGCTGGTGACGTTTCTGGCCTTGCTGGAGCTGTGCAAGGAACAACTGATCTGGATCCTGCAGGCAGAACCACTGGGTCCAATCCATTTCGCGTTGGCGGCAGAAGAGAGCGTGACAAGTGAACAGACCCATTGAGCTCGCGCCCTGTTTGCTCAGCGGTAGCCAGCGCCGCTGGGACAAGCTCCATTTCGCGTTGGCCGAGCAGAGCGAGGAGGGCAACCGTGGCGCTGCCCACTGAACGACTCAAGACGCTGATCGAGGCCGCCCTGTTTGTCGCGGGGCGCCCGCTCAATATCAGCGAGCTGAAAAACAGCGTGCTGGCCGACTATCCTGTCACCACCCGCTATGTGCAGCTGCTGCTGGCGGAGCTCAAACAGGATTACAGCGAGCGTGGAGTGGAGCTCAAGGAGGTCGCCTCCGGCTGGCGCTTTCAGGCCCGCCAGGATTACGCCGAGGAGCTTTCGCGCCTGTGGAGCGAGCGGGCCCCGCGCTATTCGCGCGCCGTGATGGAGACGCTGACGCTGATCGCCTATCGTCAACCCATCACCCGGGCCGAGATCGAAGCGATCCGCGGGGTGGCGGTGTCGAGCCAGATAGTGAACACGCTCAAGGATCGTGGCTGGGTGCGCAGCATCGGCCACAAGGAGGTGGTGGGGCGCCCCGAGCTGCTTGCCACCACCCGGGCATTTCTGGACTATTTCAACCTGCAGGGTCTGGAGCAGCTCCCCGAGCTGGATCCCGAACTGCAACCCTCGTTGGCCACCATGGTGGATGAGGGGAGCGAGCCTGATGTCGGCGACAAAAATGCTGACCGGGTCTCTTAATCATGCAAACGGTGGCGGACTGCCCGAAGGGCCCCGCCACAGTGACAACCGTTGCCCCCATGCCGGTGGGCAGCGATCAACAATCAGGTAACCCCGATGAGTGAAAAACTGCAAAAAGTGTTGGCCCGCGCGGGTCACGGCTCCCGTCGTGAGATGGAGGCCCTGATCACCGCAGGTCGGGTCAGTGTGGATGGCAAGGTCGCCACACTGGGGGATCGCGTCGAAGTGAACGCCGTGATCCGGGTGGATGGTCACCAGGTCAAGACCCGTGCCGCAGAGGAAGTGATCTGCCGCGTGCTGGCTTACCACAAGCCGGAAGGGGAGATGTGTACCCGTCACGATCCGGAAGGTCGTCCCACCGTGTTTGATCGTCTGCCCAAGATGGAAGGGGCCCGCTGGATTGCAGTCGGCCGCCTCGACGTCAACACCTCCGGTCTCTTGCTGTTCACCACTGACGGTGAACTGGCCAACCGCCTGATGCACCCGAGCCACGAAGTGGAGCGGGAATACGCGGTGCGGGTGTTTGGCGAGATCACCGAAGCCATGCTGCAGCGCCTGCGCAAGGGCGTCCAGCTGGAAGACGGCATGGCCAAGTTCAACAAGATCAAGCCGGCCGGCGGCGAGGGGCTGAACCAGTGGTTCAACGTCACCCTGACCGAGGGGCGCAACCGTGAAGTGCGCCGCCTGTGGGAATCCCAGGAAGTGCAGGTGAGCCGCCTGATGCGGATCCGCTACGGCGATGTGAAGCTGGATCGCGCTATCCCGCGCGGTGGCTGGCAGGAGCTCAAGCTGCCCGAGGTGAACTACCTGCGCGGCCTGGTCAATCTGCCGCCGGAGACCGAATCCAAGGTCGATCTGCAGCAAGATGGCAAGAGCAGCCGTCACAAGCAGGCCGCCCAGATCCGCCGGGCCGTCAAGCGCCACAAGGAGATGCAGGGCAAGGAGCCGCGCGCCCGCGCCACCACCGCCCGTCGCAAGCCGACCTCCTCTACCCGCAACTCGGGTACCGGCAGCAAATAAGCACCCGCCATGGCGCAGGTGGCCCGTCAGCTACCGGTGCCACCAGCAGTTATCAAAGCCCGCACCCCATGGTGCGGGCTTTTTTTCAGTGTCCGGCAGCGGCTCCTATCGGATATGCTGGTGATGTTATGCCTTTGTCAGAAAGATGGCTGTCCCAGTAATTGTCAGAAAGATGGCTGTCCCAGTAATTGCTGGTAGATGGATTTACACAGAAATCAGGGATTTCTGGCGGACACAATGCGAATGCATTTTATGATGCTGCAAAAGAATACAATGTAAAGATTGTCAGCGAAACGCCTACGGGAGTGAATGGCATCACTGAGGTGAGGTATTTAATCCCGACTAAAGACCGTGCTGGGAATCTTACAGGGGAGTACAAAGCAACACCTGAAACAAAAACTATCTATGACCCTAAAATATTTAATGATCAGAAAATGTTGGAGCTTGGGCAACAGGCTGCTGCTAAGGGCTATAAAGATGCACTAAACAGTCCTAATGGCGCCGCTAATGTTAGTGTTGATGGGATTAGCTTCAGGATATATGTCGATAAATCAACTGGAACTGTAAGAAATTATCACCCTAATTGATTTTTTTCGGGAGCCGATATGAATAAAAACCTATTTGAAATGTCATGTGTACGCTGGTTTAGATGAAGTTATTATAGGGTATTTCAATGCCATGTTTTCTGGCCGAAATTTCTTAGATGTTATTGAGCACATAGTGAAAAGGCATGGTTTTAATACAGATGGCGCTTATTGTAACTTTCCAGATATGAATAGTTATGATGAAAGTGAGCATTTTGAAGGGGTTGAGTTTGCCGTTGGCTACCCCCCTTCTGAAGCAGATACTGTCATTGTTAGTGAAGAAACTTGCTATCACTACGTTCGTCTTGCGTGTGAAAGATTTTTAACGCTGCATCCTGAGCACTCATTAAAAATCAATAGCTTAATTGATAAAATCCCAGTCAAAGCCCGTAGACTCGATTAGCAAGGCGTGATCGGGCGAACGAGAAATAAGATAACAAAGTGAGGCCAATACTAGCCTCACCGTTTATTCGATTTTTATATCTTGCAAATAAGGAGCTTAGTCATCCCCTCATATGAGCCAAGCGTGGCGCGGGTTTGAGAGAAAATCTCGTATGTTGGGCTAAATCTTGTAGGTTGGCGCTGAACGCAGTGAAGCCCAACGTTTACCGCGAACGAAATTCTGGGACACCCACTTTTTTAGTTAGCAGATGCCCCGTAAACCCTCGCCCAATCGGGCGAGGATATAAGGGGAGCTAATCTGGTGTGTTCTGCGAGGCGACATACGCCTTGGAAATCTGGGAAATCTGGGACACCCACCTTTTTGACAGTGGCGTAGTGCTGTTCTTGACTTGAGAGGTCACCGTTGAGGGATGCGCCATGACCATTGCCCGTTCACGTCAAATCAGCTTGCAGGATACGCCTTACTACCACGTGGTCAGCCGCTGTGTGCGGCGAGCCTTCCTGTGTGGTGACGATGCCCATTCAGGCCAGAGTTACGAGCATCGGCGTCAGTGGGTGGTCGACAAGTTGGGGCAACTATCGCGGTTGTTTGCTATCGGCATTTGTGCTTATGCGGTGATGAGCAATCACTATCATCTGGTGCTCAAGGTGGAGCCCGATACCGCAGCCAACTGGAGTGAGCGGGAGGTGGCCGAGCGCTGGGCTGCGCTTTTCCAGTGGCCGCTGTTGGTTAGGCGTTGGTATCAAGGGGAGATGTTGATCGAGCCTGAACTGGCTGTTGTGCAGCAATTGCTAGCCCAATGGCGGGAGCGGCTTCACTCCATCAGTTGGTTTATTCGGCTACTCAATGAAAATCTGGCCCGTCAGGCCAATCAGGAAGATGGTTGCAAAGGCCATTTCTGGGAGGGCCGCTTCAAGAGTCAGGCTTTGCTCACCGAATCAGCCTTGCTGGCCTGTATGGCGTATGTTGACCTCAATCCGATACGAGCCGCGTTGACCGAGCGGCTAGAGCTGAGTGACTACACCAGTATCAAGCAGCGCCTTGACGAGCCTGCTACGACTGAGGTTTTGCCACCCCTTTTGCTGCCGTTTGCCAGCCAGGGGAAGCCTGAAAAATTGCCCTATGCCTTCACGGACTACCTAATGTTGGTTGATTGGACAGGTCGTGCAATTCGGCCCGACAAGCGTGGTCATATTCCGGCTCACCTTGGACCTATTCTGGAACGACTAGGCCTTGATGCTATCTGCTGGTTGAAGCAGGTGACGCTGTTTAGGCGACAAGGGATCAGAGTGGTGGGAGACAGAGAGCAATGCCAGCAGTTTGCTCGCCATTGTGGCCAGCGGCGATGCCATCAACCACGCCTTTGATTACTTGGCGTTCACCCTGTCGATAGCTCTGGGTATTGCACACAGTTCAGTGAATGACTGTGTAGGGGCTGTTGCTTTCTAAACCTGAAAATCTCTCTCACTAGCTGACTTTGCAGGTGTCAGTTCGAATTCACTCACCCTCATTGTGTCTGCAAGCAGCCTGATAGTGGCTTACTCAAAAATGTGGGTGTCCTAATTACTACTTTTCCTAATTACTACTTTCAAGGCCCACCTCTTCGGTGGGCCTTTTCGTTGGTCCCTGCTGCGTCCGTTATTGTTCAATGTGCAGAATTGCTGAATTAATGGGGTCGAGCGGGTGGCTGGTGGGGGCCGGGGTGGTTGCCCGGCGTGGCCGGGCTTGTTAGCCTTTGCGGCTCTGACAGAGGAGTGAACCATGAGCAAGGTACTGGACGAGCTGCTGGCGTTGCTGGCGCTCGAGAAAATCGAGGAGGGCCTGTTTCGGGGCCAGAGCCAGGATCTCGGCCTGCGGGCCGTGTTTGGCGGACAGGTGATGGGGCAGGCCTTGTCAGCCGCCAAGCAGACGGTCGCCGCCGATCGCCAGGTGCACAGTTTCCACTCCTACTTCCTGCGCCCCGGCGATGCCAACCGCCCCATCGTCTACGACGTGGAGAATATCCGCGATGGCCAGACTGTCTCCACCCGCCGGGTCAAGGCCATTCAGGGCGGCAAGCCCATCTTCTATCTCAACGCCTCGTTCCAGATTGAGGCCGAGGGGTTCGAGCACCAGGCGCAGATGCCGGCGGGGATCACTCCTCCCGAGCAGCTCAAGAGCGAGCTGGAGCTAGTGCGCCCCTACGAGCAGCAGATCCCGCCGGCGCTGCGGGACAAGATCATGTGCGAAAAGCCTATCGAAATTCGTCCGGTGACCCTGGTCGATCCGATCCGCCCCGATGTGCACGAGCCGCTGCGCCACGTCTGGTTCAAGGCTAATGGCCAGATGCCGGACGATCTGCGGGTCCACAAATATCTGCTGGCCTATGCCTCCGATTTCCACTTCCTGTTCACCGCCCTGCAGCCCCACGGCGTCTCCTACTGGGAGCCGGACATGCAGGTGGCCACCATCGACCACTCCATGTGGTTCCACCGCGATTTCCGGCTGGACGACTGGCTGCTCTACGTAGTGGATAGCCCGAGCGCCAGCGGCGGGCGCGGCCTGGTGCGCGGCCAGTTCTTCACCCGTGATGGGGTGCTGGTGGCCAGCACCATGCAGGAAGGGGTGATCCGCCGGCGCGGCAGCTAGGCGTCGTCAATGGCCGGAAAGAGAAGGGGGGTGGCATGGCCATCCCCCTTCTGTTATCGCCGTGAACAATCAGCGGGTCTCTCCCCGTCATCCCCCGCGCTGGTATTTGAAGCGCTTCTTGCGCCGGTAGGGGTAGACATCCTCGAACAGCCCCTCCTTGATATTGCCTTGCAGTTTTTGCCAGTAGCTGGCATCGAACAGCTCCTTGTGTAGCTGCATCATGATCTCCCGCACCTGAGGCTTTTGCAGCAGGAAGGTGGCGAACTCCTCGGGGAAGATGTCGTTGGGGGCCACCGAGTACCAGGGCTCGGCGCTCCACTCATCCTCCGGATAGCGCGGCGGCGGGATCTGGCGAAAGTTGCACTCCGTCATGTAGCAGATCTCGTCGTAGTCGTAGAACACCACCCGGCCGTGGCGGGTCACGCCAAAGTTCTTGAACAGCATGTCCCCCGGGAAGATGTTAGCTGCGGCCAGCTGCTTGATAGCGTTGCCGTACTCCTCCAGTGCGAGCCGGGTCTGCTGCTCGTCCGCCTTGTCCAGATAGAGGTTGAGGGGGATCATCTTGCGCTCGGTGTAGAGGTGCTTGATCACCAGCTTGTCACTGGTGATGGTGAGCGCCGAGGGGGCCACTGCCTTGAGTTCGGCCAGCAGCTCCGGCGAAATGCGCTCCAGTGGGAACTCGAAGTTGGTGAACTCCTGGGTATCGGCCATGCGGCCGACCCTATCGTGCTGTTTCACCAGCCGGTACTTCTCTTTGACCTGGGCGTGGCTCACCTCCTTGGGGGGGGTGAACTCGTCCTTGATCACCTTGAACACCACGTCGTAGGAGGGGAGGGTAAACACGCTCATCACCATCCCCTTGATGCCAGGGGCGATGACGAACTGCTCCCGGCTCTGGGCCAGATGTTGCTGGTAGTGGCGGTAGAGCTCGGTCTTGCCGTGCTTCTGGCAGCCGATGGCGTTGTAGATCTCGTAGTCCGCCTTGTGGGGCATGATCTGGCGCAGGAAGATCACGAACAGGGCCGGCACGGGGGCATAGACCATGAAGTAGGCGCGGGCGAAACCGAACACGATGGAGGCGATGGCCGGCTCGAAGATGACGGTATCCACATAGATGCTCTGGCCCGTGCTGAGCAGGGGCAGGATAAAGGGCAACACCTGTCCCTTCACCCGGATGAGCCCCACCAGATAGGCCCCCTTGTTGCGATAGAACACCTCTTTGAGCAGCTCTATGGTGAAGGGCTCCTCATGGAGGATTTGCGGGCCGTTCTCGGCAAGATGGTGGTGGATGTCGACAATATCCCGCTGTTTGTCCTCATAGGGCAGGGTGAAGCTGTAATCCCCCAAGAGCTGGCTCAGGGTCTGCGGCAGGTGGGCCAGAACGGTGCGATAGACCCGCAGCAGGCTGCCCAGATCCGGGTGCTCCCCCCGGCTGAGAAACGGGTGGATATAGAGGTTTTCGTCACGGATGTTGCGGTGGCGAAAGATCCGGCGATAGACGGAGTTGAAGAAGGACTCGGCCACCTCGAAGTTCTCGCAGTGGGGCAACAGATCGCTGAAGGCCCCCTTCACCCGTTTGAGCAGCGCCTGGGTGGCGTGATGCTCCCCCATCATCTGGCGGATGGAGCTGGCGGTGGCGCCCACATGGTGATCATAGAGGCGGATCCGCTCCCGTCCTGCGAGCTGGACCCCCAGCCAGTCACTGTTCTCGAAGCGGCTCTTGCTGCCGCGGGTGATCTCGAGAAAGCGGCTGTAAAACGACTCGAAGCGTTGCAAGATGGTCTCGGCGACGGCCTGTTCCAATGGCTGCGGCATCTCTCTCTTCCTTGTGCTGTGTCGGGCCGATAGCGCGGGCAAAGGTGCGCGTTTTCTGCGCACGTCTGGCCACTATGGCAACATTCAAACGTCTGTTCAAGTGGCAATTTTCGGGGATAAACGGTAGATTGCGCCCCTGTTTTACCGACTGTTTGCCGTCTGTTTTCGCAGCTCGGCCCGGCCCAAGAGGAAACCCAATGAAACTCTATTTTGTCCTGGTGGCACCCGCTCGCGCCGCGAACGTGGGGGCTGCCGCGCGCGCCATGAAAACCATGGGCTTTGACGCCATGCGACTGGTGGCGAGCCGGGTGCACGAAGAGGAAGAGGCGGGCTGGGTCGCGCACGGTGCGCAGGAGATTTTGACCAACGCCGAGGCCTTCGACACCCTGCCGGAAGCCCTGGCCGACATGGATCTGGTGATCGCCACCACAGCCCGTCAGCGTGGCCGCTATCAGCACTACCTCACTCCGGCGGAAATTCGCGATCAGATCCGCGCCAAGCCGTCGCTGGACAAAGTCGCCATCGTGTTTGGCTGCGAGGAGTCGGGGCTCTCCAACGAGCAGCTCGCCCAGGTCGATCTCATCAGCTACCTGCCCCTCAAGGTGGGGTACCCGTCGCTGAACCTCGGTCAGGCGATCATGCTGTATGCCTACGAGCTGAGCCAGCTGCTGGATGGGCCAGAGGCCTTAGCAGAAAAAGGGGATACCGTTGGGCAGGTTCGTGTGCTGAAACAAAAAACAGCAGAAATTCTGGGTGAACTCGGAGTTTCACAGGATGAAAAGCTGCATCAATGGGTGATGGACCGGGTACCCATGCTGCCGCAGCGGGATCTGAATATGCTCCATTTGCTCTGCAAAGACCTGATCCGCAAGTTTGGACAAGAGGTTTAGGTTGACAGCCGGGCGCCCGGCGCGGTATTGCTAAAAGCCAGCTTCGTTCAAGAGAGTTCGTCATGCCCCTTTTCAGCCACATCACCACCACCACCATTATTACCGGTACCACCACAGGTGGCACTGGGGCCGGTTGATGCGCTGACGAACAAGCACAGAAATCTGAAAAGGCCCGTACCCACCCAGTACGGGCCTTTTTTGTTGGGTTATTTTCATACCGTTTTTCAAGGGATTACAGGGAGAGAGTGCGATGAGAGTGTTGAAGTTTGGCGGTTCGTCACTGGCCGACGCAGAGCGTTTTTTACGGGTAGCCGATATCGCGGTGAATACCCATGGCCAGTCTCAGGTCGCCCTGGTGCTGTCGGCACCGGCCAAGGTGACCAACCACCTGGTGGCCCTGGTGGAGCAGACCAGTCGCGGCATGGATGCCACCAATACCCTGTTTGAAATCAACGGTATCTTCTCCCGCCTGCTGGCCGGATTGAAGGCGGCTTACCCGGCGCTCGATGAGAAGGCGCTGCAGGCCCGGCTGACCAGTGAGCTGGATCAGGTGGAGCGGCTGATGCAGGGGATCCGTCTGCTGGGGCTGTGTCCGGACAACGTGCAGGCTCGCATCCTGAGCCGTGGCGAAAATCTCTCCATCGCCTTTATGCACGAGCTGTTGCGGGTGCGCGGTATCGAGCTGGATCTCATCGTGCCGGAGCAGCTGCTGGTGACCGACGGCGGCTATCTGGAAGCCCATGTCGATATCGAAGCCTCCCGCCTGCGCTTTGCCGCCAAGGGGCTGCGTTCTGACTGTCTCTACCTGATGCCGGGCTTTACCGGTGGTAGCGACAAGGGCGAAACCGTGCTGCTGGGGCGCAACGGCTCCGACTACTCCGCCGCCGTGCTGGCCGCCTGCGTCGATGCCGAGTGCTGCGAGATCTGGACCGACGTGGAAGGCTGCTACAACTGCGACCCACGCCTGGTGCCTGATGCCTATCTGCTGAAAACCCTCTCCTACAAGGAGGCGATGGAGCTCTCCTACTTCGGCGCCAAGGTGCTGCACCCGAAAACCATCGCCCCTGTGGCCCAGTTCCACATCCCCTGCCTTATCAAGAACAGCTTCAATCCCCAGGGACCGGGCACCCTGATCGGGGTTGAGCAGGGGGATGATGATCTGAAAGTGAAGGCCATCTCGGATCTCTCCGGCATGTGTATGTTCAACGTCTCCGGCCCCGGCATGAAGGGCATGGTGGGCATGGCGGGCCGCATCTTCTCCGCCGTCTCCCGCGCCGGGGTCAGCATCGTCCTCATCACCCAATCATCTTCCGAGTACAGCGTCAGCTTCTGTATCCACAGTTACGATCTGGACAAGACCCGCAAGGTGCTGGAGCGCGAGTTCGAGCTGGAATTCAAGAACCAGCTGCTCGATCCCCTCGAGATCATGCAGGATCTGGCCATCATCTCCCTCATCGGTGACGGCATGCGCACCAGCAAGGGGATGGCGGCGCGCTTCTTCACCTCGCTGGCCCAGGCCTCCATCAATATCGTCGCCATCGCCCAGGGCTCCAGCGAGCGCTCCATCTCTGCCGTGGTGCGTGCCGGCAAGGTGGCGGAGGCCATCAAGGCGTGTCACCAGAACTTCTTTGGCAGCCAACAGTTCATCGATTTGTTCGTGGTCGGAGTCGGCGGAGTCGGCGCCGCTCTGGTGGATCAGATCGCCCGTCAGCAGCCGGTGCTGGCCGAGCAGGGCACTGGCCTTCGGGTAGTGGGTATTGCCAACAGCCGCCAGATGGCGGTCAACAAGGATGGGCTGAATCTGGCCAACTGGCGTGAGCAACTGGTGGAAGCCCGTGACAGCTTCAGCCTGGAAGCGGTGCAGAAGCTGGTGGAAGACAGCCACCTTATCAACCCGGTGATCGTCGATTGCACATCAAGCGAGGCCATCGCGGTGCAATATGCCGACTTCCTGGCCGCCGGTTTCCACGTGGTCACTCCGAACAAGAAGGCCAACACAGGGTCGCTTGATTACTACAAGGCGCTGCGCCGCACCGCCCGCCAGACTCGCCGCAAGTTCCTCTACGAAACCAACGTGGGCGCGGGCCTGCCGGTCATCGAGAACCTGCAGAACCTGATCAAGGCCGGTGACAAGCTGCGTGCCTTCGATGGCATCCTGTCCGGATCGCTCTCCTTTATCTTCGGCAAGCTGGACGAGGGGATGAGCTTTTCCGAGGCGACCAAGATTGCTCGTGGCAACGGCTTTACCGAACCGGATCCCCGCGATGATCTCAACGGCATGGACGTGGCGCGCAAGCTGTTGATCCTGGCCCGCGAGGCAGGCATGGCGCTGGAGCTTTCCGACGTGGAAGTGGAGCAGGCGCTGCCGCCGGGCTTTGATGTCAGCGGCGACGTGGAAGCCTTTATGGCCCGCTTGCCCGAGGCTGACGGCTGGTTCCGCGATCAGTTCGCCCTGGCCCAGAGTGAAGGCAAGGTACTGCGTTACGTGGGTTCCATCGAGGGTGGCAAGTGCAAGGTCGCCATCAAGGCGGTCGGCGCCGACGAGCCGCTGTTCAAGGTAAAAGACGGGGAGAACGCGCTCGCCTTCTTCTCTACCTATTACCAGCCGATCCCGCTGGTGCTGCGCGGCTACGGCGCCGGTACCGAGGTGACTGCCGCCGGCGTCTTCGCCGACGTGCTGCGCACCCAGAACTGGAAGCAGGAGCTGTAAGCATGAGCGCAGAGATGAAGCGAAACGAGAGCGTGGTGGCCTATGCGCCGGCCTCCAGCGCCAACCTGAGCGTAGGATTCGATGTACTGGGGGCGGCGCTCGCCCCCGTGGATGGTTCCCTTTTGGGGGACAGGGTCCAGGTCAAACCGGCAGAAGTGCCGTTTGCCCTCTCGGCGGTGGGCCGCTATGCCCACAAGCTGCCGGATGATCCCAAAAAGAACATCCTCTATGACTGCTGGCTCGCCTATGGCGAGGCGCTGGAAAAGCGCGGTCAGATCATGTTGCCGCTGGAGATGGTGCTGGAGAAGAGTCTGCCGGTCGGTTCGGGTCTCGGATCCAGCGCCTGCAGCGTGGTGGCGGCGCTCGAGGGGCTCAACGCCTTTCACGGCAACCCATTGAGCGAGCACGAATTACTGTTGCTGATGGGGGAGATGGAGGGCAAGATCTCCGGCTCCGTTCACTACGACAACGTGGCCCCCTGTTATCTGGGCGGCATGCAGCTGGTGGTGGAGGAGGGGGGCGTTATCAGCCAGGGCATTCCGGTATTTGACGAGTGGTACTGGGTGGTCTGCTACCCGGGCACCGTCGTCTCGACCGCCGCCGCCCGCGCCATCTTGCCGGCCCAGTATCGTCGTCAGGACTGCCTCACCTATGGCCGCCGGCTGGCTGCGTTCGTCCATGCCAGCTACACCGGTCAGGAGCCGTTGGCTGCGAGCGTCTTGAAAGACGTGATTGCCGAGCCCTACCGCGCGGCGCTGATCGAAGGCTTTAACGAGGTGCGGGCTCAGGCGGCCCAGAACGGGGCCCTGGCCACCGGCATCTCGGGCTCAGGTCCCACCGTGTTTGTGGTGATGAAGGATCTGGCCCAGGCCGAGCGGATGAAAGATTGGATGGAAGCGCATTTCGTGCGCAATGAAGATGGATTCGCCCGGGTTTGCAAACTCGATATGGCCGGGGCACGGGTAACAGGAAGCGAGCTATGAATCTTTACAATATCAAGGACAAGAGTGAACAGGTGAGCTTCGCCCAGGCGGTGCGTCAGGGTCTGGGCCGCGAACAGGGGCTCTTCTTCCCCGAGCACCTCGAACCGCTGGCCGACGTGGACTCCCTGCTGGACCTGCCGCTGGTAGAGCGCTCGGCGCGCATTCTGAGCCACCTGCTGGGGGACGAAGTGGCCGCGGCCAAGGTACACGAGCTGGTCAATGCCGCCTTCACCTTCCCGGCGCCGCTGGTCAAATTGAAAGACGGCACTTATGCCCTCGAGCTGTTCCACGGCCCGACCCTGGCGTTCAAGGACTTCGGCGGCCGCTTTATGGCCCAGTGCCTCGCGGCCTTTAGAACCAACGACAAGATCACCATTCTCACCGCCACCTCCGGCGACACCGGCGCCGCCGTGGCCCACGCCTTCTATGGGCTGGAAGGTATCGAAGTGGTGATCCTCTATCCCAAGGGCAAGATAAGCCCGCTGCAGGAGGCGCTGTTCTGCACCCTCGGTGGCAACATCCGCACCATCGCCATCGACGGCGACTTCGATGCCTGTCAGGCGCTGGTGAAGCAATCCTTCGACGATGAGGAGCTGAAAAAGGCGATTGGTCTGAACTCCGCCAACTCCATCAATATCAGCCGCTTGCTGGCCCAGGTTTGCTACTACTTCGAAGCCGTGGCCCAGTTGCCAAAAGCCGATCGTGCCAAGGCGGTCATCAGCGTGCCCTCCGGCAACTTTGGCAACCTTACCGCAGGTCTTATCGCCAAGGCGCTGGGGCTGCCGGTGAAGCGCTTTATCGCCGCCACCAACGCCAACGACACCGTGCCGCGCTACCTCAAAACCGGCCAGTGGGATCCGCACCAGACAGTGGCAACTCTGTCGAACGCCATGGACGTGAGCCGCCCCAACAACTGGCCACGAGTAGAGGAGCTGTGCCGCCGCAAGGGCTGGGCGCTGGAAACCTTAGGGTCAGGCATGCGTGACGATGCCCAGACTCGGGATGCGTTGCAGCGCCTGCACCAGCAGGATTACCTGTGCGAGCCCCACGGCGCCATCGCCTGGGATCTGCTGGGTGAACAGCTGGCCGAGGACGAGGTAGGGGTGTTCCTCTGCACCGCCCATCCCGCCAAGTTCAAGGAGTCGGTGGACGAGATCCTCCATCTCGATGTGCCGCTGCCCGGCCCGCTCGCCAAGCATGCCGAGCTGCCGCTGCTCTCCGTTAATTTGCCAGCGGAGTTTGCCCGGTTAAGAGCGTTTTTGGTGGGCTAACAGCTGTGTCGAGATAATCGATAGAAATAAAAATCCCCCAGTAATGGGGGATTTTTTGTTTTATGCATAGGGCAAGGTGAATGAGTTCTGAGCCAGCCGAGGAATGACTGGCTCAGAAAAGTGGGATGTTCCAAATTTCTCTATATGACTTTATTTTTTCCTAAAAATGACTATGCCTGCTTACATAAACTCATATCGTAGTCAAAGTGATTTTTAAATATTTCACACAAGAGCTCTGATAGCTCATCAGAGTCATGTTTGTATGTCAACTCATTCATGAAATCATGTTTAAAGTTGCCACTTTCTTCTACCCATTGCATTACTATGTTTGATAGTATGTTTAATACATGAAAATTTTCATGCACCACTTTTAAACGATCGGCGCTAATATTTTTATGGGATGACGTATAAACATCTAAGTCCTTCTGATTGATAAATGGAGCTTTATGTTTTTCTGTTAGTTCTAAATATTCATCTTTAATATTTTTGCCCGTGCTACAAGCTCCAGTCCAGCAAAAAAACTCTGGATGCTTTGACTTGTCTTCACAAAAAACAAAGAATTTTGATAATAAAAACCGTATGGGTAACATTTCCTCTTTGAAGGAGTAGTCATACTCTTCGTTTTTTATATCATTTATTTTGCTATATGTCTTTGGCCAAGATAATACGTTGTTCAGTATTTCATCTGGAGATGAATAGAGTAATTCTTTACACAAAGCATTGGATATATAAATATATTCATCTTTAGAGTAATGGTTGACGGTGAAATTACTATCTTTTTCTAAAAGGTCTTTTGCTGAATGGCATAGATCAACAAAGCGTATTCCAGGAATAGCTTCAAAAAAGAAAGAATCTTCATGGCCTACATCCATAGGAAAAGCAACGCCAGGATTAATTGCTAGATCACAGATCAATAAAAATATTGCAATCAATGGGTCATTAAAAGACGGTGGACATTTTTTTTCTATAATTTGCAAATATTGTTCAAAAGCAACACCATATACTCCTGATAGTAATCCTTTCTCATTAAAGTACTCCATATCAAAAAGAGTTCTATTGGAAAAATATAAAAACTGTAGTTGTATAAATCGCGCTTGACCCTCAAAGATTTGCTTTAGCCCTAGTGGTGGAATAACCCGATTTTGTTCTTTAAATGCATTGAATTCATGATGTTCTGAATCAGTTTGGTTTTTTATGAGAGCTTTTAGTTTTTCTGTTTTTATCTCAATATTTTTATCTTCTGTAAAAAAACTAGATAGAGCATCAAATATATTTATGTATGTATACGCAGTGGAATGCCCATAGCTGAGTAAAAAATCCTCATTGTTTGCATTGTTTAAGATTATTTTAGGCTCTATAACTAGGTTTTTATAGTACTTTAAGTCATGGTAGTTGTTTAGTACATTATTTAAATTTTGAAATAAAATATCTTCTGGTGTATCGGTTGTCACATTATCTAAATAGTATTTTATTAATGGTTTCTGTAAGCCTATTTCAGATAATATAATCTTTAAAAAAGACTGCATGGTAAGAAACCGCACAGGTGAAAGCATGCTTAAAATGAAACCAGAGGTTGAGCCAATATGTTGTCGCCAGTGAATTGTCTCGTGTAAAAACGTTGAGTATGCAATTAATGTTTCAGTATCAATATTTTTGTGATTTATGACTCCTGACTCTAAATTCTCTAGCTTCTCATGTATATAATATGCAAGCCTTATTGTAAAATCCTCAGTGTTATAAGTACCTAATACGTTGTTGAAAACCATATTGTCAGTATTATCAAAGGATTCTTCATAGATACTTTTTGAGTTAAATAAGTTGTTCATGGAGTCCTCTTTAGAAAAATCAGTTGGGAAATCGAAGAATTCTTATTGGATAGGGGGATATGCTATGAAGAGCCACGCTACCGCCTGTGGATTGCAGCTTCCAATATGCTCCATTAACCAGCAAAGGCAGCAGCCCGTCGCAGCAATAGGAACCGGATGGCTATGATAAGCCAATCGAATCTGGTCTCACCAGTCAAAAATTGACGTAACTATCAGGAATATCTGCGTTTTATGCGCTGGCTCAAGAAATCGACATTGTCGGAAACAGGATTCCCATGGCCCTTGATTTTATTGGGGTCGGCGAGCGTCGCGGGGAAGAGGGGGCTTACTTGCTGTTGAGGTGGAGCTGGCCGGGGAGAATTCCGCTTAGCCAATCGGCGCTATAGTGCGGCTATGGTGCCCTGTGCTCCGTGGCCCTGGCTGGCGAGGCGGGGGATCTGCGGTAACAATCAGCTGTTGTGATAACAGTTACTTGCAATCAGATCATCATGCAAACGGGTCACCATGCCAACACATCACAATAAGGAACGTCATATGAAGCGTATTGCCATCCTGTTCAGCCTGCTCTGCGGCAGCGTGCTGCTGGCCAATCCGGTCTTTGCCAACGACGCTGCCCAGTTGCAGTGCGAGGCGCAGGCCGCGGCCAAAAAACTGGCGGGCGCCGCCAAGACCAGCTTTGTCGGCAAGTGCGTGAAAGATGCCGCCGGCGCCGCGACCGTCAAGTGCGAGAAAGCCGCAGCAGACAAGAAGCTGGCCGGTGCGGCCAAAAACAGCTTTATCCAGAAGTGCGTGAAGACGGGCGCGGCGGTGGATCCGGCGGCCAAGTGCGAGAAGGCGGCGGTCGACAAGAAGCTGGCTGGCGCGGCCAAGAACAGCTTTGTCCAGAAGTGCGTGAAGGATAGCGCCGCCAAGTAAGACGTTTTCTTATCCGGTGTGTTTGCGGGGGGCCATCAGGCCCCCCTGCTTTTTTTGGGGGGGGGAGGGGCTCGCTTGTATACGGTGGCTGGCAACCGCCTGCTGGGGGCGTATCGCTGTGGTAGCAAGCCACTGGGGCTAGGGGTTAAAAAAGCGTCCTCTGAACCGGCTCTGCCACCAGATAACGCGGATCAACCCCCTCTATCCCGCCGATCAGGAAGGGGCTCCGGGGATCGTGGCGTTGCTTGTGTTTGATAACGGCGCTCTGGCTATAGGTGGCGTAACAGTAGGTGCAACCATGCAGGCAGGTGTTGTAGGCGCCGATATCGATGCTCTTGACGCAGCCACAGGCCTCGCGCTGGCCGGGATCTTTTTTGCCGTCGACCCGGCGGTTGAACAGCGCGTGGATCAACTGATCATCGATGCACTTGCCATGGGCGATGCCGAGATGGGCGAGATCCACGGCCTCGGCACAGGTTTCTATGGTCATGCCGAAACGGGCGGCGGTCTGCGCCATAAAGGCTGCCAGCTCATCCAGCGCATCATGGTTATCCAGACCGTTATCCAGCAGGTCGTGAAAGACAAGGTTCTCGACTGCGCGCAGGTTCTTCTCTGTCTTCTTGTAGAGGTCGGCAAAGCTGATGACAACCCTGTGGGTTTTGCCGGCCAGGAGGGACGCAATCTTGTAAAAGAGCCGCTTGTGTTCGGCCAGATCGACCAGATTGCACAGCAGTATGGGGTCGTAGCGCCAGATGACTTTATGGGGGCCAATTCTGTCTGATAACTCGCAGAAGGTCTTGATGGCGTTATGGGGCCTGGGGACCCGGCTCTCCAGGGCTTTGGGGTAGCCGGTCAGGGTGTATTGAAAATAGTAGCGATGGCCGAGGGCATCGAGTTCATCCAGGTGGTGCATCAGCATGGCTGGCTGCCGGGTCCAGAATACGATGGCATCGACCTCATCCGGATGCAGTGACACCCGGGTGATTTGGTGGGCATTGAACGGATTGCGGGTGAGTAAAAAACCGGCCCTTATCCGGTTCATCAACCAGGGGGTATAAAAGGCCGGGATATCGGTTCTTCTGCTTGCGCTGATGATCATGGCATTGCGGCACTCGCCCCGGGGATTGGCAAGGAGGGGATAGGCCGCTCCTCGCCAACCCGCAGGGCATGAATATCAGGCCCCGGATTCAGGCGGCGTGTGCTCCGGTGCGCCGCTTAGCAGATCCAGCCCCTCGTCCTGACTCAGCACCAGGTAGCGCTCGTACTGGCGCAAGACATCGGCGCTCAGCTCGTCGCGGGTCAGGTACTGGATGTCGTAGCCGGCGCGGCCGTCGGCAAAGTAGGTGATGGGCTCGAAGATGCGGGCATCCGGGTCATGGTTGTGGGCCGCTTCCAGCGGGTTGAAGGCGGGGGCGGGGCGGGCCTCGATGCGCACTCCGTAGCAGAAGTCGCGCCGCCCTTCCTGGGGCACCAGCAGGTGGCACTGATCCGCATCTTCCTGCACCACCCGGCTGGCGAGGCCGCGCGCCTCGAACTCGCGGCACAGGGCGGTTAGGGCCGGCAGGGCGGTATCACGCAGGAAGGTGTGAGCATCGGCCTCGGTGGAGGGGCGCAGCAGGTGATCCATGCGGGTACGCCACTGCTTGCCGTTCCAGAAATCGGTGGCGGGGGAGAGGCGACGCGCCGAGTGCTCCCGGTCGGCGACCAGCCCGCGCCAGAGCCCCAGGCAGAGCAGCACCATGATGATGGCAAACGGCAGGGCGGCGATCAGCGTCATGGACTGCAGCGCCGCCAGCCCGCCGGTGGCCATCAGGGTACCGGCGGTGATACCGAGCAGCACGGCCCAGAACAGGCGCTGCCAGATCGG
This sequence comes from Aeromonas sp. S18(2024), assembly GCF_041402525.1. Classification (NCBI taxonomy): domain Bacteria; kingdom Pseudomonadati; phylum Pseudomonadota; class Gammaproteobacteria; order Aeromonadales; family Aeromonadaceae; genus Aeromonas; species Aeromonas sp. S18(2024). The sequence goes on along the minus strand of NZ_JBGLQV010000002.1, from coordinate 136,298 downwards.
GGAGCGCTCCTTGCCCTGGGTGGCGATGTTGTCGATGACGAAGGCCCCCGAGTCGGCGGAGGTGACGAAAAAGACGCTGATGAGGATCACCGCCAGCGCCGAGGTGATGTCGGATCCCGGCAAGAGGTCAAAGAAGTTGAACAAGAGGGTGTCAACGTTGCCGACCGAGCTGGTCAGGGTCTGCCCCCCGGAGCGCTGGCTGACCCAGATGGCGGCGTTGCCGAACACCGTCATCCACAGCAGGTTGAAGGCGGTGGGCACGAACAGGACGCCGAGGATGAACTCACGCAGGGTGCGCCCACGGGAGATGCGGGCGATAAAGAGGCCGACGAAGGGAGACCAGGAGATCCACCAGGCCCAGTAGAGCAGGGTCCAGTTGCCGAACCAGCCCGCCTGGCTGGTCTCGCTGTAGGTAAAGGTGCGGAAGGTGAGCTGGGTCAGGGACGAGACATAGTTGCCGATGTTCTCGGACAGGGCCCCCAGCAGATACTGGGTGGGGCCGGCCAGCAGCACGAACAGCAAGAGCACGATGGCGAGGAAGAGGTTCAGCTCGGAGAGGCGCTTGACCCCCTTGTCGAGGCCGGTGACCGCCGACAGGGCGGCCAGGGCAATGACGACGCCGATGAGGCCGAAGCGAAACAGCTCCCCCGAGGTATCGATGCCGGTGAGCCGGGTGATCCCAGCCGAGAGCTGCAGCACCCCGTAGCCCAGGGTGGTGGCGATACCGAAGATGGTGCCCACCAGGGCGAAGATATCCACGGCGTGGCCGAGCGGCCCGCGGATCCGCTCCTTGAAGATGGGGTAGAGGCCGGAGCGGATAGTCAGCGGCAGGTTGTAGCGAAAGCCGAAGTAGGCCAGCACCAGGCCGACGATGGCGTAGATGGCCCAGGCGTGAAAGCCCCAGTGAAAGAAGGTGGTCACCATGGCTTCGCGGGCGGCGGCCGGGGTGAGGGGCGCCGCCTGGGGCGGCGAGACGAAGTGGGTCATGGGCTCGCCCACTCCGAAGTACATGAGACCTATGCCCATGCCGGCGGCAAACAGCATGGCGAGCCAGGAGGTGAAGCTGAACTCGGGGCGCGCATCGTCCGGCCCGAGGCGGATGTTGCCGTAGTGGCTGAAGGCGAGCACCAGCAGCAGGATCAGGAACATGCCGACCACCAGCACGTAGAACCAGCTGAAGTGCTGGGCAATCCAGCTCTGGCCGTCGCCAAAGAAGCGGGCGGCCGCCTCTGGCGCCAGCGAGCAGACCGCCAGCAGGGTGATGATAAACAAGAGGCTTGGGATAAATATCGGTAAAGACAATGTGCAGCGCGGTGTGTTCATGGGACACCTTTGAGTAGGGAGGGCTTTGTCAAGATACTATAAAGCCATAGCACGCCAAACAGACAAACCCTGATTAATCCTTGGTCACTGTCACACCTTGACGCTAATCGTGGGTTAACGGGTGGAGGTGGCTCACAGGTCCGCATAAAAAAATCCGAAACCGCTTCAAGCGGTTTCGGATTTTTATCGTTAAGGGGGGCAGTGCCTGCCGGCGGCGAATTCCCGGGAGGACGTTTGCATTCCCGTGTCAGATGCCGTTATGGCTGGCGTGTCGTGCTCAGGCCAGCTCATCCTGGCCGACGCGAATGACCAGCTTGCCGAAGTTTTTGCCTTCCAGCAGTCCCTTGAGCGCCTCGGGGGCGTTTTCCAGACCATCCACGATCTGCTCCAGATAGTGGATCTTGCCCTCACTCACCCACTTGCCCATCTGCTCGGCGAACTCGCCATAACGATGGCCGTAGTCATCGAAAATGATGAAGCCTTTCACGGTGGCCCGCTTGGTCAGAATAGTGGACCAGGCCCAATCCAGATGATCGGGCCCCTGGGGCAGGGCGCTGGCGTTGTAGTTGGAGACGGTGCCGCACAGTGGGATGCGGGCCTTGGCGTTGAGCATGGGCAGCACGGCCTTGAGCACCCTGCCACCGACGTTCTCGAAGTAGATGTCGATGCCATCCGGGCAGGCGGCGGCCAGTTGCTGCTCGAAGTCGCTTGCCTTGTGGTTCAGGGCAACATCGGCGCCCAGTTCCTCGCGGGCCACCTGGCATTTCTCGTCGGATCCGGCGATGGCAACGACCCGGCAGCCCATGATTTTCCCGATCTGGGCGACGGTGGCGCCGACCGGGCCGGTCGCGGCGGCGACCACCAGGGTTTCACCGGCCTTGGGCTGGCCGATATCCATCAGCCCCATAAAAGCGGTGAAGCCCGGCATGCCGAGCACGCCGAGGGCGTGGCTGACGGGGGCCTGTGCCGGATCCAGCTTGAACAGGAAGCTGCCGTCGGAGACGCCGTAATCCTGCCAGCCCACCCCGTAGCTCAGTACCCAGTCCCCTTCCTGATAGTCGGGGTGGCGGGAGGCGACGACCCGGTTGATGGTGCCGCCCACCATGACGCCACCGATGGCTACGGGTTCGGCGTAGGAGTCGGCATCGCTCATGCGACCGCGCATATAGGGGTCGAGGCTCAGGTAAACGGTTCTGAGCAGCAGTTGCCCCTCCGCTATGCTCGGGACTGGGGTGGTCTTGAGGGCGAAGTGTTCGGCACTCGGGGTACCGACGGGACGCGCGGCCAGGGTCATCTGGCGGTTTTCGGTTCGGCTCTGGTTCATGGTATTTCCTCACATTACTGGGTGTCAGAGCCATTGCGCAGCTGGTTTGCCCGCAACGGCGCGAGTCGGGAAGGCGTCATCCTTATGGCATGGTGAGCGCCTTCTTTTTGCAAAATTAGACCGGTCGTCTAGTGTTGGTTGCCAAAAAAGCCCGACATCTATCGGGCCTGTTTATTCAGGGGGCCAGCAGCTGGAGCGTCATGGTGTAGGCGTGTTCCAGCTGTTGCCCCTCCCGATCCAGTTTGCCGAGCAGGGCTGCCCCCAGCCAGAGCTGGTAGAGGTTGGTCGCCAGCGGCTGGGTTGCTCTGTGACTCAGGCTGCCATCGGCGATGGCCTCTTCGATGGCCAGCGCGAGGCGCCGCACGACCCTGTCTGTACCGGTCTTCAGGATGAGGCGCATGGTGTCGGAGAGATCCGCCACCTCGGCGCTCAGCTTGACGACCAGGCAGTCGCAACAGCTCCCTTTCCAGTGGGCGAAGTAGCGTAGCAGGCGTTCGCGTCCCGGTTTGTCCTGGCCACCGAGCAATGCCTCCATCTCCACCAGATAGCTGTCGATGTAGTGACTCAGCAGGGCTTCGCCAAACTGCTCTTTTGACTTGAAGTAGTGGTAGAAGGAGCCCTTGGGCACCCCGGCCTCTTGCAGCAAAAAGCTCAACCCCATGGCGTTGAAGCCGTGGGTGGTCAGTATGGTGCGGCCAGTGTCGAGCAGATGCTGGCGCGTGTCTTGGTATCTGTCGGTCATGGCGGCATGGTAGTAGTTACTAGACCGGTCGTCTAGAAAAAGATCGCCAATAATGCCTCTTTTTTGTTCAGGGTGTGTGTTCTGTATGTGGGCAAGCAGGGCTAACCCCTTGTTCGGGATGGCATTACCGGCGTATCAGGTCGAAACGAGAGGGGGGGGCTTTGTCTCGCCCGTTCCCGGTGATTTACGCCGATTCCCGCTTCTGCAGATTGGGGGTGATGATATGGCGGTTGGGGGCGAGCTCGGGTTGCTGCATCCGGGTCAGCAGGCGCAGGGCGGCCTGGCGGCCTATCTCGCGGGCTGGCGAGCTGACAAAGGTGAGGGCGGGGGCGGTGAGCTCGGCCTCAGCCACGTCGTCAAAGCCGAGCAGGGCCACCTGCTGGCCGATGTAGTTGTCCTTGCCCACGGTGCGACCGCTGGCTTCCACCCCGTAGATGCCGCCGAGGGCCACCTCCGGGTAGTGGCACAGAATGGCCGTTACCTTGGGATGCTGGTGCAGCAGCTGGGCTATGGTGTCGGCGGCGCTGCGCTGGGTGCGATCGCATTCGAGCACCCACTCGGGTTTGAAGGGCAGGCCGTATTGCAGCAGGCTGGCGCAGTAGCCGCCGATCCGCTCGGCGCGGGTCAGCGAGTCGGCCCGCCCCCCCACATAGGCGATATGGCGGTGGCCCTGATCGATGAGGTAGGTGGTGGCTTGCTGGGCGGCATGGGTGTTGTCCGGGCCGATAAAGTCCACGTCATCGCGATAATAGGAACGGGCGGCACACACCACGGGCAGCTCGGAGTCGAGCAGCGCCTCCATGGTTTTGGCGGCCGCGCCGCGCACCGGATTGAAGATGATGCCCGCCACCCCTTGGCGCGACAGGGACTGGATGCTCTGCTGCAACCGCTCCGGACTGTGGCCGCACTGGGTCAGAAACAGCAGATATCCCTGCTGCTCCAGTACCTCGCTCACCCCGGCAGTGACCTCGGTATAGAAGGGGTCGGTGATGTCCCGCAAGATCAACCCCACCAGGTTGGACTGCTGGCTGCGCAGGTTGGCGGCGGCGCTGTTGGGCACATAGTCGAGCTGCTTGATCGCCTGCTGCACCCGCTCTGTGGTGGCGGGGGAGATGCGCCCCTTGCCCCGCAGCACCATGGAGACGGTAGTGACCGAGACTCCCGCCAGCTGGGCAACGTCGGTGATCTTGGGGTTTTTTGATAAGGGGGACATAGGCGAACGGGCGACAGCAGATGGATACCGAGGCCACAGCATACCCCCTCGTCTGCCTGAGTGAAACGTTACATCATCTTCGAGCCGATCTGGCTCACAGTTTCGCAACGCCTATCCTGCCAGCTCGGTCATTCTGTGATCATCTTGGCAATTGCGAAGTGATAAAACGTTTTATCATCCAGCAAAACCTGATGGGGGGCTGTCGCCCTTGCTTGCCAGCAAGGGAGTGGACAACGGCGACAGTGACCGACATCGGGCGTGCCCTTAACCTTACAAGGATCAGACACATGGCCAAGTCACCCGCCAAATCCACGATATGGGAGTTCCTGCAAAGCCTAGGCAAGACCTTTATGCTGCCGGTCGCCCTGCTGGCCTTCTCCGGTATCCTGCTCGGTGTCGGCAGCTCGCTCACCAGCGATGCGGTCAAGCAGAGCATGCCCTTCCTCGACAACACCCTGCTGCAACTGCTCTTCCTCTGGATGACCAAGGTGGGGCTGGTGGCCTTTATCTATTTGCCGGTGATGTTCGCCGTCGCCATTCCTCTCGGGCTGGCGCGCGAGGAGAAAGGAGTGGCGGCTTTTGCCGGTTTCGTCGGCTACGCGGCCCTCAACCTCTCCATCAACTTCTACCTGACGGTCGCCAACGTCATCGGTGACGCCGCGGCGGAGAAGGCCTACGGGGTGAAAGCCATCCTCGGCATCAGCTCCATCGATACCGGTATTCTGGGGGCCATCATCGTCGGGGTGATCGTCGCCAAGCTCCACGCCCGTTTTTACACCTACAAGATGCCGGATGCGCTCGCCTTCTTCGGCGGTGCCCGCTTCGTGCCCATCATCACCGCATTGGTGCTGGGTGTCGTCGGTCTGGTGGTGCCCTTCGTCTGGCCCTGGTTCGCCGCCGGCATCAATGGCATTGGTGCGCTGATTTCCCACGCCGGCCCCTTCGGTCCCTTCCTGTTCGGTACCGGTGAGCGTCTGTTGTTGCCGCTGGGTCTGCACCACATCCTGGTAGCGCTCATTCGCTTCACCGAGGCGGGTGGCACCCAGCTTGTGTGCGGCAACGAGGTGAGTGGCGCCCTCAATATCTTCTATGCCGAGCTCTCCTGTGCCGATACCACCCAGTTCTCGGTCTCGGCCACCTCCTTCCTCTCCCAGGGCAAGATGCCGGCCTTCCTCGGCGGTTTGCCGGGGGCGGCGCTTGCCATGTATCACTGCGCCCGTCCGGAAAATCGCGGCAAGATCAAGGCGCTGCTGGTCTCCGGTGTGGTGGCTTGCGTCATCGGCGGGATCACAGAGCCGCTGGAGTTCCTGTTCCTGTTCGTGGCACCCGTGCTCTATTTCGTTCACGCCATCCTGACTGGTCTGGGCTTTATGACCATGGGGCTGCTCGGCGTCACCATCGGCAACACCGACGGCAACCTCATCGATTTTCTGGTGTTCGGCGTGCTGCAGGGCACCGCCACCAAGTGGTACCTGGTGCCCGTGGTAGCGGGGATCTGGTTTGCCATTTACTACAGTGTGTTCCGCTTCGCCATCGTGCGCTTTAACCTCAAAACCCCGGGCCGGGAAATCGAAACCAGTGAGGCCGCGCAGCCGACCGGCAAGAAGGCAGGCAACAGCGGTTACAACGGCGAGATCATCCTCAATGCCCTGGGCGGTGCCGACAATATCCTGGCGCTGGATAACTGCATCACCCGCCTGCGCATGTCGGTGCAGGACATGAGCCGGGTCGATGACAAGCTGCTCAAAGCCAACGGCGCCATCGGGGTGATCAAGCTCGACGAGCACAACCTGCAGGTGGTGATAGGGCCCCAGGTCCATCTGGTGAAAAACCAGCTGCAGAGCCTGATGGGGGCCTGATCCGGCCCACCTTTTACCTTAATCCCCGGGGGCGTCATGCCCCCTTGTTCATTCGTATCTTTGCTGGCGAGAGAAAAAGAGATGCCCAAAACAGACCCCTTTGATTTTGACCGCCAGGTCGCTCGCCACGGCACCTACTGCACCCAGTGGGACTATGTGGCCGACCGCTTTGGCCACGCCGACTTGCTCCCCTTCACCATCTCCGACATGGATATCGAGACCGCCCCCTGCATTCGCCAGACCCTGGTCAAGCGTCTCGAACACGGGGTCTTCGGCTACAGCCGCTGGAACCACGACGACTTCAAGGGGGCGGTCACCGGCTGGTTCGCCCGCCGCTACGGTGCTCGCCTCGACCCCGAGAGTCTGGTCTACGGTCCTTCCGTCATCTACATCATCGCCCAGCTGGTGAGCCTCTGGTCCAAACCGGGGGAGGGGGTGCTGGTGCACACCCCGGCTTACGACGCCTTCGGCAATATGCTCAGCGCCAACGATCGGGTGTTGCTCCCTTGTCCGCTGATAAAGGGGGAAGGGAGCTATCACATTGACTGGGCCTGCTTCGAGCGTCAGACGGCCCGCCCCGATTGCCGCATCCTGCTGCTGTGCAGTCCCCACAACCCCACGGGGCGGGTCTGGACGCGGGATGAGCTGGGCCGGATGGCGGACATCTGCCAGCGCCACGGGGTCAAGGTCATCTCGGACGACATTCATATGGACATGAGCTTTGCCCCCTATCTGCCCTGGAGCGAGGTGGCCCTGGATGATGGCTGGGCGCTGGTCAGTTCGGGGTCGAAATCCTTCAACATTCCGGCGCTGGGTGGTGCCTACGCCTTTATCCCCAATGAGGGGGCGCGGGCGGATTATCTGCGGCAGCTTAAGGCTGCCCATGGCCTCTCGTCTCCCCCTATCCTCGGGGTGTTGGCCCATATCAGCGCCTATCGGGAGGGGGATGTGTGGCTCGATGCCCTGAAAGCCTACTTGCACGGCAATCTGGCGCTGGTGGCGGCGCGGCTCAACGCCGCCTTCCCCGCCATCGACTATCGGGTGCCCGAGGGAACCTACCTCGCCTGGATTGATTTGAACGGGCTCGGTATCGACTCGGCCGAGCGGATGGATGCGCTGCAACGCTTGCTGGTGGAGAAATACCGGGTCGCCATCATGCGTGGCGACACCTATGGCCCCGAGGGTAGGGGTTTTATCCGCTTGAACGTCGGCTGCTCCCGCCACAAGGTGGAGCAGGGGCTCGCTGCCTTGATCGGGGCGCTGACGGAACTGGTAGCAAAATAAAGCCCCGCCGATTGGCGGGGAGAGGGGGTCAGCGGTAGCGGCCGCGCACCGAGCCACTGGTGCGACCCGCCATCTTGATCAGGCTCTGGCGGGTGTGCAGGTGGCACAGCGCCACCCCGAGGGCATCGGCCGCATCGGCCTGCGGGGTGGCGGAGAGTTTCAGTAGATGGGTCACCATGTGCTGCACCTGCTCCTTGGCGGCGCCGCCTGTGCCTACCACCGCCTGCTTGATCTGGGTGGGGGAGTATTCGCTCACCGGCAGGGCCGCGTTGACGGCGGCCACGATGGCGCTGCCCCGGGCCTGTCCCAGCTTCAGGGCCGAGTCGGCGTTGCGGGCCATAAAGACCCGCTCGATGGCAAACTCGGTGGGCTTGAACTGGGTGATGATCTCGCACACCCCGTCGTAGACCTGCTTGAGGCGCTCCGGCAGCTCGCCGCAATCGGTGCGAATACAGCCCGACCCCAGATATTCGGCCTTGCCGCCGACTACCCGGATAACCCCGTATCCGGTGATCCGCGATCCCGGGTCAATGCCCAAAATAATGCTCATGGGTTGTGATTGCTCTGAACGCGAGTGATGGCCGCCAAGATAGCAAACTGTGGCCCGCTTGGCTGTACGTCTGCACTCAAGCGGCCAAACATTGCTCAGCCACGGGATAAAGAGGTGTCCCCGGCCGTCAATCAGCCCTCGAACAGGGTGACTGTGTCGCCATCGCGCAGGCTGCCGGCGCCGCGCACCACCACCCTGTCACCGGCCTTGAGGGCACCGCTCACCGCCACCTGCTGGCTGTCGCCAAACAGCACTGTGACCGGTATCCGGTTGACCTTGAGCCCTTTTTCTCCCTGTTCGACCCGGTAGACCACGCTTCCCTCGGTGCCGAGCACCAGGGCATCCCGTGGTAGCTGCATGCTCTGCTGCTCCCCAAGGGGCAGGGCCACTCGCACCGGCGAGCCTATGATGAAACGACCTGCATCGGGTTTGAGGCGCAGCTCGATGAGGCGCGATCTGGGGTCGGCGCTGACCGCCCGCTGGTAGTAGACACCGTGGCCGCTCAGCTGTTCCCCTTCCATCCGCAACCGGGTCTGGGGCGCCAGCCGGTCGGCCCAGACGATGGGGACCTGCAGGCGGATATCCGGCAGGTCCGGATTGACCAGCTCCAGTGCCCGCTCGCCGGCATCCACATGCTCCCCCGGCTGGATGAAGTGGTTGTTCACTACCCCGTCAAACGGGGCGAAGATGTGGCTGCGGCGCAGCTGCTCTTCAATCTGGCACACCTGCACCCGGGCCAGCCGCTCGGCCAGCTCGGCTTGCTCCACGTCGTAACGGGCCTTGTCATACTGGCTCTGGGAGGTGCTCTTCTGCCGGTGCAGCGTCGCCAGCCGGCCAAACTCGGCCCGGGCGAAGCGCACATTGCTCTCCCACTTGGCCTGCTCGGCCCGGGCCTGCTCCAGCGACAGTTGCAGCGCCGCATTGTCGAGGCGTAGCAGTTCGTCCCCTGCCTTGACCCGGCTGCCAAATTCGGCGATCCACTCCACTCGGCCACTCACCTCGGCGCTCAGCGCCGCCTGCTGGCGGCTCGCCACAGTGCCACTGACCCAGATGCTGGCCGCCGTCTCTCCCAGGGTCACATCCGCCAGGGTGACCACCTTCTCCTGGGCCCGGGCGGTGCTCAGGCTCCCCGCCAGCAGGGCCGCTGTCATCAGCATCCTTGTAACCATTTTTGTAAAAACGGGTGTCATCGATGAGCTCCTTGCTCAGGCCCGCTGGCGCAGGTGAAGTGGGGTGTCGGCCCGCTCTCCCAGTCGCAGGAAGGCGGGTAACAGGATCAGGGTAAACAGGGTGCTGCAGCTCATGCCGCCGACGATGACGGTGGCCAGCCCACGGTAGATTTCACTGCCCTCGCTCGGGCTCAGCATCAGCGGCAGCATGCCGAAGATGCTGGTGAGGCTGGTCATGGCGATGGGGCGCATCCGGCTTTGCAGGGCGTCGGTCACCGCCTGCGGGCGGCTCATGCCCTCCCGCTCGGCGGTGCGGGTCTGGTGCATCAGCAGGATGGCGTTGTTGACCACCAGCCCCAGCAGAATGACGAAGCCGATGATGGTCAGCAGATCCATCGGCAGGGGCACCAGGAGGCCGCTCAGGTGGAGCGCCAGCACGCCGCCGACGGTGGCGAGCGGCAGGGCGAGCAGCACCAGGATGGCGTCTTTCAGGGAGGCGAAGACCCCCCACAGCAGGATCAGCAGGATCATCACGGCAAACAGGAAGATGGCCCCCAGGTTGTCCAGCGCCTGCTGCAGGCTGTCGGCGTTGCCGTCGATGCGCAGCTCTCCTCCGGCGGGCAGCAGCGGCCGGATGGCGGCGAAGCTCTTGTGCTGCAGTACTTCTAGCACTTGCTCCATGCTCATCCCCTCGGGTGGGGCTATCTGCAGGCTGATGCTGCGCCGGCCGTCGGCGCGAAAGATGCTGGCCGGGCCCATGTCGTGCTCCACCCGCAGCAGTTCGCCAAGGGGGACGATGCGCCCGGACGGAGTCGCCAGTGGCACGGCCCGCAGTTCGTCGGGATTGGCGGAGCTCTGTCCCATCAGCAGGATGTCGAGCCGCTCCTCCCCATCGAAGTATTCGCCGACCCGCAGGCCGTCACCGAAGGTCTGGATGATGGCGGGCATGGGGGTACGATCCCAGCCCACCTCGGCGAGACGCCTGTCTTGTGGCACCAGGCGCAGTTCGGGGGCGGTGAAATCGAGATCGGGTTGTGGCCTCACCTGGGCGCCCGGCAAGTCCTGCTGGACGATGGCCACGGCGGCGCGCGCGGCCTGGTAGAGGGCTGGCAGATCCCCCCCCTGCAGCAGCAGGGAGATGCCGTTCTCGCTGTCAAAACCACCGAACAGCGAGCCCTGACCGCCGAAGGCCCGGGTGTCGGGAATGCCCACCAGCAGCTGCTTCATCAGCAGCTGCTCCAGCTCCTTGATGCGGTTCTCATCCCTGGGTCTGACCCCGATCTGGGCACCGCCCGGGTAGCGCAATATGTAGTAGTTCTTGAGGGCGGGCTCCTGCTCCCCCTTCATGTAAGGGGCGAGGCGGGCGATCAGGGTATCGATCACCTCCTCACGCTGGGCCTTGAGGTTGACCCCGGGGGTGAAGCTCATCCAGACGTCCACCGCATCGCGCTTCACATCCGGCAGGTAGTTCATCCTGGGCAGCAGGGCCCAGGTAGCCAGGGCAGGCAGGCTCATCATCAGAGTGATGATGGTCCAGCGCCGGCGGGGCGTGCCGGTCCAGCGGATCACATGGCGGGTGGTGCGCTGCCACAGCGAGTCATAAGGGTCGATCAGCCGCTCGCGCCCCATCCAGCGCGCCGCCACGGCGGGCAGCACGATCACCGCCACCAGCATGGAGACGGTCACGGCGCAGGCGATGGTGAGGGCAAGGTCTGCAAACAGCTGCCCCTCCACGTCGTTGAGCAGCAGAACTGGCAGGAAGATGGCGACCGTAGTCAGGGTGGAGGCCACCAGGGCGGTCCACACCTGGCGGGTGCCTTCCAGCGCCGCGGCCGGCTTGCTCAAATCCCCCTTCTCGTGACGCCGGTAGATGCTCTCCAGCACCACGATGGCGGCATCCAGCACCATGCCGACCGCGAAGGCGATCCCCGCGAGCGAGATGACGTTGAGGGTTCTGCCCATCATTTTGAGCAGGCAGAAGGTGAGCATGATGCTGATGGGGATGGCGAGAGCAATCATCAATGTTGCCTTGAGCCGGCGCAAGAACAGCCAGAGGATGGCGCAGGAGAGCAGCACCCCCAGCCCCAGGTTGGCGGTCACCATGCTCACCGCCCGGTTGATGTAGAGGGAGGCATCAAACGACTGCTCCATATGCAGGCCGACCGGCTCCAGCACCTCGCGGTTGAGCTCGGCCACCCTGGCCTTGATCCCTTCGAGTGCCGCCAGGGCGTTGGCCCCGCTCTCCTTGAAGATCTGGGCCGCGATGGCGGTGTTGCCGTTCTGGATCCGCAGCACCGGGTTCTCTTCCCGCGCCAGCCTGATCTCGGCGACGTCCCGCAGATAGATGGGCAGGCCGTCGCGCCAGTCCACCACCTTGTCTCCCAGACTCGCCACGTCGTAACGGCCGGCGAAGCGCAACTTGTACTCCCAGCGGCCGATGTCGAGGGTACCGGCCGACACGTCCCAGCCGGTACCGGCCCGGCTGGCCAATACTGGGATCTCTACCTCCAGCTCGGCGGCGCGGTAGGGGTCGAAGCGGATCTGGATCTGGCGCTCGTTGATCCCCTGGATATCGACGGTCGATACCCCGGGGATCCGCTCCAGCTCGGGTTTGATCCGTGCCTCGATCAGTGCCTGGTGGTCATCAATTTTCCCTTTGCTGCCAGGCAGCTGCTGGATGAAGAAGAAGGTGAGGGTGTCGTTGCTGCTGTAGTTGTTGACGTAGGGGCCGCCGATGTTGTCCGGCAGGCCGGAGACCCGGTTCAGGCGCGAGATGACGTCGAGCTGGGCCCGCTGCATGTCGGTGCCGAGGGCGAACTCCAGATCGATTTCGGTGAAGCCGGGGTAGCTGTTGCTGATGAGACGCTTGAGCCCCTGTACCCCCTGCATCTCCTGCTCGATGGGGTCGGTTACCTCCGACTCCATCTCCTGGGGCGAGGCCGAGCGCCAGTCCACCGAGATATTGAGGTGTGGGCGCTCTATGTCGGGAAACAGCTGGACTGGCAATCCCCGAATGCTGAGCAGGCCCAGCAGAAAAATCAGCACGATCGAGACCGCCACCCAGATGGGGCGTTCGATCGCCGTTTTGGCGAGGTTCATTCACTCTTCCTGAGTTTTGTTGTTATTGGCCATTCCGCTGGCCTTGCTTCCAAAGTCCCTGAAACAGGGACTCAAGCATTTAACTGGAATTTCCCCCGCTTGTAAACGCATGGTTAACAAACAAAAAACCGGCCACTTGGGCCGGTTTTCAGGAGTCAACGGGATCAGGCTGCGTTGTCGACCCGGTTGGGCTGGGAGAGGCCTTCCAGCTCGCCCGGGGCGAAGTTGTCCACCTGGATGGCTTCATAGCGCAGGGCGTCGGCGGCCAGCAGCTTGTCCGCTTCATCCTTGCTCAGGATGGAGTGGGACAGGGCGGCGGCAACCAGCTCGGGCAGGGCCATCTTGCGGGGCAGCTTGCCCTCTTTCTGGGCCTGCACCAGCTTCTTCTCGTAGGGCTGAACCGCCACCATGGCCTGGAAGGCGCGCTCCATCAGGCCGACCGGATCCGCTTCGTCCTTGCCAACATAACAAAGCGCGGTCAGACGATCGCGGAACTCGCCCGGTTTCATCATGGCCAGGCAGATGGCGTGGCAGCGATCATCGGCCGGCATCTTGTAACCGACGCCAAACGGGAACACCACCCGCTTGAGCACGGCACCCACCACCTTGTTCGGGAAGTTCTGGAAGAAGCCTTCGAACGCCTTGCCGATGAGGTAAAGGTTGCGCTCCACCGCGTACTGCACGAACGGCAGATCGGAGACCATGCGACCCTGATCCTCGTAGTGCTTGAGGGTGGCGGAGGCCAGATAGAGGTGGCTCAGCACGTCGCCAAGACGGGCGGAGATCATCTCCTTGCGCTTGAGATCGCCACCCAGCATCAGCATGGAGATGTCGGCGCACAGGGCCAACCCTTTACTCATGCGTGACAGCTGCTTGTAGTAGCGAGCGGTTTCGCCGGCCACCGGGGCGCTGTTGAACTGACCCAGGGTCAGCCCCTGGAACAGGGCGCCGAAGAAGTTGCCGGTACCGAAGGCGATGTGCTTCATCAGCAGGGCGTCGAACTTCTCGAGACCGCGCTCCACGTCGGTGTCGGCCGCTGCTTCCAGCTCGGCAAACACGTACGGGTGGCAGCGGGTGGCACCCTGGCCGAAGATCATCAGGTTGCGGGTCAGGATGTTGGCCCCTTCCACCGTGATGGCCACCGGAATGCCCATGTAGGCGTAGCCGGTGTAGTTTTTCGGCCCAAGCTGGATGGCGCGACCGGCGTGGATGTCCATGGAGTCATCCATGATCTGGCGTGCCATTTCGGTCATGTGGTATTTGGAAATCGCCGTGACGATGGCCGGTGCCTGACCGAGGTCCAGGGAGCCTGCGGTCATGCGGCGGGCCCCTTCCAGCTGATAGGTCAGGCCACCGATGCGGGCCAGCGCTTCCTGTACCCCTTCAAACTTGCCGATGGACATGCCGAACTGCTTGCGCACGTAGGAGTAGGCACCCACGGTGCGACTCGCCATGTGGCCACAGGCGGTGCCGAGGGCAGGCAGGGAGATGCCGCGACCGGCAGAGAGGCATTCGACCAGCATGCGCCAGCCACGACCGGCGTAATCCGGGCCGCCGATGATCCAGTCGAGCGGAATGAACACATCTTTGCCGAATGTCGGGCCGTTGAGGAACGCCAGCCCCATGGGGTAATGACGATCGCCGACACGCACGCCCGGGTGATCGGTCGGGATCAGCGCACAGGTGATGCCGATCTCTTCCTTGTCGCCCAGCAGTTTTTCCGGGTCATAGAGCTTGAACGCCAGTCCCAGCACGGTGGCGCGCGGCGCCAGGGTGATGTAGCGCTTGTTCCAGTTGAGGCGGATGCCGAGCACTTCCTCGCCCTTGTGCATGCCCTTGCAGACGATCCCCTTGTCCGGGATGGCGCCCGCATCCGAGCCCGCTTCCGGACCGGTCAGGGCGAAGCAGGGTACTTCCTTGCCGTTGGCCAGCCCCGGCAGCCAGAAATCCTTCTGGGCCTGGGTACCATAGTGCATCAGCAGTTCGCCCGGGCCGAGGGAGTTCGGCACCATGACGGTGACCGCCACGCTCAGGCTTTTGGTGGCGATACGGGTGACGATGGTGGAGTTGGCAATCGCGGAGAACTCGCGGCCGCCATAGGATTTCGGGATGATCAGGGAGAAGAAGCCTTCCTTCTTCAGATAATCCCACACCGGCTCCGGCAGGTCCTTGGTCTCGTTGACGATCTTGAAGTCGTCGACCATGGCGAGCAGGGTTTCGACCTGGTTGTCGATGAAGGCCTGCTCCTCTGCGGTCAGCTCGGCCTTGCCGTAGCCGTGCAGCTTTTTCCAGTCGGGGTTGCCGCGAAACAACTCGCCATCCCACCAGACGGAGCCGGCTTCCATGGCCTCCCGCTCGGTGGCCGACAAGGGCGGCAGTATCTTCTTGAAGATGCCGAATACCGGACGGGTTACCACCTTTTTACGGATGGAGGGTACGCCGAGCACGACGGCTATCGCCAGCACCAGCAGGATTAGCAATGTGATCATACCGAAGTTCCTTCTATTTCACTGTTTCCGTTGATTTATTGTTGGTTGTTACACGGCCAGGGCCTGCCTGGTCGACTCCACGGGCGCCCCGACTCCGGACGCCAGATAAGGAATAACGTTGCGCACCAGCCCTTCCACATCGAGCTGCTGGCCAAAATCGGCCTGGGCGATGTCGCGCAGGGCATCGGCGGAGGCCATGGTGAACACGACAGTGCCCAGGGTGAAATGCAGGCGCCAGAAGAGATCTGCTGGCGACAGGGCCGGATTGGCCTTGGAGATGGCCTGGGTGATCCGCTGCAATACAGCGCCGTAATGGGCGGTGATGAAACGGCGCAGGTGGCCCTGGCTGTCGATGTAGCCGCGTCCCAGCAGCTGCATGAAGAGGGCAGGGCCGTTGGCCCGCACGGCAACCAGTTTCATCAGGGGATCGACAAAGCTTTCAAACACCTGTAGCAGGCTCAGCTGATCCTGCGCCATCAGGGTACGCAGACGGGCGTCCAGTTCCGGCATGAACAGGCTTAGGTAGCGATCGAGCACAGCCTGGATCAGCTCCTTCTTGGAACCGAAGTGATAATTGACGGACGCCAGATTGACATCGGCCTCACTGGTGATCAGGCGCAAAGAGGTATCAGCAAATCCCCGCTCGGCAAACAGCACTTCCGCGGCATCGAGAATACGGTTTTTGGTATCGATTTTACTCACTGTACACCTCACTTAAACGAATGTTTAAAAAGTACGTTTCATAAGCTCAAGTGTCAAGAGAGTGTGAATAAGTGTTAGCGAAATGTTTTTTGCGAAAAGTACAACGGAAGGGGAACTTAAGTCACACGGCGGGACTCTATATCTATGCCACTGCAATTAAACATTAAGTCTCGCCCAACCTGCTTCATGCTAGTTGGGCATTTTTTTACCCGCTCCTTGCCGATAACGGACGGCAGGCAAAAAAAAACCGCCGCAGGGCGCGACGGTGGGGAAAGTGAGTTTTCCTCATCCTGAGGCAAACTATCGATGCGAGTTCAGGCATTCATCGATGGTGCCAGTATGCCAGCCCGCGCCAGCCAGACTATGTCAGGTTCTCGTCATTTTGTGACAAAGTATGGCAAGGGGCGACATGGCCCCGACATCCGCCCTTTGTTATGCTGACGACTCCAGTCTGAAGGGGAGAGAAGATGAAGTACCCGGTCGATACCCACACTCATACCGTTGCCAGTACCCACGCCTACAGCACCATCCACGACTATCTGCCCATCGCCAGGGCCAAGGGGATCAAGCTGTTTGCCACCACGGATCATGGACCGGACATGGCCGATGCTCCCCACTTCTGGCATTTCGTCAATCTGCATGTGCTGCCGAGGGTAGTGGACGGGGTCGGCATCCTGCGCGGCATCGAGGCCAACATCAAGAACATAGATGGCGAGATAGACTTCCCCGAGCGCTACGAGTCGCGGCTCGACATGATCATGGCGGGCTTTCACGAGCCGGTATTTCCCCCCTGCGATCAGGCCACTCACACCCAGGCGATGATCAACGCCATCAAAAGTGGTCGGGTCGATATGATTAGCCATCCCGGCAACCCGGCCTTCCCCATCGATATCCAGGCGGTAGTCAAAGCCGCCGCCGAATACCGGGTGGCGCTGGAGGTCAACAACTCCTCGTTCAGCCACTCCCGTGCGGGCAGTGAAAGCAACTGCCGCGCCATCGTCGAGGCGGCGCGCGACCTTGGCGCCTATCTCACTTTTGGCTCTGATTCCCACGTGGCCTTCAGCCTGGGGGATTTCGATCATTGTCACCGTCTGGTGACCGAGGCGGGCTTCCCAGAGGAGCGGATCCTGGTGCGCTCACCCCGGGCTTTGCTCGATTTTCTCGAGAGCCGTGGCCGCGCCCATATTCCCGAGTTCTCCGATTTGTAAGTTTGCAGGTAACACCATGAGCCAACTCATAAAATCGTCTTGGCTCGATTGACTTGTAGGCCGTTTTTTCTGAATCTGAAGGCATTGGCCGGTATAGCTCAGTTGGTAGAGCAGCGCATTCGTAATGCGAAGGTCGCAGGTTCGACTCCTGTTACCGGCACCAGATGACAAGGGCTGGCTTCATCGTGAAGCCGGCCCTTTTCTATGCGTGTGTCTCCAGGGCTTGCTCCACATAGAGATAACCAATCCCCATCACCTGCTGGGGGCGGGTGAGTTCGCCGAAGCGGATGTGGGTGGCATTGACCGCATCGCTGCAATCGAACGGATTGGCGCCGGTCTGGTGGATGATGGTCTGCAGCCATGGCTCGCCAAATTGGCAGCTGCGGCCATAGAGCCAGATGCGGTTGATGTTGAGGATATTGAGGAAGTTGTAGAGACTCAGGCCGATGGCGCGGGCCCCTTCATCGACCAGGGTTCGGATCATGACATCCCCCTGATGGTAGAGGGCGAGCAAACGGACCGTGTCGAGCTCTCCGCCTTCCGGCGCCGGGTTATCGGCACTGGCCTGCTGTTTGAGAAACACCCGGGCGCGCTTCTTGATGGCAAAGAGGGAGGCGACCGTCTCCAGACAGCCGTAACGGCCGCAGGCACAGGCGCTGCCATCCGGGTTGATGATGGTGTGGCCTATCTGGCCGCTGCCAAACAGGGCGCCCCGGTAGACCTGGCCGTTGATGATAAAGGCCGAACCTATGCCGTAGTCGACGTTGATGACGCAAAAATCCCCGTTTGCTTCCCGGCCCTGCCACTTCTGCGCCAGGGCCAGCATGATGCAATCGTTATCCACCATCACCTCGCAGCCGAGGCGCTCTTCCAGCAAATACTTGAGTTCGACCGGTGCATGCCAGGGGGCCTGCGGCATGGTCTGGGAGACCCCGGTGGCCGGGTTGACTTGGCCATGTATCGCCAGCGCCAGGCGGATCGCCACACCCTTGTGGCGGCGCTTGTGCTGGTAGTAGCAGGCTTCAATCAGGCTCAGTAACTCCTCCGGCGTTTGCGGCGAGATTTTCTGACCTGCGTAGTCGTCGAGCGGGGTGATCAGATTGTCCACCAGTATGCTCTCCAGGCTGGTGGGACTGATGTTGAGGCAGAGGATCGCCCCCTGGCCGCTGGCGATGCGGTAGCTGCCGCCACTGATGCCGCGCGCGGAGAGATTCTGCTCGCTGTGGCTGATGGCGCCGTCGGCGACCAGTTCGTCGAGGATCTTGCTGACCGCCGGGATGGAGAGTTCGCAATGGCGGGCCAGGGTGGACTTGCTCGCCTCCTTGAGCTGGTAGAGCAGGGCCAGCAGCACCTGTTTGTTGTGGTGGCGGACCTTCTGGTTGTTCAAGCCGGCGTGTCTCATTTCACTAAACCCTGCTTACTGTATTGCGTGATCTTTGAGCGAAAATCACTGAAAACCCTATTCTAAACTGGCCTCATCGAAACGTTTACTAATTAATGTTGAGTGAGGCGAGATAGATGAGATCGGATGTACGAGTCTGGGAAGAAACCGTCACCCTGCCGACTTACGAGGTTGGCCCCGAAGATCCCAACCCCATGTTCCTCGAGAAGCGGGTCTATCAGGGCTCCTCGGGGGCCGTCTACCCCTATGGCGTGATAGATACCCTCACCGGGCAGAAGCAGATGAAGCCCTATCAGGCGATCTGGCTGGAGAACGACTTCATCAAGGTGATGCTGCTGCCCGAGCTGGGGGGCCGCATCCACCGCGCCTATGACAAGGTGATGCAGCGGGATTTTGTCTACTACAACGAGGTGATCAAGCCCGCCCTGGTGGGGCTGGTGGGGCCCTGGATCTCCGGCGGGATCGAGTTCAACTGGCCACAGCACCACAGGCCCACCACCTTCATGCCGGTGGACTTCACCATCCAGGAGTGCGAGGGCGGTGCCAGGACCGTCTGGCTCGGCGAGGTGGAGGCGATGCGTGGCTTGCAGGTGATGGCCGGTTTTACCCTCTATCCGGACAGGGCGCTTATCGAGATCACCGGCAAGGTGTTCAACGGCAACGACACGCCGCGCCACTTCCTCTGGTGGTCCAACCCGGCAGTCAAAGGGGGGGATGATCATCAGAGCGTCTTCCCGCCGGATGTGACCGCCGTCTATGACCACGGCAAGCGCGATGTCAGCGCCTTCCCCATCGCCCGTGGCACCTACTACAAGGTGGACTACTCGAGCGGGGTCGATATCTCCCGCTATCGCAACATTCCGGTACCCACCTCCTACATGGCGGACAAATCCGACTACGACTTCGTCGGCGCCTACAGCCATGGCGAGCAGGGCGGGCTTTTGCATGTGGCGGATCACCACGTCTCCCCGGGCAAGAAGCAGTGGACCTGGGGCAACTGTGATTTCGGCCTTGCCTGGGATCGCAACCTGACCGATGACAATGGTCCCTATATCGAGCTGATGACCGGGGTCTATACCGACAACCAGCCCGACTTCACCTGGCTGGATGCGGGCGAAGAGAAGGTGTTCGTCCAGCACTTCCTGCCCTACAACACCCTGGGCACTGTGCAAAACGCCAACACCCGCGCCGCCCTCAAGCTGGAGCGTACCGAGGGCGGGTTCTTGTGCGGCGTCTATGCGGTGGCGCCGTTATCCGCTGCCCGTGTCGAGGTGAGCGACGAACAGGGCGTATTGTTCACGAAAGCCCTTGAACTGCAGCCGGGCCAGGCCTGGCTGGAAGAGAGCACCGCGAGCAGTGAAGGGCGCCTGCGGGTGAGTCTGCTCGATGAGCACGATCAGACGATCCTGAGTTACCTCGAACACCAGCCGGCAGGCGAGGCGCTGCCGGAGCCGGCCACGGTCCCTGCACCTGCCGCCAATCTCGACTCGGTCGACGAGCTCTATTTCATTGGTCAGCATCTGGAGCAGTACCTGCACGCCAGCCGCTCTCCCTTTGATTACTACCTGCGGGCGCTGGAGATCGACAGCGGCGACTATCGCTGCAACCTGGCGCTGGCGACCCTCGAATACAACCGCGCCAATTATGAGCAGGCGCTGGAGTATGCCAATCGGGCGCTGGCCCGGGCCCATCGCCTCAACAAGAACCCCCAGTGCGGCAAGGGGAGCCTGCTGCGCGCCCATATCGAGGAGCGCCTCGGTCGGCTCGACGCCGCTTTCGATGACTTCCACAAGGCGACCTGGAGCGGCAACTGCCGTGACAGCGGCTTCTTCGGGTTGGCCCGCATCGCCATGGTGCGCCGTGACCCCGCGCAGGCGCTGCAATTTGTCGAGAGGAGTCTCGCGGTCAACGGCACCCACTATGGCGCCATTGCCCTCAAGGGGTTGGCGCTGTTGGAGTGCGGCGAGCGGGAAGCGGCACTTGCCTATCTCGACCAGCAGCAGGCGCGCCACCCTCTTCACTACCAGCTGGCCTTGCTGCGCTGGCTGGGGAGCGAGCAGGCGGCGGATCTCGAGGCGCTGGCACGTCTTTGCAACGGGCGCGGAGTCAATCTCTGCTTCCTCACGAGTGCCTTGCTTGAGCTGGGGCGCCCCGAACTGGCCCGCCAACTGCTGCAGGCCCTGCCGGTGGAAGAGAGCCTGCCGCTCTTGTTTCAGGCCAGCCTGCAACCACAAGGGGCGCAGCAGGAGGCGCTGTTGCGGCGGGCCGAGCAGGCCCTGGGTTGCCGGGTGCGCTTTCCCAACACCCTGGGGGAGGTGGCCATGCTCGAGCGGTTGCCACACAGCTGGTTTGCCCGCTATCTGCTGGGCTGCTTTCACTACAGCAAGCGCAACTACCAGCAGGCGGTCTCCCTGTGGCAATCGGTGTGCGAGCTGGCGCCCGAGTTTGCCGCGACCTGGCGCAACCTTGGCATCCATCACTTCAACAAGGGCGGCGATCTGGCGGCAGCAGAACAGTGCCTGAGCCGCGCTTTTGCCCTCAAGCCGGACGATGCCCGCCTGCTGTTCGAGCTCGATCAGCTGCACAAACGCTGCGCCGTGGCCCCCGCCGAGCGACTGGCTTTGCTGGAGGCCCATCGCGAGGTCGCTCTCAAGCGCGACGATCTGACCGCCGAGCTGCTCAGCCTCTACCACATCACTCATCGGCTGGAAGCCGCGGCCGAGATATTGCGGCTGCGCGAGTTCCACCCCTGGGAGGGGGGCGAGGGCAAGGTGACCGGCCAGTACCTCATCAACCAGCAGCGCCGGGCCCTGGCCCTGATGGCAGCAGGGCGTCACCAGGAGGCCATCCCGCTGCTCCAACAGGCGCTGCACTATCCCCTCAACCTGGGGGAGGGGCGTCTGGTGGGGCAAACCGACAACGACATCCACTACCTGCTGGCGCTCTGTCATCTCGCCTGTGACGACCAGAGCCTGGCAAGCCAGTGCCTGCAGCAGGCCTGCCTCGGTCAGGCCGGGTTGGGTGCGAGCCGTTACTACAACGATCAGCCGGTGGATTACCTCTTCTATCGGGGGATGGCGCTGGCGCAGCTGGGCCGGGGGCAGGAGGCAGAGCGCCTGTTTGAGGGCATGGTGACCTGGGCTGAAGAGGCCATGAAGGCCCCCGTGGAGGCGGATTTCTTTGCCGTGTCGCTACCCGACCTCATCGTGCTCGACGACGATCCGCAGCAGCAACACCGCCAGCACTGCCTGCTGGTGCGGGCGCTCGGCCAGCTGGGGCTGGGACGGCGGGAGGCCTGCGAGCAGACGCTTGGCGAGCTGCTTACCCTCAACCCGGCCCATGACAAGGGGCATCTGTTTACCCTGATCTGCCGTGAGCTTGTGCTCACCCCATAACAAAAACCGGCGCCCCGCCACTGTGAGGGGCGCCCCTGCACCCTACAATCGACAAAGATGATAAGGATGAGTCATGGAACGCACGAAAAATCAATCAGATACGAATGGGCTCAATATGAGCTACGTCTGGATGATCTGCCTGGTGGCTGCCTGTGGTGGCCTGTTGTTTGGGTATGACTGGGTGGTGATTGGCGGGGCCAAGCCCTTCTATGAAGCCTATTTTGCCATCACGGATCCGGCCCAGTCCGGCTGGGCCATGAGTTCGGCGCTGGTGGGCTGTGTGCTGGGAGCGGCCATCTCGGGTTGGACGGCCGATCGCTTCGGTCGCAAGAAGCCGCTGATCCTGGCGGCCATCCTGTTTACCATCTCGGCCTGGGGCACCGCCGCCGCCGGCAGCTTCGATCTGTTCGTGGTCTATCGCATCGTGGGCGGTATCGGAATTGGTTTGGCCTCGGCGCTCTCGCCCATGTACATCGCCGAGATAAGCCCGGCCGACAGGCGCGGCAAGTTCGTGGCCATCAACCAGCTCACCATCGTCATCGGCGTGCTAGCGGCCCAGCTGGTCAATCTGATGATCGCCGATCCGGTGGCGAGCAACGCAACCCAGGCCGATATCCTCGCCACCTGGAATGGCCAGTCCGGCTGGCGCTGGATGTTTGGCGCAGAGCTGGTGCCGGCCCTGGCCTTTCTGGTTCTGATGTTCTTTGTGCCCGAGTCACCGCGCTGGCTGGCCAAAGATGGTCAGTATGAGCAGGCGTCCCGCATGCTTGGCAAGATTGGCGGCGATGCCTATGCCAAGCAGACCCTGGCCGAGATCCGCCAGACCCTGGTGGGCGAGGAGGCGCATCGGGTGTCGCTGGCGGAGCTGGGCAAGCCCTCGGTGCGCCCCATCCTTATCATCGGCATGGTACTGGCGGTGTTTCAGCAGTGGTGCGGCATCAACGTCATCTTCAACTACGCGCAGGAGATCTTTGCCTCCGCCGGGTTTGACATCAACAGCACCCTCAAATCCATCGTCGCCACCGGCCTTATCAACCTGCTGTTTACCCTGATTGCGCTGCCCATGGTGGACAAGATAGGGCGCCGCAAGCTGATGCTGATTGGCTCGGCCGGGCTGACCATTATCTACGGCATGATGGCGGCAGCCTATGCCAGCGGCGTGTTGGGCTTGCCGGTGTTGCTGCTGGTGCTGGCAGCCATCGCCATCTATGCCCTGACCCTGGCGCCTGTCACCTGGGTGCTGCTCTCGGAGATCTTCCCGAACCGGGTGCGTGGTCTGGCGATGTCGGCTGGCACCCTGGCGCTCTGGATTGCCTGCTTCGTGCTGACCTATACCTTCCCGCTGCTCAATGCCGGGCTGGGAGCCTCGGGCAGCTTCCTGCTCTATGGCCTCATCTGTTTCGCCGGTCTCATCTTCATCTACCGCAAGGTGCCCGAGACCAAGGGGGTGACTCTGGAGGCGCTGGAAGCCCAGCTGGCCCAGGGCAAGGTTGAGCTGACGTCGACCAGGGCGAGCGCCTCCGCATGACGGTTTACACATTGAGCAACCCGCACCTTCGGATGCGGGTTTCAACACAAGGGGCTTGTTTGCTGGGGCTGGAGGATGAGCAGGGGCGCCCGCTGCTGCGCGAGAGTGACCCCGATGCATCTTGTGATCCCGGGCAAAGCGCCCTGTTTCCCATGATGCCGCTGGCCAACCGGGTAGCTGGCAACCGTTTTGAGCTATGGGGGGAGGAGCATGGCTTGCCAGAAAGTCCCGTCGATCCCGACTTCTTCCTGCACGGCGATGGCTGGTTGCGACAGTGGCAACCGGTGGCATTGAGTGGCAGCGCCGTGACGCTGCAGCTCATCAGCGACAACGGCCCTTTTCACTACCAGGCAGAGCTCGACTATCGGCTGGAAGGGGCCAGCCTGGTGGCGCGCATCACGTTGACTCATCTGGGGGAGAGCCCCTGCCTCTATGGCGCCGGTTTCCACCCCTTCTTCTGGCGAGATGCCCTGACCCAGGTACGTTTTCTGGCGAGCGGTGTCTGGCAGGAGGGGGCGGATCATCTGCCGACAAGCTGGAGCGGCACGCTGGCTCCCCACCTCGATTTTCGCCGTTGGCGACGCCCGCAGGGGTGGCTAAACCACTGTTATGGCGGCTGGTGTGGCCGGGCCGAGCTGGCACATCCCGCTCGCAGGCTGCGGCTGACATTGACCAGCGACAGTGCCTTCCTGATGCTCTATCAGCCCGACGAGGTGAGCGGATTCGTCTGTCTGGAGCCCCAGAGCCATGCCGCCAATGCCCACCACATGGCGGGCCATCCCGGTTTGCGGTTGCTGGCACCAGGTGATCGGCTGGCGCTCGTCATGACGTTGACGGTGACCGACGGGGCTTGATGCCCCCGTGGCCTCTAGGGGGCGTCAGCCGGTACCAGCAGCACGTCGATCCCGGCATGGCGCAAGCCGTTGAGCAGTTCGGCGGGCAGGGCGTCATCCGTGATCAGGGTGTGGATGCGATGAGTGTCGATGATCCTGTGCAGGCTCAGGCGCCGGAACTTGCTGGAGTCGGTGACCACTATGATCCGTTCGGCCACCTGGCACATGCAGCGGTTGAGGCGGGCCTCATCCTCGTGGTGGGTGCTGATGCCCCGTTCCAGATCGATGCCATCCACCCCGAGAAACAGCAGGTCGAAGTGATAGTTCTGCAGGGACTGCTCGGCCTGGGCGCCATAAAACGAGAGCGATTTGCGGCGCAGATGCCCCCCCGTCATCAGTAATTCGACCCCTTCGGCCTCCAGCAGGGCATTGGCCACGTTCATGCCGTTGGTCATCACCAGAATGTCGTGATGGGCGCGCAGATGGCGTGCCACCTCGAGGGTAGTGGTACCCGAGTCGAGCACGAGACGACAGCCGGGGTGGACGAGCGTCGCGGCCAGCGCCCCAATGCGCTGCTTGACCGGTGTGTTGAGTACGCTCTTGTCGGCGATGGTGCGTTCGGGCACCGCCTGCGCCTGATTGGGCTCGCAGAGCAGGGCGCCGCCATAGGCGCGCACCGCCACTCCCTGGCGTTCCAGAAAGGCCAGATCGTTGCGAATGGTGACGGTAGACACCTGGTAGTGATTGGCCAGATCGTTGACCTGTACGCTGCCATTGGCGCGCAGTTGCTGAATGATTTTTTCCCGCCGCTCGCTGGTACCGAGCACGCTCTTTTCGGTTGTCTGCATAAGCTCTTCTGCCGGAGTGTCGTGGTGAGCCCACCACTTTCGTTATTTTTCGTTTTTCATATTAATGCCCAGCGGCCATTGCAAAGCAAGCTTTCGCTCATCGCACCTAGCCTGGTCGCGCTCCTTTCCCCTCTCTTAGTCTTTCAATACCTTTCCATTTGTGATCCTATTCATGATTTGAACAAGCTTTCATTTCGTTAAATGCGTCTGAAGTCTATGGTTTGGAAAGAAATCGAAAGTAATCTTGATGATTAAATAGTCAATGGTGGTGCAATGAAATCGGTGCAGGGGTTGATCGAAAGACATAAGCAGGGGGAGCCGGTCGGCATCTATGCCGTCTGCTCCGCCCACCCGCTGGTGCTGGAGGCGGCCATGCGCCTGGCCGCCACAGGGAATGAGTTGTTGCTGATAGAGGCGACCTCCAACCAGGTCGACCAATACGGCGGTTACACCGGCATGACGCCCGCCGATTTTCGTGACCATCTGTATCGGCTGGCCAAGGTGTGCGATTTCCCGGTGCACCGCCTCATGTTGGGGGGCGATCATCTGGGGCCCAATCGCTGGCAAGGGGAACCGGCCGACCAGGCCATGGCTCATGCCGATGACTTGATCGCCAGCTATGTCGCCGCCGGTTTCAAGAAAATTCATCTCGATTGCAGCATGCCCTGCCAGGGAGATGCCGTGCCCCTGAGCGATGAGCTGGTCGCCGAGCGGGCCGCTCGTCTGGCACGGGTGGCCGAAGATACCTGCCAGGCCCGGTTCGGGCGCAGCGATCTGGTCTACGTGATCGGTACCGAAGTGCCGGTGCCGGGGGGCGCCCATGACGATCTGGTTGAGCTGGCCGTCACCACGCCACAGGCGGCTCGTCACACCCTGGAGGCACACCGCCAGGCGTTTGCCCACGCTGGGCTGAATACGGTCTGGCCACGGGTCATTGGCCTGGTGGTGCAGCCCGGTGTCGAGTTCGATCACACCCGTGTCATCGATTATCGGCCCGAGCAGGCGGCGCCCCTCAGCCGGATGATCGAAACCTATCCCGACATGGTGTTCGAGGCCCACTCCACCGATTACCAGACCCCGACGGCTTGTCGCCAGCTGGTGCGCGACCACTTTGCCATTCTCAAGGTCGGCCCGGCCCTGACCTTTGCCCTGCGCGAGGCGTTGTTTGCCCTTGTTGCCATTGAAGAGGAGCTGGTCCCCACCTATGCCTGCTCGGGCCTGCGTCAGGTGATGGAAGAGGCGATGCTGGATCACCCCGATTACTGGCGCCATCACTACCATGGCAGTGCCAGGGAGTGCCGTCTGGCTCGTGGTTACAGCTATTCGGATCGCATTCGCTACTACTGGCCGGACAGCCGGGTCGACGCCAGCTACGCCAGACTGCTCGCCAATCTGGCCGCCGAGCCCATCCCCTTGCCCCTGCTCAGCCAGCATATGCCCCTGCAGTATCGCAAGGTGCGCCAGGGCACGCTGTCGGCCAATCCCCACGACCTCATTCTCGATCAGGTGCAAGAGGTGTTGCGGCACTACGAGTTCGCCTGTCATCCCCGATTAGACCCAGTTGTATAAGGAGTTGCAGAGATGATCCTTGGTTATTCAGCTGAGACATTGCGTCTCGCCAATGGCCTGGCCACCGCCAGCGAGATCCACCAGCAGCCCGCCACCTGGCGGGAGACCCTCACCATGGTCGAGGCGTGTCGCCATCTGCTGGATCCTTTTCTCGCCCCCTTGCTCTGCCATGACCATCTGAGGGTGATCCTGACCGGTGCCGGTACCTCCGCCTTTGCCGGGCGCGCCCTGGCCCCTTATCTCGCGGCTCGCCTGAATAAGCGGGTCGAGGCGATAGCAACCACCGACATAGTCACCGATCCGGCTGAATATCTGGCGCAGGATTGTCCGACCCTGCTCATCTCCTTCGCCCGTTCAGGGGACAGTCCGGAGAGCGTGGCCGCAGTCGAGCTGGCCAGCCAGTTGCTCAGTGACTGCCATCACCTGGTGCTCACCTGCAATAGCGAGGGGGAGCTCTATCGACGCTGCCAGCAGGAGGCCAACTCCCTGGCACTGTTGATGCCGCCCCAGACCCATGACCGCAGTTTTGCCATGACCAGCAGTCTGACCTGCATGATGCTGAGCTGCCTGGCCGTCTTCCTGCCAGCACAATTCAACCCGAGGGGCTGTGTCGAGCTGGTGTGCGCCAGCGAGGCTATCCTGGCCCAGGCGGCACAGCGCCTCCCCGATTGGAATGACCCCATGGCCGAGCGCGTCATCTATCTTGGCAGCGGCAGCCTGCAGGGGGTTGCCCAGGAGGCCGCCCTTAAGCTGCTGGAGCTGACCGGCGGCCTCTTGATCGGCATGCATGACTCGCCCACCGGATTTCGTCACGGTCCCAAGTCCGTGGTCAACGAGCAAACCCTGGTCGTGTTGTTTGTCTCCAACGACCCCTATACCCGTCAATACGATCTCGATCTGTTGCGCGAGCTGCGCGCCGATGGCAAGGCGGCCCGGGTCGTCGCCATCGCCGATCGGCCCGACTCCCGTATCGAGGAGGGGGAGCATATCTACCTGCCTCGTACCCTGGCGCAGGACGATGCCCAGCTGGCCTTCTGTTACCTGCTCTATGCCCAGTTCTATGCCTTTCATACCGCCTTGTGCCTGGGCATCAGCCCGGACAATCCCTGCCCGACGGGGCAGGTCAACCGGGTGGTGCAAGGGGTCAACATCTATCCGTACAAACGCCTGGATGAGAGGGCGATGTTCGCAAGAGGCGAGGAGGGGGGCCTGTTATGCCTGTGAGCCTGTTTTGCACTCGAAATTGCAAACGTTTGCAACCGGTTCGGGCCCTGTGTCCGTCATCACCAGAACAGGAGTGAGTCCCATGTTGGGCATCATCATCAGCGGTCACGGCGGGTTCGCCAGCGGTTTGGCAGAGGCGATGGAGCAGATCCTGGGGGAACAACCCTGCGTGGTGGCTATCGATTTTCCCGAATCCTCCACCACCGCCCGGCTGGAGCGGCAATTTGCCCAAGCCATCCCGACGGTGGATCAGGGGGACGGGGTCGTGTTTCTCACCGACTTGCTGGGGGGAACCCCCTTTCGGGTGGCCTCCTTGCTGGCCATGAGGGTGCCCGGGCGAGAGGTGATCACCGGCACCAACCTGCAGTTGCTGCTGGAGATGCTGCTGGAGCGCGATGACCTGAGTGCCAGCGAGTTTCGCATCGAGGCCCTTGCCTGCGGTCATCGGGGACTCACCTCCCTGGCCGACGAGATGAACAAGGAGCGGCAAGCACAGGCTGGTTTAGTGGAGGGGGGGATTTAAATGGCTTCACGGATCCGTGCCCGTTACCTGCTGACCGAGCAGGGGTGGCTGGCACATCAGCAACTGACTTTCGAGGCGGGGTGCATCACCGCCATCGACCCCTTCACGGGAGGCGAGCCGGAATGGGATGTCGAGCTGTTGGTGCCCGCCCTTATCGATGGCCATGTTCACGGCGGCGCCGGGGTGGACGTGATGGATGAGGAGGCCGGCGCCCTGGCCCATCTCTCCCTTGCCAAGGCGGCCGAAGGGGTCGGCGCCTTTCTGGCCACCACTGTGACCGCTCCATTGCAGCAGATCGAGCAGACCCTGACTAGGATCGCCGACGGCGTGGCCAGCGGGATGCCGGGGGCACAGCTGCTTGGCAGCTATCTGGAAGGGCCCTACTTCACCCCCGAGCACAAGGGGGCCCACGATCAGGCCCTGTTCCGCGAGCTGGATATCCCGGAGCTGGAGAGGCTGCAACAGCTTGCTCGCGGCACCCTGCGGGTGGTCGCCCTGGCGCCGGAGAAACCCCGGGCGCTGGAGGCCATCCGCCACCTTGTTGCCAACGATGTGCGGGTCATGCTGGGTCACTCGGCCGCCGACCATGACACCACCATGACTGCGCTCTCGGCCGGCGCCACCGGGTTGGTGCACTGCTTCAACGGCATGCGCGGCCTGCACCACAGGGAACCCGGCATGGTTGGCGCAGGCCTGATCCATCCCCATGCCTGGCTGGAGCTCATCGCTGACGGCCACCATCTGCATTCCGGCGTGCTCAGGCTCTGTCACTGCTGCGCCGGCGAGCGCCTGCTGCTCATCACGGATGCCATGCGCGCCGCCGGCATGCCGGATGGTCACTACCTGCTGGGCAACCACAGGGTGGAGATGAAAGGGGGAGTGGTACGTACTGAAGCCGGCGGCCTGGCCGGCAGCACCCTGACCCTGCTTGGTGCGGTACGCAACATGGTACAGCTTGCGGACGTACCGCTTGCCGATGCCATCCACATGGCCTCGCTAGCGCCGGCCCGCATGCTGGGGATTGCGGATCGCCTCGGTTCCCTCTCGGTCGGCAAGCAGGCCAACCTGCTCGCCCTTGGCAATGAGCTCGCTCAACAACACATCTGGGTGGCGGGCAGGGAGATAGATCCAGCCTGTTTCAGCCCCCTCTTCTCTGAGTCTCGCGTCAGCCATGGCGCACAGGAGTCACCATGTATCTGATCTCTTCCCATGAAATGCTCAAGGATGCCCAGCGCCGGGGTTATGCCGTTCCCGCCTTCAATATCCATAACCTGGAAACCGTGCAGGTCGTGGCCCGCACGGCGGCGCGCATGGGCTCCCCTGTCATCCTGGCGGGTACGCCGGGCACCTGTCGTCACGCCGGCGTGGAGTACCTCGTCTCCATCTGCCAGGCCGCGGCGCAGCAGTACCGCATTCCGCTGGTATTGCACCTGGATCACCATGAGGACGAGCAGGACATTCGCCGCAAGGTCGAGGCGGGCATTCACTCGGCGATGATCGATGCCTCTCACTGCCCGTTCGAGGAGAACATCGCCAAAGTGCGCAGCGTGGTGACCTTCTGTCACCGGATGGGGGCCAGTGTCGAGGCCGAACTGGGCCAGCTTGGCGGCCAGGAGGATGACCTCGTGGTCGATGCCGGCCACGCCCACCTGACCGACCCGCTGAAGGCGGCCGAATTTGTCCTGCGTACCGGCATCGACTCGCTGGCCGTCGCCATCGGGACTGCCCATGGTCTCTACAAGGAGGAGCCTCGTCTTGATTTCGCCCGCCTCGCCGCCATTCGCCAGCAGGTGGATATCCCTTTGGTGCTGCACGGCGCCTCCGGCGTGCCGGAGGCCGATGTGAGGCGCTGCATCGGACTTGGGATCTGCAAGGTCAATGTCGCGACCGAACTCAAGATCGCCTTTGCCGATGCCATGAAGGCCTTTCTCGGCAGTCACCCCGATGCCAGTGATCCACGCCAGTATCTGGTGCCAGCGATGGCTGCCATGGAAGAGGTTGTCGCCGCGAAGATATGCATGTGCATGAGCGACGGCAAATTATAAAAACAACTCATCTCAATTACGTGAAGGGAGGAAATGCCACTATGCCAAATATTGTCTACACCCGAATTGATGAACGAGGATTGCACGGCCAGGTGACCGTGGGCCATGGGCCACACTCGGGCTGCAATTTAATTCTGTTTGCCAATGATGCGGTGGCCAATGATCCGGCACAGCAAGCACTGGCAAATATGTCGGCAGGTGAATTTGATACCCGTTTCTTTACTTTGCAAAAAACCATTGACGTTATTCATAAGGCCGCCGGCCACCAGAAGATATTTATTCTGGTGCGTACCCCTCAGGATGCATTGACGCTGGTGAAGGGGGGTGTACCCATTACCAAAATCAATATAGGAAATATGCACTACAAGGAGGGAAAGGAGCAGGTTCATGCCACTGTGTCGTTGGATGATGATGACAAACATGCATTTCGGGAGCTGCTTGAATTAGGGATCCCCTGCACGATTCAGCGTAATCCATCAGACACTCCAATCGATATTGGACAATATGTGAAGGTGTAGATATGGATATGATAACTGTATTGGCCATCGCCATCTGGTGCGGTTTGGCGGGCCTTGATTACTATGGTTCCGGACTGATGATTGGGCGGCCCATTGTCACAGGGTCCGTGGTCGGCCTCTTGATGGGCGATCTCAAAACCGGTCTCGAGATCGGCGCCACGCTGGAATTGGCCTGGCTTGGGCTGGTGCCGCTGGCCGGCGCCCAGCCGCCCAATGTCACCATCGGCTCGGCGGTCGGGGTCGTGTTTGGTGTCCAGTCAGGATTGTCTTCCAGTGCGGTCGTCGGGGTGGTGATCCCCTTTGCCATCTTGATGCAGCAGTTGACCGTCATTCAATTCACAACCTTTGCGACCTTGATGGCCAGGGTCGATAAAATGGCCGCAGAGTGCGATATAAAAGGGATCGAGCGAATAAATTATCTGGGAATGGCGGCCTATTTCTTTACCTTCTTCATCTGCGCATTCATTCCAACCTATTATGGGGACGTTGTTGCCAAAACGATCGTCGAGCAGGTTCCCAAGGGTATTATCGAAGGATTAAGCATTGCCGGTGCCATGATGCCTGCGCTCGGTTTTGCCATGCTGTTGAAAATGATGTTGAAAGAAAAGAGATATATTCCATTTTTCATCATCGGTTTTATTTGCGTCACCTTCCTGGAACTGCCGGTGATTGCCATTGCGCTGCTCGGTTTGTCGGTTGCCATTATCGATTATTTCAACCAGGCCGAACGCAAACAAAGCATGACCCGACCTGAGGATAAACAGATGGATGAGGGAATTTGACATGTCACAGCAAGCCAATGAAATCAAAAACGATGATGAATATCTCGAACAGGGCAATGAAATCGTTCTGGATAAAAAATTGATGCGGCAATCCTGGCTGCGGATGCTGTGGGTGCAGGCTTCATTCAATTATCAACGCATGCAATCATCCGGATTTCTTTATGCCATGTTGCCGGCATTGCAGCGGATCCATAAAAACAAACATGATCTGTCATTATCACTCCGGTTGCACAATGAATTTTTCAATACTTCCCCCTGGCTGGTTAGTTTTATGCAAGGGGTTATTCTGGCCATGGAAAAAGGCAAGCAACCCATAGAAACCATTCGAACCTTCAAAGTGGCCGCCATGGGGCCATTGGGCGGTATTGGTGATGCCATGTGCCAGTTGACCATGTTGCCTATTACGGCCTCCATCGCAGCATCATTGGCCCTGGATAAAGTCTATATAGCACCGCTTATTTTTCTGGTGCTGTTCAATATGGTGAGATTCTCGATATGGGTGCCTCTTTTCAATTATGGCTATAAGTTGGGGCTCAATGCATTGAGCACCTTGAAACAACAGAGTGAAGCCTTTAGTCGCGGTGCCACCATTCTTGGCCTGATGGTGGTGGGGGCGCTGACGGCCTCATTCGTCCGGGTTCAACTGGACGTCAAGATCCCGCTGGGCGAGACGGCGTTGAGTCTTCAGGAAGGACTGTTAGACAAGATAATGCCCAATATCTTGCCGCTCGTTGTCGTCGCCTGCTGTTACCAGTTGATTATGCGTGGCTTGTCGCCTGTGAAAATCATGCTTGGCATGATCGCCGGTTCGATCATTTTTCATTACGCCGGAATACTTTGAGCCAGTGAGGGAAAGAGAATAATGATTAGCTATCTAGAGGAATGCAAAATCATCATCGAGCAAGTGATGAAGAGTGAAGAAAACAATATATTGCATGGAGCAAACCTGATGACCCGCACCGTTGCACAGGATGGTGTGATCCATGTATCTGGCGGTCATTGCCATATCTATGCCATGGAGACTTTTTATCGGGCTGGCGGTCTGGTGCCCATCAACCCGCTATTACCCCATATTTTTGCGACGGCGCCGCGTACCCAGGCTTATTCCGATCACATATATGAGGTGGAGGGGATCGGTTCCACTATTTTTGCGGATCAATGCGTCTCGACGAATGACTGCATCATATTGGCGTCGATAGCGGGCCGCACCATCCCCGTGGTGGATATAGCATTGGCCGCCAAAAAACGGGGCTTGCCGGTGATTGCATTGCAGTCACTGGCATTTAGCAGGCAGACAACACCGAAACACTCTTCCGGTCTCTTCCTGAGCGATATCGCCGATGTGACGATCGATCTGCATATTCCTTACGGGGATGCCGTTATCGAGCTGGAGGGCTTGTCTGAAAAATGTTGCCCTGTCTCGTCCGTGATCGGTTTCACCGTCATCCAGGCGCTGGTGACGCAGACAGTATGCAATCTGGCCGAATCCGGCCTGACCCCTCTCGTGTGGGTGAGTTCCAATCTCGACAGGGGCGATGAGATAAACAAAGAACATATTTTGTCCATGAAAGGACGGGTCAGCTGCCTGTGAGGGAGGGAATACTATGTACAAAAAATATGTGGCCGGATTGCTGCAGCATATGGATGTCGTGAAGGAGCAGCAGGCAATAATAGAGACGTGTGCCAAGGCGATGGCGCAGACCATCATCCAGGATGGCATGATCCATGTCACCGGCTGTGGCCATTCACAGATGTTTGCCCATGAGATGTATTACCGTGCGGGTGGTCTCGTGCAGGTGAATGCGATTTTGCCACCGGTATTGGCATTAGCCCCTTATGCCCCCATGAGCACCTTTGCCGAACGGCAGCATGGCTTGGCCGCCGTCGTGCTGGATGCCGAAAAAGAGTTGCGGGCGGGGGACATTCTGATCGTGGTATCGACTTCGGGCCGCAACCCTGTGCCCGTCGAGTTTGCCATGGAAGGGAAGAAGCGAGGCTTGACCGTGATCGGGCTGACGTCTCTTGCCTTTACCCGTTCGGTCAGCTCCCGGCATCAGAGTGGTAAAAAACTGGCGGACGTGTGCGATTACCTGCTGGATATGGGCGGTGTGCCGGGAGATGCCATCGTGCCCGTTCCCCATCATGATTTTGCCACCGGTTCAATCTCTTCCATTATTGGTTTTACGATCCTGAACAGCCTGGTTTGTGAATGTGTCAAACAGATACTCTGGCTGGATCAAAAACCACTGCTATGGCGCTCGGTCAATGCCGCAGAGGCCGCCGAGACGAACCGCGTCAATCTGGATAAATATAAAAACAGAGTGACCTGCATGTAAATCATTGACGATGTTGCCGGTATTTTTACGGCAGCATCGATTTATATTGTCACATGAGGTTTGCCATGAAAAAACACACGCGATTTATGATAAGTGGAATAATAGGTCTCGGTTGTTTCTCCTTTCAATATGTCTGGGCTGCGGTGACAGCTGAACATACGTCTCCCGAGCAGGTGTTTCTGGTCAATGATTCACCGGGTTTCTCATTTATTGATGAAACCGGGAAATACCTGTATCACGATACCCTCTCGCAATATAACAAATACAATCCCAATAATGCCGATCATGCCTGGCGGTTTTTCAGCGCCAAAAACTACCAGGGGGCAAGCGACAATATAAAAGACAAGCTGGGGGATTATGAAAAGATAAAACAGATCTACGACCAGGCAACGGTACAGAACACGGTTCCGTTATGTACCAATACTCCCTTGATGAAGCGTATAAAACCTCGTGGCAGTGGCTATGACTATATCAATTACTGCGGTTTGATGGATGTCTGGGTCGATCCGGATAGCGGGGACTGGTATGGCTTGCTGCATGACGAAATTTTTGGTCTGACTCCCAGGTATGATGCCATCGAGTTGGTCAAATCCACGGATAAAGGATTGAATTGGGCCGTCACCGATGTCATCCAGACCTCCCAATATGGCATGGCGGATTCGCGAGACGAAGCGCTGGGGCAAACTTACAATTACGGTGGTGGTGACCCTCGTCTGTTCGTGGATTATGCCTCCGGTTATTTTTATCTCTTCTATACCAGTCGGGTCATGAATCTGTCCGGCTGGTCCGGGTTCAGCTCCTTCATGCAGGAGCATGTCATGAGGGCCCCGATCTCGGGGAAAATGTCGCCAGAGTCGTGGCGAAAATATCATGACGGAAAGTGGGAAGCATTCTCTGCGGATGACTATTCCCTGGGTAATGCCGGTGCCGCCAGCAATATAGTGTCAGTGGAGTTGTCCCCCAAGGGGTATTTCACTCCGGAATATGACCCTGCCACCATGAGCGGCACCGCATCCGAGCTGGCCGGGCAGGGCAAACTGGTCAATTCGCCATTAAGAGTGATCAATGTGGCGTGGAATAGTTATCTGAAAAAATATGTGGCAACCCCCGAGCCATCGTCAGGGCCGAAAAATGAGGGCAAAGCGCCGTTGGCGCTTTACGTGACCGATAGCCTGTCGAGCCAGAAGTGGGAGAAGTTGCTGACTTTGGATAACTATGTCACCCGCTCCTGGTATCGCTTCATGATGGATCCGCAGGTTCAGACAAGGTCCAATTTCATCGTGGGAAAAACCTTCCGGACCTATTGCTATGTTGAGTGCCAGAAATATGGTGGTGAATATATCGATGTGACCCTCCAGCGCTCACAAGAAGAGATCTCGCCCATACTGGAAAATACTCTGCTTAAAAACCGTGACGGCGAGGTATTGACCGCAGATGACAAGTTCAACCTGGCGGTGGAAAAAGAACCGGGCCAGGGTGATATGTCCTGGGGATTACAGGATAGGCAGGATGGTTATTATTCTGTAGTAGCCTATCCAACCGGGAATGCGGCGCAAAAACGATATTTGGGGGTGATCGGCAGCGGGGTGGTCAACGATTTGAGAAAGTGGGGGGCCGAAGTCGGGTTGCTTGATAATCCTTGTCAGAATGCCACCGCCGATGAGTGCTTGAGCGCGCAGTGGATCAAGGTGCCGACTGTGATTAGCCGTGACGATGGCAGTGAGCGTCGCGATGGCAACTATCGCCTGGTCAATCGCTTCAGTGGCTTGACGCTCAATCTCGATGCGAGTCAGGCTCAGGATAGCCAGGCCACCTTGTCGCCCTTCCGTTCCTGGGATTGTACCGGGGCGACTTGCAAGGACAGAAACAGGGTCTCCTCACAGATACTGCAATGATCCTTTGGTCGTGCGGCATTGGCACGCTCTCCCGGATCCTCGTCAAAGCGCCTTGAGAAGAGGCTGAAGGAAGAGAGACTGAAGGGACAGGGACTTAAGGTGCAGAGACATAAGAAAAAATAAGCCGCGCTGAAAAGAACAGAGCCACCCGTCGGGTGGCTCTGTTGCTATGGGGCCGTACATAGGGGGCGAACCGGGGTTGCCGCAGGCCATCAGGCCATCTCGGCTTCTGCCTCCCGGGCGTTGGCCGGGGTAGCCAGCTTGTCGATGCGCACCGCCGCGACCTTGAACTCGGGGATCTTGGCGTGGGGATCGGTGGCATTGATGGTGAGCCGGTTGGCCGGCGCCTCGGCAAAGTGGAACGGAATGAATACCACTCCGGGCTGCATCCGCTTGGTGACGAAGGCGGGCAGCTCGATATGGCCGCGGCGGCTGGTGACCTTCACCCGCTCGCTGTTGCCAATCCCGAGGCGCTCGGCATCCGCCACGCTCATCATCACCCTGGGGCCGGCGAGCTTGTCGAGCCCCCTGGTTTTGCGCGTCATGGTGCCGGTGTGGAACTGCTCCAGCAGGCGCCCCGTGGTGAGCACTATCGGATAGGTTTCATCCGGCAGCTCGGCGGCATAGCGGAACGGCGTGGCCACCATCTCCCCCTTGCCCCGGGTGAACTGCTTGCCGTGGAGCAGGCGAGTCCCCTCGGGAGCCTGGTCATGGCAGGGCCACTGCAATCCGGCCTGACCCACCTTGTCCCAGTGGATGCCGGCGTACTGGGGCGTCACTCGGCAGATCTCCTCGGTGATCTCGGCCACATTCTGGTAGTGCCAGTCGCCCCCCATGGCATTGGCGAGCTGCTGGATGATCCACCAGTCTTCCCGCGCCTGCCCCGGCGCCTCGATGGCGGGGGAGAGGCGCTGCACCCGCCGCTCCGTGTTGGTGAAGTGGCCGCTCTTCTCGGCAAAGGAGCAGGAGGGGAGCACCACATCGGCGAGCTGGGCGGTTTCCGAGAGGAAGATATCCTGCACCACCAGGAATTCGAGGCGCTTTAGCCCCTCGATGACGTGATGCTGATCCGGATCGCTCAATACCGGGTTCTCTCCCATCACATAGAGCCCCTTGATGGTACCGGCGCAGGCGGCATCTATGGTCTCGGTGAGGGTGAGGCCGGGCTTGGCGGGTAGCCAGGGGGCTTGCCAGGCAGCCACGAAGCGGGCGTGCACGTCCGGGTCAGCCACCTTCTGATAGCCGGGGAAGTTGTTGGGCAGGGCCCCCATGTCGCAGGCCCCCTGTACGTTGGACTGGCCCCGCAGCGGGTTGATGCCACCCCCCTCGATGCCGATGTTGCCGCACAGCAGTTGCAGGTTGGCGATGGCCCGCACGTTGTCGTGACCCGTGGTGTGCTGGGTGATCCCCATGGAGTAGTAGATGGCGGTGCGCTCGGCGGTGCCGATGAGCCGCGCCAGCTCAATCACCTGTTCGGTGGGGACGCCGGTGATGAGGGCCACCTTGTCCGGGGCATAGGCGGGGGAGAGCACCTCGGCCTTGAGCGCCTCAAACCCTTCCACCCGCTCGGCAATATAGCTCTTGTCGTGCCAGTCGTGCCGGATGATCTGCTGCATGATGCCGTTGAGCAGCATCACGTCGGTGCCGGGGCGGTGGGCCAGGTAGAGGCTGGCATGATCGGCCATCTCGATCCGTTTCGGATCCGCTACCACCAGCCGTGCCTTGCCCTCGCGTACCACCCGCTTGATGTGGGAGCCGATGATGGGGTGGGCCGCCGAGGTGTCGGAGCCGATGATGAAGATGAGATCCGAGTGATCGATGCTCGGGATGTCGTTGGTCATGGCGCCGCTGCCCAAGGATGCCTCCAACCCGGTGACGGTAGAGGCGTGGCACAGGCGGGCGCAGTGATCCACGTTGTTGGTGGCCAGCTCCCGGCGCATGAATTTCTGGAACAGGTAGTTGTCTTCGTTGGTGGTCTTGGCCGAGGAGAACCCTGCCAGCGCATCGCTGCCATGCTCTGCCTTGATGGCACCAAAGCGCTCGGCCACCAGGGCGATCGCCTCCTGCCAGCTGGCGGGGACCAGCTGGCCATCCTTGCGGATCAGCGGCGTGGTGAGGCGCTCCTCGCTCTGGATAAAGTCAAAGCCAAAGCGCCCCTTGACGCAGAGCAGCCCCTGGTTGACCGGGGAGTGGCGGTTGCCCTCCACATAGCGGATGCGCTGCCGCGCCTCATCCACATAGAGGGTGACGCCGCAGCCCACCCCGCAGTAGGTGCAGATGGTGTTGACCGGGGTGAGCAACTCGGTGCGCCCCTGGGACTTGTCGCGGGCATCCACCATGGCGCCGGTGGGGCAGACCTGGACACAGGCGCCGCACTGCACGCAGTGGGAGTCCCCCATCGCCAGTCCCGCCTCGAACTGTGGCCGGGTCGAGAGGGTGCCGTCGGCCTGTCTGGCAAATTTCAGGATGCCCTGTACCGCCTGCTCGTTGCACGCCTGCACGCACTGGCCACAGCCGATGCAGCGGTTGGCATCGAACACGATGAATTCGCTGCTGTTGTCCACCGCAAACTTCTGGCAGTCATGGGTATCGAGGGCGGTCTGGTCGACCTTGTATTCGGTGGCATAGTCGCGCAGGGCGCAATCGGTATTGGCCTGGCAGCCGCACTCCAGGCAGCGGGCCGCCTCGGCCCGGGCCGCGGCATCGCTAAAGCCCTGCTCCACCTCGGCAAAGCTGCCGCTGCGCTCGGCCAGATGGGGCATGACGGCGCGGGCGACCTTTTTCAAGTGGGCGAACTGGGCGGGGTCCACCTGCTTGAGGGACGGGGCCTTGCTGGCGTTGAAGGGGCGTACCGGATCCACCATGGTGCCGTGCAGGAAGTGGTCGATGGCCAGCGCCGCCTTGCGCCCGTCGGCGACCGCCTCGATGGCGGTGGCCGGCCCCCGGCGCAGATCGCCGATAGCAAACAGATTGGCGTGACCGCTGTGCATGGTCTCGGGGTGGGCGTCCAGGGTATTCCAGCGGGTGAGGGGCAGGGTCAGCGACTCCCCTTCCATAAAGCTCAGGTCCGGCCGCTGGGAGACGGCGGCGATGACGGTATCAAACTCCTCGACGATAAATTCGCCGGTGGGCTCGGGGCGGCGGCGGCCGGAAGCATCCGGTTCGCCGAGGGCCATCTTCTCGAGCCGCACCTGACAGACGCGGCCCGCTTCATCGGCCAGGTTCTCCACCGGATTGGTCAGCATCAAAAAGCGCACCCCTTCGTGCTCCGCCTCGTCAATCTCGTACGCCTCGGCAGGCATCTCGGCGCGGGTGCGACGATAGATGAGGGTGGTCTCGGCGCCGAGGCGCACCGAAGTACGGGCGCAGTCGATGGCGGTATTGCCGCCACCGATCACCGCAACCCGTTTGCCGGTGGTGAGGCGCTGCTCCAGCATCCGATCCTTGAGGTAGTCCACCCCGAGATAGCAGCCTTCAAGAGTGCTGCCGGGGTACTCCATGGGCACAGCCTGGGAGGCGCCGACTGCCAGACAGACGGCGTCGTAGTCACGGCACAGAGCCGAGAGGCTGAGCTCCTGCCCCAGGCGCTGGCTGGTGTGGATCCGCATGCCGCTCTCGCACATCAATGCGATCTCCTGATCGAGGATCGCCTTGGGCAGCCGGTACTCGGGGATGCCGTAACGCAGCCAGCCTCCGGCCTCGGGCATCGCCTCGAAGAGATCCACGTCGAACCCCTCATAGCCCAGGTAGTAACCGCAGGTGAGCCCCCCCGGGCCGCTGCCGATGATGGCGACCCGCTTGCCCTTGGCGGGCTTTTTCGGGGGCTGATAGGGGGTCATCCCGGCCAGATCCAGATCGGCGGCATGGCGCTTGAGTTGGCGAATGGCCAGCGGCTCATCTACCAGGGAACGGCGGCATTCGGCCTCGCAGAAGGCCGGACAGACCCGGCCGATGGAGAGCGGCATGGGCAGTGTCTGCTTGATGACGGCGGTGGCCGCCTCGTGATCTCCCATGGCGATATGGTGCAGATAGGACTGGATATCCACCCCGGCCGGGCAGGCCCGCTGGCAGGGGGCCTCGCAATCGGCGTAGTGATCCGAGAGGATGCGGCCAAGCGCCTGCTGGCGGTGGTCCGTCAGGGCCTGCGATTGGGTGGTGACCACCATCCCCTCGCTCGGGCGGGTTTCGCAGGCGCGCCGGATGCCGACACCGGCGATCTCGACCACGCAGAGATCGCACGGGGTCTTGGGGGCACGGTCGTTGTCGCCGCACAGGGAGGGGATGTCGATATGGTGCTGTTTTGCTATCTGAAGCAGGGTCAGGGTTGGATCAACCGTCAGCTGAGCCCCATCGAGAGTGAGAGTGAGCATGGCGTCATAAACTCGGGTCAAGGCGCAGAAAATGCTGCATCTGGCGGAGCCAGCAGGAGAAGCGATCGAACAATCGCTGGATATAACCCCACATTACCAAAGGTCATCCACAACTTTATTTGATTTCGGACAGGTTATTGCGCCATAGGGGAAAACGCTTTCAAGGCTGGCTCTGAGCCTGGGTCAGCGGGCGAGCCGTTAAAGATAATTCCTTTAATAGCAGTATGTTAGTAAGTCATTGCGGCTTGTGAACGACGGGCCTGTTGGCAAGGAATGACGCCAAAAAAGATGGGGTGTGGGCCATCTGGCTCTTTTTCTACAACTGTTTTTGCAATGAGGAAGGGATGGCCCGGGCGGCTGGTATCAGCACAAAAGGTTGCCATGGTGCCATATTGCCACATGAAAGGGCCGCGGTTGATACCGCGGCCGTCATGATGTCAGGGGGGGGACCGCCTGCAACAGAAGGCTAGAGCGCCGCCAGATAGAGTGCGCGGATCTGTTCGGGATCTGCGGCGCGCGGATTGCCGGGGGCACAGGGGTCGGCCATCGCCTTGTCAATCCAGCGGTCGATGTCGGTGCTGGTGATGCCAAGGGCCGAGAAGCCGGCGGGGATGCCCACCCGTGCCGAGAGGGTACGGATTGCCTCGATGGCGGCCTGGCTCGCCTGTTCCTCATCCATGGTGGTGGTGTCCACGCCGAGGGCGCGGGCGATGGCGGCAAAGCGGCTCACGCACACCGGTCGGTTGTAGTCGCAGATGACGGGCAGCAGGATGGCGTTGCAGACCCCGTGGGGCAGGTCGTGGGTCGCCCCCGGTTGGTGCGCCAGCGCATGTACCAGACCCAGTCCCGCGCTGTTGAACGCCATGCCGGCCAGATACTGGCCATAGGCCATCATCTCGCGCCCTTGCAGATCCTGTCCCTGTTCCACCGCGTGAGTCAGCCAGCGGCCGATGATCTCGATGGCCGCCAGCGCCGAGTGATCGGTAAGCGGATGAGCCCCTTTGGTCACGTAGGCTTCGATGGCGTGGGTCAGGGCATCCATGCCGGTGGCGGCGGTCACTGCCGGTGGAATGCCGAGCATCAGGGTCGGGTCATCCACCGCGATATCGACCAGGATGGCGGGATCGATGATTACCTCCTTCACCTGGCGGTCGGTGTCGGTGATCACCGCATTGCTGGTCACCTCGGCGGCAGTGCCGGCGGTGGTGTTGATGGCGGCGAGAAAGGCACCGCGTTTGGCCACCTTGCCCACCCCGCTGTAGGCGGTGACGGGGCCCGGGTTGGCGGTGAGGATGCTGATCCCCTTGGCTGCGTCGATGGCGCTGCCGCCCCCGAGGGCGATGATGCAGTCACTGTCGCTGCGCACGAAGGCGCGATGGCCTGCCTCGACGATCGCCACAGTCGGGTTGGGCGTCACCTCGCCAAACAGGCAGTGATCGAGCCCGCGGGCGGTGAGCCCCTCCACCACAGGTTGATGCAACCCGAGGCGCAGCAGATCCCGGTCGGTCACCAGCAGCGCCCGCTTGAAACCCTCTTGCGCCACCCGATCCAGCATGTCACCGATGGCACCCGCGCCGTGAAAACTCAGTCTGGGCATGGCCAGCATAAAGCTCATGATTGTCTCCTTGAACATTTCGAATGTATCCATGAACGGGTCTGCCCGTTCATCGGGACACTCGGGCGGGGTCTGGCCCCGCCGCATCAGGGTCAACTCGGGGTGACCCCTTTTTTAAGCAGGATGTTGCCGTACTTGGCGCACTCGCCGGTGAGCAGGATGGCGTAGGCCTCCTTCGCCCGCTCATAGAAGGCGAAGCGATCGATGCGCGTCACGTCGACCCCCGGGTTGTGCCCGGCCAGGGCAGCCAGGTAGCGCTGCTCCACGGCCGGATCCAGCTCGTCTCCCGCCACCGCCGCCATCATCACCAGGGGCGGGGCGTAGGCGTCGAGTTCAAACAGCGGGCTGATGGCAGCCAGCAGGGCATCGACCGGGATGCCGTCGGCCCTCAGTACCCGCCGGCCGAGCTGGTGGGCCGGGAAGTGGGCATCGGCAAGGATCAGCTCGTCGCCGTGGCCCATCTCGGCCATCACCTTGAGCAGGTCTGGGCTGATGAGGGGTGAAATTCCCTTGAGCATGGGGTTCTCCTTAGCGGGTGTGCAGCGGGCGGCCGGCAAACTCGGTCGCGTTAAAGAGCTCGGCATCGCTGCGTTCGCTGCGGGCATCGGGCATGCCGAGGGCCTGGCGAATGCGGATGAAGTCGCGCATCGAGGCGGCATCGACCCGGGTGATGGGGCGTGCCAGCTCGGTGGCCAGCAGCAGGATGCGGCAGTAGGCGTCGACGTTCTCGAGCTTCCAGTAGGCATCCTCCACGTGATCTCCCCAGACGATGACGCCGTGGTTCTCCATGAAGATGCACTGGTGATCGACCGAGGCCTCTCCCACGTTGTGGGCGTTCTCCTGGCTCCCTGGTGTGGCATAGGCGGCCAGCCCTACCTCGCCGAAGAAGATATCCGGCTCTGGCATGATGCCGGAGGGGGGCACAGAGCCGGTGATCAGGAAGGCGTTGGCATGGGCCGGGTGGGCGTGCACGCAGGAGCGGGCACCGCTTTGGCGCATGATGGCGAGGTGAGTCTTGATCTCGCTGGTGGAGGGGCGGATGCCGGCCTTCTGGCGCCCGTCCATGTCTACCAGGCAGAGATCCTCGGGACGCATGAAGCCCTTGCTGATGAGGGTCGGGGTGCAGAGCACCAGGTTGTCGCCGACGCGCACCGAGATGTTGCCGCCGTTGCCATCCACGTACTCTTTTTGCCACAGGCGGCGCCCGATATCGCAGATGCGCTGTTTGAGCTGCTCCATGGGGGCGCTGTAGAAAAAGGCGTGTACCTGCTCCGGGGTGACGGGGTCCTTGCCCTCTTCCCAGTGATAGACGAAGTCGGGGAGAGGCGGGTTGATGGTCCAGTCTGCGGCAGTACGAATATCACAGTTCATGAGTGCAATTCCTTGTAGAGAGTCTGGTAAGCCCCGGCATCGGCCGAAGGCTGGAAAGGGGTATAGCGTCTGGTGAGGGCGGCATGGGCGGCCGCCAGGGTGGGGTGCAGCCGGGCACCTGTCATGGCATAGAGGGCGGCGCCGAGCACAGTGGTCTCCGCCTCGTCGATGGCGAGCACGGGCAAGCCCAGCACATCGGCCTTGATCTGGTTCCACAGGGCATTGCGCGAGCCGCCGCCCACCACCAGTAACTGCTGCGCCTGGAAGTGGCCAATCTGCTCGAGCCGGGTCAGTTGCCCCTTGAGGTGAAAGGCCAGCGCCTCCAGGGCGGCGCGATAGAGATGGCCGCGACGGGTCGAGAGGGAGAGGCCGGTAAAGGCCCCCTGGCCATGCCCCACGCCATTGGCCAGCAGATTGGGTGCCATGCGCACGCCGTCACAGCCGACCGGCACGGCGCGCGCCTCATCGATCATCGCCTCGTAATCACCGCCCTCGGGCCAGCCAAGAGTGCGAACCCATTCCAGCACGCCGGAGGCGAGCCACTGCAAGCCGGGATTGAACTGGCCGCGGTCGGCATCCAGCTCGCAGGTCGAGTCTGCCACCCGGGCCAGGGCGTCGCTGTCTACCTGCGGGGTGCGCACCATCAGGATCTCCCAGGTGCCAGACGAAAGGACCGGTTGATCCGGGCCCGCGCCGGAGCCTGCCAGGGCGAACTGGGTGTCATGGCCGGCGCTCACCACCGGGATGCCGGCAGGCAGGCCGAGCCGCTCGGCGAAGTCGGGCAGCAAGGAACCGATCACTTCGCCAGCTGCCACCATGGACGGGAAGAGATGCTCGGACAGGCCGACAGCATCCAGGATGGTGCGGCTGAAACACTCCTGCTGCAGACTGAGCAGCTGGCTGGTGCCGGCCATGGTGCGGTCGGTCGTCATCTTGCCGGTCAGACGGTGATTGATGAG
Source organism: Aeromonas sp. S18(2024) (assembly GCF_041402525.1). Taxonomy (NCBI): domain Bacteria; kingdom Pseudomonadati; phylum Pseudomonadota; class Gammaproteobacteria; order Aeromonadales; family Aeromonadaceae; genus Aeromonas; species Aeromonas sp. S18(2024). The sequence goes on along the minus strand of NZ_JBGLQV010000002.1, from coordinate 92,123 downwards.
CGACGAGATGAAGAGCCAGGCGTGGGCGCGCTCGACCAGCTCGGGGTGCTGCTCGCGCAGCCAGATCAGCTTGTAGAGGGTATTGAAGCCAAATTGCCCCACCCCGGAGAGGCGCTGCAACTGCTCGGGATCCAGATAACGACGGATCTGCTCCATCACCGCCACGGTACGCGGGCACTTCCAGCTGATAATGGGGTAGAGCAGCTCGCCGTCCTCATCCACCAGGGCACCATCGACGCCGAAGGTGGTGACGGTGACGGCCCGGATCTCGCACCCGGCCAGCGCCGGTTGCAACTCGCGGCAGCAGTGGGTGAAGCGTGCCAGGATCGCCTCCAGTGACCACTGGTGCCACTCCGGATGTTCCCGTGCAGGCTCGGTTGCATTGGCCACGGCCGCCTTGGCCACCACTGCACCTGCGGTGTTGACGGCAATGGCCCGGACATTGGTGGCCCCACAATCGAGCACGATGACAACATCTTGCCTCATGACAACTCCTTACAACGAGGGAAGAGAGCAGGGCCTTGCGGCCCTGCCGGTACTTAGCGGTAGAGCGGGCCGTAGTTGGCGCAGGCGCGATAGTCCTGCCCTTCGCTGTCCATGCCGTGGGCGCCCCAGGCGGAGGGACGGAACACCTTCTCTTCCGGCACGTTGTGCATGCAGACCGGGATGCGCAGCATGGCCGCCAGAGTGAGCAGTTCGCTGCCCACATGGCCGACTGTCAGCACGCCGTGGTTGGCGCCCCAGTTGGCCATGACCGAGTAGACATCGCGGAAGGCTCCCTGCCCGGTGAGGCGAGGGGCAAACCAGGTGGTCGGCCAGGTGGCGTCGGTGCGCTGATCCAGCACGTCGTGGACTTGTTGCGGCAGTGCCACGCTGTGGCCCTCGGCGATCTGCAGGACCGGGCCTATTCCCTTGACGATGTTGATGCGGCTCATGGTGAAGGGGATGCCGCCCTCGGTCAGGTAGTGAGTGGACAAGCCACCGCCATGGAAGTACTCCTCGATGGCCGGACACCATTCGGTGGCGGCAAGACAAGCCTTCACGTCGTCCTCGGTCACTTCCCAGTGGGGCTTGATGGTCGGCTTGCCGTTGGCGTCGCGCTGACGACCGGTGCCGTCGAGGGCGGCGGAGCCCGAGTTGATCATGTGGATGATGCCGTGCTCGGCGAGCCCGGTCAGACGGTGGCCGGTGACCCGCTCGACCGAATCGGGGGACCAGTAGGTGCGCACGTCGCAGAAGATCTGGGCGGTGCCGGTCAGGCCGTAACCCAGCAGCATGCTCATGGCATTGAGGCTGTCATTCTCGGTGCCCATGATGATGGGGGCGCGGGGGCCGTTCCAGTCGAACGAGCTGTTGAGCAGGGTTTCGGCGGTGTCACCGTTGGGGTATTGATTGGTCCAGTGCAACTGCCCCTGGAAGCCGCCGACGATGGCGTTGTACCCCAGGGCCTCGGCACCGAATCCGAGTTCGGCCAGGCGCGGGTTGCCCTGCATCATGTCGCGCATGCAGATGGTCATCAGCAGGCTCTCGCGCAGCATGGCATGCTTCTGCTCCGGGTTGCGGCGACGCTCGGGAGGGTTTTTGTCGACGCCTTCATTGAAGTACTTGTCGGCCCAGGCCAGTGCAATATCCAGCTCGGCCGGATCATAGATGCCTTTTTCCATGCGACGGCGCAGCTCTGTCATGTCCACCGCCTGCACCCGCATGCCGAAGAACTCCTCGAAGAAGGTGTGATCGACGATGGAGCCGGCGATCCCCATGGAAACCCCGCCGAGGGAGAGGTAACTCTTGCCGCGCAGGGTGGCGACCACAAGACCGGCGCGGGCGAAACTCAGCAGCTTCTCCTGCACGTCGGCCGGAATGCCATCGCTGTCTGCATCCTGCACATCCTTGCCGTAGATGGAGAAGGCGGGCAGCCCTTTCTGGTTATGGGCCGCCAGGGCCGCTGCTAGGTAGACGGCGCCCGGGCGCTCGGTGCCGTTGAAGCCCCAGATGGCTTTGGGACGCAGCGGATCCATGTCGATAGTCTCGCTGCCAAAACACCAGCAGGGGGTGACCGTGATGGAGAGACCGACGTTGCAGGATTTGAATTTTTCCTCGCAGGCTGCGGACTCGGTCATGCCGCCGATGGTGGTGTCGGCGATGACGCATTCCACCGGCTCGCCGCTCGGATGGCGCAGGTGTTGGCTGAGAAACGCAGCGGTCGCTTGCGCCATCTTCATGGTCTGCTCTTCCAGGGATTCACGGACCCCCATGCGACGACCATCGATGGTGGGACGGATGCCGATGGTGGGGAGTGCGCCGATTAACTTGTTCATGTCTTGCTCCTTATGCCTTGTGGCCTTTGAAACCGAAGTGAATGAGGTAGATAAATCCGATAAGCGGGATGATGAATGCCATGCGAATGCCGGCCATGTCCGAGATCTGGCCCATCAGGGCGGTCAGCACGGCGCCGCCGAGGATGGCCATGATGAGACAGCTGCCGCCGAACTGGGTGTCCTTGCCAAGGCCGTGTACCGAGAGGCCGAAGATGGTCGGGAACATCAGGGACATACAGGCGGAGACGGCGACCAGGGCGTATACGCCAGCCATGCCGCCGGCAAACATCACCCACAGCAGGCAGAACGACGCTCCCATGGCCAGCAACCCGAGCAGTTTGGCGGGGGAGATGTAGGTCATCAGGGCGGTGCAGATGAAGCGGCAGGCCGAGAAGATCACGATGGAGGCGAGCAGGTAGGTGGATGCATCAGCCTCGTTGCCGCCCACTTCCGTCATCACGTAGCGAATGGTGTAGGACCAGCAGCCAATCTGGGCGCCGACATAGAAGAACTGGCCCAGCACGCCGCGCACAAAGTAGCCCCTGGCCAGCAGGCGGGCGAAGCTGCCCTTGAGGTCCAGCCCCGTGCTGTTGGTATCGTGCGCCACCGGCATGCGGGTAAAGGCGATGGCCAACCACACCGCGACGATGACCAGGGCCACCATCAGATAAGGTCCCATGACCGCGGCCAGCTCGCCAGCCTGGATCTGGCCGAGTTCGTCGGAGGACATCAGTGCCCGTTCGGCATCGGTGGCCGGATTAAGCTGCGAGAGAATGTAGAACTTGCCGATCAGCACGCCGGTGATGGAGCCGATGGGGTTAAACGATTGCGCGAGGTTCAAACGACGGGTGGCGGTTTCCTGCGGGCCCATCGCAATGATGTAGGGGTTGGCGCTGGTCTCCAGAATAGAGAGACCACCGGCCAGCACGAACAGAGAGGCGAGGAAGGGGCCATAGGTCATGATCTGGCTGGCCGGATAAAACATCAGTGCACCGGTGCAAAAGAGCCCGAGCCCGAGCAATACCCCCGCCTTGTAGCTGAACCGCTTGATAAAGAGAGCAGCGGGCAGGGCCAAACAAAAATAGGCACCATAAAAGGCAGTCTGAACCAGACCCGATTGCATATCCGTCAAGGTGAATACCTTTTTGAATTGAGCAATCAGGACATCCGTCATATTATTTGCAAGCCCCCACAGGGCAAAGCAACTGGTCAGCAGAATAAAGGGGATCAATATACTTCTGGGAACTACCTGACTGGATATTCCCGTGCTTTCGGGCACAATATCATCGCGGCTGTTTTCGCAAACAGCGGCATTGGATGTATTAGCCATAATGTAAACTCCATTTATTTTATATTGAGTAGGGTACAGTGTGTTATTTTTTGTATCTGCTTAATTGCCTTATATTGTTTTCATCTTTTTCTGTCAGAATTACATCAACATCGTTGAATTGACAGATCCTGACAATTCCGGAGCGGTTCTCTTTCCGGGTATCAGCCAGCAATACCTTCTGCCTGGCTGAGGCCAGCATCACCTTCTTGGTCGATGCGTTTATCTCATTGTTTTCCCAGACGCCATTGCCTTTGCTGTAGGCAGCGCAGGAGAAGAAAAGAGTATCCACCCGGTACTGGCTGATGTTGCCACTGGCAATGGTGCCAACGAAGGCAGCATATTTCTCAGAGTATTCACCACCGATGGCGATGGTCTTGATGTTCTTCTTGACTGCCAGGCTCAGCACATTTCGAAATGAGTTGGTGATTACCGTCATGGATATATCTGGTAGTACTTCAGCCAGGTACCAACACGTTGAACTGGCATCGAGCATGATAATATCGCCGGGGTTAATCAGGGCCAGCGCCTTATAGGCGATCAGCTTCTTTTCAATGGAACTCTCGTGCTTGCGTTTATTGAATGCCAGCCCGGCATCGGCATTATCCAGAGAGATGGCACCGCCATGCACTCTTTTTACAGAGCCATTGGATTCCAATTCCTGCAGATCACGACGTATTGTTTCCAGCGATACTGAAAAACGCTCGGAGAGTTCCTTGACGGTGACTGAACCGGCTTGAACAATATATTTTTCAATATCGATAACGCGAGGTGACAACATAATTGGCTCTGCTTTGTTGGAATGAGCCGATTATAGGGGGAGGTGACTCGTAATATGTGTGATCTGACGCAGGATTTACCGAGTGAAAAACGGATGTAAAACAATCAAAACGGGCATAACACCACATGGGTGGTGTATATAACTAGTTGAAGTATATGTATTTGGTTGAAATCAAGGCTTGCCCGTTTCGGCATTGATTATCCGAAATCGGGCAGTATTCAAATACAAAAAATTGAATTGGCTCACAGAGAAAAGAGAGTCTTAAAAATGGGGGGCATGTATTCAAGATGAAGCAGTAAATAGAGATCCTGAAAGGATGTCATGTATTGGCATCATTGGAATCCTTTTTGTCATTCGTTAGATTGTCTGAAATTCGTACGTGTTGACGTGTTGACGTAACCCGCCATCAAAAATGAAAAACCGGGAACGGGTGAAAAAACGGGGGAGATGGCAGGACAAACACAGGTGTGGTGAGGCTGGCGGCACGAGATGACAAAGCCGGGCTGTTCACCGAAATATGACAAAGCGCCGTGCCTGGCTGATGGCGATGCGCTGAAAATGAAAAATGGCGTGATGAGTGGTACTGCACGTCTAAACGTTAGTATCCAGAGCGGCTTGCGCTGTTGGTGAACATTTTTGTGGCTGGGCTGTGCGTGGAGTCTCGGCACGGTTGAATAGACTGCTCGATAACCAACAAAAAGGGCCTCTTCCGAAGAAGAGGCCCTTTCCAAACGTTTGGTGGAGCTGGGGGGATTTGAACCCCCGTCCAAAATTACTACATCCTTGGCACTACATGCTTAGTCACTCTTTACATTCGCCAACCCGCTGCGGAGAGACACGCCACGAATTGACTAGCTCGATTGGTTTTAATGCTTCCGCCCCGAGCAGGACTTCCACACGATCCTGTGAAGGATGACCTTCCGATTCCCTAGGACACAGGCAAGCTAGGGTAGAAGGGCTCTGCGCAGGTTATTAAGCTGCCAGTGCGTAGTTTTCGTCGTTTGCGACTATTTTTTTGCGGTTTATTAACGAGGCCTACCGCACCTCGGCATGCACCTTGGGTTTCGTGAATCTTGTCGAATCCAGAATCAGCCCCAAGTTGTTAAGAGGGATTGTACGCAAAAATGCTGCCATGGCAAGGCGTTGATGGCCATTCCCGCGGGGAGCCGCTCTGTTTGCCGATTTATTGCGCGCAAGCAGGGCGGGAGAGGGTAAGAGGCAGGCCAGAAAAGAAAAAGTCCGGGCTTGGAGCCCGGACCTTGCAGCATCAATCGGATTAGCCGCGATTTTTGTTCTTCATGATGCGGGCTTTTTCCCGATCCCATTCGCGGGCCTTGGTATCTTCGCGCTTGTCGTGCTCTTTCTTGCCTTTTACCAGACCGATCTCGACCTTGACCCAGCACTGTTTCCAGTAGAGGGCGAGCGGCACTATGGTGTAGCCCTGACGGGCGATCAGGCTCTCGAGCTTGTCGAGTTCACGCCGGCTCAGCAGCAGCTTGCGGGTACGGGTCGGGTCACACACCACGTGGCTGGAGGCAGCCTGCAGTGGCAGGAAGCTGGAGCCGAACAGGTAGGCCTCGCCATCGCGGAAGATGACATAGGCTTCGCTGATGTTGGCCTTGCCCGCCCGCAGGGATTTGACTTCCCACCCTTGCAGAGACAGACCCGCTTCGATCTTCTCTTCGATGAAGTATTCGTGGCGCGCGGTTCTGTTGAGTGCAATGGTGCTGGACCCGGCTTTGTTTTTACTGTTTTTTTTGCTCATGACGGGCGATTTCCGGCAATGACTAGGAGGCTCGTATTATACGTAGGCGAGGGCGGCTGTAAAACGCGCAGCGGCTCGAGTGGCGGCTTAATGAGCAGTTTGGCCGAGGTTTTACCTCCACAAGCCGGAACATGATGATAAAATCGCGGCGATTGGATGAGGAAAAGCCATGCCCCGTATTACTCGCAGTGCCCTGGTGATGTTCAGTGCAGAACAGATGTTCAAGTTGGTTAACGATGTGGATGCCTATCCGCAATTTTTGCCCGGTTGCGTCGGCAGTCGCGTGCACGAGGCCGGCGATGACTACATGATGGCCTCGGTGGATGTGGCCAAGGCGGGCATTGCCAAGACTTTTACCACCCGCAATCAGCTGGACATGAACCGCCAGATCAGGATGGAGCTGGTGGATGGCCCGTTTCGCAAGCTGGCGGGCTGGTGGACCTTCACTCCGCTGGATGTGGATGCCTGCAAGGTGGAGTTCGATCTCGATTTCGAATTTACCTCCAAGCTGATCGAGGTGGCCTTCGGTCAGGTGTTCCGCGATCTGGTGAGTTCCATGGTCGCCGCCTTCTCCAACCGGGCGAAGGAGGTTTACGGTGTCTGAGCAGCTCACCATAGAGGTGGTCTACGCCTTGCCGCAGCAGCAGACGGTGATTGAGTTGAGGGTTGCGCCAGAGACCTGCGTGCTGGACGCCATCGAGCAGTCCGGTATCGTGCAAAAGCACCCGGAGATCGATCTGGCAGTCAACAAGTTCGGTATCTACAGCCGTCCGGTCAAGGGGAGTGATCCCCTGCAGGACGGGGATCGTATCGAGATCTATCGACCGCTCATCGCCGATCCGCGCGAGATGCGCAAGAAACGGGCCGAGAAGGCCAAAGAGGAAGGTCGGGCCGATGCGGTGACCGGCGGTCGCCCCAACACCAATCGCAAGCGGGGCGATGGCGAGTCGCACTAGTGAGTCGCTCCGGGAGCCATTGCGATGCATTCGTCAAAAAGGCGCCTTGGGCGCCTTTTTTGATCCTGCGATATAGCCTTTTACCGTGCTGGTCAGCGCGCCGCCGCTGGCTGTGTGCTTTGACGGGAGAGCACCCAGGCGGCCAGCAGATCGACCCCGCTTTGCATCACCCGCTCATCGAAATCGAAGGCATTGTGATGGTGCGGCGCCGCGAGATCGGCTCCGAGCACCAGGTAGGCGGCTTCGCCTCCCTGTTTTTGTACCCGCTCCATCAGGAAACCTGCATCCTCGCTGGCGCCGAAGCGGCGAGTCTGGATGGTGGCGAGCCCCTGCTGGCGGGCCAGGGCGGTCAGTTCGACCTGCAGGGTGGGGCTGTTGTCCAGCGCAATGGCCTCGCCCTGTTTGATGATCTGGTAGGTGACCCCGTGGGCCATGGCCACCCCTTCGACGATGCGTTGCACCTGGCCGAACATGTAGTCGTTGAGAGCGCTGTCGGCGCCGCGGGTCTCGCCGCGCAGTTCGGCATGATCGGGGATCACGTTGCGGCCGCTGCCGCCGTTGAGCTGGCCGATATTGATGCGGGTCATGCCATCCCGGTGGCGGGGAATGGCGAGCATGGCGCTGGTGGCCATGCAGGCGGCGGCCAGTGCGTTGCAACCGGCGTTGGGCTCAAGACCTGCGTGGGCCGCCGTACCCATGAAGTGCACATCGAACTTGGTGGAGCAGAGAAACTCGGTGGGGTTGATCACCAGCTCACCGCTGCTCGCGTGGATACCGATATGCAGGGAGAGCAGGGCATCTACGTCATCGAGCGCCCCGCCGGCGGCCAGCGCCTTGCCGCCGCGACACCCCTCTTCGGCAGGCTGGAAGAAGAGCTTGATGCGTCCCCCCAACTGCTCTTTCATCGCCATCAGCCGGCTGGCCAGCCCCATGCCAATGGCGGTGTGGCCATCGTGGGCGCAGGCGTGCATCCACCCCTTGTTGTGGGAGGCAAACCCTTCCCGCTGCGGTTGATGCTGCTCGTCGCCGGACTCTTCCACTTCCACCGCATCGATGTCGAAGCGAAAGGCGAGCGTCGGGCCGGGGCGGCCGGTGTCCAGTTCCCCCATCAGACCGGTAAAGTCACCGATGCGATCCAGCCAGTCGGGATGCGCCCCCTGGCGGCGGGCGCGGGCCTTCTCGGCCGCCACGTCCAGATCCCGCCCCATCACCAGATTGCTGGCCAGCAGCTTGTCACCGAGCACGATGTGATAGCCGAGCCCGCTCAGGTGGTGGGCAATCAGGCTGGTGGTGCGAAACTCTTTCCAGGCGGCTTCCGGCAGGCGGTGCAGATCGCGGCGCCACTGGATCAGGTGCTCAAGGCTCATCTCGGCTTCCTTGTGTGTTTGAACTGCCGGCTATTGTGCCTTTTTTTGTGATCAAGAACAGGGGGGAGGCGGCTGGCGCTTTGTCGCCACCGTACAGAATAAAAAACGCCTCCCGGTGGGAGGCGTTATTGGCAGAGCGGCGACTCAGGCCGCGTGATGGTAGGCGGAGGCTTCAAACAGCTGCTTGTTGGCCACCAGATCGATGGGGTCGAAATCATCGACGTTGATGGTGCGCAGGCGGCTCACTTCGGCGCGGCGCAGCAGGTCGGCCTCGCTCTGGTTCAGCACGCCGGCAGCCAGTCCGATGTCGGCTACCTTGTCCAGCGCCAGGAAGGGACGCTTGATGCCATCGGCCTTGCACACCTTGTCAAACAGCGGTTCGGCGGCCAGCACGTCATCGAGTGCCTGCTCCAGTAGGCCGAAGGGGTTGCCCTCTTCGCGGGTGAGATACTGACCCTGAGCCAGTCGACTGCGAGTTTCGCTCGGCGTTTGCAGCAGGCGGGCTACCTGGTTGTCCAGCTTGTCGCTCGGGCGCTTCATGTCGCGACCCAGCGGCAGCACGATGACGCGCAGAGCCAATCCAATCCAGCGGTTCGGGAAGTTGCGTAGCAGTTCATCGATCGCCTCCTGTGCCTTGAACAGGGCATCTTGCAGCGCCCAGTGCAGCAGCGGCAGGTCGGCCTGTTGGCGTCCTTCGTCCTGATAGCGCTTGAGGGCGCTGGAGGCCAGATAGAGCTGGCTCAGCACGTCGCCGAGACGGGCGGAGACCCGCTCCTTGCGCTTGAGCTCGCCCCCCAGGGTGCCCATTGCCATGTCAGACAGAAACGCCAGGTTGGCGGAGAGGCGGGAGAGCTGCTGATAGTAGCGCTTGGTCTGATCCCCATAGGGGGATGCGGCGAAGCGGGCACCGGTGAGACCCAGCCAGAAGCTGCGCACCAGGTTGCTGATGGCAAAGCCGACGTGGCTGAACACCGCCTTGTCGAAGTCTTTCAGGGCCTGCTCCTGATCCGGGTGGCTGGCTGCCAGCATTTCGGGCAGCACGTAGGGGTGGCAGCGGATGGCGCCCTGGCCGTAGATGATCATGCTGCGGGTCAGGATATTGGCTCCCTCGACGGTTACCGCGATAGGCGCTCCCTGATAGCCGCGGGCCAGATAGTTGTTGGGACCCATGCAGATGGCTTTGCCGCCGTGAATGTCCATGGCATCGATGATGCACTTCTGGGCACGGTCGGTGAGGTGGTACTTGACGATGGCAGAGATGACCGAGGGCTTCTCGCCGAGGTCGATGCCGGTCACGGTCAGGTTGGCCGCGGCGCCCATGATATAGGCGTTGCCGCCGATGCGGGCCAGCGGTTCTTCAATGCCTTCCATCTTGCCGATGGGCAGCTTGAACTGGCGACGGATGCGGCTGTAGGCGCCACTCGCCAGGGCCAGCATCTTGACGCCGCCGGTGCTGTTGGAGGGTAGGGTGATGCCGCGACCGACCGAGAGGCACTCCACCAGCATGCGCCAACCCTGTCCGGCCATGGCCGGGCCGCCGATGATGAAATCGAGGGGGACGAAGACGTCCTTGCCCTGGGTCGGGCCGTTCTGGAACGGCACGTTGAGCGGGAAGTGGCGACGGCCGATGCCGACTCCCTTGATGTGGGTCGGGATCAGGGCGCAGGTGATGCCGAGCTCCTCTTCCTCCCCCAGCAGATGCTCCGGGTCACGCAGCTTGAAGGCGAGCCCCAGCACGGTGGCGATGGGGGCAAGCGTAATGTAGCGCTTGTTCCAGGTCAGGCGCATGCCGAGCACCTCTTCCCCTTCCCACTCGCCCTTAGCGATGATGCCAAAATCGGGGATGGAACCCGCATCCGAACCCGCTTCCGGGCTGGTCAGGGCGAAGCAGGGGATCTCCTTGCCGACCGCCAGACGAGGCAGGTAGTAATCCTTCTGCTCATCGGTGCCATAGTGTTGCAGCAGTTCGCCCGGGCCCAGGGAGTTGGGCACGCCGACGGTGGAGGCGAGCACGGCGCTGGCGCCGCACAGCTTTTGCAGCACGCAGGACTGGGCGTAGGCGGAGAACTCCAGGCCACCGTACTTCTTCTTGATGATCATGGCGAAGAACTTGTTGTCCTTCAGGTATTGCCACACCTCGGGAGAGAGATCGGCCCGCTCGTGGGTTACCTCCCAGTCGCTGACCATGCGGCACACTTCTTCCACCGGACCGTCCAGGAAGGCCTGCTCTTCTGCCGACAGGGTGCTGACCGGGATGGCGTGCAGCTTCTTCCAGTCCGGATTGCCGGCAAACAGGTCGGCTTCCCACCAGGTAGTGCCCGCTTCGATGGCTTCTTTTTCAGTGCGGGACATCTCTGGCATGATGGATTTGTAGAGCTTGAACAGCGGCTTGGTCAGCTGGTTTCGGCGAAATTCCACCAGGTTGAGGGGGATGGCAACCACGGCAAACAGGGCCCATACCAGCAAGGGCACATGACCGTAGAGGGCCCCGATGATAAGGGCGGCGAAGGTTACCAGGGTCGAGATGAACAGGGATGCCCGGCGATAGGCCAGGGCTCCGATAACCAGGATCACCCCGAGCAGAGTGAGGGTCGTCGTCATTGCTTGCTCCTTGCGTGATAGGTTGCCAATGTGGCGTAACTGATCCAGAGGTCTGACCTGTTTGGTCTGGCCCTTGTTGTAATTCATACGCACAAAGTTATCAAGTTGTTTACAAGCTCATTACCTTGCGACTGTGATCCCCGTAACGTGGCAGGCCAGCCTGTGGCGCGACCTGCCGAGGGAGGGGGCGACGACGGGATTGCCTTGTGCGAGAATAGCGGCGACTTACACGCACACTAAAAAAGTGGAAGAGACATCATGTACCAAGAATTGATCCGCAATGAACTGACCGAAGCCGCCAGCGTGCTGCAAGCCTTCCTGGCCGATGAGCAGAATCTGAAGAATATCGAGGCGGCCGCCAAGCTGCTGGCTGACTCCTTCAAAGAGGAAGGCAAGGTACTCTCCTGTGGCAACGGTGGCTCCCACTGCGACGCCATGCACTTTGCCGAGGAGCTGACCGGCCGTTATCGCGAGAACCGTCCGGGTTATGCCGGCATCGCCATCTCGGATCCTAGCCACCTCTCCTGCGTCTCCAACGATTTTGGCTATGACTTCGTCTTCTCCCGCTACGTTGAGGCTGTCGGCCGCCGTGGTGACGTGCTGCTCGGTATTTCTACCAGCGGTAACTCAGGCAACATCCTGAAGGCCATCGAGGCGGCCCGTGCCAAGGGCATGAAGGTGATAGCCCTGACCGGCAAGGATGGCGGCAAGATGGCGGGTCTGGCCGATGTGGAGATCCGCGTTCCGCACTTTGGTTATGCCGACCGCATTCAGGAAGTGCACATCAAGGTGATCCACATCCTGATCCAGCTGGTCGAAAAAGAGATGGCCAAGTAAGTGGCATCGACGCCGGGCAGGAGTGTGCCTGTCCGGCATCGCCAATCTGGACAAGCGGCTTGATGCAAAGAAAGGTATGCTTTTCTGCCAAGTCAGCCAGATGAACAAGTAGTCAAGGAAGGAGTGGTCCAGATATGTGCGAACTGCTCGGCATGAGCGCCAATGTGCCGACCGATATCTGCTTCAGTTTTACCGGCCTGATGCTGCGTGGTGGCAAGACGGGTCCCCACAAGGATGGCTGGGGGATCACCTTCTATGAGGGGAAGGGGTTTCGTACCTTCAAGGATCCCGAGCCCAGTGCCCACTCTCCCATCGCCAGGCTGGTACAGGCGCTGCCCATCAAGAGCTGCGCCGTGGTCAGTCATATCCGCCAGGCCAACCGGGGCTGCGTGTCGCTGGAAAATACCCACCCGTTTACCCGCGAGCTGTGGGGGCGGTACTGGACCTTTGCCCACAACGGTCAGCTGACCGGCTACAAGAGGCTGGCCACCGGGCGGCACAGGCCGGTGGGGGATACCGACAGCGAACACGCCTTCTGCTGGCTGCTCGACAGGCTGGAGCAGAAGTATCCCAGGCGACCGGCCAACTTCCCCGCCATGTTTCGCTACCTCGCTACCCTGTGTGACGAGCTGCGGGCCTTCGGGGTGTTCAACATGCTGCTCTCGGACGGGGAGTATGTGATGACCTTTTGCTCCAACAACCTGCACTGGTTGACCCGGCGTGCCCCCTTTGGTGAAGCGAGTCTGCTGGATGAAGAGGTGGTGATCGATTTTCATAGCGAGACGACCCCCAATGACGTGGTGACCATCATCACGACTCGTCCGCTGACTGGGAATGAACACTGGGTCAAGATGGAACCTGGTGAGTTCAACTTGTTCCGGCTGGGTGAGCGTATCGCCAGCAATCACGACGAGATCGGCCAATAAAAAAATACCAGGGTAGATACCTACCCTGGTTCTTCGCAGCAGCCATAAAGGGCAAAAGGGATGAGAGGTGTTGCTGAGCATCATCACTCTGATGATGCTCAGTGTTACTTGAATGTTAATTTGTTGCAATGATGTTATTTTGTATTGCTGTCAAAGCGTGTTGATATTTTGAATCCGATCACGTTTTTCGTCTTTTGGGCTGGGTGTTGAAGCAGTTTGCCGGTCTCAGGTGAGCTGTCCGGGCGTCCGTGGCCCGAAAACTATCTATAGTATGGTCTGTTTGAATACCATTTTGAGAGGCCTCGCATGGAGTGGGTGGATCGCAAGGTGTTGCAACAGCTGGCTGACGATATCGGTCAGGAGATGTTGCCAGTCGTGATAACCGTGTTTATCGAAGAGGTAGGGGAGCAGCTAAGCCAGCTCAGGCCACTGTATGAACAACAGGATTGGGAGGCGCTGGCCAGGGTGGCACACAGCATGAAATCCTCCTGCGGCAGCTATGGTGCCCTGACGAGCTATCAGCAGGTGATGGCGCTGGAGCTTGCGTGCAAGCAGGCCGATGGTGACGAGGCTGCGCGTCAGCTCCAGCAACTCGAACACTCTCTGCCGCAGGTGTTGGCCTTTCTGGCCGATTACCACTGAAAACCGGCCACTGCCACACGGCAGTGGCGGCGTCTTAACGCTGGTTGAGCAGGTGTCCTATGGTCTTGTCCAGCGCCAGCTTGAGTTTCAGCCGGTCATGGCGATGGGGCAATGCCGTCTCGCCCAGATCGGCTTCGATCAGGCGACCTTGCCATGTTCCCCCTTCCCCTGCGCCAAAGGGCGCCAGAATGGCATCAATTCGGCCATGTCCGATCCTGGATTCCAGCCAGCGGCACTGGCTGGCCAGATCCAGCTGGCCGGCAGGCCCTTTTTCCGCGACCAGGTTGCAAATAAACACCACCATGGCATTGCTTTCGTTGATGGCCTGGGCGATCTCCGCCAGCAGCAGCGGCGGCATGATGGAGGTGAGAAAACTGCCTGGGCCCAGAATGATCATGTCAGCCTGCTGCAGCGCCTGTACCGCTTCGCGGGTGGCCTGCACTTCCGGCATCAGGCTCAAGGAGAGGGGAGGAGTGGCCAGCTGATCGATGGAGACCTCTCCCAGGATCTGGTTGCCGCACTCCATATGGGCACAGAGATCGGTGGGTAATTCGGACATGGGTAACAATTGTGATTCAATTTTGAGCATGTCACTGATGAGCTTGATAGCATCCAGAGGGCGGACACAAAGGTTGTCCAGTGCCAGCAGCATCAGGTTACCAAGATTGTGCCCAGCCAGTTCGCCACGGCCGGCGAAGCGGTACTCAAACAACAGGCTGCCGATACTGGGGTCGGTGACCAGCTGGTTCAGGCAGTTGCGCAGATCCCCCCAGGCGATGCAATCCTGGCTCTTGCGCAGGCGGCCGGTTGAGCCGCCATCATCCGTGGTGGTGACGATACCGGTCAGCCGCTGACCAAGGAAGGAGAGGGCGGAGAGCACCCGGCCCATACCGTGGCCACCACCGATGGCAACGACCCGATCGAAGTCATTGATGTTTTTTTGCCACATGAGGGCATCCTGTCACTGGGGTTGATAGAAGGTTATGTTAGCAAGGAATATGAGCTAATTACTTGATAAGGGTATGACTTTTGCTTGCGACATGAATCCGATAACGCAAGGAGATGGTGTTGAACTTTCTGACCGTTCACTCTCTTGAGGAAAATTCCCTGCTGGCGGCTCAAGATATCTGCGCGCGGCTTCATCACCATGCCATGCAGGCGCCTTCCCTGTTGCTGGTCTATTTTACTCAGGCCCATGATGCTGCGGTACTGCGCGAGCAGCTTGGGCGTCAATTCCCGACGACCCCCTTGCTGGGGTGCAGCTCCTGCGGTGGCGTGATGACCGAAATGGGACACCATGTCAGGCAGGAGCATGGCGTGGCAGTGGCTGCTTTTTATGATGAGAAGGGGGCTTACGGCGTTGCCGGCGCCGAGGGGGAGCTTGTGGATGTGCGTCTGTTGTTGCGCCGGGCTATGCTCGAGTGTGGCCGCCCGGGCGAACTGCCCCAGCTTGTTCTGGTTCATGCCAGCCCGGGCCAGGAGGAGGAGGTGCTGGCCTCTATCGAAGCTGAGTTTGGTCACTCGGTGCCTGTGGTCGGTGGCTCGGCGGCGGACAACAAGGTGAGTGGCGACTGGCAGCTCTGTTGGAGTGAAGGGCAGAGCAAGCAGGGGGTGGCGCTGGCGGTGCTCTATCCTGACTGCCAGCTGGCCTTCCAGTTTCACTCCGGTTATGTACCCGCCGAAAGCCACGGCGCCATCACCTCCTGTGATGGGCGCGAGGTGTTGACGATCGAGCATGAGCCTGCCGCAGAGGTGTATGCCCGCTGGTGTGGCCGGCAGCAATCCTGGCCAGTGGGCCCCATCCTGCACGAGAGCACCCTGACCCCTCTGGCCCGTCAGGTGGGTACCCTGGATGGCGTCCCCTACTACAAACTCTCCCATCCCGAAGCCGTGACGGAGCGAGGTGGGCTACGTCTTTTCACCGACGTGACCGTGGGCGAGCGCCTGTGGTTGATGTACAGCAGCCAGGAAGGGCTGTTGCAGCGCAGCCTCAGTGCCATCCGGATCGATCCCGAGTACGGTGTCGATGCCAGATTGCAACCCGTCGGGGCGCTGATCATCTTCTGTGCTGGTTGCCGTCTGGCGCTGGGTGATATGCTGTATCAGTTTGTGGAGCAGAGCCAGGCCCGGCTTGGCAAGATCCCCTTCATTACTCCCTTTACCTTCGGGGAGCAGGGGCGGCTGCCCCATGGTGAACTGGCTCATGGCAACCTGATGGTATCGAGCGTGATCTTTCTGACCAATGACACAGGACAGGCGACAAGATGATGGAGAGCGGTGAACTGGAGGCGCTGGGCGAAAAGTTGCAAACCGCTCTGGTCGATCTTACCCGTTGCCGTGAACGTGAAGCCAGGTACCGTGACGAGTCCCACACTCTGCTCAAAGGGGTAGAGACCTTGGCAGATGCCAAGACCCTAGAACGGGTACTGGAGAGTCTGATCGAGGTACTGAGACCCTTCATCGGTTTTGAACACGCGGATGTGGTGGCCTGGGAGGGAGAACAGGGTATTACCCACCTGAGCAGCGAGACGTGAGAGCAGGGGCGCTTCTGGTCAATGACGCCGGCGTTTGCCAGGGCCATCGCCGGCGAAACCCTGGTGATCTACGATCCCTCCCTGCTGCCCGAGCTGGCGCCTCTGGCCTGTGAACCTGGCTGGGCCAGCTTGCTCTTGACCGGATTGCAGGCCCCGGGTTTTACCGCCATCCTCATCTGTCGCCATTCCCAGGCAGGCACCTTCGATCTTACCAGCAAGGCCGCGATGCAACGCTGTCGTCCGCTCATCGCCCAGGCGCTGGTCAATATCACCTACCGTGCCCGTTTGCAGGAGCAGGTCGCCGCCAAAACCGAGGCATTGCAGGCCAGTGAGCGTCGTTTTCGCAGCTTTGCCGCCATGGCTTCCGACTGGTTCTGGGAAACCGATGCCGAGCATCGCCTCAGTTTTGCCTCCGAACCGGGTTACATGGAGGAGTTCATTACCCCTTCCTCCCAACCAACCCTGCATGACTATCTCTACAACAAGCAGAGTCCGGAATCCCAGGGCTATCTGCGGCTGCTTGAGCAGCGGGCGCCACTACGGGCGGCACGGGTTTTGGTGGCCTTGCAGGACAGAGCCTGCTGGATGGAGGTGAACGCGGAACCCAACATGGATCAGAACGGCTACTTCCTCGGCTATCGCGGGACGGCACGGGATATCAGCAATCAGATCAAGCGGGAAGAGGAGCTGGCCAGGGCTCGTGATGAGGCGGAAGCCGCCAACCGGGCCAAATCCCAGTTCCTGGCCATGATGACCCACGAGATCCGTTCTCCCATGAATGCGGTGCTGGGCATGCTCGATCTGTTGCTGCATGCCGAATTGTCTAGCGATCAGCAGGCGCTGCTGCGCCATGCCACCCATTCTGCCCGTCTGCTGCAAACCATCATCGACGATGTGCTCGATTTCTCGAAAATCGAGTCCCAGACCTTGTTGCTGCAGTGCGAAAGTCTGCAACCTGTCGGGTTGTGTCAATCGATCATCGAACCCCTGCTGCCCCGGGCTAAGGCTAGTGGCATCGAACTGTTGTGCCAGGTAGATGAGGCGGTGCCACAGACGTTGCAGGGGGATCCGATGCGATTGTCGCAAGTGATCGGCAACCTGCTGGACAATGCCCTCAAGTTTACCGAGCAGGGTCGGATCGTTTTGCGGCTGGAGTGGCATGACGAGATGTTGAGGGTGTCCGTGACCGATACCGGGCTTGGTATTGCTGCGACCGATCAGACCCTGCTGTTCAAACCCTTCTCTCAGGTCGACAACTCGGCGACGCGCCGCTTCTCCGGCGCTGGGCTCGGGCTTGCCATCAGCAAACGTCTGGTGGCATTGATGGGAGGGGAGATATGGCTGGAGAGCGAGCCTGGCAAGGGGAGTTGTTTCTGGTTCGATCTCCCCGGCATGGCCCAGCCCTGTCATTGTCAACCGGTACGGGAAGAGAGTGCCCAGACCTTGCTGCCACTGGATGTGTTGGTGGTGGAAGACAGCCCGGTCAACCAGCTGGTGGTCTCCCTGATGTTGCAAAAACTGGTCAGCAAGGTGCGCCTGGCCGCCAATGGCCTGGATGCTCTGACACTGGTGGAAGAGCAGCTGCCGGATCTGATCTTGATGGATATGCGCATGCCCGAGATGGATGGGCTGGAAGCCACCAGGCGACTGCGTGCGCAAGGGGTGACCATCCCCATAGTCGCGCTGACGGCCAATGCGATGGCGGAGGACAAGGCGAGCTGCCTGGCGCAGGGGATGGATGATTTTCTGGCCAAGCCGATCACCCTGGCGAGGCTGCGGGAGTGCCTGGCGCGTCATTTCAGCCAGCGATTGCCGGAGCGCGGATAAAAAAAATGGTCAACTTGTTAGGTTGACCAGTTCTTCAGCAAATACTGAAGAGAGCACGGGATAAATCGGGTTGTATTAAACTGTATGAAAAATCTGTGCCAACTTTTAATGACTCTTTTTGTGTTCAATTCGGCCGATTAGCGCAACGGCTCTCTCTTTTTCGTCTCCCTGTCTTTTGCAAAATGCGAATAATGAATTTTCATTGTCGGAATAATTGCATTTTGCAAAGGTTTTTTATCACTGCGAAATCAGGCGATGCAGAAATTGACGAGCCGCTTCGCTGTTTTGTTTGGCAATCAGCATCTGCTTTTCATAAATCGGCATCGGCAGGATCTCGAGCCAGCGCTGGCAAAGCCAGGAGGCATCTTCAAACCGTTTCTCGGGATAGAGTTCATCCAGTTCCGGATACTGCTCGAAGACCTCCCGCAGGCGATTCACCAGCAACTTGTCGTTGAAGTCCGAATGGATGCTGGGCCAGTTGGGCAGCATTTCTACTTTTGCCCGACGCAAACCGCTCGGATCCGTCTCCATCTCATGGATGCAGAAGCGTTCCAGACCGAGTACGGTGACGCCCAGCAATCCGTCGTTCAGGGTGTAGAAATCGGTGACCTTGACCCGGGTGCCGACAGGCAGGATCCGGCCGGATTGTCCCGAGGTGGTCGACTCTTCCATCACGATGCCGAAGCCCTGATCGTTGATGAACGATTCCTTGAGCATCTGCAGATGATGGGACTCGAACAGACGCAGAGGCAGCTTGCCGCCCGGAAGTATGTGGGAAGGCAGGGGGAACAGGGCCAAAGGTTGAATTTTCATGTTCCATCCTCCATTGAGTAGTTGCTGGATAAGACAATGCAGCGACTGTGCCAGAGAATTAAAAAAGCCACCGGAAGGTGGCTTTTAGAGGGAAGGGAAGGCGCTTAGTTGCGCTGCTCCAGATACATGACGGCCGCTTCTACGCGGCTTTGCGCCTCGAGTTTCTTCAGCAGGCTCTTCACATGCACCTTGACCGTGCCTTCAGAGATATGGAGGACGGAAGCTACCTGTTTGTTGGAGAGTCCCTTTGCAATTTCGCGCAGGATTTGCATTTCGCGACGCGTGAGGCTTTCGAGTTTCTGCTGCAGGTGATCCAGCTCGTAGATGTTCTCGAGGTAGGGACGCAGCGGCTCGCTCAGGATCTGCTTGCCGGTCATCACGTCGGCCAGCTGGGCCAGCAGCAGGTCGGGTTCGGTATCCTTGAGCAGGTAACCATCGGCGCCGGCCTTGAGCAGGGCCACCACGTCTTGGCGGGCATCGGAGACGGTCAGAATAACTACCCGCGAGGTGATCTCCTCGGCACGCAACGCCTTGAGGGTGTCGAGGCCGGATAGCCCTTTCATGTTGAGATCAAGCAGGATCAGATCCGGTTCGGATTCTTTGGCAAGGGCCACGGCATCGGTACCATTGGAAGCTTCGCCGGTGACATCCATGTTCTCTTCCAGAGCCAGCAACTGCACAATCCCTTTGCGCATGAGGGGATGGTCATCTACGACCAGAACACTGTATTTCATCACGTCCATCAAGCGTCTCTCGTTAGACTGGTGGGAAAAGTCAGATGCACCCGGGTGCCTTGTGGCTGCAGTTCACTGATGGTCAGCAGGCCATGCAGCTTGCTGGCGCGCTCGTTCATAATGCTCAAACCGTAGTGGTTGATCGCTGAGCTGGCGAGACCAATACCGACACCGTCATCTGAAATTTGAACCTCAATATTACCATCTGCGAGGGTCTGACAGCTAACATCAATCACTTGTGCATGGGCATGTTTGATGGCATTGAGCACTGCCTCACGGATCAGCTGCAGGATATGAATATGTTGGCCAGCCTCCAGATCCGTGTCGGACAGACCATAATGAAGCCGGATCTCTGCCGTGGTCTGGGGCTGCAGTTGTTCCAGCATGACCCGGATGGCTTCACCCAGATTGGCATCTCCTATGGTCAGGCGGAAGGTGCCGAGCAGTTCGCGCAGTTGGGTATAGGCGTTGCTGAGCCCTTCGTCGATCTGCTGCATCGCCTCCAGTGCTTTCTCCTGCTGGCCCTTGGCATGGGAGCGCTTGAGCAGGGTGGACTGGATCTTGAGGTAGGAGAGGGCCTGGGCCAGCGAGTCGTGCAGTTCGCGGGCGATGACGGCGCGCTCTTCCATCAATAGCAATCTTTGCTGTTGCAGCAGGGTCTGATCCTTGTGCAGCACCTGGGCCAGCAACATGGTGAAGTTCTTGATGAGGCGTTCGTCGATGGGATGCTGACTGATGATATCGAGCCGGCCAAACTCCTGCTCATCCATCTGCAGATAGAAGCTGGCTACCGCGTCGAGATCCCCGGGCCAGCCGGTGCGACCGGAAAGGTAAACCGGCATGACGTTGTTCTCGAAACGGGTCAGGCGGATGTAATCGATATGCTGGTGGGCCGCGGCGCGATCCAGCAGCTTGATAAGCGTGCGGGTACTGAGCGGGGCCGTGTGCAGCTTCTGGGCAGTGCTGTAGAGAAACGAGAGGGTGTCGTTGGCCTGCTGCAGCTTGGCCGTTTTCTCCTCGACCTTGTTCTCCAGCTCCCGATAGAGCTTGCCAAGCTCGTCCGCCATGGTGCCAAAGGCCCGTGACAGCTCGCCCAGTTCATTGTCGCGATGGGCTGGCAGGATCAGATCAAACTCCTGGCGCTGGATCTGGCGGGCGCAATAAACCAGCTGATTGAGGGGGGCCACTACCTGTTGGCGGGTAAAGCGCACCGTGAACCAGGCGATGGTAATGATGGAGAGCAACCCCAACCCTTCGGCTAGTGCCAGCATGCGTACCTTGAACTCCACGTGGTATTGCATCTGGTTGACGAAATTGTCGATGGCCGCCACAAATTTTTCGGTGTTGTCGGTATATCGTCTGGGAGTCCGATCTTCGATATGTTGGCGCATCTCATCCCACTGGCTGACCACCTCGCCATAGGTGCGGCGCAGGGAGGCCGGAGTGATCCAGCGCTGGGTCTCCTGCAACTCCCTGGCATGGAGCGTCTCTTCGAACTGGTTGAGGCGTCCCAGTACGCTCTCACCCTGCTCGATTTCGTAGGCCATTCGGTAGGCCTGCATCCGCAGGGAGCCGGACAGGTTGATCGCCTTGGCGTCGGGTACCGAATAGAACAGGGTGACCATGGCGACCAGCGCGATCAGACTGGCCATGAAGAGGATCAAAATCATGGATCGGCCGATGGCACTGCTGACCGAGCGGACCCTGAACCGTTTTTGCATGATGCCAAAAGTCTCCGGAATGTGTGGATTACCTCTTTAGTTGCGTGGGAGTGTACTCCAACTTGTGTTAGTATCGAAAAACTAGATGAACTCCGAGCGGTTTTGCCTAAGTCCTTGAGATAGGGGGAAACCAGCCGTCAGCCGATGTTCGAGCTGTAAGGGTCAGGAAAGAAATGCCCTGGCCTCCCGTATTTGGAAAGGTGTTTATGTCGCCACTTGAAGATGGTTTTTCCCGTCGTTTTTACTATTTGCGCCTGTCGATCACCGACGTGTGCAATTTCCGTTGTACCTATTGCCTGCCGGACGGCTATCGTCCGGAAGGGCGCAAATCCTTTCTCTCGGTAGACGAGATCCGCCGTGTGGTGAGCGGCTTTGCCGCCATGGGTACCCGCAAGGTACGCCTGACCGGGGGGGAGCCCTCCCTGCGTCGCGACTTCACTTCGATCATTGAAGCCGTGGCAAGCACCCCGGGCATCGAGAAAGTGGCCATGACCACCAACGGTTATCGTCTCAAGGAGCGGGCCCGCGAGTGGTTTGATGCCGGGCTTTCCGCTCTCAATGTCAGTGTCGACAGCCTGGATCCCCGCCAGTTTCACCAGATCACCGGCGAAAACAAGTTGGCAGAAGTCATGGAGGGGATCGAAGCCGCCCTAGCCGCCGGTTTCAAATCGGTCAAGATCAATGCTGTGCTGCTCAAGGGGCTCAACGACTACCAACTGGATGCCTTTCTGGCCTGGATCAAGCACAAGCCCATCGAGCTGCGTTTCATCGAGCTGATGCAGACCGGTGAGATGGATACCCTGTTCCAGAACCATCATGTCAGCGGTGAGCAGATCAAACAGCGCCTGCTGGAAAGTGGCTGGGTTCAGCAACTGCGCGGCAAGGACGACGGTCCGGCCCAGGTCTTCATGCACCCGGAGTCACAAGGGGGCGTCGGTCTCATCATGCCTTACAGCAAGGATTTCTGTGCTGGTTGCAACCGGCTGCGGGTCTCCTCGGTGGGCAAGTTGCACCTCTGTCTGTTTGGCGACAATGGTGTCGAGCTGCGGGATCTGCTCGGTGCAGACAGCCAGCAGGAGGCGTTGCAACAACGCATTCGCTCGGCGCTAAGTGGCAAGGCGGCGACTCATCGGCTGCATGAAGGGAATGCCGGTGCGACGCCTCATCTGGCATCGATAGGCGGTTAAACCGCTCGCACACCTGACCATCACTACCTACCAAGTGGCTTTTCCCAATGGGGTACAAAATGTGCGCCCATCGAACATTATTGCGCCAAGGGTTTGATCCAGCGCAAGAATCCCCCCTGTTTATCTCCCTGGTGGTATATCCCTGAACTTGTCAGGGCCGCAATATACGCCCAATCTTATAATTGGTATTGCAGATGTCCGTCATCGGACTCGCCCGTGCGCTATTGATCACCAGTGCGCTATCTATCACCAGGAAGGAGTCGATATGCCAGAGGGTGTCAACCTGTCACGTCGGGGTCTGTTTCGTGGTCGTTTGACGTCGAAAGAGCCAGGCGTCCAGTTACCCTGGTCACTCCCCTGGCCCGACTTCGTGGCCGATTGTACTCGCTGTGGCGACTGCCTGACGGCCTGTCCAGAGCAGATCCTGGTCAAGGGGGATGGCGGCTTTCCCATGGTGGAGTTCCGGCACGGTGAATGTACCTTCTGTGGTGATTGTGTTGCGGCCTGCAAGGCGCCGATTTTTCGTCCGACCACGGAGGCGCCCTGGCAATACATAGCCCATATTGAAGCCAACTGTCTGGCCAGTGCCCAGGTGTTTTGCCAGCGCTGCCAGGACAGTTGTGAAACCCGCGCCATTCGCTTTTCCCCCATGCTGGGTCGGGTGCCGACCCCCAGCATCGACGCCGCCTCGTGCACCGGTTGTGGTGCCTGTGTGATGGACTGCCCGGTAGGCAGCATCCGGGTTGGCGCTCCAGGGTCGGAGAACCCAATATGAATCAGGATGTTTGTGAAGCAGGAGCCACAATGACCCAAGAGTTCCACGTATCGAGCCTGGTGGTGCTGACCCAACCCATGTTGCGTCACCGGCTCGCTGAACAGATCGCGGCTTTGGAAGGAGCCGAGGTCCACGCTGTCAGTGAAGAGGGCAAGCTGGTCGTCACCCTGGAAGGTGAGAGCCAGCAACCCATCATGGCGGCTATTGATGCTATTCAGGCGATGCCGGGAGTGTTGTCCGCCGCCCTGATTTACCACCAGTTCGATGAACTCGATAAGCAATGCGAGGATATGTCATGAAGCTGAGTCGACGCGACTTTATGAAGGCCAATGCGGTGGCGGCTGCCGCTGCCGTGGCTGGTGTCAGTGCCCCCGCCATGGCGGCCAATCTGATCACCAGTACCGATAAAACCGCCATCAAATGGGACAAGGCCCCCTGCCGCTTCTGCGGTACCGGCTGCTCCGTGTTGGTGGGTTCCCAGGATGGGCGTGTCGTGGCGACCCAGGGTGACCCCGATGCACCGGTCAACCGTGGCCTCAACTGCATCAAGGGCTACTTCCTCTCCAAGATCATGTATGGCGAGGATCGCCTCACCCAGCCCCTGCTGCGGATGAAGAACGGCCAGTTCGAC
The DNA here is from genome assembly GCF_041402525.1 of Aeromonas sp. S18(2024). Classification (NCBI taxonomy): domain Bacteria; kingdom Pseudomonadati; phylum Pseudomonadota; class Gammaproteobacteria; order Aeromonadales; family Aeromonadaceae; genus Aeromonas; species Aeromonas sp. S18(2024). The sequence goes on along the minus strand of NZ_JBGLQV010000002.1, from coordinate 68,381 downwards.
AAAGATGGCGATTTCGCCCCCATCAGCTGGGATCAAGCCTTCGACATCATGGCCGAGAAGTTCAAGGCCACCCTGAAAGAGAAGGGCCCGACTGCGGTCGGTATGTTCGGTTCCGGCCAGTGGACCGTGTGGGAAGGCTATGCCGCCGCCAAGCTGTTCAAGGCGGGTTTTCGCTCCAACAACATTGACCCCAACGCCCGCCACTGCATGGCATCCGCGGTCGTCGGTTTCATGCGTACCTTCGGCATGGATGAGCCCATGGGCTGCTACGACGATATCGAGCAGGCCGACGCCTTCGTGCTGTGGGGCTCCAATATGGCCGAGATGCACCCCATCCTCTGGTCCCGTATCTCCGATCGCCGTCTCTCCACCCCGGAAGTGCAGGTGCACGTACTCTCCACCTTCGAGCACCGCAGCTTCGAACTGGCGGACAACGGCATGGTGTTCACGCCCCAGACCGATCTGGCGATCCTCAACTATGTCGCCAACTACATCATCCAGAACGACAAGGTGAACTGGGACTTCGTCAACAAGCACACAGTGTTCAAGAAGGGGGTGACCGATATCGGCTACGGTCTGCGCCCGACCGATCCGCTGCAGCAGAAGGCCAAGAACCCGGATAGCGGCGACGCGACCCCGATGACCTTTGAGGAGTTTGCCAAGTTCGTCGCCGATTACGATGTCGACTCCGTCTCCAAGCTCTCCGGCGTCTCCAAGGACAAGCTGGAAAAACTGGCCCAACTCTATGCCGACCCGAGCAAGAAAGTGGTCTCCTACTGGACCATGGGTTTCAACCAGCACACTCGTGGCGTCTGGGCCAACAACCTCTGCTACAACATTCACCTGCTCACCGGCAAAATCTCCGAGCCGGGCAATGGTCCCTTCTCCCTGACCGGTCAGCCCTCTGCCTGCGGTACCGCCCGTGAAGTGGGCACCTTCGCCCACCGTCTGCCAGCGGACATGGTGGTGACCGATCCCAAGCACCGCGCCATCGCCGAAAAAGTCTGGAAACTGCCGGAAGGCACTATTCCCGACAAGGTGGGCTACCACGCCGTGCTGCAGGATCGCATGCTCAAAGACGGCAAGCTCAACGCCTACTGGGTGATGTGCAACAACAACATGCAGGCCGGTCCCAACATGAATCAGGAGCGCCTGCCCGGTTACCGGGATCCGCGCAACTTCATCGTGGTGTCCGATCCCTATCCTACCGTGACCGCCCAGGCGGCCGACCTCATCCTGCCAACTGCCATGTGGGTGGAGAAAGAGGGGGCCTATGGCAACGCCGAACGTCGTACCCAGTTCTGGCACCAGCAGGTCAAGTCGCCGGAAGGGGCCAAATCCGATCTGTGGCAGCTGATGGAGTTCTCCAAGCGCTTCACCGTGGATGAGGTGTGGCCGGCCGAGCTCATTGCCAAGATGCCTGAACTCAAGGGCAAAACCCTGTTCGACGTGCTTTATGCCAACGGTCAGGTCAACAAGTTCCCGAAAGAGCAGAGTCAGGGGGATCTTAACGACGAGGCCGAACACTTTGGCTTCTATGTGCAGAAGGGGTTGTTCGAGGAGTACGCCATCTTCGGTCGTGGCCATGGTCACGATCTGGCACCGTTCGAGCAGTATCACGAAGCGCGCGGCCTGCGCTGGCCTGTGGTGGATGGCAAGGAGACCCTGTGGCGCTATCGCGAAGGGTTTGACCCTTACGTGAAAGCGGGGGAGGGAGTACGTTTCTATGGCAAACCCGACGGCAAGGCGGTGATCTTCGCGCTGCCGTTCGAGCCTGCCGCCGAGTCGCCGGATAAAGAATACGATCTGTGGCTCTCCACCGGCCGCGTGCTGGAACACTGGCACACCGGCACCATGACCCGCCGTGTCCCCGAGCTCTATCGTGCCTTCCCGGATGCGGTGCTGTTCATGCACCCGGAAGATGCCAAAGCCCGTGGCGTGCGCCGTGGTGAAGAGGTGATCGTCACCTCCCGCCGTGGCGAGGTGAAGACCCGTGTCGAGACCCGTGGTCGCAACCGTCCGCCCAAAGGCCTGGTGTTCATGCCCTTCTTCGACGCGAGCCAGCTGGTCAACAAGCTGACCCTGGACGCCACCGATCCGCTCTCCAAAGAGACGGATTACAAGAAGTGCGCCGTCAAGGTGATGAAGGCCTAAGGCGGGGAGCGAGAGATGAGTCGTAGTCGTCGCCAGTTTCTGGCCGACATGGCCAAGGGGGCCTGTGGTATGGGCCTGCTTGGTGTGGGGCTGGGCGGCATGGCCCGCCAGCAGGTGGAGGCTGTGCCGGCCCAGGCACTGCGTCCGCCTGCGGCCCTCGATGAAGCTGAGTTTCTCGGTGCCTGTGTGCGCTGCGGGCTCTGCGTCGAGGCCTGCCCCTACGATACCCTCAAGCTTGCCCGGCTGTTTGAGCCCGTCACCACGGGAACGCCCTATTTCAAGGCGCGCAGCGTCCCCTGCGAGATGTGTGACGACATCCCCTGCGTGGTGGCCTGCCCGACCGGGGCGCTGGATCAGGCCATGACCGACATCGATCAGGCGCGGATGGGGGTGGCGGTACTCATCGACCATGAGACCTGCCTCAACTATCTGGGGCTGCGCTGCGATGTCTGTTACCGGGTCTGTCCGCTCATCGACAAGGCGATCACCCTGGATCTACAACATAACCAGCGTACCGGCAAGCACGCCATGTTTCTGCCCACGGTGCACAGCGATGTCTGCACCGGCTGTGGCAAGTGCGAGCATGCCTGCGTGCTGGAAGAGGCTGCCATCAAGGTGGTGCCCCGTGCCCTTGCCAAGGGGGAGCTGGGCCATCACTACCGGCTTGGCTGGGAAGAGAAACAGAAGGCGGGCAAGTCGCTCATCGGTGAGCGACTGACCCTGCCAACTCGCAAACCGGAGGGACTATGAGCCGTTATCCGGGACAAGAGGCACGGGCGCGTCTCGGCTGGTGGCGGTCACACCGCTTCCTGCTGCTGCGTCGCTTGAGCCAGTTCAGTGTGTTGGGGCTGTTTCTGCTGGGACCGCTGGCCGGCGTGTGGATCTTGAAGGGCAACCTCTCCAGCTCATTGCTGCTGGAGACGGTTCCCTTGACGGATCCCCTCACCCTGCTTCAGTCGGTGGCTGCGGGCCACTGGCCCATCACCACCCTGTGGCTGGGAGCGGCCATCGTACTGCTGGGGTACTGGCTGGTCGGGGGGCGGGTGTTCTGCTCCTGGGTCTGTCCGGTCAACCTCATCACGGATGCCGCCGCCTGGCTGCGAGCCCGGCTCGGTCTCAAGGGCAATGGCCAGTTCAGCCGCAATACCCGCTACTGGCTGCTGGCCATGGTACTGGTGGCGCCGGCCATCGCCGGCGTACTGGTGTGGGAGCTGGTCAACCCGGTATCCCTTGCCCTGCGTGGCCTGCTGTTCGGCATGGGGGCGGGGTGGATGCTGCTGGCGGTGTTGTTTCTGTTCGATCTGTTCGTGGTGGAGCGCGGCTGGTGTGGTCACCTCTGCCCGGTCGGGGCCTTCTACGCCCTGGTGAACCGGGTCGGTTTTATCAAGATTGCAGCCTCGGGGCGCGAGCGTTGCAGCAACTGCATGGATTGTTATGCGGTCTGTCCCGAGCGCCCCATCCTGCGCGGGCCGGTTCATGGCGCCAAGCGCGGTCACGGGCCCCTGATAGTGGCTCAGGAATGTACCAACTGCGGCCGTTGCATCGATGTCTGCGCGGAGCATGTTTTTGAAATCAAAGTAGGTTTTGCCGTCAAGGCAGAAAAAACATTGGAGAATAACTAATGAAAAAGCTGATTGGAGCAATGCTGGCCTGCCTGATGGCGGGTTCCTTGATGGCTGCCACCTCCGAGATCACCAACAGCACCGGGGGGATCAAGTCTGAGCGGGGGTCTACCGATCTGGTGACCGAGGCGGCGCCAGCCCCCTTGAAGAACTTTCGCAAGGATGGCGACAGCTATGATCGCCAATATATCCATCAGCCGCCGCTGATCCCCCACGATATCCGCAACTACGAGGTGGATAACAAGGTCAACAAGTGCCTGGCGTGCCACAGCTTCAAGAATGCCACCAGGATGAAGGCGCCCAAGATTAGCCCGACTCACTTCGAGACCCGTGATGGCAGCACGTTGGGCGAAGTTTCCCCGCGTCGCTACTTCTGCCTGCAGTGCCACGTACCGCAAGCCGATGCCAAGCCGCTGGTGGAGAATACCTTCAAGCCGGTTGAAGCCCTGAACTGAGGAGCCCATAGATGAAATTACCCGGTTTTTTGCAGCGACTGTGGACCACCTTCAAGTCTCCCTCGAAGGCCGCCCTCTGGGTGCTGCTGATGATGGGTTTCTTTGGCGGGGTCATCTTCTGGGGCGGCTTCAACACCGCCATGGAAGCTTCCAACACCGAAGCCTTCTGTACCAGTTGCCACGAGATGCGCGATAACGTCTACGTGGAGTACCGTGACACCATCCACTATGCCAACCGTTCCGGCGTGCGCGCCAGCTGCCCGGATTGCCACGTGCCCCATGAGTGGACCTACAAGATCATTCGCAAGGTGCAGGCGTCCAAAGAACTGTGGGGCAAGCTCACCGGCAAGGTGGACACCCGCGAGAAGTTCGAGTCGCACCGGCGCGAGATGGCCGAGCGGGAGTGGAAACGGATGAAGGACACGGATTCGAGAGAGTGCCGTAACTGTCACAACTTCGAATACATGGACTTCTCCCTGCAAGGGCAGCGCGCTGCCAAGATGCACTCGACCAACCTGGCCAGTGGCGAGAATACCTGTATCGACTGTCACAAGGGGATAGCGCACCAGCTCCCGGACATGACAGGGGTGAAGGGTTTCTAACCCACAAGACGCAGGCCGGATTTATCCGGCCTGCGTCTTTTTTTGCCAACCGGTGGGGTAAAGGGCGGTTTTGTGAACCCTTTAGACCCATATCCAGTGAAACCTTTGATAGAATCAGCCCACCGTGCAGGATCCCGAGTGAACAAATGCTGGTGACTGAACCTGGTTGTTCCCGTCAACATGCCAGGGGGACTGCCCCGGGCTCCTTGCCCTTTTCTCATATTTCTCACGGTTTATAGCTAACAGGAGCTGCCCGATGGGACAGAAACATAACGAATTTATTCCCCTCAAGATCGCCGTGCTGACGGTCTCCAACAGCCGCACCGCCGACGAAGACAGCTCGGGTGACTACCTGGTTTCGGCGCTGAGCGAGGCGGGGCATCAGCTTGCCGATCGGACGCTGCTTGCCGACGATCTCTATCAGATCCGCTCCCGGGTCAGCCAGTGGATTGCCGATGAAGGCATCCAGGTGGTACTGGTCAATGGCGGCACCGGTTTTAACGATCAGAACCGGGTGCCTGAAGCGGTCGGCGTGCTGTTCGACCGCACCGTCAAAGGTTTTGGCGAGTTGTTTCGCCAGCTCTCGTTTGCCGAGATCAAGGGCTCTGCCATGCAGAGCCGCGCCCTCGCCGGGTTGGCCAATCGCACCCTGATCTGCTGCCTGCCCGGTTCGACCGGTGCCTGCCGCCTGGGGTGGGAGAAGCTTATCCGCGATCAGCTCGATGCCCGCACCAAGCCGTGCAATTTTGTCTCCCATCTTTGAACACCTGCATGAAAGGGATAGTGATGAACCTGACCCATCTCAACCAAAGCGGCGAAGCCCACATGGTGGACGTGACCGACAAGCAGGTCACCGAGCGTGAGGCGCGCGCCGAGGCGTTTGTTGCCATGGCCCCCGAGACCCTGGCCCTGATCCTGAGCGGACAGCACCACAAGGGGGATGTGTTCGCCACCGCCCGCATCGCCGGCATCATGGCGGCCAAGAAGACCTCGGATCTGATCCCTCTTTGCCACCCCTTGGCGCTCACCAAGGTAGAGGTAGAGATTGCTCCGCTGCCCGAGCAGAACCGGGTGCATATCCGCACCCTGTGCAAACTCGCCGGCAAGACGGGGGTAGAGATGGAAGCGCTTACCGCCGCGTCGGTAGCGGCCCTCACCATTTACGACATGTGCAAGGCGGTACAAAAAGACATGGTGATCGAACAGGTACGCCTGGTTGAGAAACGGGGGGGCAAATCCGGCCACTTCCAGGTCGGTGACAACAGAGGAGAGCAGGCATGATCAAGGTACTGTTTTTTGCCCAGGTCAGGGAGCTGGTGGCGTGCGACGAGCTGACCCTGCCCTGCGACTATGCCACTGCCGAGGCGCTGCGTGCCGCCCTGTGCGAGCGCGGTGACAAGTGGGCGCTGGCGCTGGAGGAGGGCAAGCTGCTGGTTGCGGTCAACCAGACTCTGGTGCCCCTTGCCACCGAACTTCACGATGGTGATGAAGTGGCCTTCTTCCCTCCCGTGACCGGAGGTTAAGGATGCGCGAGATAATGACAGTGGATCGCATCACTGGGCTGTGCGGTGGCGACGAAGTGGCCTTCTTCCCTCTCCTTCCCGTAACGACCGGAGGCTGACATGAGCCAGACAAGCACCACGGATCGCATCCTGGTCCAGCAGGCCGATTTTTCGCTGGCCGATGAGTATGCCCGCCTCGCCACTCGTGCCGACACCGGCGCCATCGTCACCTTCGTGGGCAAGGTGCGTGATTTCAATCAGGGGGAGGAGGTCAAGGGGCTGGCCCTCGAGCACTATCCCGGCATGACCGAGAAGGCGCTGATCGAGATCGTGGCCGAAGCGCGCAGCCGCTGGCCCTTGCAGGAGTGCACCCTCATCCACCGCATCGGCGAGCTGATGCTGGGCGATCAAATCGTGTTGGTGGCGGTGAGCAGTGCCCATCGCGAGGCGGCCTTCGATGCCTGTCACTTCATCATGGATTTTCTGAAAACGCGCGCCCCCTTCTGGAAAAAAGAGCTGACCGCTGACGGGGTCAAGCGCTGGGTCGACGCGAAAGAGAGCGACAATGCGGCCGCCGCCCGCTGGCAGCAGCCCGGGTCGCAACGAGAGGAGTAGGTTCGCCGAGAACCATGGCTCCTATTTCCGGGCCGGGCCATGCCAGACCCGCATCAGGAGGAAAGAAATGAAACCGCTGTTATCTGTATTGGTGTTGGGAGTCTGTGCCGGTGCGCTGCACAGTGCTGAGGTGCAGGCCGACGAAGTGAAGGTGGCCGTGGCGGCCAACTTCAAGGGAACGCTGGAGCGTATTGGCCAGGAGTTCACCACCAAGACCGGCCACCAGGTGACCATCTCTTCGGCTGCAACCGGCGTGCTCTACACCCAGATAAGCCATGGCGCACCGTTCGATCTCTTCCTCTCTGCTGACGTGGCTACCCCGCAGAAGCTGGAGAAAGAGGGCAAGGGCAGCGAGCGCTTCACCTATGCCATTGGTCAACTGGGGCTGTGGAAGAAAGGGGGCCCCGCACCGGATGAGGCTCAGCTTCGCGCCTGGCAGGGCAACCTGGCTATCGCCAACCCGCGTACCGCTCCCTATGGCGCCGCCGCCATGGCGACCCTCGAGAGTCTCAAGATCGATCCCAAGCAGTACCGTGTGCTGACCGGGGCCAACATCAGCCAGACCTGGCAGTTTGTCGACACCGGCAATGCGGAGATGGGTTTTGTCGCCTGGGCCAACCTGGTTGAAGCGGGCAAAACCGGCGAAGCCTGGGCTGTGCCACAGAACCTCTATCCTGCCATCGAGCAGCAGGGGCTGGTGCTCAAAAAAGGTGAGGCCGTGGACGCTCTGGTCGCCTGGCTCAAGGGGCCGGGTCAGAACACCATCAAGGAGGCGGGTTATGCCCTGCCTTGATATTCATGACGAGTGTCATTCATGAGTGAAGGGGATCTGCAGGCGGTCTGGTTGACCCTGAAACTGGCGGCCAGTACCACGGGCATCCTGCTCTTGCTGTCGCCGCCGTTGGCCTGGTGGCTGTCGCGCAGCCAGAACCGGTTGCGCCCCCTGGTGGAAGCACTGGTGGCCCTGCCGCTGGTGCTGCCGCCGACCGTGCTCGGTTTCTATCTGCTACTCGCCTTCTCCCCCGAATACGGGCTGGGGGCATGGTGGCGCCACACCTTCGGGGCACCACTTGCCTTCAGCTTCACCGGCCTGTTGTTTGCGTCGATCCTCTACTCGCTCCCTTTCGTGGTGCAGCCGCTCACCTCCGCCTTCGTCAACATGGGCAACAAGGAGCTGGAGGCTGCTGCCACCTTGGGGCTGGGACCCTGGGAGCGCTTCTTCCAGATCATCTTGCCGATGACGCTGCCCAGCTTCGTGATGGCGGCGGCGCTCGGCTTTGCCCACACCCTGGGGGAGTTCGGCGTGGTGTTGATGATAGGGGGCAACATACCCGGTGAAACTCAGGTGCTCTCCATCGCCCTGTTCGACCATGTGGAGGCGATGGACTACCAGAACGCCCACTATCTGGCGGGCGGGCTGATGGGCTTCTCTCTGGTGATGCTGGTATTGGTGTACGGGGTGCTGCAGCGCCGTCAGCGGAGACTGTTTGGATGAGCCTGCAATTCAAGGCGCGCCGTGCCTTCGGCCCCTTTACCCTCGACTGCGAACTCGCTCTCGAGCTGGGGGGGATCCTCGGCCTGTTCGGTCCTTCCGGTTGTGGCAAGAGTACCTTGCTGCGGATCATCGCCGGGCTGGATCGCCAGCCGTGCGACCGCTTGCACTGGCGAGGACACGAACTGGCTCCCCTGCTGCCCGAGATGCGTCGTATCGGCCTGGTGTTTCAGGACTCGCGACTCTTTCCCCACATGACGGTGCTGGGCAACTTGCAACTGGCGGCGCGCAAGGGGCGTGGCCGCTGGCAGCCGCAGGTGCTGGCCGAGCGGCTCGGGTTTGCCGAGCTGCTTAGCCAGCCGGCCCATGCGCTTTCCGGTGGCCAGCGCCAGCGGGTGGCGCTCGGGCGGGCGCTCTTGGCCGAGCCCGATCTGCTGCTGCTCGACGAGCCCTTCTCGGCGCTGGATCGGCGCAGCCGCATCCATCAGGCCCATGTGCTCAAGAGGCTGCAGCGAGAGAGCGGCATCCCGATGATCTTCGTCAGCCATGCCATGGAGGAGGTGAGCCTCTTGTGTGATCAGCTGGTGTTGCTGGAAGGGGGCAGGGTGGAGGCACAGGGCCGGCCGAGCGAGATCTTCGCCCGCACCGATCTGTCGCTCGCCAGTCGCGACGATGCCGGCGTCATGCTCGATGCCACCCTGGCCCACTACGATGACGACGAGCAGATGGCGACCCTGCAACTGGGGGAGCAGACCCTGAGGGTCACCATGTCTCATGCGCCGGACGAGGTTGGCCCGTTGCAGATCAAGGTGGCGGGACGGGACGTGGTGATCGCCACCGCCCCCATCGAGTACTCCAGTCTCTCCAACTGTCTGGTTACCCGCCTGCTGGCTCTGCGCGAAGTGCGCCCCGGCCAGACCCTGTTGCAGTTGGCGCTGGGGGAGCAGATACTGCTGGCCCGGATCACCAGCCGCTCGGCAAACCGGCTGGCGCTGGAACCGGAGCAGCGGATATACGCTTATATCAAGGCGGTCAGTTTGGTCAGTGAAGGCTGACGGTCTGGTTGGTGGTCTGCACTGTGTGATGCCAAGGGTGTGATGACAACGGACAGGCATCAGGGGATGAGTCGAGAGGCAACAGACGGATGCGTCGCAATCAGGTAATCAAATTCAACGGCCTGGCCCTGCGCAGTGCGGGGGAGGGGCCCTTGTTGCTGCTGCTGCATGGGCTGGGCTCCTCCAGCCTTGACTGGCAGGCGCAGATGGAGCGTTTTTCCGAACGCTATCGAGTCGTGGCCATCGATCTGCGCGGTCACGGCCAGAGCATGCAGGAGGGGCCGTTTGACGTGCCCACCCTGGCGGCCGATGTGGTGGCGTGGCTCGATGCACAGCCTGGGTCGGCCTGGGTGGTGGGGCTCTCCCTGGGCGCCATGGTGGCGCTGGAGCTGGCGCTGCAACGGCCCGACAAGGTGAACGGCCTGGTGCTGGTCAACGGTTTTAGCGAGTTTTTGCTGGAGACGCCGAAAGAGCAGGAGCGCTATGCCCAGCGCCTCAAGTGGTTGCGCTGGTTCGGCATGCGGCCACTGGCCTGGTGGCTGGGACGGGAGCTCTTTCCCGGCCCGGATCTGGCCCAGGTGCGCCACACCTTCCGGCTGCGCTTTGTGCGCAACCGCAAGAAGGTTTACAAGGCGCTGCTGGAGGCCTTGCCCGGCTGGTCGGTACGATCCCGACTCGGCCAGATCCGGCAGCCGGTTGCCATCATCTCCACCAGTCACGACTATCTGCCGCTGGCCAGACGGGTTGAGCAGTTCGCTGCCCTGCCCAATGCCACCATTCACACCCCCAATGGTCATCATGCCTGGCCGGCGGAAGATCCTTCCGGGTTCAATCAATTGCTTCACCGGATTCTAGAAATTCATTAAACTTGTCGCTTTTTTTAGCCGTGTATGTCTTGGCCCGCTTCCCTTGCCACTGGCAAAAGGCAACGGAAGCGGGCTCAATTTGCTTTTAAAACAGGTATTTCCTCATGTCTGAAGTAATGAAAATGGCCATCGATGATGGTTCGACCAACGTCAAGGTGAGCTGGATTGAGAACAAGGTGCTCAAGACCATCATCTCTCCCAACTCTTTTCGCAAGGATTGGAAGAGTGCCGCATTGCGCAAGGACAAGAAGATCTACAACTACGAAATAGGCAACACCAAGTACACCTATGACGCCACCTCCGACAAGTCGCTGGCAACGACTCACGTGGAGTACCAGTACGACGATCTGAACCTGCTTTCCGTGCACCATGCCCTGCTGCAGACCGGCGTGACCCCCTGTGACGTGGCCATCACGGTAACCCTGCCCATCACCGAGTTCTACAACCCGGATGACTGCCAGCGCAACGAAGAGAAGATCGAGAAGAAGCGCCGCAACCTGATGCGTGACATCAGCCTCAACAAGGGCGAGCTGTTCAAGATCGTCAGCGTCGAGGTGATGCCGGAGAGCCTGCCTGCCGCCCTGTCTCGCCTGATTGGCTCGGGCTGCAACGAGTTCACCAAGACCCTGGTGATCGACTGCGGTGGCACCACCCTGGATATGGGGATCATCGTCGGTGAGTTCGACGACGTCTCCGATGTCTACGGTAACAACGAGATCGGCGTCTCCATGGTGACCGACGCGACCCGCAAGGCGCTGGCGGCGGCGGACAGCGACTCCAGCTATCTGGTGGCCAACGAGTTCATCAAGCGTCGCCACGACATGAGCTTTGTGCGCGATGTGGTGAACGACGAGAGCCAGATCCCGCGCATCCTCGAGAAGATGCAGAACAAGATTGACGAGCTGGGCTCCCAGGTTGCCCACGAGGCGAAGAAGTTTGCCAAGAACCCGAACCGGGTCTATCTGGTCGGTGGTGGTGCTTCCCTTATCTATGATGCGATCAAGGCGGCTTATCCGACCCTGGGCGAGCGGGTTGAACTGCTGGACGATGCCCAGGCCGCCTTGGCCCGCGAGATCTGCCTCTACACCACCGAAGAGGACGAGGTCTATCGCGAGGCGTCTGTGATGGCCGAGGTCGCCGATGAGTAGTCAACTCAAGCGCATGACCTTCTCCATCTACATGGATCCGGGTGCGCTGGAGTCTGATCGCTACGCGGTCGGGGTGCTGCAAAACTGGTATCAGCGGGCACGCAAGATCCAGGATGGCAGCGAGGAGTTCGACTTCTCCAAGAGTCGGTTCCACAAGGATATCTATCTCTCCGGCATGTTCATGTATGTGCTGGCCCCCAATCTGTGCAAGGCCATCGCCAATGCCCTGGGGCCGGAGCAGGTGAGCATGACCACCTTGCGCCATGCCTTCGCCAGCTGTGGCTTCTCGCTGGGAGCGGAGGATACGCCATCCTCCGATACCCTGATCGACGAGATAGTGGCCAGATTGGTCCCCCGGCTGGAACAGGGGGACAACCGGGCGCTGGCGGATGAGATAGTCCAGCGTCTTGGCCAGCAGGCTGCGGCGCCGGTGCCGGACAACCTGGTGGACGAGATAGTGAGCCGGTTGGGTGAACAGCAGCCCACCGAACTGTGGGATGAGTTGCGCCAGGGGTTGCCGGCCCCTCTGGATCATGATCAGCTGGCCGAGGCCATCGCGGGCAAGTTGCCGGCCGTGGGGACGGAATCAGATCTGGCTCCCCTCGCCAGCAGCATCCAGCTGCTCTCGCGCCAGCTTGAGGAGCAATCCAGGCTTATTCGCGAGCAACACAGGCTGATCCAGCGCCTGGCCAGTGCGCCTGCTCGCCAGAGCACTGCCACCGAAGCCCCTGAGCCTCTGGTGGAAGATCTTTCGAGCCAGGTGGCCAGCATGAAGAAGGTCAAGGCGAAGGGGATCTTCTGATCCCCCATCGTCATGATGAAGGCCAACAAAAAGCCGACCCTATGGGTCGGCTTTTTGTTGGTGCAAAGAGTGGCTGGGAAACTCACTCGTGCGAGCAGACCGGGCAGTCTGGCCGTTTGGGTAGCTTCATCTCGCGAAAGCTGCCGCCCAGGCCATCGATCATCAGCAGGCGGCCGCTGTAGCTCTTGCCCATACCGGCCAGCAGCTTGATGGCTTCGAGAGCCTGCAGGCTGCCCACCAGACCGACCACGGGCGCCAGCACCCCGGCCTCGACGCAAGTGAGGGCCTGCTCGCCGAACAGGGCACTGAGGCAGGCATAGCAGGGCTCGCCCTCCTGCCAGGTGAAGCTGCAGATTTGCCCCTCCATCCGGATGGCGGCGCCGCTGACCAGGGGCACCCCGTGCAGGCGGGCCTTTTGGTTGAGCAGGTTGCGAATGGTCAGGTTGTCGGTGCAATCGAGCACCAGCTGGTGCAGGGGCAACAGGGCATCGAGCAGTGCCTCGTCGGCGACGGTGGCGTGGGTGTCGACCTTGAGCCAGGGGTTGAGGGCGCGCAGCGCCTGGGCGGCGGAGTCCACCTTGTACTGGCCGATGCGCTCATCTGTGTGCAGCACCTGGCGCTGCAGGTTGGAGAGCTCCACCTTGTCAAAATCCACCAGGGTAAGCTGGCCGACCCCGGCTACTGCGAGATACTGGCTGGCGGCGCAGCCCAGCCCCCCTGCGCCAATCACCAGCACATGGGCCTGCTTGAGCGCCTCCTGCCCCTCGAAGTCGAAGGATTTGAGGATGATCTGGCGGTTGTAGCGCAAGAGCTCGGCGTCAGAGAGGATCTCGCTCACAACAGCAATCCCCCGAACGGCTCCACGGTGACGGTTTCACCCGCCGCGACCCGACCGCGCTCGCGCTCAAGGACGATGTAGCAGTTGGCCCGCGACAGGGAACTGAACACGGCGGAGTCCTGGGAGCCGGTGCTGCGCACTTCGAGGCCGTTTGGACCTTGGCAGAGGATACCGCGCTGGAAATCCAGGCGCCCCGGGCTCTTCTTGAGCGGCTCGGCAGCGACGGCCTGGAGTTGGAGCGGGCGCTCGAAACGCTGACCGGCCAGCTTGGCCAGTGCCGGCTGCACCAGCTGATCGAAGGTGACCATGGCGGAGACAGGGTTGCCAGGCAGGCCGAAGAACCAGGCATGGGGCAGGCGGCCGAAGGCAAACGGTTTGCCCGGCTTGATGGCGAGCTTCCAGAAGCCGATTTCGCCAAGCTCGTCCAGCAGCTGTTTGGTAAAGTCCGCTTCCCCTACCGAGACGCCACCCGTGGTGATCAGCACATCGGCCTCCTGATCGGCCCGGATGAAAGCGGCGCGCAGCAGGTCAGGATTGTCGGGCAGGATGCCAAGGTCGAGGCAGTCGCACCCCAGACGCGCCAGCATCGCCTTGACGCCGTAGCGGTTGGAGTCGTAGATGTCGCCGTGGGCGAGCGGGGTACCGACCGGTTTGAGCTCGTCACCTGTGCTGAAGATGGCTACCCTGAGCGGGCGGCGCACGCTGACGGTGGCGATGCCAAGAGAGGCCAGCAGTGGCATCTCCCGAGGGGTGAGGCGGGTGCCGGCGCCGAGCACGCAGGCGCCCTTGGCCATGTCGCTGCCGGCGCGGCGGATGTTCTGGCCCGGCACGGGCTGGCAGAGGAAGGAGATCCGTTCGCCATCGGCCCGGGTCTCTTCCTGCATCACCACCGCATCCGTCCCTGCCGGCACCGGGGCGCCGGTCATGATGCGCACGCAGTGGCCGGCAGGCCACTCCCCCTGATAAGGTTGGCCGGCGAAGGCCTTGCCCGCCATGATGAGAGGCGTGTCCGCGGCGAGATCCGCCAGGCGCACGGCATAGCCATCCATGGCGGAGTTGTCGAACGGAGGCACTGAGAGGGGAGAGGCGATATCGTCCGCGAGGATCCGGCCGAGGGCCTCTGGCAGCGGCAGCAGCTCGGTGTCGCAGCAGCAGGCAAGTTGCTCCAGCATCCCTTGCAGGGCATCGCTCAAGGGGAGTAGTCCGCTGGTATCAAATCCCATCGTCATTACCTCTTTCTATGGTTGAGGGCGGGATTATCACAAAAATCCCTGCCGATGGGCAGGTCGTGGCAGGGTAAAAGTGCCCGTTAGACCATAAAGTATGATTAGGAACGCAAGTTGACTTGAATATTGGCGGCAATGGCCGTTTACTATGCCGCCATACCATAAAGGGCCGCCCGATTGGCCCTCACCGTCCCTGAGCGTGGGAGAGACGACAATGACAACCTTAAGTCAGGAAGCCTTGCTGGTCAGGGCTGCCCTCGAGGCCCAGGGACTGGAAACCCCCCTGGTTGCCAACCAGCTGGATAGCCAGCAGAAGCGGGAAAAGATCGAAGGCCACATGCGCGCCATCATGGAGACGCTGGGGCTGGACCTGGCCGATGATAGCCTGGCCGAGACGCCGCATCGCATCGCCAAGATGTACGTGAACGAGATTTTCTCCGGCCTCGACTACACCACCTTCCCCAAGGTGACGGTGATCGAGAACAAGATGCAGGTGGACGAGATGATCATGGTGCGGGACATCAGCCTCACCAGTACCTGTGAGCACCACTTCGTGACCATCGACGGGCTGGCCCATGTCGCCTATATCCCCCGTGGCAAGGTGATCGGGCTCTCGAAGATCAACCGCATCGTGCAGTTCTTCGCCCGTCGTCCCCAGGTGCAGGAGCGGCTCACCCAGCAGATCCTGCTGGCGTTGCAGACCCTGCTGGGTACCCAGGATGTGGCCATCAGCATCAAGGCGACCCACTTCTGCGTGAAAGCTCGCGGGGTGATGGACTCCACCTCTTACACCACCACCACCTCCCTCGGCGGTGTGTTCAAGACCCAGCCTGATACCCGCGCCGAGTTTTTGGGCGGTTTGCGCAGCTGATACCTTAAGGGCGGTGAGAACCGCCCCTGTACTTTCCCTCTCTGCTGCAGGCTGACAGTTGGCCTGCATTTTTTACCAATAAAAGTCTCAAGGAATAGGCCAGGTCGGTCGATAAGGCTTTTACAATGGGTTGTTTTGACTCCATTCCTTCTTGTTCGGGACACGGGAGACGGCTGTTTGTCCCCTGACGCCCCTTGTTTTACCTCAGGACCAAACTCATTTTCTCGATGAGCTGCGATGGAACGCGGGATCCGGGTCTTTGCCTCGCGCAACAGGCCCGCGGAACCTGTTCACTCAATTTCAGGAAATGCCATGAATACCAGCTCCATGACCATAGGCAAGAAACTGTCGGCCGGTTTTGCCGTGCTCGGCCTGATGGTTGCCTTTATCGGCGGCTTTGCAATCGTTCAGTTTGGCAACATGAACGGAGCGGCGCTGCGCTTTACCGACAGCATACTGCCGGCCGTCAACCGGACCACCCTGATAGGGGATCGCATCAGCGAACTGCGTCGCTATGAACTCGGCTACTTCGTGGTGGCCGAGGATCCGAAACTGCGCGCGGAATATCGTGATGTGGCCGCTGATCTGATCCGCAAGGTGGATCAGCAACTGGCCGGCCATGACCGTACCATCTGGGCGGAAGATGTGGAAGAGCGTCGCGCCTTCGACGGCGTCAAGGCGGAATGGACCCGTTATGTCGCCCTGCACCAGCGGGTCAAGCAGCTGCAGGACAACGGCCAGATGGCCGAAGCCCAGAAAATCTTCCTGGCAGAAGGGGTGCCGCTCTTTGGCTCACTGCATCACTATGTTGACGAGCTGATCCGTATCAACCACGGCTATGCCACAGACTCTCGCTCCGATGTGGTGGCCTCCTACGATGGCGCCAAGTGGAGTGTCTCCATCGCCCTGGTGGTCTCCCTCATTCTGGTGGTCATGCTCTCCATGCTGCTCACCCGCCAGATCCGCGACCCTCTCATCATGCTGGCCCGTCAGGCGCAGCGTATCGCCGGTGGCGAGCTGGGGCAGGGCGAGCTGCAACAGTGGATCAAGGAGAACCGCTTCAACCGTGACGAGCTGGGCCAGCTGGGCAGCGCCATCAACCGGATGCAGACCTCTCTGTCCGAGCTGGTGAGCGAGATCGCAGGCTCGGTCAGCCAGCTCAGCAGCGCGGTGGAAGAGGTGAGTGCCATCTCCAGTCAATCTGCCAGCGGCATGGCCATCCAGCAGAGCGAAGTCTCCCAGGTGGCCACCGCCATGAACGAGATGCAGTCCACCGTCAACGAAGTAGCCCGCAATACCACGGATGCCATGAGTGCCGCCAAGGATGCTTCCCGTACCTCGGCCGATGGCAACCAGGTGGTACGCAGCGCCATCAGCAGCATCGAAGAGGTCTCCGAGAAGATTGAGCAAGCCGGTGCCGTGGTTCAGCAGCTGGAGGCGGACAGCGCCAACATTACAGTGGTGCTGGATGTGATCCGCGACATCGCCGGCCAGACCAACCTGCTGGCCCTCAATGCCGCCATCGAGGCCGCACGGGCAGGGGAACAGGGTCGTGGCTTTGCCGTGGTGGCGGATGAGGTTCGCTCCCTGGCCCAGCGCACCCAGGATTCCACCGCCGAGATCAGCAAGATGATCGAGCTGCTGCAAAGCCGCGCCGCCGAGGCGGGCAACGCCATGCAGCTGAGCCGTCACCAGATGCAGGAGAGCGTGGGACTGGCGCGGGATGCGGGGACCAGCATCGACACCATCAACAGTGCCGTGGTGCGCATCACCGACATGAACACCCTGATCGCCACCGCCACCGAGGAGCAGAACGCGGTGACCGAAGAGCTCAACCGCAATATCGTCAACATTCACAATGCAGCGGACGAGAATGCCCAGGGCGCGAGCCAGATTGCCCAGGCCTGTGGCGAGCTGAGCAAGCTGGCCAATACCCTGCACCATATGACCCAGCGCTTTACCCTCTAAAGCCTTGCTGGCGTGATAACGAAAGGCCCCGCCAATTGGCGGGGCCTTGTCGTTTCTGGCAGTTTTTTTGACCGTAGGGTCGATTAGCGAAGCGTAATCGGCCGACGCCAGACCCCTTACCCGACCATTTAGCTCAACCCGATGATCTCTCCGTTATCGTCGATATCGATATGACGATAGGCTGGCAGGCTGCCCAGGCCCGGCATGGTCATGATGGGGCCCGCCAGGGCATAGACGAAACCGGCGCCGGCGCACAGTTTCACCTCGTCGACGGGGATCTCGAAATCCCGGGGCACGCCCTTTTTCGCCGGATCATGGCTGATGGAGAGGGGGGTCTTGGCCATGCAGATGGGCAGATGATCCCAACCTTCGGCCGAGAGTCGTGCCAGCTGCTGGCGCGCCTTGTCGGAGAGGATGACGCCGCGGCCGCCGTAGCCGCACTCCACCAGGGTGGCGAGCTTGGCACTCAGGCTCATCTCGTCGGGATAGAGCAGGGAGCTCCGGCTCGGCAACGCGCAGGCATCGACCACGGCTTGGGCCAGCTCGGCGGCCCCTTCGCCGCCCTGCACGAAGGCATGGGAGATGGCGGTGCCACAGGCTCCTGCGTTCATCGCTTCACTCATCAATAGCTCGAGTTCAGCCTGGCTGTCGGTGGGGAAGCGGTTGATGGCGACCACCACGGGCACCCCGTAACGGCGGGCATTGCGAATATGCCAGACGAGGTTGGCACAGCCCTGGCGCAGGGTGGCCAGATCCTCCCCCTGCAGGCTGGCGGGCAACGGCTGGCCGGGGCGGATATCGAGCAGGCCGCTGTTGGCCTTGAGGCCACGCACCGTGGCCACCAGCACCACGCAGGAGGGGGTGATGCCGGATTGGCGGCTCTTGATGTTGAAAAATTTCTCCAGCCCCATGTCGGAGCCAAAGCCCGCCTCGGTCACCACATAGTCGGTGAGGCCAAGGGCGATACGATCGGCGATCACCGAGGAGTTGCCGTGGGCGATGTTGGCAAACGGCCCCGCGTGCACCAGCACTGGGGTCTGCTCCGTGGTCTGCATCAGGGTGGGTTGCAGGGCATCTTTGAGCAGCACCGTCATGGCGCCGGCCACTTCCAGTTGCTCGGCGGTGATGGGGTTGCCGTGGATATCGAGGGCCAGCTGGATGCGGCCGATGCGCGCGCGCAAGTCTTTCAGATCGCTGGCCAGCGCCAGGATGGCCATCAGCTCGGAGGCGGCGGTAATGACGAAGCGATCGCTGCGCTCCACTCCATCGGCCGGCTCTCCCTGACCTATGGTGAGATGGCGCAGGGCGCGATCGTTCATGTCGAGGGTGCGCGGCCAGAGAACCTGAGCCGGATCGATGTCGAGCCGGGTCAGGCCGGTTTTGGTACTGAACTGGTCGCCGAGTTTGCGCTCGTGAAACAGGCGGGCATCGAGGGCCGCGGCGGCCAGGTTGTGGGCGGCACTCAGGGCGTGAAAATCACCGGTCAGGTGCAGGTTCATCTCCTCCATCGGCACCACCTGGGCATGACCGCCCCCGGCGGCGCCCCCCTTGACCCCGAATACGGGGCCGAGGCTCGGCTGGCGTATAGTTGCGATGCTGGGGTGACCGATATGGTTGAGCCCCATGGAGAGTCCGAGGGTGGTGACCGTCTTGCCCTCGCCGAGCGGGGTCGGGGTGATGGCACTCACCAGCACCAGCTTGCCAGCCTTGGGGTTGTCCTGCTTGAGCAGATCCAGGCTCAGTTTGCCCTTGTAGTGGCCGTAGGGATAAAGCAGATGCGGTGGGATAGCGAGGCGCTGGGCCAGCTCGTGGATGGGGAGGCGGGGGGACTGGCGGGAGATCTCGATATCGCTTAGCATCAGTACCTCGTTGGCATGTCGGGGTAGAATATGCGGCGAAGTCTAGTGGAATATAACGGGTAATCCAATGGCGAAAACGATTTTATTTGGTGAGGGAGAGAGTGCTCAGGATCCTCTTCTGCTGGATCTCAATGCGCTCTATCACCCGCCCAAACAGCCGCTAACGGCGCTTGGCATCGTCAGCGCCCTGGTGCCCCTGTTCGGGTTTGGCTGGCAGGCGATGACCCAGGACTCCCGCACCCAGCTGCAACACGAGATCGCAAAACGCATCAACAGGCGTCGCAGCGACGAGGCAAACCTCATCCTGATCCTGCAGCTGGCCGCCATGTTTGACTGCCGGGAGCTTGAGGTGACACTGCCCTACGCCTTGAGCGACCAGCAGTTGACGGCGATCCGCACCCGTTTGCCGCGCTGGCTGCTGACCCCGGAGCCGGCACGCCTGCTGGCCCACCTGCCTGCGTCACCTTCTGTCTCCAGTCAGGCTTAGCTTCAGGCTGGCTGATCCCACTTCTGCGGGGCGAGATAACGCTCCTGCACGAATTCGATAAAGCAGCGCACCTTGGCCGAGACGAAGCGCCGGTGCGGATAGACCGCATAGAGCCCCACTTCGCCCTTGTTCCACTCGGGCAACAAGCTCACCAGCCTGCCATCGTTCAGGGCCTCTCCCACGATGAAGGTGGGCTGCAATATGATGCCCTGATCATCACAAGCGGCGCGGGTCAGCGCCACCCCGTTGTTGGCGCGAAGCGGCCCCTGGGGACGCACGCTCTGGGACTCCCCATCCCGTTTGAAGTGCCACTCCGGCTGGGTCAGGGTGTAGACGAGGCAGTCGTGCTGCCTGAGATCGTCAGGGTTCTTTGGCATTCCCTTGCGGGCCAGATAGGCCGGGCTGGCGCACAGCTCGAGCCTGATCGTCGCCAGCTGGCGCGCCACCAGGGAGGAGTCGCTCAAATGGCCGATCCGCAGCGCCAGATCGAACCCCTCTTCCACCAGTGCCACCCGCCTGTCGCTGTATTCGATATCCAGCTTGAGATCGGGGAAGCGCTCGCGAAACAGCGGCAGGGCGGGGGAGAGGTGCAGGTAACCAAAATCCATCGGCACCGACAGCTTGAGAGTGCCGTTGGGCTGCTGGTTGTGGTGGGTGAGCTGGCTGTGGGTCTCTTCGAGCTCCGCCAGTAAGGCCTGCGAGCGCTGATAGTAGAACTGGCCCGCCTCGGTGGGATTGACCTGGCGGGTGGTGCGCGACAGCAGGCGGGTGGCGAGAGACTCCTCCAGCTGCTGCATCAGCTTGGAGGCCATGGCCACCGAGATGCCGAGCTGATGGGCCGCCTTGGTAAAACTCTGGCACTCCACCACCTTGATGAAGGTGCGCATGGCGGCGATCTGATCCATTTTCCATCCTCAGTAAATAATTAATTTAATAAATCACTGATTATTCATTCAGGCAAGGAGGTTAGCATTTTGTTTACCGATGTGAACCCAATGAAGGAACGAACGGATGAAAATGACCAAGGCCCTGCTGGCCTCCTGCCTGTTTATGGCGACCCCCCTGATGGCGGCCGATTACGATGTCGATGCGGCGCACACCACGGTGCAGTTCAAGGTGGGCCACCTCGGCTTCTCCGAACTGGTGGGCCGTTTCAACACCTTCAGCGGCACCTTCAGCATGGATGACGCCAACCCGACCGCCGCCAAGGCGAGCTTCGAGGTGGATGCCGCCAGCGTGGACTCCAACCACGAGGCCCGTGACAAGCACCTGCGCAGCCCGGATTTTCTCGACGTGAAGCAGTATCCCAAAATGACCTTCGTCAGCTCCGCCTATGAAGGCAGCAAGGATAAAGGCGTGCTCAAGGGTACCCTGACCCTGCACGGCGTCAGCAAGGAAGTGGCTTTCGATCTGGTCAAGATCGGTGAGGGCAAGGATCCCTGGGGCGGCTATCGCAGCGGCTTCAACGCCTCCACCACCATCAAGCGCAGCGATTTCGGCGTGAACTACATGCTGCCGGGCATCCCTGACGAGATGGCTATTCAGCTGTTTGTCGAAGGCGTGCGCAAGTAATGGGTGCGGCACTTCTGCTTCAAACCCTGGCGGCCCCCTTGGGGGCCGCTTTGCTGTCATGGCGCTGGCCGCGCGCGGCGTATCTGTGGGGGGCGCTGGCCCTCTGGCTGGTGGGCTCGCTGCTGGGCGGTCTCTATGGTGTGCCGGTCAAGGCGTGGCAGTGGCTGCCGTTGACTCTGCTGGTGCCCGCCATCGCGGCCCAACTGGCGGACAAGCGCGCAGCCTTGCTGCTGTTTGCCGTGGCGGGTGCTCTGGTGTGGTGGCAGGGGCTGGCCTCTGTGCTTGTTGGCGAGCCGCGCATCTGGCTGGCGCTGCTGCCCGCCATCGCCTGGTACGGCGTTGCCGCCTGGCAGGGGGATAGCCGCGAGGGGCTGGGTTTTGCTCTCGGCTTTGTCTGGCTGGCGCTGGTGATCGGTATCGATGGCAGTCTGCTGATCGCCCAGCTGGCGGGGGCCCTGGCGGCATTGGCCGGTTTTCGGGCGCTGCTGGCCACCTTTGCCGGGGCGAAAGTAGCGCCTGCCGCCCTGGCGTTGGCGCTGGCCTTCGTCCAGATGCTCGCCTGGCAATACGTGGAGGTGCCTTTGAGCGTCTTGCTGCCGGTCTGGCTGCTGCCGCTGCTGGAGTGGGGGCTTCGCAACAACCGGTGGCAGACCCGTTGGGGGATCCTGATCCTGCTGGCCGGGGTGGGGACTGGCATCAGCCTGTGGTGGGTCTGGCCCGAGGCTTCTCTTTACTGAGTTTTTGCATAAAAAACAGGCAATTATGAGCATTTTTGCATACCTGCTCATACTCTTGGCAGATAATGATTGAGCCGCCTATGTGTTTAAGATAAAAAGGATTTTCATTTCACTGGATACACACAGAACCCGGTCATGCCGGGTTCTGTTTGCCTGCTTTGCGGCACATTAAGGAGGCCACAGTTGCGCAGTCAAGGATCTGAGCATCTGTTTTTTCGCCATTTTATCGATCAGGGACGTATCGATGGTCTTTGCATCCTGCTGGTCACCCATCTGCTCCCCGACCGTCCCCGCTTTATCGAGGCCCTTGGCCAGATGGGGCGCATCGCGGCCATCCTGCCAAAGCCCAAATCGGTGCATGCGCCGACCCTGGAGTGGGTCTCCCGCCACTATCCCGTCTGTACCCTCAACCGCCAGTGGACCAATGATCCCGATGGTGTCATCGCCCAGATAGCCCCGCTGGTGGCCCCCCACGAACGACTTATCATCCTCGATATCGGCGGTTATTTTGCCAAGACACAGGCGACCCTGAGCGAGTATTTCGGCCCCCGTTTTCTCGGCGTGGTGGAGATGACCGAGAATGGCCATCAACGCTACGAGCAGGAGGTGCTGGCGACCCCGGTCGTGTCGGTGGCGCGCAGCCCCCTCAAGCAGGCCGAGGATATCCAGATTGGCCTGAGCGTGGTCTACTCCGCCGAATCGCTGGCCCGCACGCTCAACCGCACCTTCAATGTCTGCGAGGCGGCGCTGTTCGGCTATGGCAAGGTGGGGCGCAGCATCGCCCGCGATCTGCGCTGCCGCAACCTCCATCTGGGGCTGGTGGAGACGGACGTACTGCGCCAGGTCGAGGCGCTCTCCCACGGCTTTCGCCTGATCACCAAGGAGGAGGCCCTGCGTCGCGCCGAGCTGGTGATCTGCTCCACCGGCAATGGCTCCCTCGATCTCGCGGATCTGCAGGCACTGCGTCCGGGTACCATGGTGGCCTCGGTCACCTCCGCCGACGACGAGTTCGCCTTCTGTCTGGCCCGGCTACCCTGGCCGAGCGAGGAGGTGTGTCCCCATGTGCTGGCCCTCAACCGTCCCGATGGCAGCCAGATCTATCTGCTCAACCGGGGCGAGGCGGTCAACTTCGTCCATGGCGCCGTCATCGGTGAATACGTCTATCTGGTGCTGGCGGAGATCATGGAGGGGATAAGGATGCTGGCCGCCGGCCCCCTGGCTCCCAGCCTGCTGGAGCTGCCGGAATCCACCATGCGGGCCATCGCCCGCCACTGGTTGACCGATTTTCATGGAGTGACCGAATGAGCGACTTGTCCATCCCGGGCGGCAAACCCCGCATCGAGATCCGCTACTGCACCCTCTGCCGCTGGATGCTGCGCGCCGCCTGGCTGGCCCAGGAGCTGCTCTCCACCTTCGACAGCGAGCTTGGTGAGGTAGCGCTGGTACCGGCCAGCAAGGGTGAATTTCGCATCTTGGTGAATGGCGTGCAGGTGTGGGATCGGGTGGCTGACGAGGGCTTCCCCGAGGCCAAGGAGATCAAGCAGCGGGTGCGCGACCTCATCGCCCCCGAGCGCAACCTTGGCCACGCCGATCGCAAGCCGGCTGCCGAGTAAGGGGACGCTGGCCCTGACAAGGGCAAGTGCCAAAGACAATAGAAACATACGAAAGAGGGAGGCCGTGGCCTCCCTCTCTTATTTATTGCGGCGTACCTCTATTGTGGCGTTCGCCCGTTGCCAGGGGCCAGCTCCACGCCCTGTGGGTTGCCGATATAGCGGGCCCGCTTGTGGGGCTTGATGCGGCTCACATCCACCCACACCAGGGCGTCGATGCAGTGATTGAAGTCGGGGTCGATGCCAAAGTCCATGAACTGCACGCCTCCCGGTTCGCACAGCTCGGAATACTGCTTGTAGAGGGTGGGAATGGCGCAGCCCAGATTGTCGAGACGGGCCTTGAGCTCCTTGAGATCGGCGCCGTAATCCGTGCCCGCGAACAGCGGCGGCGTCATGGGGTAGGGGCGACGCGAGGGAGCCAGCGCAAGCGTGGGGGCAAAGTGCTGGCGATAGAAGCTTACCAGCAGCTCCTTGCCTGCCGGCGGCAGGCTGCCGGACAGCGACACCGGGCCAAACAGATAGCGGTAGTCGGGATAGCGAGCCAGATAGGCGCCGATGCCGAACCAGAGATAGTCCAGACCCCGCTTGCCCCAGTAGGCGGGCTGGATAAAGCTGCGGCCCAGTTCAATGGCCTGTTCCAGCCGAGGCAGCAGCTTCTCTTCGAAGCCGAACAGGGTGTGGCTGTAGAGGCCCGCAAGCCCTTTGCTTGCCAACAGCTCGGCCACCGGGGCGAAACGGTAGGCGCCTATGATGTCGAGCCTGGCCGGATCCCAGAGGATGAGGTGGTAATAGTCATCATCAAAGCCGTCGAGATCCCGCCGCTTGCCCGAGCCTTCCCCCACCGCTCGAAAGGCGATCTCCCGCAATCGACCCAGCTCGCGCAGGATCACCGAATGACCCGTCTCATGACGGCGATAGAGCAGGATGGATTGGCCATCCGGAGTGTGGCCGAGCACCTCGCAGCGATCGATGGCCTGCTTGAGCAGGCGGCGATCCTCCGGCAGGGCGATGGGGGCCTCGGTCGCAAGCTTGCCCGCCTGTCCCCGGCCGATGCGATAGAGGTGGCTTCGCACCAGCCGCGCCGCCGTTTTGGCGGGCAGATCGCCAAGGCTGGAGGGGGGGAGCCTGGCCCCGATAGTCATCGGCAGTGTCTGCCCCTGCTGGCGAAACAGCTGGCGAACCAGCAGCAGGCCGGAGGCCGGTTTGCTGAGCCAGGAGAGAAGGTAAAAGCCGAGGCTGTTGTGCCCCCCCAGATGGACGGGCACCAGCGGGGTGCGGGTGCGCTGGGCCAGCTTGATGAAGCCTCCCTGCCAGGGGCCATCTTTTACCCCCTTGGGGCCAAGACGCGATACCTCGCCGGCGGGGAAGATCACCAGCGCCCCTTCCGCCGCCAGGTGCTCCCCCATCGCCAGAATGGCGCGCCTGTCCGTCTTGCCTCCCAGGTTGTCCACCGGCAGCAACAGGGAGCGCAGCGGCGCAAGCTGGGCCAGCAGCTGGTTGGCCACGATTTTCACATCGGGGCGGATGCGGCCGAGCAGGCGCAGTAGCGCCAGCCCGTCGAGAGACCCTATGGGGTGGTTGGCGACGATGATCACCCGGCCACTGGCGGGGATGTGCTCCAGCTGCGCCTCGCTGACCCGGTAGTCGAAGTCGAGCTGGGCCAGCACCTGTTCGACAAAATCGAGTCCGCGCAGGTGGGGGTAGCGGCTGGCAAACTGCTGGAAGGCCTGCTCGTTGAAGAGCCAGGCCAGGGCCCGCTTGCTGAGCGGGGCGAGTGCGGGGGAGCCATGCAGGCGGGGAAAGTGCTGGGCAAGCAGGGTATCGACACTGAACATCTGGGGCGCTCCGGCGAGGATTTGCCCCAGCATGAGGGTGATCTGTTCCCGCCGTATGGCAGCGGGATGACAGTTTGATGGCAGGGCGAAGGGAGTCGCCCTGCGGATTATCGGCGAGGATCAGCCGCGCCAGGCGGCCGTCAGCCGTACCAGTTCCACCAGGGTGGCGACCGCTTTTTCCATGGATTGCAGCGGGATGAACTCGTGCTTGCCGTGGAAGTTGTGACCACCGGTGAAAATATTTGGGCAGGGCAGCCCCATAAAGGAGAGGCGGGCACCGTCGGTGCCACCGCGGATCGGCTTGACTCTGGGGCTCACGTCGGCCGCGATCATCGCCGCCTTGGCCAGCTCCACAATGTGCATGTGCGGCTCAATCTGGCTGCGCATGTTGCGATAGCTGTCGGTCAGGGTGAGCTCGATGCGGGCCTTGGGGTACTCGGCCTGCATGGCGGCGACCCGTCGCTCCATCTCGGCCTTGCGACTGGCAAACCCCTCGTCGTCGAAGTCACGGATGATGTAGTGCAGGGTGCACTCCTCCACAGTGCCGTTCATCTGGGCCAGGTGGAAGAAGCCTTCGTAGCCCTCAGTACACTCGGGTGTCTGCTCGGCCGGCATGGCGGCGTGGAAGCGGGCGGCCAGAGTCTGGCTGTTGATCATGCTGCCCTTGGCGGTACCCGGGTGCACGTTGTTGCCGACAAAACGGATGGTGGCGCTGGCGGCGTTGAAGTTCTCGTATTCAAGCTCCCCCAGTTCGCCGCCATCGACGGTATAGGCCCACTTGGCCGGAAATCTGTCCAGTGGGAAGAGGTTGGCGCCGCGGCCTATCTCCTCGTCCGGGGTGAAACCGACCCAGATATCGCCGCGAGGGATCTCGGGGTGAGACTGCAGATGATCGATGGCGGTAAGGATCTCGGCGATGCCCGCCTTGTCGTCGGCACCGAGTAGGGTAGTGCCGTCCGTGGTAATGAGATCCTGGCCCAGGTAGTTTTTCAGGAAACGGTAGTCGCGGATGGTCAGCACCTCGTCACCCTTGCCAAGGCAGATATCCCCACCCTGGTAGTTCTCGATGATCTGGGGCTCCACGTGCTCGGCCTCGTAATCGGCTGTATCCATGTGGGCGATAAGACCGATGGCGGGAGCCTCTGGCTGGTTGCCCGGCAGACAGGCGGTGAGGTAGCCGTGTTCGTCCAGAGTGACCCGGGTCAGCCCCAGGGCTTCCATCTCTTCCTTGAGGACTCGGGCAAAGACCAGCTGGCCTTCACTGCTGGGACAGGCGGGATTGGTCTCGTCAGAGCGGGTATGAAAAGTCACGTAACGCAAGAAACGCTCAAGCAGGGTATCCATTAGTAGCCTCCGGTAATGAAGGGTCATTGTGGCCAATCCCGTTTTCTCGCTCATTGCGTCAGCGCAGGTTTTCTCCATTTTTTATGTCGGGGCGTCACTCCCTGACGCGGGTGGGCCCGCTCTGCATAAAGCGAAGGGGTTTCAGGATTTTTAGGCGCCGGCAAAGAGCTGCTTTTTGGCTGCAAGGCCCGCCTGGTCAGGGCTGCCCGTCATGGCGGAAAAACGTGACTCTTTTCAGGGGTAAAGGAGGGGGAGCGAATGAGGTGCTATCCCTGATGGCGCCTGCCTGGCAGCGATATTCGCACGGGTGAAAAAAAGGGGATTTGCAACGCGATTTTTTATTGTCACGGCCGGCCTTAAGTGTGTACACTCCGCGCCGATCCAAGGGTAACCCTGACGCAGGCAGAGGCCGCCAGACACCCGGACGATCACACGCCTATAGGGCGAGGCACGCAGAAACGACAGACACTGCTGGGGAATGGTTTCTTTAATACCGGTTAGGCTCCGGTATCAGGGAGAACAACGGACTCTCATCTTTCGGCTGACCGAGTGAGCCAACGGCTCATCATCTTCCCTTGTCATGGGCGGTCACTGGAAATGGGTTGGCTGTGGTTGTTGTCGTCTATCAACACGCATGCGTGCTGGCGCCTTCGCATCTCTTCCTTGAACCTCTCTCCTGCTGTCGTGATGGCTGCCGAATGATGAACAGACTGCGTGGCTGATGCTGTCTGTCATCAAAGTACCGCGGTACTACGGCATCGTAGCACCGCATACCGTTGAGCTTGATGTAAAGCCACCAGCCCCACATCAAGACTCGTTACTTCCCAAAATCCACCAGGCAGCCTTGGCTTGCCGCAAATGGTCTGGATGTGATTGAGGGTAACGAAGGCGGCCACTGGCCGCTCATTTGCGAGGCATAGCCCATGACTAACTGGTCCAGCAAGGACTCCTTGAAGGTCTACAACGTTCCCTACTGGGGTGCGGGTTTTTTCAATATCAATGACGCCGGTCATGTGACCGTTGCTCCCGATAAATCACGCCCTGATGCACAGATCGTGCTCTCCGACGCCATCGAACAACTGCGTCAATCCGGGCTGACCACCCCTGTGCTGCTGCGCTTCCCCGACATCCTCAAGAGCCGGGTCGATGCGCTGTTCAACGCTTTCGGTCAGGCCATCGAGAAGTCAGGCTATGAAGGGGACTACCTGTGCGTTTACCCGATCAAGGTAAACCAGCAGCGCCGCGTCATCGAGACCATCAGCCAGTCCTACAGTGACAAGCCCCGGCTTGGCCTGGAAGCTGGTTCCAAACCGGAACTGCTTGCCGTGCTGTCCCATCACCATGAGCAAGGCTCGGTGATCGTCTGCAACGGTTACAAAGACCGCGAATATATCCGCCACGCCCTGTTGGGCAACCTGATGGGCCACAAGGTCTACATCGTGGTGGAGAAGCCCTCCGAGCTGGAAATGGTGCTGGACGAGTCAGCTCGTCTCAACATCAAGCCCAACATCGGGGTGCGCGCCAAGCTCGCTTCCACCGGCTCCGGCATGTGGGAATCGAGCGGCGGCTCCATGTCCAAATTTGGCCTGTCCGCCTCCCAGATCCTGGCGCTGATCGAGCGTCTGCGCAGCGTCGGCAAGCTGGACTGCCTGCAACTGCTGCACTTCCACCTGGGCTCCCAGATCGCCAATATCCGCGACATCCAGGGCGGTATCCGCGAGTGCGGCCGTTTCTACGCCGAACTGCGTCGCCTCGGTGCCAACATCGAGGTGGTGGACGTGGGTGGTGGCCTGGGTGTGGACTATGAGGGCACCCGCTCCCAGAGCCACTGCTCCGCCAACTACAGCCTCTCCGAGTACGCCAACAACGTGGTGTGGGGCATTGGCGACGTGTGCCGCGAGTTCGACCTGCCGCACCCGACCATCATCAGCGAGTCCGGCCGAGCCCTGACTGCGCACCACGCCGTGCTGGTAACCAACATCATTGGTGCCGAAGGGGTGGAGGTGAACGACATCAGTGCCCCGGATGAAGACGCGCCCACCATTTTGCAAAACATGTGGAAAGGCTGGCTGGATCTGCGCGGGGAAGATCCCTCCCTGCTGGAGATCTTCCACGATTCGGTGGCGGATCTGGCAGACGTCAACACCCAGTACACTATGGGCCTGTTGAACCTGGAGCAACGCGCCTGGGCCGAGATGCTGCACCAGAACACCTGTCTGGCGCTGAAAGAGCTGCTCAACCCGGTCAACCGCAACCACCGTGCGCTGGCTGACGAGCTCTCCGAGAAGCTGGCCGACAAGTGCTTTGCCAACTTCTCCCTGTTCCAGTCCCTGCCGGATGCCTGGGGTATCGGTCAGGTGTTCCCGGTGATGCCGCTCTCCGGCCTTGAGCGTCCGCTCACCCGCCGCGGCATCCTGATGGACATCACCTGCGACTCCGACGGTCAGGTGGAGCACTACGTCGACGGTCTGGGGGTCGAGAGCACCCTGCCGATGCCGGTGTATGGCGAGCACGAAGAGTGCCACGTCGGCTTCTTCCTGGTGGGCGCCTATCAGGAGATCCTCGGCGATCTGCATAACCTGTTCGGTGACACCCACTGCGCAGAAGTGTGGTTGGACGAGGAAGGCAAGATGGACATCCGCAACGTGGTGCGCGGCGACACCGTCGACCAGCTGCTGCGTTACGTCAACATCGACCCGTCCGTCATTCGCGAGAACTACCAGCGGATCGTCTCCCACCCGGCGCTGGACGACGCGACCCGCAAGGCCCTGCTCGATGAGCTGGAGCTGGGTCTGCAAGGCTACGCCTATCTGGAAGACGAATAAGCGCCCGCGCTTGACCGTTGCCGCGATGGCACTAAAGAAAAGGGAGGCAGATGCCTCCCTTTGTCATATCTGAGCGGGTCATACCTGCGAGCTCAGGGCCTGGTGCAAGTCATGCAGCAACTGTTTGCCATCTTCTCCTTGCAGCGTCACCACTCCAAGCTGGACGGCAGTCTCTATGGTGAGGGTGCCGGCCAGCAGGGCATCGAGGGCGGCCTCGCTCAGCAGCATCACCCTGTCATCCGCATGTGGCCCGGGGGTGTGCAACTGCAGCAGCAGTGACTCCTTGCCACGCAGCCTCGACCAGAGCCCGGAGTCGACCAGCAGGATGGAGACGCCGCCCCTGACGCCGGCCTGCTGGAAGCTGCTCTTCAGGGCCTGCAGCCAGGCCTGGCTGCGGGTAAACCCCGCCTCGCCGGTGAGGGGGGGCAGACGGGCCAGTCTGTCATCATTGACCGCCGCCGCGGTCGCCATGGCAACGTCGAGCGTACCGGGCCAGCTCTGTTCAAACGGATTGGGGTAGAGTGCGTCATAACCGCAGGTCTGCCCCATCCCGGGGATGAGGCAGAGCAGGGTCATGCACACGCGCAGGGTGCGTCGCATCATGGGGTCACTATGTTGAACCAGAAGTTGAACTTGTCGAGCAGGCTGACGAAGTCGCTGAACTTCTGCTGGTCGCCCTGAACCTTGATCTCGCCGCTGGCGATCTTCTGCTCCAGCGTGCCCTGGCCCAGCTGGATGTCATCCAGGGTTTGCTTGCTCAGGGTGACGGTTACATCCGGCGAGGTGGCGTAGCGGGTGGTGTGATTGAGCACGGCGTTCTCCAGGCTCAGGGTGTGTTTCTCCCCGATGTCGGTGAAGTCCATGTTGACGACCATCTTCTTGCCGGCCGCTTTCTCCGGATTGATGCGTACCGCCAGATAGTCGAACAGCATGCTGGGACTCATGGCGCGAATGGTATCCGGCGAGGCGGTAACGGTACCGCCAGCAGTGGGCACGCCGTTGCGCAGCTCATAGGCCCCCTGCAGATAGACGGAGCGCCATGGGCCGGACTCAGCCTGATAACCCAACTGTTCGAGCGCATCGGCCAGCAGCAGCTTGCCCTCCTGGTTGTTGGGGTTGGCGAACACCAGATGCTTGAGCACTTCCGCGACCCAGCGATATTCCCCCTTGTCGAACGACGCCTTGGCTTTCTTCAGCAGCGCTTGCTCACCGCCCATGAACTCGACGTATTTGGGGCCGACCATCTCGGGTGGCAGGTTGTCCAGATCGGAGGGATTGCCGGAGTACCAGCCCATGTAGCGCTGATAGACGGCCCGGCTGTTGTGGCGCAGGGTGCCGTAGTAACCGCGGTTCGGCCAGAAGTCGTTGAGCTCGGGGGGCAGAGCTATCTTCTCCGAGATCTCCTCACCCGTGTAGCCCATGTTCATCAGCCGCACCGACTGGTCGTGGATGTACTTGTAGAGATCCCGCTGCTTCTTGAAGTAGTCGACGATGCTGGCATTGCCCCAGCGCGGCCAGTGGTGGCTCTGGAACTTGACCTGGGCCTGGTCGCCCCAGGTTTCGATGGTCTCGTTGAGGAAGCTGGACCACTTGAGGGCATCGCGCACCTGGGCGCCGCGCAGGGTGAGGATGTTGTGCATGGTATTGGTGGTATTCTCGGCCATCCAGAGCGCCTTGCTGTCCGGGAACCAGGTGTTCATCTCGGCCGGCGCTTCGGTGCCCGGAGTCATCTGGAAGACCATCCGCACGCCATCCAGGGTGACCTCTTCCCCGGTCTTGGTGATGAAGCGGGTTGGCAGCAGCAGGGAGGGAACGCCGGTGGAGGTGGTCTGCCCCAGGCCGCCATTCACGCCTCCCTGGGCATTGCGCGGCAGCAGGGCGCCATACATGTAGACGGCGCGGCGGGCCATGGCGTTGCCGGCGATGACGTTTTCCGAGACCGCATGCTCGGTGAACCCTTCGGGGGCGATGATCTGAACCCCGTTCTTTTTCACCTCGTCCGGCGAGTTGAACAGGCCGGCGGCCCCGCCGTAGTGATCCACGTGGGAGTGGCTGTAGACCACGGCGCTGACCGGCCGCTCGCCCAGGGTCTTGTTGATGAAGGCGAGGGCCGCCTTGGCGGTCTGCGGCGAGATCAGCGGGTCGAAGACGATCCACCCCTTGTCACCCTGGATGAAGGTGATGTTGGAGAGATCGAAGCCGCGGATCTGGTAAATCTTGTCGGTCACCTTGAACAAGCCGTACTCCATGTTCAGCTGGGCATTGCGCCACAGGCTCGGGTTGACGGTATCCGGCGCCGTCTTGTCCAGGCCGATGTAGGTCTTGTATTGCTCCAGATCCCACACCACGTTGCCCTTGTCATCCTTGATGGTGAGGGTATCCGGTTTGGCGATGAAGCCGCGTCGGGCGTCCTCGAAATCCTGCTTGTCGTTGAATGGCAGGGTGTGCAGCACATTCTGGTTGGCCTGGATGGTAAATTCGCTGGCCGGCTTGGGGTTGATGACGGCCCAGGCCGGCTGCAACAGCAGGGAGCCGGAGAGGCATAGGGTGACAATGGTGTGCGTCGAGAACTTGAGCTTCATCTGTCTTTCTCCAGATTGTGGTGGGCAGGCAGGACCAAGTGTAGTCAGACTCTGATGCCCCCCAGTAAACAGGGTGAGTGACGGGTAGCCGAGATGGCGCCTGACGACATGTCCCATGAACATGGTCAGCGTTGCTCTGTTATTCGGGCGTTGCGGCATTGCGCCGAGGGTTCGGCAACGGGGTCGGCACCAGAGTAGTCAAGCCGGCCGCAACAATCATGGCAGCCGGCAATAAACGACAGTTAAGCAGCCGTTAAATGAGGGGGGTCAGCTTGCGGCAATCAGGTGCAGCTGGCGGATAAACCACTGGAGGGCGGGATCCCGGCCCTGCGCCTGGTGCCAGCTGAGATAAACGGGGCAGTGGCTGGAGGCCCAGGGCAGCGGAAAATCCTTGAGCCGCAGGGTGTCGCGCACCTGTTCGACATGCCACTGGCTGACCACGCAGAGCCACTCGGTCTGGCTGACCAGGGAGAGGGCGGTGAGCAGGGCATTGCTCTCGTAGGCAATCTTGCGGGGAGGCAGGGCCTGGCTGCTGAGGCTGCGGATGACCCAGTCATCCTTGCGGCGCACATCCCAGACCACGTGCTCTTCGGCAAAGAAGGTTTCGAAGTCGAGGCTCTCCCCGATGCGCGGATGATCGGCGCGACAGGCCACCCTGAGCTCCAGGGTCAGTAGGGACTCGTTGCAAAAGCCGGTCTCTTCCAGCGCCGTGCTGGCCAGTACCAGATCGATGTTGCGAAGGCGCAGCGCCTGCTGACGCAGGTGCTCTTCAAACATGCCGGGCACCGACTCCACCCGGCAATGGGGAGCGACCCTGGCCAGATGGGCGAGCAGCGCCGGCAACAGCAGGAGATCGAGGTCCGGGTGGCTGGCAATGCGAAAGATGCGCTGGCTGGTGAGGGTATCGAACGCCTGATTGAGCAGCAGGGAGCGCTCCAGGGTGTGCAGAGCGGTGCGGATCTCTCTGTGCAGTCCGAGGGCTCGGCTGGTGGGGATGATCCCGCGTCTCTCGCGGCGAAACAGGGGTTCACCGATGAGGTCGCTCAGCCTGCGAATGGCCTGACTGATGGCGGCGGGGGTCATCTCCAGGCTGGCGGCCGCAGCCGATACTCCCTTCTCGGTCATGACGCGATCGAAGATGCGAAACAGGTTCAGATCTATGTGCGGGTAGGACATTTATGCATCCTCTGCTTGCCTGGTCGATATGGCGCAGGCGCCTCATGCCGGTGAGGCTGCCCATGATGTGAAGGGTGCCCAGGAGATTGCTCATCTTCCATTCAGCCCGATGTCATTGTGGCGAACATGGCTGACTGAGAACTTAACAGGAAGCAGATGGCCGTCAATGGGCGATAAACAGCGTCTATCGGAACTTTTTTGCCGACAAATCGCGGTGTCGCCACCCGGACTTGATCTGTATCAAGTTTGTAACGCTCTGGTTACTTTACGGTCGAAAATGATGTTGGTGGTATGACACAAAAGGAAGCTTGTATGGAACTCAAAAGGGACCCGAGATGCTATACCGACGTCTGTATCGACGGTAAGTGGTATCACTATGACCACTGCAGCACGAACGTCTACATGCTGATGGGCGGCGCCGCCCCAAGCTTGCAATTGGCCTATGAGCCGAGCAGCGAAGAGGAGCTGGTCGAGATGCTCCGCCAGCTTGCCCGCATCTGACTATCCTGTTGGCCTTCGGACGCTTTGTCGCGATGGCCATCTTCTTTCCTCGTCAATGGCCCGCTTTTCGATCGAACAATTCCTTGCCAGCTTCCAGCAGTGCCGTCGCCGCGGCATAGGCTTCGTCTGATTTGCCTATTTCGTCAGCCACATAGAGAAAGTCGGACTGGTACTTCTCCACCGCCTCTGTCGGGCTTTGGGCATCGATAAAATCCTCCCGGACCTCGAATCCCTGGGCCAATAACGCCTCTTTCTCAATCAAAAAAGTGGGGGAGACCATGTCGATAAAGGTGTATTGCTGCCGGTTGGATGCCGGAATGGTGAAAAACTGGTATCTCGCCATCTGAAATTCCTTGCCTGAACGAGGTGATAGATGTTGGCTCTTTCGATCTGTCGTATCTGGCCCTTGCCTCGAACTCCCTGATTCGGGAGAGCGGGTTGGCCATGTTTTGTTTTCGTTCGAGACTACGTCTTTGTCCCCCAGCCAAGCAAGACGAGATAGTTGTTTTTGTGCAGGGAGGTTGAGCTGGCTCTCATCCGGGCCTTGATAGCGGCGAGTTGCCAGGCGAAGTCGCTATCCAGAAAAAGGGCCACCCGGGGTGGCCCTTTTGTTGTGTCGTCACCGCGACTTAATTGAACGCCAGGAAGGGCGATACGCAGAGCAGCAGACCGGTGATGATGATGATGTAGAGGGAAGTGCCCTTGTACTTGTGCAGCGCCGGCACCTGATAGACCAGATAAGCCGGGATGAGGCAGCCCACCATGCCGAAGATGGGGCTGCAGATGGAGGTAAAACTCAGCACGGGGGCGTTGAGCACGATGGCGCCCCAGGAGAGCATGACGGTAAACACCATGATCCCTTTGCCTACCAGATCCCGGTTGATGCGCTCATCGGGCATGACGCGGCGCAGCAGGTTCATGGTCAGCCCCTGGCAGGCTTCCCGAAAACCGAGATAGACGCCGAAGTAGGCGGTCATTACCGCGAAGATGTTGAGGGTCAGGCTCAAGAGTTTGAGGGTCTGGCCCGGCACGCCCTGTGCCACCATGGCCAGCGCCGAGATGTTCTCCTCGGAGGCCCTGACTGCCTGCTCGTGGCCCATGGCCAGGGTGAAGGAGATGGCGTAGAAGAAGACCACCACGAACAGGATGCCGAAGGCGATGTTCATGGCACGCATGGCCTTGAAGCGGGCCACCTCCAGGGATTTTTCCCGCGAACGGTAAGAGATTACCATGGGGCTCAGGCTTTGGATAAAGAGGATGGAGGTCAGGGTGAAGGGGAGCATGATGACGGCATCCTTCATCCAGTGACCGACGGTGGGCATGGCGGTGATATTGGCCGTATCCCATTTGTCCACCATCATCAGACCGAGCAGGGCTACCACGCTGATCTTGGTCAGTACCATGAAGCTGGAGATCTTGAACAAGAGGTTCTCGCCGCGGGATGCCAGCGCCACCAGGGCGCAGATCAGTACCAGACCGTAGAGCGGGTTTTTCGAGAGCAGGGTGTCGGTGATGCCGAAGCTATGGAGGAAGGAGGCGCTGTCATTGGTGATGGCGGTGGAGTAGACAAACACCCAGATCACCAGCATCACGAAGTAGAGGGCGCCGAGCAGCATGCCCCAGTTTTTG
The DNA here is from genome assembly GCF_041402525.1 of Aeromonas sp. S18(2024). Lineage (NCBI taxonomy): Bacteria > Pseudomonadati > Pseudomonadota > Gammaproteobacteria > Aeromonadales > Aeromonadaceae > Aeromonas > Aeromonas sp. S18(2024). Next base: position 33,008 of record NZ_JBGLQV010000002.1, on the reverse strand, counting down.
CCCAGGTAACCCGTGATGATGCTGGGGTAATCCTTGCACTCGGGGGAGGTGGCCAGGGTATTGATGAAGAGGCGCTGGAACATGTACATGGCCGGATAACCGATCACCGCCGACAGCAGGAAGACCCACAACCCCATCAGCCCCACCTGTACCGGCAGGAAAACGATCCCCGCCCCGATGGCCATGCCGATGCTCATGATGATCCAGCCCCAGTCGGTGCTGTCAAAACGAACCGCCTCTTTCCATTCCAGTGTGCCCATCAGCGGGCCCTTGTGTATTGCGCTACCCGTGCCCGTGGCGGGCTGGGTGGTTGCCGTTGTGTACATATCTAGAGTCCCTTGTTTTTGTAATGGCAATGAATCTGGTGCAAATATAGTTGAATAAAAAGTTGGCAGACAATGCTCTTATATCCAAAGAAGGAGGTCGATCACGCTTTTTGTTTACAATAAAACGGAATTTATGACTGCATATTTAGTTTTTAGTTGAATAACTCAATTAATAAGCAAATAATGTTGAGTGAAAGCAAAACAACGTTTGCAAAAATAATTGCATATTAAGGAGTAGCGATATGAAGAAACAGGTCATAGTGGCGAATGCCGCACCCGATGCCATCGGCCCCTACAGCCATGGCACTGCCTATGGCGATCTCATCTTTACCTCCGGTCAGTTGCCGGTCTGCAAGCAGCAAGGGGGCGTGGTGGAAGGGGGCATCACGGCCCAGAGCCAGCAGGCGCTGGAAAACCTGAAATCCGTGCTGGAGGCGGGTGGCGGCTCGCTCGATACCGTGCTCAAGACCACCTGTTACCTGGCGGAGATCAGCGATTTTGCCGCATTCAACGCGGTTTATAAACGCTATTTCCAGCAGGATTGTCCGGCGCGCAGCTGTTTCGCGGTGAAAGATCTGCCCATGGGGGTCAGGGTGGAAGTCGAAGCCATCGCCCATATCGCCCGTTAATGCACACAGAAAGGTTCTCGCAATGAAACAAGCATGGCAGCAGTATCTGAAGATTATTCAACAGGTTGTCAAACCGGCGCTGGGCTGTACCGAGCCCATCGCCGCCGCTTATGCCGCGGCCGTCGCCGCCAGGGCGCTGGGGTGTGAGCCCGAGCGTCTGTCGGTGGTGGTCTCGGACAATCTCTACAAGAACTCCATGGGGGTCTATGTACCCGGCACCGGCAGGATAGGGCTGGCCATCGCCGCGGCTGCCGGCGCCATCGGTGGCAAGGCTGACGCAGGGCTCGAGGTGCTGGCTGCCATCACCCCGGAGCAGGTGGCCCGTGCCCAGTCCCTGATCGACGCAGGGGCCGTGCTGGTCAGTCGTACCGAGGCCCCTGAGTTCATCTACTGTCGGGTGACAGTGTCCGGTCATGATGATCAGGGCGAGGAGCACAGCGCCGAGGTGACCCTGTGCGGGGGGCATACCCGCATCGTCGAGCAGCGTCGGGATGGCGAGGTCACCTTTGCGGCGGACCCGACCCAGAGTGGCGCCACCGGGGCCATCTGCGACGGGGTCGACATCAGCATCGCTGCCATCCACGAATTCGCCACCCAGGTGGAGTTCGAGCAGATCCGCTTCATCCTCCAGGCCTCCGAACTCAACGGCAGGCTCTCCGACGAGGGGATGAGCAATCCCTATGGCCTCGAGATCGGGCGCACCATGCAGCAGAACATCCAGGCCGGCCTCATCGGCGAGGATGTGATGAACCGCATCGTGATGCGCACCGCCGCCGCCTCCGACGCCCGCATGGGGGGCGCCAGCCTGCCCGCCATGAGCAACTTCGGCAGCGGCAATCAGGGCATTGCCGCCACCATTCCCGTGGTGGTGATTGCCGAGCGCTATGGCGCAAGCGAAGAGCAGCTGGCCCGCGCCCTCATCATGAGCCACCTGGGCGCCATCTATATCAAATCCCACTATCCGCCGCTGTCGGCATTTTGCGGCAACACCGTCACCAGTGCCGCCGCTGCCATGGCCATGGTCTACCTGGCGGGAGGGAGCTTCGAGCAATCCTGTCATGCCATTCAGAACGTGCTGAGCGACAGCGCCGGCATGGTGTGTGACGGGGCGAAAGCCTCCTGCGCCATGAAGGTGAGTACTTCCTCCAGTGCGGCGGTGCGCGGCTTCCTGATGGCCCTCAACAGCCACTCGGTTTCGGGGCAGGGGATCGTCGCAGGCAACGTGGAACAAACCATCCGCAACGTCGGTCAGATGGTCAAGGACGGCATGGCTGCCACAGACAGCACCATTATTGATATCATGTCCGCCTGAGTGTCCCTGTCGGCTGCTGCCCGGCGCCCCGAGTCCGGCGCAGCAGCCCCTGCATTAAGGTCCCAATGTGAAGCTGCAAGAGTTGAGTCCGAGTGATTTCGAGATCCTCAAGGCGATGGAAAACATAGTGGATGGCATCGCCGCCATGTATGGCCAGCATACGGAGGTATTGCTCCACAGTCTGGATGCGCGCAACCCCTCGATCATCAAGATTGCCAACGGCCATATCACGGGCCGCAGCGTCGGTGCTCCCATCACCAACCTGGCGCTGATGAAGCTCAAGAGCGGGCAGGATATCTCCAGCCCCTACCTGACCAAGTGCGCCACCGGCAAGACGCTGCGCTCCCTCACCACCATCATTCGCAATGGCGAGCACCAGCCGATCGGCATGCTGTGCATCAACACCGACATGGATGCCCCGCTGCAATCCGTACTGCGGGCCATGATGCCCGAGTGCATGCATACCCACGAGAACTCCACTACCCCCGAGGTGTTCGCCCGCAACATCGACGAGGCCCTCAACAGCACCATCGACACCATCAGCAGCGAGGTGCGTGGCAACGAGGCGGTACCGCCATCCCAGAAGACCCGGGTCATCGTCAACCAGCTGCACGACATGGGGATCTTCGAGCTCAAAGACAGCGCCCAGATCGCCGCCCGCCAGCTCGGCATCTCGGTGCACTCCATCTACCGCTACCTGCGGGAGATCAAGAAGGGGTAATCTGGGGCCACAACGTCAAAAGTGGCCGCGTAACATCCCGAATGGGTTTTCCCTTGCTGCCAGCGAGCGCTTTTTATGCAACGTATTCTGTTTGTTGAGGATGACCCCGAGATTGGCGAGCTGATCAGCAACTGGCTCGGACGTCATGAGATGGAGGTGATCCTGGAGAGCAGGGGAGACAGGGCGCTGGCCAGATTCGAGGCCGAACAGCCTGATCTGGTACTGCTCGATATCATGTTGCCGGGGCTCGATGGCATGTCCCTGTGCAGGGCATTACGACCGCGCTTTGGCGGCCCTATCGTCATGCTCACCTCCCTCGACAGCGACATGAATCAGATCCTGAGCCTGGAGCTGGGGGCGAACGACTATATCCTCAAGACCACGCCCCCGTCCGTGCTGCTGGCCAGGCTGCGGGTGCAGTTTCGACAGCACCAGCGGGCGCCGCAGCCGGTGGCGGTGACCTCGGCGCCCCAGACTCTGCAATTTGGCCGTCTGTGCGTCGATGGGGCGGGGCGGGATGTGCGGCTCGACGGTCAGAGCATTGCCCTCTCCACCGCCGATTTCGATCTGTTGTGGGAGCTGGCCTGCCACGCCGGCCAGATCCTGGGGCGGGAAGCCCTGTTCCAAAGCCTGCGAGGCCGGGAGTATGACGGGCTGGATCGCAGCATGGATGTCGCCATCTCCCGCTTGCGACGCCGGCTCGGCGATGACACCAATAACCCGGTGCGCATCAAGACGGTCCGCCAGAAAGGCTATCTGTTCGTGCCCCACGCCTGGGAATAACCGGGAGCAGCGAGGAGCATCATGCGCCGCCTCTTTATCCAGTTTTATCTGTTGCTGATGGGCTGCTTCACCCTGGCGATCTTGCTGGTGGGCATGGTCTATCAGGTGACCGCCGAGCGGGCGGGGGATCGCTATCTGGAGCGGATGATGCAAGGCTCTCTGGGCCTGTTGACGGGGGAGCTGGCCAAGCTCTCCCCCGAACTCTGGCCGGAGCGCCTGCGGGTGCAGAGCCACCAGCTCACCCTGCCGCTCAAGGTCGGGGCGCTGGCACAGCAACCGCTGGCACGGGAGGATCAGGCCTTTCTTGCCGCGGGCAATATCGTGATCGTCGAAGAAGATGACACCTTCTTGCAGCGCATCCCGGGTACCGAACAGGTGCTGATCGTCGGCCCCGTGCCCTATCTCTCTTATCTTCATGAACTTCACTGGGTTGATGTGGGGTTGCTGCTGCTGATCGGGCTCTCCCTCGGTGTGCCCATCCTGCTCTGGTTGCGCCCCCACTGGCGCGGTTTGCAACAGCTGGAACGCACGGCCCGTCTGGTTGGCGACGGCGATCTCTCCCGTCGCACCAACCTGCCGGCGGGGAGCAGCCTGGCGCGGGTGGGGCGAACCTTCGATGAGATGGCCGCCCAGCTGCAGGCCATGCTGGCCAGTCGCAAGCAACTGACCGATGCCATCGCCCATGAGTTGCGTACCCCGCTGGTCAGGTTGCGCTATCGTCTTGCGATGCTGGAACCACAGCCAGCCGCGCCGGATCAGCAAGCCCTGGAGCGTGATCTGGGGGCGCTGGATGCCCTGATCGAGGAGATGCTCACCTACGCCAGGCTGGACAGGCCCGAGATGCCGCTGCAGCGCGACGAGATCGAGCTGGGGGCGTGGGCACGGCAGCACAGCGCCGACTGGCAGGCGCTGCGGCCCGATAAAGAGCTGGTTTTCGAGCTTCAGCCCATCGATATGCCCTGGTGCGGCGATCAACGGCTGCTGGCCCGTGCCGTGGAGAATCTCATCGGCAATGCCCTGCGCTATGCCGAGCACAGGGTCATCTTCACCGTCTCGCGCTTGCAGGATCGTTACCTGCTGGAGGTGAGCGACGACGGGCCCGGTATCGATCCGCAGCTGGCCCCGCAAATCTTCGAGCCGTTTGTCAGGTTGGACAAGAGTCGTGACCGCCGCACCGGTGGCAGCGGCCTCGGGCTGGCCATAGTGCGCAGCATTGCCCACCATCACGGGGGAGAGGTGGCCCTGCTGCCCGGTGACGGCGGTGCCCGTTTCTGCCTCACCCTGCCTGTACATTTGGATACAAACCGTCACCAACCACTCACGGAAGCGCGGCCGCCCTCCCTTTAGGATGAAGTCATGGAGAAGGCTCCATGACACCCACCTGAATAAGGAAAATGAAGATGAAAAAGATCATTCCCCTGACCCTGGCCGCCGTTTTCGCCCTCACCTCCGGTTTCACCATGGCTGCCACCCCGACCAAGTCTGCTGCGCCGCAAACCACCCAGACCAAGGTGGTGAAAAAACACCATAAAGCGGCTCATGCCAAGGCGCCGGCCATCAAGGTGGCACCGACCACCAAATAATCGCCGTCTGCCGGCGCGATAAAACACAAAAGGGAGGCTGATGCCTCCCTTTGATGTTGTTAGTCCCCGATAGCTGCTGTTCGATTGAGTTGTGAGCAATGGGTCTGCGAGTTGCGCTTCATTCATCCGCGAGGGTTCTGTTTTGGGTAGCAGGTAGCCTGCGAGATGCCCGTTTTTGCCGCAGTTCAACACATCAGAGCACCTAATCCCGGCAAGATGAGGTATCTTATGCCCCGATTTCATCCATCAAACGGATAAGAGACAACACATGATCATCAAACCCAAGGTTCGCGGCTTTATCTGCACCACCACTCACCCGGTCGGGTGCGAAGCCAATGTTCGTCGTCAGATTGCCTATACCCAGGCCAAGGGCACCATCGAGAATGGTCCCAAGAAGGTGCTGGTGATCGGCGCCTCTACCGGTTATGGCCTGGCGTCCCGCATTGCCGCCGCCTTTGGCTCCGGCGCCGCCACCATCGGCGTCTTCTTTGAAAAAGCGGGCAGCGAAACCAAGACCGGTACTGCCGGCTGGTACAACTCCGCCGCCTTCGACAAGGCCGCCAAAGAGGCGGGCCTGTACGCGAAAAGCGTCAACGGCGATGCCTTCTCCAACGAGTGCCGTGCCAAGGTGATCGAACTCATCAAGCAGGATCTGGGTCAGGTTGACCTGGTGGTCTACTCTCTGGCCTCTCCGGTGCGCAAGATGCCGGAAACCGGCGAAGTGGTACGCTCTGCCCTCAAACCCATCGGTGAGGTTTACACCACCACCGCCATCGACACCAACAAGGATCAGATCATCACCGCCACCGTCGAGCCGGCGAATGAGGAAGAGATCCAGAACACCATCACCGTCATGGGTGGTCAGGACTGGGAGCTGTGGATGGCTGCCCTGCGCGATGCGGGTGTGTTGGCCGATGGCGCCAAGTCCGTTGCCTACTCCTACATCGGTACCGATCTGACTTGGCCCATCTACTGGCATGGCACCCTGGGCCGCGCCAAGGAAGATCTGGACCGCGCCGCCGCCGCCATCCGTGGCGATCTGGCTGCCAAGGGCGGCACCGCCCACGTGGCCGTGCTGAAATCCGTGGTCACCCAGGCCTCTTCTGCCATTCCGGTGATGCCGCTCTATATCTCAATGGCGTTCAAGATCATGAAGGAGAAGGGCATTCACGAGGGTTGCATGGAGCAGGTGGATCGCATGATGCGCACCCGTCTGTATGGTGCCGATCTGGCGCTGGACGAACAGGCCCGCATCCGCATGGATGACTGGGAGCTGCGTGAAGACGTGCAGCAGACCTGCCGCGATCTGTGGCCGTCCATCACCAGCGAGAACCTCTCCGATCTGACCGACTACACCAGCTACAAGCAGGAGTTCCTGCGTCTGTTCGGTTTCGGCTTGGACGAGGTGGATTACGATGCGGATGTGAACCCGGACGTGCAGTTCGACGTGGTCGAGCTGTAAACCGGTTGTTCGTGAAAACAGGGCCCTGCGGGGCCCTGTTTTTTTATGGCCGTCTACCGATTTTATCGAATCAGTACGAGTCCTTTTTGATGGTGTGCCCAGATGCCTGTGAGTTAGGTTGCAAAATGGTGTGGCGGCCTCTTTCGCCGCCATCGCCGCGGTGCTATTACTGCTGGTAATCTTTGTTATAACTCGGTTTTTTGCAAAAAACGGACGGTGTTCCGGCGTGTCACGGATGACGGCAAGATTTGGATTGAGTCGGTTGACCCAATCCCGTGACAGGGCGTGGCCATCATGATGGGACCTGGCGGTCAATAGGGAGAGGTTATGGGGCATAGAGGGATGAGCAGGCTGGCAGGGATGCTGCTGGCCCTGCTCACGGTCAATAGCGGGTGGGCGGCGGAGCCGAGGCTGGAGCCGACCGAGCAGGAGCGGGCCCAGACCCTGACCCTGTTTCACGAGCCCATCGTGATGCTGCAAGCGAAATTCGGCCGCCTGGACGGGGCGGCCCGGGTGCGGATCGTCAAGGAGCGGGTGCAACAGTTGCAGCCCGAGGATTTGACCCATCCAGTGACCGTGGTCAGCTCGACCCGGCTCGGCCAGGAGGCCAGGGAGTTCAGGATCCATGACAAGCACCTGCTGGTGCTGCTGGAAAAGGATCTGGAGTGGCTCGATGAGCTGACCCTGGATCAGGCCGCCGAGCGGGTGCGGGTGAGGCTGGAGAATGTGCGGATCAAGGTGCTGGAGCTGCACTCCAACGCCTATCTGATCAAGGCCGCGGGCAAGACGCTGCTGGTGACCCTGATTTTTCTGGTGGTGGTCCAACTGCTGCGGCGGGGTCACCTGCGGGCGCGCCGCTGGTTTGCCAACAACCTGCTGCAGCAAAAGGGGCTGATCCCCCATCAATGGCGTCAGGTGCTCGGCAATCTGGAGATCCGTGTCATCGGCGTATTCACCTTGCTGGTGATCCTGCTGCTCACCTATGGCTGGCTCACCTATGTGCTGGGACTGTTTCCCCATACCCGGGTCTGGAGCGAGCAGTTGGGCTCCTCCCTGCTGGGGCTGTGCAGCGACATCCTGAGCGGGATCATCGCCGCCATGCCGGGGCTTGCGACCGTGCTGGTCATCTTCGTGCTGACCAAGCTCTTTATCCGCATGCTGGCCGTCATCTTCGAGCGCATCGAGCGCGGCCAGTTCCGGGTGCAGGGGTTGCACTCCGAGACGATAGGGGCGACCCGCCGTCTGCTCTCCGTGGTGATCTGGCTGTTTGCCCTGACCGTCGCCTACCCCTATCTGCCGGGGGCCGATTCGGACGCCTTCAAGGGGGTGAGCGTCTTCTTCGGTCTGATGGTGACCCTGGGCTCGGCCGGGATCATGAACCATGCCATGAGTGGCCTGGTGCTGATCTACTCGCGGGCCCTGCGGCCGGGGGATTTGGTGCAGATAGGGGAGGTGGAAGGGGTCGTCACCGAGCTGAGCGCCCTCTCGACCAAGCTGGTGACCCGTCATGATCACGAGGTGACCCTGCCCAACGCCGTGGTGGTAGGGGGCAAGGTAACCAACCTGAGCCGGCTGTCGAGCGACAAGGGTATCGCCCTGCTCACCAAGGTCACCATCGGCTATGACACGCCCTGGCGCCAGGTGCATGCCATGCTGGAGCTGGCGGCCAGGCGCTGCCAGTTGATCAACCAGGAAGAGGCGCCTCTGGTGCGTCAACTCAATCTGCAGGACTGGTATGTGGAGTACGAGCTGCAAGTACGGATGAAAGAGGGGTTGTTGCCCGGTCCGGTCAGAACCGAGTTGCACGGCCACATCCAGGATGTGTTCAACGAGTTCGGGGTGCAGATCATGTCCCCCAATTTTGTCGCCCAGCCGGAACAAGCGGTGCTGGTGCCCCGGGAGAATTGGTATCAGGCCCCTGCAGTGCCGCCCGCCGAGGTGGCAACCGGGGAGAAAGGGAAGAAATAACTCACAAAGCGGGCCTCGCAGTGCGAGCCTCCCGCCATAAAAAAATCCGAAGCGGTGCAGGCCGCTTCGGATTTTTTATCTTTGCTCTGCGACCGTGGAGAGGAGGCAGATCAAGGCCTAAGTCGCGTCGCCGTTACTGCTTGTAGTCCTTGAGGAAGCGGGCGAGACGACCGATGGCATCCTCCAGCTCCTCTTCCCGGGGCAGGAACACCAGGCGGAAGTGATCCGGCGCCGGCCAGTTGAAGCCGGTGCCTTGCACCAGCAAGAGCTTCTCCTGCTGCAGCAGGTCGAACACCATCTTCTGGTCGTCGCGAATGTCATACACCTTGGGATCCAGGCGCGGGAACATGTAGAGCGCCCCCTTGGGCTTGACGCAAGAGACCCCGGGGATCTCGTTCAAAAGCTCCCAGGCCTTATCGCGCTGGCGGCGCAGGCGGCCGCCCGGCAGGATCAGCTCGTTGATGCTCTGGTAGCCGCCAAGGGCGGTCTGAATGGCGTGCTGCATCGGCACGTTGGCGCACAGGCGCATGGAGGCCAGCATCTCCAATCCCTCGATATAGCCGCGGGCGCGCCCCTTGGGCCCGGTAATGACCATCCAGCCCTGGCGGAAACCACAGGCTCGGTAAGCCTTGGAGAGGCCATTGAAGGTCACTACCATCACATCGTCACACAGGGTGCAGACGCTGGTGTGGGAGATGTCGTCGTAGAGGATCTTGTCGTAGATCTCGTCGGCGAAGATGATGAGGTTGTGCTGGCGGGCGATCTCGATCACCTCCAGCAAAAACTCGCTGCCGTAGACGGCGCCGGTCGGGTTGTTGGGGTTGATCAGCACCAGGCCGCGGGTGCGCGGGGTGATGCGGGCACGGATGTCATCGAGATCCGGATACCAGTCGGCCCCTTCATCGCAACGATAGTGCACCGCGTGGCCACCGGAGAGGGTGACGGCCGCAGTCCACAGCGGGTAGTCGGGGGAGGGCACCAGCATCTCGTCGCCGTTGTTGAGCAACGCCTGCATCGCCATCACGATCAATTCGCTCGCGCCGTTGCCGATGTAGATGTCGTCGATATCGACCTTGCGCATCCCTTTTTGCTGGTAGTACTGCATCACCGCCTTGCGGGCCGAGAAGAGACCCTTGGAATCGCAGTAGCCCTGGCTCTGGGGCATGTTGAGGATGACATCCTTGATGATCTCTTCCGGTGCATCAAAACCAAACGGCGCCGGGTTGCCGATGTTGAGCTTGAGGATGCGGTGTCCTTCGTCTTCGAGACGGCGAGCCTCTTTATGCACCGGGCCGCGGATGTCATAGCAGACATCGTCGAGCTTGTGCGACTTGTCGATAGTGAACATGGTGACTGTGATTCCTTCCCCGTGGGGACGCGTTGGCGAAAAAGGCGGTTTTTAGTATCAAATTTCCCTTCCCCTATTCTTCACAGAATTGAATGCTAGAACAATCTTCTTTTTAGTAGAAATCCCTGATTTTTAGCTCCAAAACAGGGTTATTAAAAAGTTAAATTCAGCATGATCGTTTGTGTGATATCGGGATCGCCAGTGAAAGATGATGGGTTGATTAACAAAGCTACCTGACTGTGTTGAAATTATCACGCTCTCTGGCACGATTGGCTTGCGGAAAAATTCGTCTTCCACTCCCCGTTTTTGACAGCAAATCGGCGGGATGGCGTGAGCCAACCCATGCACGCCTGTGTCATCGTTTCATTTCGTTCAATCCCAGGAGGGATCTCCATGCATGCACCCGTACCCGGCCGTTATCGTCACTTCAAGGGGGGGCTTTATCATGTCCTCACTCTGGCCTTGCACACCGAAACCGGGGAGCAGCTGGTGATCTATCGCTCCGAGCAGGATGGCGAGGTCTATGCCCGTCCCGTGGCCATGTTCATGGAGTGGATTGAACATCAGGGAGAGGTGGTGAGCCGCTTCACACCGGTCGGGGAGTGAGGGGGAAGCGCGTCCCCGGAGGTGGGCAAGCGGTCTGATGGAGTCAAAATGGTCATAAGTTGTCGCATGAAACTTATCCTCATGAGGCCGGCACTTCGCGGCACTACTGATAAATGCCTTATCTAATCAATGCTTTGTGATGTGAATCACAAATTTTGAACATCCCGGGCAGGGTTCGCATCCCGGATTCACACTCCCATAATGTCGCACCTGTTAAATTGTGGGCTCTGTACGGAGCTTTTAAGTGTCACTTTATGGGGAGAAATCGCGTGAGACCTGTTGCTGCCGAATTTATTGGAACCTTCTGGCTGGTGCTGGGAGGATGTGGAAGCGCCGTATTGGCGGCGGCCTTTCCGGATGTCGGGATCGGTCTGCTGGGGGTCGCCCTGGCCTTCGGCCTGACGGTACTGACCATGGCTTTTGCCATCGGTCATATCTCGGGTTGCCACCTCAATCCGGCGGTCACCGTGGGATTGTGGGCGGGTGGCCGTTTTCCGGCGACCGGGGTCGTGCCTTACATCGTGGCCCAGGTGCTGGGCGGCATTGTTGCAGCCGGCGTGCTCTATGTGATTGCCAGCGGCCAGGCCGGATTTGATCTCTCCGCCGGGTTTGCCTCCAACGGGTATGGCGAACACTCGCCGGGTGGCTACACCCTGACGGCTGCGCTGGTGTGCGAAGTGGTGATGACGGCTGTCTTCCTGTTCGTCATCATGGGGGCGACCGACAGCCGCGCGCCGGCCGGTTTTGCACCGATCGCCATCGGCCTGTGCCTGACTCTGATCCACCTCATCAGTATTCCGGTGACCAACACCTCGGTCAACCCGGCCCGCAGTACCGGTGTGGCCCTGTTTGTCGGCGACTGGGCGACCAGCCAACTGTGGCTGTTCTGGGTTGCGCCGATTGTCGGGGGCATTCTGGGGGCACTGGCCTATCGTCTGGTGGCTGACGAGCAGAAGTAAGCGCTCGCCATAACATGTGTGGTCTCGACACGCCTGCGGGCGTGTTTTTTGTTTTTGCGGGGTTGGTGAGAACGAGAAACGACGAGGACTAGAGCCCCTTGGCCTGCAGCATCTCTTTGTAGCGCTGGTGGAGCAGCTGGACGCGTTCTACATAGGCCCGGGTTTCGGCATAGGGGGGGATCCCGCCATGCTTTTGCACGGCGCCCGCGCCGGCGTTGTAGGCGGCCGTCGCCAGTGCCACGTTGCCATCGTACAGTTTGAGCAGCCCCGCCAGGTATTTCACCCCGCCAAAGATGTTCTGCTCCGCCAGCAAGGCGTTGCCAACCCCGAGCTCCCGCGCCGTGGCAGGCATCAGCTGGGTCAGCCCCATGGCCCCCTTGCGGGAGATGGCCAGCGGGTTGAAGGCGGATTCGGCATGGATCAGGGCGCGGATCAGGGCTGGCTCCACCTGATAGGCCTTGGCGGCCGCCTTGATGGTGCTGGCATAGTCGTAGAGAAACAGCCCCGTGGTCTGCCAGTTGACGCGAGAGTCGGGATTGCAGGCGAAGCAGTCATTGAACAGCAGCAACTCATAATGGCCCTGCTCCGGGATCATATCGGAGTAGCGGGTTACTCCGTTTTGCTGCACCGATTTATAGACATGGATCTGCTTGCTGCCGGCGGGAGGGGCCGGTTGGGGGGCGGGTTCCACTTGCGCGACGGGCTGTGGCTCGGAGGTTACAAAGACCACCTCTGCCGGGAGAGGTGTCTGGCTCCAGCCCGGGATGGGGATCAACAGTAGATGGCTCGCCAGCATCCATGCTTTCAAGTGCGTGCTCCTTGTCGTGTACAACTGCTTGAGTAAAGCATCATGGCCAGATCGGGACAAGCGCTGAACGGCAGGCTGGGGCCGATTGGGTGAGGCGGGTCACAGCCTGTGACACCGGATGGGGCAGAGGTGCGGCTTTGCCCGCGCCGACGCTTTTTTGTCGCGGGCAGGCGTGCTATCTTGCTGGGTCAATCTGGTCGGATTAGTCCACAATATCTGACATTACCAATTGATTAGCAAAGGATTTGTTTGTGACTCGCACGCCGGCAATGGAGCTTACCTTCGAAGAGTACTGCGACGCCGACCTCTCTCTTATCAGGGATTATTACGAAACGACCTTCTCCCACTATGTGCCAGATCTGGCCGAGCGGATCTTTGTCGTGCGTGATGCCCACTGGCTGGTAGGAGCGGTCAGGTTGCGGGACGAAGACGAGTTCTATCACCTGTGCGGGTTTCGCTTGCTGCCTCATTACCAGTCTCTGGGGCTGGGCTCGCGGCTGCTGCAGTATGCCTGCGACGGCCTGGCTGACAAGCCGGTGGTGTGCCAGGCACTGCCCTTCGAGAAACCCTTTTACCTCAAGGCCGGCTTTGTCGATATGCGGCTCGATCGTCTGAGAGGCGCCCTTCACTCCCTCTATGAGCGGCAGTTGCAGCAGGGTTATCAGGTGGAGTTGCTGGTGCGACAGAGCGCACCAGCAGAGATGGGCTGGTTAGCGGGGATTAGTCAGCAAGTGGATTTTGCCCGGTGACAGCTCCACCCCCAGCAGGTTCTCCTTGAGCCAGGCCTGCTGCGGATCCTTGTCGTCAAGCCGATAGACGGGCTGGGTCTCCAGGCGTTTTTCCATGCTCTGCAGCAGCATGCCGAGCATGAGTCCGAATTTTTGCTGGGCGGCTTCCGGCTCCAGCTTGTACTCCACCAGCTTCATATTGTCGAGAAACAGGGCACTCTGGCTCTTGTCGTAGCGGGGCCTCGCCTCGTAGGTCATCTGCAGGCTGGCGTCATATTCGGTGTTGTCCGGCAGCGCTATTTTCAGCTTCCCCTTGCCATAGACACGGGCGGTATCCGGCTGCTGGCGACCGATCTGGACGTCGCTCTGCTCCAGCAGTACATGGGCCTTGATGATGCCGGGCAGTTCCAGTTGTTTGTCGACCTTGACCTGGGATTGCAGGTACTGGTTTATCTGTTGTTCATTGATGTCATATGAGCCTTGACCTAGCATGGCCAGGCTGAGCAGCATAGATTGCAGGATCATGGATGAGACCTGATTGAATGGATGTGCCCTACAGCATACCATTCTGGCCTGATGGGGTCTGCCCACCGTTCTGTTTGTCGATTAGAAGAGGAGTTCCCGTTGTTTAACGGTCTGGAACACGATCTCCAACTGCTGTTTTCCCGTTTTCTGGGTTGGCTGCTGCTGTTATTTCACACCGTCATCGTGGCCGGTGTGTCGCTTAGGGTGGTGATGAAGCGTCGTCCCATCGGGGTGTCGCTGGCCTGGCTGGCCCTCATTTATGCCATCCCGTTTGCCGGGGTGGGGTTCTACGTCCTGTTTGGCGAGATCCGGCTCGGCCGTCGCCGCGCCGAGCGTGCTCAGGCCATGTACCGCCCTTATGCCATCTGGATCCGTCAGCTGGCCCGTCTGTTTCCCCAGCACTGCTGCGAGGTGGGGGCCAAGGCCCAGCCGCTTCATGATCTGATCCAGGGCCGCCTGGCCATGCCTATGCTCTCCGGCAACCGCATGACCTTGCTCAACAAACCGGACTGGATCCTGCGGGAGATCGCCCAGGATATCCGCCGCTCTACGCTCTCCTGCTATCTGGAGTTCTATATCTGGCACCCTGGTGGCGATGCTGACATGGTGTGCGAGGCCCTGATGGAAGTGGCACAGCGCGGTGTGGATTGTCGTTTGCTGCTCGACTCGGTGGGCAGCTCGCAGTTTTTCCGCTCCCCCTGGCCCAAGAAGCTGCGCAAGGCGGGGGTCAAGCTGGTGGAGGTGTTGCCCGTCGGTGCCTGGCGCATTCCGTTCCAGCGCCAGGATCTGCGGATGCACCGCAAGCTGGTGGTGATCGACGACAGGGTTGGCTACACCGGCTCCATGAACATGGTGGATCCCCGTTTCTTCAAGCAGGATGCCGGGGTCGGCCAGTGGGTCGACATCATGATCCGGGTGCAGGGACCCATGGTGCCCCTGATGTGGTCCATCTTCGTCTGGGACTGGGAGATGGAGACCGGCGAACGCCTGCTCGATAGCCTGCAGCACGAACCCGAAGCCTGGCCCCAGACCGATTATCGCGCCCAGCTGATCCCCTCCGGCCCCTTCGTCGGGGGAGACTGCATCCAGCAGAGCCTGCTGCTGGCCATCTACCAGGCTCATAGTCACCTGGTGCTCACCACCCCCTATTTCGTACCGGACGATCCCCTGGCTGCGGCCCTCAGCTCGGCGGCAGCCCGTGGCGTGCAGGTGCAACTGGTGCTGCCGGCGCGCAACGACTCCATCATGGCCAACTACGCCTGCAATGCCTTTATGGAGGAGCTGCTGGAGGCGGGGGTGGAGATCTATCGCTACGATGCCGGCCTGCTCCACACCAAGAGTGTGCTGGTGGACGATGACTTCGCGCTGGTGGGCACGGTCAACCTGGATCGCCGCAGCCTCTGGCTCAACTTCGAGGTGACCCTGCTGGTGGACAATCCGGCCTTTGTCGCCCAGATGAACCAGCTGGTGCAGGGGTATATGGTGGAAGCCACCCCCATGACCCTGGCCCAGTGGCATGCTCGCCCCTGGTACAAGAAGGTGATGGAGAATATCTTCTATCTTTTCAGTCCCCTGCTGTGACCAGCATGACGAGCTCTGGCACGGGATTTCCGTTCATTGGGCTTGCCTGGTCGGGAGCTGGCCCCGTAGAGTGCAGTGACAATCCCTGGAGACTCATCAACATATGAAAAAAATAGTGGCCCTGGCCGTCGGCGCGGCACTGGTAGGTGGTGGTTTGGCGGCGTGCTGGTATACCGGCAACAGCTTCGATCGCCTCATGACGGAGCAGATTGCCAAGGTCAAGCATGACAGTGGCCTCGATCTGGCCTGGGTGCCTGGTAGCAGCAATCTGTTCACCCGGGACGGCGTGCTCAAGCTGGTGATCTCGCCCCAGGAGATGGCGGCGTTTGACGGTGGCATGGGGGGCGATCAGCCGCTGGAGCTGCAATTTACGGTCAACAGCCGCATCCTGCCGCTCTATATCAAGAGCCATGCCTTGCTCGATACCCGGCAGGGGTCGCTGGCCCCTGTATTCAGCGCTCTCAAAATGGAGCAGTGGCAGTTCGGCATGGAGTCGTTGAGCAGCCTCTGGACCATGAGCAACAGCAGCCGTTTCTGGGCTAACGAGTTCAAGGTCAAACAGGGGCTGGATGAATTCAGCTTCCTGCCGCTCAATGGCGAGTATCATGGGGATTTGGACGGCAACGGCCATATCACCATGAGCTGGCAGGGGATGACGGTGCATGAAGAGCAGAACAAGCTCGATCTGGTGTTGGCAGACATGAAGGGGAGTGCCGATCTGGCCGAGATCAGCGGCATCCTGCTGGCGCCCCAGAGCGAGATGACCCTAGCGGCGCTGACGCTGCAATTGCCCGATAGCGCCAGGATTGCCCTGCAGGGGATGAGCACCCAGACCCAGATCAAGGGCAACGACGCCCAGACCCTCTCCAGCACCTATCAGATGAAAATTGCCAAGCTCAATCTGGAGAACGAGTCCGATGCCCTGGCGGTGACCGACGCCTCGCTGGCAGTCAGCCTCAATGGCCTGGATCTGGAGGGCTACCAGGGGCTGCAGGCGGCCGGTGGCCAGGGGATCGACGAAGTGGCGGTCCAGCAGGCACTGGACAAGATGCTCAAACGTGGTGCCAGCCTCGAGCTGACGGACCTTGGCGCCAAGCTCAATGGCGAGCCCGTCACCATTAAGGGAGAGGCGACCCTGGCCCCGAGCTCGCTGGAGCAACTGTTCAACAGCGAGCAGGGGATGCAGGCGCTGACCGGGGTGCTGCACGCCAGCCTTGGCGACAAGCTGGGCAAGGCGGTACCACAGCTGGCACCCATGCTCGATCAGCTGACCCTGATGGGTTATCTGAAGGCGCAGCCGCCTCACCTCAACGCCGAGCTCAAGCTCACCAAAGAGGGCGTGACGGTCAACGATCTGCCGCTCTGACATCGCCGTAATACAACAAAGGCTCCCAAGGGAGCCTTTGTTGTATTGGATGGGGTTACTTGAACACCACCGTCTTGTTGCCGTAGACGAACACCCGCTCGTGCAAGACCAGCTCCAAGGCGCGGCTCAGTACCGACTTTTCCACATCCCGTCCGGCTTTGGCCATGTCATCGGCGGTGAAGGTGTGATCCACGTGGATCACGTCCTGCTCGACAATGGGGCCTTCATCCAGATCGTCGGTGACGAAATGGGCGGTGGCGCCGATCAGCTTGACTCCGCGATCGAATGCCTGGCGATAGGGGCGGGCACCGATGAAGGCGGGCAGGAAGGAGTGGTGGATGTTGATGAGTTTGCGCGGGTAGGCGGCGACGAAGCTTGGGGTCAGTACCCGCATGTACTTGGCCAGGATCACGTAATCGGGATCATAGCTGTCGATGATGGCGCGCACCTGCTCCTCGTGCTCGGTGCGGCTCAGCTCGTCGTGGCTGACGGTATGAAACGGGATATCGAACTTGCCGGTAAGCTCGGCCAGGGTGTCGTAGTTGCCGATGACAGCGACTATGTCCATGTCCAGCGCGCCGGCGTAGTTCTTCATCAGGATGTCGCCGAGGCAGTGAGCCTCCTTGGTCACCAGGATGACGATGCGTTTCTTGCCAGCCTTGACCAGGCGGCGCAGGGCCCCGAGCGGCAGGGCATCATCGAGGTCGGCCAGCAGGGTCTCGTCATTGAAACGCCCTTCCAGCTCGGTGCGCATGAAGAAACGGCCATTCTCGTGGTCAACGAACTCATCGTTCTTGATGATATTGAGCTGATGCTTGTAGCAGATGTTGGTGATCTTGGCGATGAGGCCCTTGGCGTCCGGGCAGTCCGTCAACAGTATTTTCTTTTCCATCTCTGTCATTTTCCGTTTGTGGTGTTGGCGCCTGTCGGGCTGGGCAGGCGGCGCGTTTTTTCAGGCACTATGCCACAAACAAATTGAGGCTATAAAGAAATTCGGCGGCTCGTCATGGTCTTCTGGGTCAGGGCGGTCTGAGTCTGCAACAGACGAGTCCTTCCATAGTCGGTTTTCGCGTTGACAGGGATTTGGGCTGGTATCTGCAACCGTTTTTCTTTAGGCTGTCCGGGCTTATTCTCAGGGCGGGGTGAAATTCCCCACCGGCGGTATCCCGATTGACTCGGGGAGCCCGCGAGCGCCCGACCCCGGTTTGACACCGGGTCGGGGTCAGCAGATCCGGTGAGATGCCGGAGCCGACGGTTACAGTCCGGATGAAAGAGGATAAGACAGACTTTTGCAGGCAAGCCCCCCGCGGGCCAGCCGCTGCATGCCTATCTCTGTCTGCCTTTCCGTGCCCTGATTCTGGTCCTTGTCTTGTTTAGGAGTTTTACCATGAATCAGTCTCTACTCAGTGAATTCGGTGATCCCGTTGCCCGTGTCGAAGCAGCGCTCGAGGCCTTGCGTGCCGGTCGTGGCGTTCTGGTTGCCGACGATGAAGATCGGGAGAACGAGGGCGACCTCATTTTCGCCGCGCAGTCCATGACCAACGAACAGATGGCGCTGATGATCCGCGAGTGCTCCGGCATCGTTTGCCTCTGCCTGACCGATGAGCGGGTGCGCCAGCTCGAATTGCCCATGATGGTGGAGGCCAACTCCAGCCACTATCAGACCGCATTCACCGTCACCATCGAGGCGGCGCAAGGGGTCACCACAGGGGTTTCCGCCGCCGATCGCATCACCACCATCCGCGCCGCCATTGCCGATGGCGCCAAGCCGGGGGATCTGCATCGCCCGGGCCATGTTTTCCCGCTGCGGGCCCGCACCGGCGGGGTCTTGACCCGTCGTGGTCACACCGAGGCGACGGTCGATCTGATGCAGCTCGCCGGGCTCAAACCGTTCGGCGTATTGTGTGAGTTGACTCGGGAGGATGGCTCCATGGCGCGGCTGCCGGATCTGGTCACTTTTGGTCGCAAGCATCAGATGCCGGTCTTGACCATCGAGGATTTGGTGCAATATCGCCAATTGTTGTCAGAACAAACCGCCTGAGGCTCATACGAAATTGTAATAAGGGAAGTTTTTGGTTAGTCTTTGTGCGTACCCCGGTTACGTGACACTCATTTTTGGTCGATTCTGGGTAAAAAATGCTCGGTCGAAAAAAAATGAGGGTTTTAATGCATTTATCTGTGCCGGGGGCTATGCAAAGTATGATTTTTTTGTGCCATAATCACGCCGCTTGCTAAACGTCTGGCGAGTTCAAGGGAGCTTTAAAAATGAAAAAATTGTTGTTGGTAGGTGTTGTTGGTCTGTCCGCTCTGCTGGGTGGTTGCGCTAACACCAGCGAACTGGAAACCTCTGTTCAGAATCTGTCTAACAAAGTTGACCAGCTGGCTCAAGATGTTAGCGCAGTTCGTGCTGATCAGTCCAAGATCGCTGCTGATGTTGCTGAAGCCAAGCAAGAAGCTATGCGTGCTAACCAGCGCATCGACAACATGGCTACTTCCTACAAGAAGTAATCCATGCAAAAAAATGGCGCAGCAATGCGCCATTTTTTTATGTCTGAAATTCACCAATTTTTTACCTGACGTTCACTTCCTGACCCATGAGGTCATGCCGGTTTCCCGGCACTCCCCCACGTAATTCCACACGTTATTTCGCGTCTCTCAATAGAGCAGGCTGTAGAGTTTGCGACGATAGTTTTGCGCCGCCGGCGTACTGCCCATGGTCGCCAGAATATCGAGATAGGTTTTTCTGGCATCGCCAAACGCCAGATCCCGCTTGAGAATGCTCAACAGCAGCCCCAGCGCCTCTTCCTGACGTCCCGCCTGGTTGTATTGCACCGCCAGATCCTGAGCCAGGGCAAAATCATCCGGATGTTCGGCGTAGCGCGCCTCCAGTGCCCGCAGCTCAGGGCTGTCGGCAGCTTGCAGTGCTAGGGCAAGCCGTGAACTCAGGGCATGGTAGTGAGCATCCTGCGCCACCATGGGGATCTGACCGAGGCGTTCCTGCGCTTCATCCAGCAGATTGAGGTCGAGCGCCGCCTGAATGAGCCACAGGCTGATATCGTGACGTTCAGGGGCCAGCTGGTGGGCCTTGCCAAGATGGGTATAGGCGATGCTGGGCTGCTCGTCGGCCAGCGCCTGCTGGGCCTTGGCCAGCAGCTCTTCCTCCTCCTTGGGGGCGAAGGCGGCAAAGAACTGGCGCAGGGTAGCTTCATCCTGCGGGCCTTCGATGATCGCCTGTTCGTCGGGGCGGCCTTGATGGAACAGCACCAGGGCGGGCAGGGCGCGCAGCCCGAGCTGGCTGGCCAGCGGCTGCAGCTGGGGATCGTTCATGTCCACCTTGGCCAGGGTCACCTGCGGGTTGGCAGGGCCGACCAGAGATTCGACCAGCGGGGTCATTCCCTGGCATTCCGGCATCTGCGGCGCATGGAAGTAGATGACGACCGGCTTCTTCATGGAGGCATCGATCAGTTCGGCGTGAAAATTCTGGGGAGTAATGTCGACGATCATGAGTTGGACTCTTCAGAGAGGGTGTTGAACAAGATGGGGCTGATAGCATGGCAATTCAAGCGTTCATCCAGCCGGTAGCAGTGAACCTGGGAATGGCTGGCCGCAATGCTCAACCAGCCGCTGGCAAATGGCCAGTCCTGCACCTGGTAGCGCGTGTCATCCAGCCGGTTGTCGAGACGCCACCCCTCTTCCGGGAGGAAACAGATCTTCTCAAGCCCGGCGGCGATGCCGCCACCATGGGCTTTGAGCACCGCCTCCTTGCGTGACCAGAGCCGATAAAAGGCACTCTCTTGCTGAGCGTCTGGCAGCTGACTGAGCCAGCTGTATTCGCTCTTGGCATAGAAGCGCCGGGCAAGGGGCAGGGGACTGCGGCGGCGCATGCCCAGCTCGAGATCGACCCCGAGCGGCCCCTGCGCGCTCAGGGCCAGCACCAGCCAGGGACCGCTGTGGCTGAGGTTGAAATGCCAGGCATCATCCTGCAGCCGTGGCTTGCCATGCTCCCCCTGGCCAAAGTGCAATTCACTGGCCGGTTGCTGCAGCCGTTCGGCCAGAAGCTGGCGCAACAGGCCCCGGCTGACCAGGTACTCCTGGCGCCGCGCCGGCAGCGTTATCGAGTGCCAGATATCTCTCTCTTCGGCGGATAACAGGGTGGTCAGCCGGGTGAGCTGGGCTTCATGGATGTCTGCCGGTCTTAACAAAAAAAGATCCGTGGCGGTCATAATTTTTCACTTTAAAAAGGGGCTGAAACAGGGATAAAAGTCAGTTTTCTATGAGGCCCGAGGCAATTTCGGGGATTGTATATTGTTTGTTCATGATCACATTAATTATGAAAAACAACGCATTTACTTGCAAAAATGTGACCTCGATAGGGATTTTCACTTGCCTCGATAGAATTCTTGGATATAGTCGAGTGCTGTTGCCTTATGAATTGCCCTTTGGGGCCGTATTTTAACAAGATTTACGCTTTTACGGGGATAAAGGATTGCGCCACCTGATGCTACTGCTGGTCGCGCTCGGTATGGTGGGTTGTGCTTCGGCACCCCAGCCCGAGGTCGCGAGCAAGATTGAAGTTGCCATGATGGAACCCGTTGTCGAACCGGAACCGTCGCAAACACCGGATGTGAACGAAATTCTGACCGTGTACAAAGAGTGGCGCGGTACACCCTACCGTTATGGTGGCACCACTGAACGTGGTATCGATTGCTCGGCGTTCACCCGCGAAGTATTCCGCAATGCCATCGGCATCGAATTGCCCCGGGATACCCGCTCCCAGGTTCATGAAGGCGCTCGCGTCGCCAAGCAGGATCTGGTCGAAGGGGATCTGGTTTTCTTCAAGATCAATCGTCGCCTCAATCATGTCGGCATCTATGTGGGTAATGGCGAGTTCATCCACGCCTCCACCCGAGCCGGGGTAACGCGCTCCAAGCTCGACAGTGCTTACTGGCGCAGCAAGTTCTGGCAGGCACGCCGGATCGATATCTGAGTCAGGCTGGACAAACGGCTCGCGGTACGGACTGTTTTTCCAACCTCACTTGAACCGGGCTCTCGCAGCCCGGTTTTTTATGGCCGTCATTTAGACTTTACCGCCTCAAGTCACTATAGTGTGGCCCCCGTTTTCCTCGGCAGACCCAATATGACATCGCACAGTGACCGCAAATCCGGACTCCATCCCCGCAACCGTCATCAGGAGGGTTACGACCTTGAGGCACTCTGTCTGGTGACTCCCGAGTTGGCAGCCCATGTGTTCACCAACGACTATGGCAAGCGCACCATCGACTTTGCCGATCCGGTGGCCGTCAAGGCGCTGAACAAGGCGCTGCTGGCACGTCACTATGGCATTGCTCATTGGGATCTGCCTGCCGGTTATCTTTGCCCGCCCATCCCGGGGCGCGTCGACTATCTGCATCGAGTGGCGGATCTTCTGGCCGAGAGCGCAGGGGAGGTGCCCACCGGCAAACAGGTACGGGTGCTGGATATCGGGGTCGGTGCGAACTGCATCTATCCACTGTTGGGGGCTCGAGAGTATGGCTGGCGCTTCGTGGGGGCGGATATCGATCCCGTATCGGTCAAGGCAGCGACCCTGCTGGCCGCCAGCAATGGCCTCGGCAAACAGATAGAATGTCGCCTGCAGACCAATGCCAGGCAGGTTTTTCGCGGCATCATTGGGCCCAGGGAGCCGTTTTCGCTGACCCTTTGCAACCCGCCGTTTCACGCCTCGCTGGAGGAGGCGAGCAAGGGAACCGAGCGCAAGCTGCGCAATCTGGGCAAAGGAGAGGCGGGCAAGCCGGTGCTCAATTTCGGCGGTCAGAAGGCCGAGCTCTGGTGCGAGGGAGGCGAGGCGGCCTTTCTGGCCAACATGATTGGTCAAAGCAGGGAGTTTGCCGGCCAGTGCCTCTGGTTCAGCTCCCTGGTTTCGAAGAAAGAGAACCTGCCTGCGGCGAAAAAAGCGTTGGGGCGGGTCGGCGCCGTCGACGTGCGGGTCATCGACATGGCACAGGGGAACAAGATCAGCCGGGTATTGGCCTGGACGTTCCTCGACAAGGCCGCTCGAACAGCCTGGTGGTCCAGAACCCGATGAGTTGTTTTTCACAAGGCCCGGCAGGGCCTTTTTTGATGACTTTTTTGGTTGTTTTTTAGCTAAATCAAGGCGTTTTGCCATCCGAACCCAGCTTGGCAGATTATCTTTATTTAGGGCCTGTAAGTAGTCACTTTCGCCTTGGTACAGTTGTACGCCGAGATTTTTTTGCACTTTCACCTGTAACTTTAATAAAATAGGACTGGTTAGACCTCTTATAGGCATTGAATCGAATAGGGATCGGTAGATGAAAGTTGTCGATTTTCTGAAGCACAAGCGCGAAATTTTGGCGCAGCACCCCTTTGAGCTCAAGGATTGGCTCTCTCCGGCGATCCGCGACTACTGGCGTGAGTTTCAGCAAAAGGCACACCTGCATCCTTTGCTGGGGCGCGTGCTCGACCCTCACGGTGAAACCCAGCACGGTCAGCAGCAAGAGTCCGTCGCCGTCGCCCAGGTTGCCAATGGCCAGCCTGCCATGGTGCAGGAGCCGGCCATCGAGCTGGACGAGGCCGCTGCCGCACTCTATGCCGAGTTGCAGGGCCGTATCGGTGAAGAGACTCACGTCGGTGAATGGCTCCATGTCAGCCAGCAGATGATCGATCAGTTTGCTGCGGTGACGGGGGATCACCAGTGGATCCACACCAATCCCGAGCGTGCCGCCGCCGAGTCGCCCTTCAAGACCACCATCGCTCACGGCTTCCTGACCCTGGCGTTGCTGCCGCAGTTGACCGGTTCGGTTGACGAGAGCACTCCCGAGTTTCCCACCGCTCGCATGGTGGTGAACTTTGGTCTCGACCAGGTGCGTTTCCCCTATCCCATCAAGGTGGAGAGCAATATTCGCGCGCGCACCAAACTGGCCCGCGTCACCCCCATCAAGGGTGGGTTGGAGCTGCTCAAGGAGATCAAGGTGGAGATCGAAGGGATCCGCCGTCCCGGCTGCGTCATCGAGTCGGTGACCCGCATCTATTTTTAATCACGTCTTCGCAGTGAATCGTTGAACGGGCCCGCTTTGTCGGGTCCGTTTTTGTATCCAGCGAAGAGAGGGTGGTCTGCCCATGACAGCCAGTGTCATGAACAGCTTGATATGACTCACAAAACCGGTGTCGTCGCAGTTAGCCAGCTCTCATTTTGATAAGACGGCGAACTGATGAGATAGCATTTTATGCCACCATTGAATCCTTGCTCCCTATCCTGGAGAAAATAGTGCCAATTAATCACAAGATTATTCTGCCTGTGCTGCTCAGCCTGTTTATCCTGCTGATCCCGACCCATTGGATCCCGTTGGAGGGGATCACAGTGGTGGAGCAGCGGGTTGTCGCCATCTTCGTGCTGGCCGCACTGTGCTGGATCCTCGAGCCCATCCCCATCTTCGCCACCTCGGTCCTGATCATAGTGCTGGAGCTGCTGCTGCTCTCTGACAAGGGGCTCTGGTTCATGACGGCCGACAAGGGCGAGACCGGCTTTGGCACCTTGCTGACCTCGACCGAGATCATGGCCACCTTTGCCTCCCCGGTCATCATGCTGTTTCTCGGTGGCTTCTTTCTGGCCATTGCCGCGACCAAATATCATCTGGACGTGAACCTGGCCCGGGTGCTGCTGCGCCCCTTCGGGCGCAATCCGCGTGTCGTCATGCTGGGTCTCATGCTGATCACCGCGACCTTCTCCATGTTCATGAGTAATACCGCGACCACGGCCATGATGCTGGCGATCCTGGCGCCGGTATTGGCGGTGTTTCCCGACAAGGATCCCGCCAAGATCGGGTTTGTGCTGGCGATTCCCCTGGCGGCCAACCTGGGGGGGATAGGCACACCAATTGGCACGCCCCCTAACGCCGTGGCTCTCAAGTACCTGACCGGTGAGCATGCCATCTCCTTTGGTCAGTGGATGGGATTTGCAGTGCCCTTCGTGGTGCTGTTGCTGCTGCTCGGCTGGTTCCTGCTTGGGCGTTTCTATCCCAGCCAGCTCAAGCAGATGGATCTCAAGATTGAGGGGCGCTTCATGCAAACGCCCCGGGCCTGGGTGGTTTACCTCACTTTTATCCTGACCATAGTGCTGTGGCTGATGGGTGACCTGCACGGCATGAGTTCCTATGTGGTCGCCATGATCCCGGTGGCGGTATTCCTCATCACGGGCATTATCACCAAGGAGGATTTGCACAGGATCTCTCTTGACGTGTTGTGGCTGGTATCGGGCGGTATCGCGCTGGGTCTGGCGCTGGAGGATTCCGGACTGGCGGAGCGGCTGATCACCCATATCCCGTTCCATGAATACTCTACTCTGGTGGTGCTGGTAGGCGCCTGTCTGCTGGCGGTAGTGATGGCCAACTTCATGTCCAATACGGCGACGGCCAACCTGCTGTTGCCGCTGGTGGCGGCCCTGGCCGTCAGCATGCCGGGATTGGCCGAGTGGGGTGGCAGCCACACTCTGATCCTGGCGGTTACCATTTCAGTATCCCTTGGCATGTCCTTGCCGATCAGTACGCCACCCAATGCGCTGGCCCACGCAACCGGTCTGGTGGAGAGCCACCAGATGGTGCGGATCGGCGTCATCATGGGGTTGGTTGGCACTGTTCTGGCCATGGTGTGGATCTACCAGATTGCCGCCTGGGGTCTGATTTGAACCCGGGTCATGCAATAGTAAAGGGGAGCCATCACGGCTCCCCTTCTTTATATGGCTGTATTTGACAGTCGCTTGCCTAGAAACTGGCACCCAGGCTGATCAGATGGCGGATCTCGCTCTCCTTGAGGCTCTGCTCTACCCCCTCATACCGGATCTCCCCATCCTGCCAGTCGAGCTCACTCGACCAGGAGAGGCGGATATTGTCGTTGAGGTAGTAACGCAGTCCTATGCTGCCATTGATATCCTGCTCCAGGGTGACATAGGGGGACGGCTGTGACAGATATTTCAAATAAGTCCCCTTGCTGAACAGTTCTAACTGCTGTTGCCAGAGCGAGAATGGCTGACGGTAATCCCAGCCCAGGCTACCGATGGGGTAGCTGATGATGCGGGAATCAAACAGGCGCAGGCCTGTCCAGCTGCCGTCGCGAAAATAGGTGCGTTGTATGCCCGCTTGGGCAATCAGTTCGAGCCGCCTGCGCTTGTCGTTCCAGAAGCGGTAACCGGGACCCGAGCTGAAGTCCAATTGGAGGTAGTTCTCATCCAGCATGTCGTACTCGGCATTGAGGGAGTTGCGGACAAACCAGTGATTGTTGAAGAAAAAATCCAGGGTCGGGTTGAGTTTATAGTCGTGGCTGTTGGTCTCGCCATTGGCGGTTTCGTAGTTGTACTCCCCTGACAGGCTGTAACGCCAGTCGAGGTTGGCAACCTCCGTCTTGCCCTTGATGTTGATGTCGTTGGTGCGGGTCTCGTTCTCCTTGAGCTTGATATTGAGATCGCCATTACCGGTCCAGAGCCAGGCATTGCGCTCATCCTCGTCCCCCTGAAACAGCGGTATGCCCCCCTTGGCCGTGGCTCTGGGTTTGTCCTGCTTCTCCAGCCGCCAGCGTTTGACTGCTTCCCGTTTGATCGTCACGGCCTGGCTATAGGGCAGGGCGATGCGCACCGACTCATCGGTGATCTCCTCTATGGTTCCGGTCAGGCGATCGCCGTTGCGCATCCAGAGAATGTCCTTGGCCCATGAGGGAGGGCTTGCCAGCATGAACAGGAGGAGCAGGTATCTCATGAGCGATGATGACTCCGGTACTTAGCCGCTGATGGGGCGGGGCAGCCCGTTCTTGCTGTCCAGTGCGGCGGTGACATCGGCCTGAGTAACCTCGGGCGCGCTGATAAATTGCTCGATGGCCGGTGACAGAACCAGAGGGGCGCCATTTTCGAGTTCTTCCTCGGTACGGGACAGGGGCGAATGCACCTCCAGCCAGCGCCGGCCATCGGGTTCGATGGCGACCTTGACCGGCTGGTTGATGACCCGTACCGGTGTGCCGACGGGCACTATCTTGAACAGCGACTCTATGTCATCCGGACGCAGACGGATGCAGCCGGCGCTGACCCGCAAACCGACGCCAAACTCCTTGTTGGTGCCGTGGATCAGATAATCCCGGTTGCCATAGCCCAGCCGCATGGCAAATTTGCCAAGGGGGTTTTCAGGACCGGGGGGAACGACCGCCGGCAGGGAGATCCCTTTTTGTTCCAGCCAGGACTTGCGCACCATGGGGCCGGGCACCCAGGTCGGGTTCGGCTTTTTCTCTATGATGGTGGTGGTCATCTCCGGGGTTTCACGGCCGACATCGCCAATCCCGATGGGCAGCACGATCACCTCGTCCTTCCCCTTGGGGAAGTAGTAGAGACGCAGCTCGGGCAGGTTGATGACTATGCCCTCCCGGGGCACATCGGGCAGCAGCATCTGGGTGGGCAGGGTCAGCCGGGTGCCCGGGGTGGGCAGATAGGGATCAACACCCGGGTTGGCCTCAAGCAGTGCCAAAAAACCGGTGTGGGTATTTTTCCCGACCAGTTCCAGATGATCGTTG
Organism: Aeromonas sp. S18(2024); assembly: GCF_041402525.1. NCBI lineage: Bacteria > Pseudomonadati > Pseudomonadota > Gammaproteobacteria > Aeromonadales > Aeromonadaceae > Aeromonas > Aeromonas sp. S18(2024). The sequence goes on along the minus strand of NZ_JBGLQV010000002.1, from coordinate 5,740 downwards.
GGTTGGACTATGTAGTCCTCCAGCTCGCCGATGAGACGGCTGTTGGCGGGCGGGAGAGGGTAGGTCTGGGCCAACACCTGAGTGGTGCAGAGCATGGTCATGGTCAGCAGGAAGGAGAGAGCAGATTTTATCGGCATGAGGCTTTCCATCAATTCACATCTTTATATCGGGGCGGACATGTCGTCATTTCGCCAAGGAGGGACGCCGATTGTTCCTGAATCGGCCGAGGATTTCCAGTCTGCCTACCGGGTTCCATGCTGCAGAGGGGGCGTAACCGGCCTGAACGCGGTCATTTCTGTCATGTTGCCGGCAATATGAAGACAAAATGGGTTTTCGTCCGGAACACTCCGAGAGGAAGCCTGGCGCTCCTTTTATGTTCAGTCGTTTGATATTAAAGATATTTTTATTGCATTCTCCGGGCACCTTGGGTAAAAACTCTCCTCACGGAGAGATGCCGGAGTGGCCGAACGGGATTGACTCGAAATCAATTGTGGTAGCAATACCACCCAGGGTTCGAATCCCTGTCTCTCCGCCACATCTCAAGCCCACGCCAATGCGTGGGCTTTTTCATTGGGCGCTTGCCCCTCCCGGCTCCTGGTCGTTTTTTCCCTGAGAAGGGAGGATTCCCGAGCGCTTAAGGTTTGGGCAGCCAGTCGTCGATTGCCGCCACCATCTGATCGGGTGTCAGCTGGCGGGTCATTCGCCCCCGCAGCACATGTCGATGGGCGAAGGATTTGGCGCCACGGGCCATCACCTTGGCCTTGAGTGCCTCGATGTGCTCTTCACCGAGGTGGCTGTTGTAGGTGTTGAACAGCACCACATCCTTGCCATCGAAACGGTTGTGCTCGACGAAGGCCCAGATAGGCGGCGCCGGGCTGTAGAGCCAGACCGGGGAGCCGAGCCACACAGTATCGAACGGAGTCAGATCGAGGGTGCGCGGCACGATATCGGGCAGTGCCTCTGGTGCATGCTTCAATGCGTTCGCATCGCCGAGGGCCTGCACCAATCCCCCGGGGCCGAGCCGATAGGCGGGGGCATCCAGCGCAAAGAGCCGGGCCCCGAGCCGATTTGCCAGGTGGCGGGCGGCCAGCGCCGTATTGCCCGAGCGGGAGAAATAGACCACCGCCGTGCGGGGGCTCGCCACCTGCGGGCTATCTGCCTCCACCCCGGCCAGCTCATAAGCCTGCCGACGCTCGATAAAGGAGACCGCCAGCAACACGACTACCACGGCGGCGGCCAGCGTGCCAAGGGCGATAAAGGCCCAGTTCATCATCCTTGACCTCACATAAAGTACGGCTTGTCGCCCTCGCTGCCGGGTTGGTGGATGCCAAGGTTCTCCCCCAGATGCAGTTCGGGCGAGACCAGGATCCGGGTGATGAGATCCCCCACGCTCCTGCGCGACACCACTGTGCCCTGGAAGGGCTGGCCCTTGGCGGTCAGTGCGTAATCCACTTCATCCTCATCGGTCAACCAGGCCGGGCGCAAGATGGTGTAATCCAGCCCCGATGCCTCGATGGCGTCCGCCGCGCGTCGGTAGGGTTTAAGCTCCTCGCCGATGATGCCACGATTCCACTCGCCGAACTTGCCGGGCACCTCGTCGTAGATCCCAAGCGACAGCACGAAGACCAGGCGCTTCACCCCGGCGGCCCGCATGGCGGCGATGACCGCCTGGGCCTGCTTGTCCAGGTTGTCGCCACTGAGGTTGGCGTAGACGATCTCTTGTCCTGCCATCGCCTCCTTGAGCAGCGGCTTGTCCAGCACGCTGCCGATCACCACCCTGGCGTTGGCCGGCTCACGGCCGCTCAATTTTTTGGGATCGCGCAGCAGCAGGGTCTGGCGGATGTCGCCCTGCCCGGCGAGCCCCTTGACCACCCACCTGGCTATCTGGCCGCTGGCGCCGAGGATCAGTACGTTTCGCATATCGGTTTACCTTGTCGCTTGAATGGGTGGGGATGCCCCCACCGCGGGATCACAGGGTGCGCTGGAAGAAGGGCACGAGGCTTGCCATGGCGATGGCCACCGGCTCGGCTTTGTCGTAGAGGTCGTAATGGGACCAGCCTTCGGCCACGACAATGTGCTTGTCGGTGGAGGCGGCGCGGCCGTAGATCTCCCAACCATCCCGATAGGCCCCAAAGCCCCCCGCCTTGTCGCCGATCACCACCATCAGCGGCTGGGTCAGCAGCACCTCGGCATGGAGGAAGGCATCCCACCCCATGGCGGCGCCGGTGAAGGACATCAGCTGGCGGGTCGCGCCATGGGGCTGCTGACCGCGCGCCGTCTTGTAGTACTCGGTGGCCTCCAGTACGTCGATGTCGGTGATGCCTGCCGCGGTGGCCGCCGCCACGGACGCCGGCAGCAGATCGGCGGGCTCTGTGGCGATCCCTTGTGCCTGCGCCGTGCGCATCCGGGCTATGCTCTGGGCCAGCTCAAGAGGTTTGAACTGGGCGAAGCCTTCACGGATCAGGCGGCCATAGTTGACCCCGGTGATGGAGGCCAGCGCCTTGAGGCGGTGATCCGTGATGCCCGCATGGATGGTGTAGGCGCCGCCGCCGCACACGCCGATGGCGCCGATGCGATCGCTGTCCACATAAGAGAGGGATTGCAGGTAGTCCACCGCGAAGCGGATGTCGGAGACCCGAATGGCCGGATCCTCGATAAAGCGCGGCTCACCGCCGCTGGCGCCCTGGAAGCTGGCGTCGGGCACCAGCACCACGAACCCCGCCGCAGCCAGCCCCTTGGCGTAGACATTGCCGGCGGTCTGCTCCTTGCAACTGCCGATGGGGTGAGTGCTGACGATGGCCGGGTAGCGTTTTTGCTCGTCGAAATCGGGCGGCAGGTAGAGATCGGCCGCCGTCTGCCAGCCCAGGTTCTGATAGGTCAGGTTCAATACATGGCTCATGATGATGCTCCTCGATAAGCGAGAGGGGTCTCCCCCTCTCGCGGGCCGATTAGTTCAGGGTTCGCAGGAAGAAGGGGGCCAGCTTGGCGACGGCCTCGTCGACATAGCGGGGCACATCGTAGAGGGACATGTGGTTGGCCCCCTCCACCACATGCAGGGCCTTGTCAGTGCTCGCGGCGCGCGCCAGCAGGTCATCGCTCATCCACTTGCTGCCAGCCACACTGCCTGCCACCGCCAGGATCGGCTGGGTCAGGAAAGCCTCCGCCTTGTGATAGGCGTCGTAGGTGATGATCTGGTTCAGGTTGCGGGTCAGCGCAAAGCCCGGCGCGTTGGGGTGCTCGCAGCGCGGGGTGTGGTAGTACTCCCAGGCTTCGCGCAGCTCCTCGTTGGGGGCATCCTCTTCACGCAGGGGGGCCAAGGGGATGGTGGCGTAGCCGCTGCCTGCCGCATCCGTGGTGCGCGCCTGGGAGCCGAAGTCCAAATACCCCATGGCATCGGCATCCTTGACGCTGTTGTCCCAGCCATTGCGGAACATCTGGCCGATGTTGACCGCGCTGACCATGCCGAGCGCCTTGATGCGGCGATCCTGGATGGCGGCATTGGCGCTGTAGCCGGCACCGGCGCAGATGCCCATGGCCCCGATCCGGTTCTCATCGACATAGGGCAGCGTGGTCAGGTAGTCCACCACGGCGCTGACGTCCTCGGTGCTGACGTGGGGATTCTCCAGCTGGCGCGGCTCGCCCGAGCTCTCGCCCTGATAGGAGCGGTCAAAGGCGATGGCAACGAGGCCCTGCTCGGCCAGCTTGCTGGCGTACAGGCCCGCAGTCTGCTCCTTCACCCCGCCGCCGGGGTGGGAAACCACGACCGCCGGGTACTGCTTGCGCTCATCGAAGTGCGGCGGGAAGTGAACGATGGCGGCCATAGTGATGCCTTGGCCGTTGCGATTGGGGAAGGTGACATGGGACATGGTCGGGCTCTCCGTTAGGTTCAGGGTCGTCATGCTTGACGCGAGTTCGAGCTAATAGTAGTAAGTCTATTGAGCTAGATATACGCACCTATCCAGACATGACTGATTAGCCAGGCTAAACAAATGCCCATAGAACCTTCACTCGTCGCGTCACTGACGTGGTTTGCCCACATCGCCCGCCACCGCAGCTTTACCAAGGCCGCCACCGAGATGGGGGTGACCCGCGCCGCCCTCTCCCAGCACCTGAAGGGGCTGGAGCAGCAGCTGCAGGTGCGGCTGCTCAACCGCACCACCCGCGACATGTCGCTGACCGAGGAGGGACGGCGCCTGCTGGACGTGCTGCAACCCTCCCTCACGGCCATCGAGCGGGTGGTGAGCGAGCTCAATGACTCCCACCTTGAGCCCTCGGGCCTTATTCGCATCAACAGCTCGCGCATCGCCGCCAGGTTGCTGATCGAGCCGCACATGGGGGAGTTTCTGGCGCGCCATCCCAAACTGCGGCTGGAGCTGGTGATGGCGGACGGGTTTTCCAACATCATCGCCGACGGGATGGATGCCGGCATTCGCCTGGGGGAGAGCCTGGATGAACACGTGGTGGCGGTGCCTATCACCCCCCCTCTGACCATGGCCATCGTCGGCTCACCCGACTATTTCAGGCAGCATGGCACGCCGCAGACCCCGGGGGATCTCACCCGGCACAACTGCCTGGCCTACCGCTTCACCTCCAGCAATACCATCGACCGCTGGTCGTTTACCTCCCCCGATGAGGAGCAGCACACCCAGATCGTCGATCCCAAGGGCAACGCCGTGTTCAACGACGACGACAGCATGCTGCAGGCGGCCCTGCAGGGGGTGGGGTTGGTCAAACACCTGGATCTGCGGGTGCGCCAGCACCTGAGTGACGGATCACTGGTGCGGGTGCTCGCCCCCTGGTGCCCCCCCTTCCCGGGGTTTTATCTCTATGTGCCCTCGCGGGCCCAGATGCCGGCCAAGATCCGGGCGCTGATGGACTTTCTGGTGGAGAAGCGCGAAGGGATTGCCAGGTAGCGTGCGCAAGAGCTTGCTTGGTGAAATGTCTCCGCCACATTCCAAGCCCGATCTCTTTAAGGAGTGGGCTTTTTTATTTGATTGTCTTGGTCTTTCTTCCTGTATCGGTCGTTGCATGCCAATCCCGCCGGGCGCTTGTGAGCGTTTGCTACCCATAGTCCCGCTTCCTGCGATTGGCTCATGTTGTCTACATGCCCGCTTTTGTAACTAGCTGTAGGCATCCTCTCGACCTATCCCTTGCGTAACGCAATTTTCTATGACTCATCGGATGCACTTCACAGTTGGGCTGGAAAAACAGGCGTCATTCGGTGACGGTTGTTTTTCATCAGTGGGGGTCTCTGGGAGCGCAGGAAAAGTCACGGAAGCAGTTCATTGACCCTCGTGTATCTATGACGGTGACAGCACCACGATTGTTCTGAGGTGTGAGGAGGACACTCGCATCATGGTGATTTGGGCTGCTGGCATCAACGCGGAAAGCGTGCACCTGTGCCGGTGCAATATTGCGAGTGGCTAAATTGTCGCCATTGCAGTGAATCGTTCTGAACTGCGCAATGTATTGCGTATTTACCAGATTTAAAAACTGGATGGGCAACGATTGACGATGTATTGAGTGAGATAAAGCAAAAAATTGCTTGTTGTTGCATGGTGCTTAGCGCGAATCATTGATAACTGATTGATAGGTAATGAAATTTATAGATGGCATGGACGCTGCTAACAGATTCGCTCGAGTGCTATCTCATTTCACTAATCTATCAGGAGCATATCCATGCCAACTCCATGTTATATCAGCATCGAAGGTAAAACCCAGGGCAACATCACCGCGGGTG